>NZ_JAMYNB010000006.1:0-398637 GCF_040318795.1 Mesorhizobium sp. M1004
GGGGGAGATCAGCAGCTTCAACCAAATTTCCCCGTCCGCGGGAATCCCTTCGGCACCATGCGACCGGCCGACGCTCTCGCGCCGATCCATTCCGCCAGCTCCTCGCGCGACCTGACGAAGGTGCGGTCGGCGGAATCCTGCCAGGACAGGCCGCTCGCCAGCGTGAAGGGTTTCAGGTCGAGCAGACCGCCATCCTTGTATTTCTGCAGGCGAACGCCCTTGCCGCGGCCCATCTCGGGAATTTCGGAGAGCGCAAACACCAGCATCTTGCGGTTCTCGCCGACAATTGCGAGATGATCGCCTGACACCGGGACGCAGGCCTTGGCCTCGTCGGGCGCCTTGACGTTCATCACCTGCTTGCCCTTTCGGGTGTTGGCGACGACCTCCTCCTCCGGCACGACGAAACCATTGGCATCGTAGGAGACGAGCAGCAGCTTGCGCTTCGGGTCGTGGACGAAGGCGGTGACGATGTCCTGGTCGTTGTCCATGTCGACGATGATGCGGATCGGTTCGCCATGGCCGCGGCCGCCCGGCAGCCGGTCGGCGCCGATGGTGTAGAATTTTCCGCCGGTGGTGAAGACCAGGATCTTGTCGGTGGTCTGGGCATGGAAGGCGAGCTTGAGGCTGTCGCCTTCCTTGAAGGTGAGCGTGGAATGGTCGGCCAGATGGCCTTTCATCGCCCGCAGCCAGCCCTTTTCCGAGACCACCACGGTGACCGGCTCGCGCTCGATCATGGCGTGCGCAATGTCGGTCAGATCATGCTCCGGCGCGTCGGCGAACTGGGTGCGGCGCTTGCCGAGTTCGGTCTCGGGGCCGAACTTGTCGCGAACCTGCGTGACTTCCCATTTGATCGTCGACCATTGCTTGGCGTCGGATGCGAGCAATGCCTCGATCTGCTTCTTCTCGGTGGTGAGACCGTCGAACTCCTTGCGGATCTCGAACTCTTCCAGCTTGCGCAGGGCCCGCAGCCGCATGTTGAGGATGGCTTCGGCCTGGGTGTCGGTGAGCGACCAACGGGCCATCATCACCTGCTTGGGCTCATCCTCCTCGCGGATGATCCTGATGACCTCGTCGATGTTGAGATAGGCGATCAGGTAGCCGGCAAGGATTTCCAGCCGCTTCTCGATCTCGCCAAGCCGATGCTTCGAGCGGCGGATCAGCACATCGCGCCGATGGTCGAGCCACTCCTTCAGCACGCCCTTCAGCGACAGGACGTTAGGCACCTTGCCCCGCGACAAAACGTTCATGTTGAGGGGAAAGCGGCTTTCGAGCTCGGTCAGCTTGAACAGCGATTCCATCAGAATGCCGGGATCGACCGAACGGCTCTTCGGTACGAGCACAATGCGGACGTCCTCGGCGCTTTCATCCCTGACATCCTCGAGCAGCGGCAATTTGCGCGCGATCAAAAGCTCGGCGATCTTCTCGATCAGCCTGGCCTTCTGGATGCCGTAGGGGATTTCAGTGACGACGATGCTCCAGGTGCCCCTGCCCTGATCCTCCTGGCCCCATTTGGCGCGCACGCGAAAACCGCCGCGGCCGGTCTCATAGGCCTCCAGGATGGATGCGCGGCTGTCTACGATGATGCCGCCGGTCGGGAAATCCGGCCCCTGGACGAACTCCATCAGCTTTGTCACCGGCGCGTCCGGCTGCTCGATCAACTGCAGCGCTGCGTCGCAAAGCTCGGCGGCATTGTGCGGCGGGATGGAGGTAGCCATGCCGACCGCAATGCCGGAGGAACCGTTGGCGAGCAGATTCGGGAAGGCGCCGGGAAGCACTACGGGCTCCTCGTCCTCTTCATTGTAGGTTGGCCGGAAATCGACGGCGTCCTCGGTGATGCCGGCAAGCAAATCGCTCGCCACCTCGGTCATGCGCGCCTCGGTATAGCGCATGGCGGCGGCGTTATCGCCGTCGATATTGCCGAAATTGCCCTGCCCGTCGACGAGGGGATAGCGCATGGAGAAATCCTGCGCCAGGCGCACCAGCGCATCGTAGATCGACTGGTCGCCGTGCGGATGGAACTTGCCCATCACGTCGCCGACAATGCGGGCGCATTTGGCAAAGCCCTGGTCGGGGTTGAGCCTGAGCAGCCGCATGGCATGCATGATGCGGCGATGCACAGGCTTCAGCCCGTCGCGCACGTCAGGCAGCGCCCGGTGCATGATGGTCGAGAGCGCATAGGCGAGATAGCGCTCTTCCAGCGCCTTCTTCAGATCGACCGGTTCGATGTGGTCACCGCCGCCATTTTCAGGCGGCAAAATCCTTTTTCCCATGCGGCTGGACTAGCCGAGCGGGTGATTCGCGGCAAGGCGGGGCTGCGGAAATCCGCACTTTGCAGCCTTTGAGCTTACGAGGGCGGCTCAAGGTCCGACAATGGATGTGACGGACTTCATGTTCCCCCTTGCCGTCCCTGTGCAACAGCAACGGTAGCAGTGCTGTTGCCAACCAACATCAATCTGTTACACGCCCTCTCTAAGGCAGGAGACGGTACGCAGGGGAGCCCGACCTTCATGACATATTCACCGCATCAGGCGAAGGCTCCCGCTCCGATTTGCCTTTCGCCGTGATTTTCGACAAATCTGCGGGAAGGCGCCTTTTTCCCGTCCAGTTCGTCACGGAATGGTGATGGCGTAGAATTGAGAAAACACTTTTTCAGGACTCTCTCAGGGAACTCGCGATGACAATCCAACGTTCGACACTCAAGAAACTTGCTTTTTCGACCTTTTTGCTGACGCTGCCGCTGAATGCCGCCTTTGCGCAAGACACGGCAGTTGCCGACCGACTGAAGGCCGCACTTGCCGTCCAGGGCGTCGATATCACCTGGACCGGCGTTACCGGCGACAATTCCAGCATGGTGCTGCAGGGCGTGTCGGTCAAACCGGCGGCCGAAAAGGAGGCGCTGCCGATCGGCGACGTCAAGCTCGAGGGCGTGACCGAAGCCAATGGCGGCTTCGATGTCGCTACCATCACGACTTCGGCCTTCGAGCATAGCAAGGACGGCGTCACGCTCAACCTCACCCCCTTCGTCATCCACGACGCCAACATCCCGGCTGAGGGCGCTACAGGCCCGCTCGGCTCGATGATGATCTACAAGTCGGCCGAACTCGAAAACCTGACGGTCAAGGTTGCCGACAAGACCGCCTTCTCGGTGGATGGGCTTGCTGTCCAGATCACGCCGCCGGCCGACGGCAAGGCGATGGAGTTTTCCGCCACCACGGAAAAGTTCAACGCCGACCTGACCCTGGTCGACGATGCGAAATCCAAGGAAGCCATCGAGGCCCTCGGCTACCAGAACATCTCGGGCAATATCGAAATCGGCGGCACCTGGCAGCCGAGCGACGGCAAGATGGACCTGTCGAAATACGACATCTCGGTCGAGAATGCCGGCACGCTCGGCATGACCTTCGGCCTCGGCGGCTACACGGTCGACTTCGTCAAGTCGCTGCAGGAGATGCAGAAGAAGATGGCGGCGCAGCCCGAAGGCGCCGACAATTCGGCACAAGGCATGGCGCTGCTCGGCCTGTTGCAGCAGCTTTCCTTCAACAGCGCATCGATCCGCTTCGACGACGATTCGCTGACCGGCAAGGTGCTTGAATATGTCGGCAAGCAGCAGGGCATGTCGGGCAAGGACATCGCCAACCAGGCCAAGGCGATCGTGCCGTTCGGCATGGCGCAGCTCAACAATCCCGAACTGACCGCCGAAGTGACGGCTGCGGTGAGCAAGTACCTCGACGATCCGAAGAGCCTCGAGATTTCGGCCGAGCCGCCGGCAGCGGTGCCGTTCGCGCTGATCATGGCCGGCGCCATGTCCAACCCGGCCGACCTGACCAAGACGCTGGGCGTCCACGTCAAGGCCAACGAAGACTGATCGAAGTTAGCTCCCTTCTCCCCGTCACTATACGGGGAGAAGGTGCCGGCAGGCAGATGAGGGGCGGCGCCAACGCCTGCAAATTGTAGTTCGATGCTGAACCGATTGTCAGAAGGCGCCAACTGCTAAGGCCGTTCGCCAATCGCCTGCATGCGTGCTGCCCCTCATTGTCCTGCCGGACATTTCTCCCCGAATAGAGACGGGGAGAAAGGGCAGTTGCAACGCTGCCGTCAGTCCTTCTTCACTGCCGCGACACGCAGCGACAGATCACGCAACTGCTGCGGCGACGCCTCCGAGGGCGCGTTCATCAACAAATCGTAGGCCTGCTGGTTCATCGGGAACATGGTGATCTCTCGCAGGTTCTTGGCGCCGACCAGCAGCATGACCACGCGGTCGACGCCGGCCGCCATGCCGCCATGCGGCGGCGCGCCATACTGGAAGGCGCGATAGAGGCCGCCAAAACGCTCCTCGACGGTCTGGCGGTCGAGGCCGCGTATCTCGAATGCCTTGACCATGGTTTCGGGCAGATGGTTGCGGATGCCGCCCGAGGCGATCTCGAAGCCGTTGCAAACCATGTCGTACTGGAAGGCCTTGATTTCCAGCGGATCCTTGGTCGTCAGAGCTTCCATACCACCTTGCGGCATCGAGAACGGGTTGTGGGCAAAATCGATCGCTTTCGCCTCCTCGTCCCATTCATAGAAGGGGAAGTCGATAATCCAGCACAGTTCAAAACGCTCGCGGTCGACAAGGTTCAGCTCCTCGCCGGCGCGCGTGCGTGCGGCGCCTGCGAAGGTGACGAACTTCTTCGGATCGCCGGCGACAAAGAAGGCGGCGTCGCCATCGGCAAGGCCAAGCTGCTGACGGATCGCCTCGGTGCGCTCCTCGCCGATGTTCTTGGCCAGCGGACCGGCGCCTTCAAGCTTGTCGCCTTCCTTGCGCCAGAAGATGTAACCCAGTCCCGGCTGGCCCTCGCCCTGCGCCCACGAGTTCATGCGGTCGCAGAAGGCGCGGCTGCCGCCGGTCTTGGCCGGAATGCCCCACACTTCGGCCTTCGGATCGTTGGCCAGGATGTTGGCGAAGACCTTGAAGCCGGAATCGCGGAAATGGTCGGAGACGGCCTGCATCTCGATCGGGTTGCGCAGGTCCGGCTTGTCGGAGCCGTATTTGCGCATCGCGACATCGTACGGGATGCGCTGGAATGTCTGCGTCACCGGCTTGCCGTTGGCGAAAGTCTCGAAGACGCCCCGCATCACCGGTTCCATGGTCGACAGCACGTCGTCCTGCTCGACGAAGCTCATCTCGAGGTCGAGCTGGTAGAATTCGCCGGGCAGGCGGTCGGCGCGCGGGTCCTCGTCGCGGAAGCAGGGCGCGATCTGGAAATAGCGGTCGAAGCCCGAAACCATGATCAGCTGCTTGTACTGCTGCGGCGCCTGCGGCAGCGCGTAGAAGGTGCCGGGATGGATCCGCGACGGCACCAGGAAGTCGCGCGCGCCTTCCGGCGACGAGGCCGTCAGGATCGGCGTCGAGAATTCGGTGAAGCCGACATCGGTCATGCGCTTGCGCATCTCGGCGATGATTTTCGTGCGCGCCACGATGTTCCTGTGCAGCGTCTCGCGGCGCAGGTCGAGGAAGCGATACTTCAGGCGGATGTCTTCGGGATAGTCGGGCTCGCCGAACACCGGCAGCGGCAATTCCTTGGCTGCCGACAGCACCTCGATCTCGCGGGCAAAGATCTCGATCTCGCCGGTCGGCAGGTTGGCGTTGGTGGTGTCGGGCAGGCGCGCCTTGACCTCGCCGTCGACGCGGATCACCCATTCGCCACGCAGCGTCTCGGCCACCTTGAAGGCGGGCGAATCCGGATCGGCGACGATCTGGGTCAGGCCGTAATGGTCGCGCAGATCGATGAACAGCAGGCCGCCATGGTCGCGCACGCGATGCACCCAGCCCGATAGGCGAACGGTCGAGCCGACATCGCTCTTTCTCAACTGGGCACAGGTATGGCTGCGGTAACGATGCATTGTCATGTCAAAATTCCGGGGTGTTCTGGTTGCGGGCCGAAGCATCAAAGCCCGGTCCAAAATTTGCGCGAAAAGCGCATGGGAGGCCCGATTTGTCAAGGCAAGTCGGGTGATCCGGCGCAGGCCCATTGTTCAAGCGAAGTGGATTTCAGCGCCCTGGCGTTCGAAGTCGGCGAGGATCGCGGCCGGCGCGGTCTTTTCGACCACGAGGTGGCGGATCGCCTCTGGCCTGGCAACCCGGTAGGGTGCGGCTGTGGCCAGCTTGTCGTTGGTTACAGCGATGACGATGCCTGCGCTGTTCTTGGCCATGGCCCGCTTTACCTCGGCCTCAGCCGAATCGAAGGCCGTGACGCCGCGCGACGCATCGAGACCGCAGGATCCGAGAACAAACAGGTCCGCGCCAAGTTGCGCGACGGCGGCAAGCGTGTCGGCGCCGACGCAGGCGCCGAGGTGGCGGTCGAACCGTCCCCCAAGCACAATCAGCTCGACCAAAGCGTGGTTTGACAGGACAGTGGCAATTTCGAGCGAGTTGGTGGCGACGGTCAGATCGAGGTCGCGCGGGACGGCCCTGGCGATCGCGGCATTGGTCGAGCCGCTGTCGATGAACAGGGTCTGTCCGCGCGAAAGCAGTGCCACGGTCGCGCGGGCCAGCCGCGTCTTTTCTTCGACCGCATGGCCGGCGCGCAGGCCGACCGGCGTGGCCGCGAAGGGTGCGGCCGCGACCGCGCCGCCATAGACGCGGCGGCACTGCCCGGCCTTGGCCAACTCCCTGAGGTCGCGGCGAACCGTGTCTTCCGAAACGCCGAAGCGGCCTGCCAGCTCGCCGGCCAGCACCCTTCCCTCGACGGCCAGGCGATCGCGAATGATTTGATGCCGCTCATCGGTCAGCATTGCATGATCCTGTTTTCTTTGTGCACGTTCTTGCACGATTTACATGTTTGTGCAAGATAAGGGGATATCAACGACAATCTCCGGCTCTCTTCCCCGAAAGCATCGTCATGACCTTTGGCCTCCGCCTCGCTCCGCAACACCGGGTCTACGCCGGCTTTGCGATCTATTCGTTCGCCATGGGCCAAATCTTCCCGCGGCTGCCCGACATCAAGCATGCCATGGGCATAGGAGACGGCACGCTCGGGCTCAGCCTGATCGGGACGCCGATCGGCACCTTGACCGCGCTGACGCTGGCGGCGCCGATCCTGGAGCGCGTCGGCTTCCGCCGCGCGCTGCTCGGGCTGGTGCCGCTCTTGTCGGTTGTCTTTGCCATTGCCGTGCATGCGCCTGGGCCGCTTGCGCTGTTCCTGATGCTGTTTCCGGTCGGCCTGATGATCGGCAGCGTCGAGATCATTCTCAATGTCGAGGCCGACAGAACCGAATTCCTGCTCAAGCGCCGGATCATGAACCGGGCGCATTCGTTCTGGAGTATTGGCTTTTTCGGCGCCGGCCTGTTCGGCGCCGCGCTTGCGCATCTCGGCATTTCGCCGCAACTGCACCTGGCGATTGTCGTACCGATGGTGGCGACAGGAATCGCGCTGTTTCTCGGCGGTTACGAACCGGCGCCGAGCCGCTTCGCCGGCAATGACGAGACGGCGCCAACGCTGGCGCGGCCGACGCTGCCGATCCTCGTCCTCGTCGCGGTGACACTGTCGGCGATGCTGATGGAAGGCGCCAGCATCGACTGGTCGGCAATCTACATGCGCACCGTGTTCGATGCGGGCCCTTTCGTCGCCGGCTTCACAGTGGCGCTGTTTGCATTCTCGCAAGCGAGCACGCGCTTCTTTGCCGACTCCTTTGTCGACCGCCACTCGCCGAGCGTCGTGGCGCGGGTGCTGCTGGCGACGATGGCGGTGGGCGTGCTGCTCGTCTTCTTCTCGCCTGCCCCGCTCGTATCGATGCTGGGCTTTGCGCTACTTGGCATCGGCAGCAGCGTGCTCTTTCCGCTGGCGATCTCGGCGGCAGCCCAGCGGACGGACCGCTCCGCGACGATCAATGTCGCGGCGCTGTCGCAGATTTCCTTCGTCGCCTTCCTGCTCGGCCCGCCGCTGCTCGGTTTCGTCTCCGACCATTGGGGCATCCGCTCGGCCTTCGGTATCGGCATCCCGTTCATCATGCTCAGCCTGCTGACCGCCGGCTCGCTTGGCCGAAGGGCTGCCCGGGGCAAGCCTGCGCCGGCGAGCGAAGCTTTGGCGAGGGCCGACGGAGCTTGAACGGCCGCACTTGAAGCCACACACCTGTTGGCGGCGGGATAAGCCACTGGCATTGGCCACACCGATGGTTCAGAACTGTGGAGCCACCTAGACGAGTATGACGTTTCGTCGAATCGTCACACTCATCCAGCTCTTTGTCGAAGCATGATCTTTTTCCGAAAACCGGTTCCCACTTTTCGGGATCATGCTCTAAGCAACGGTTCCGCATGTCCTCCATCCGCCCGCTGATCCCGCTCCTCATCGCCGCCGGCATCCTGCTTGGCGGCAACGGGCTGCAGGGCACGCTGATCGCGCTGCGCGGGGCGCAGGAGGGGTTTTCCGCCTCCGACATCGGCCTGATGGGCACATTCTATTTCGCCGGCTTCCTGTTGGGGTGCCTGGCCGTCACCCGTATCCTCAAGGCAGTCGGCCATGTCCGGACGTTTTCAGCACTGGCCGCCATCGCCGCGGCCAGTACGCTGCTCCTGGTGCTGGTGATCGATCCGGTGATGTGGTGCGCGGTGCGCTTTGCCGGCGGTTTCTGCTTTGCCGGCCTGTTCACCGTGATGGAAGCCTGGCTGAACTCCGGCGTCGAAAACAAGGATCGTGCGCGCGTGCTGGCCATCTACCGCATGGTCGATATCGGCTCGGTGACCGGCGCACAGTTCCTGATCCCGATCTTCGGCCCGGGCGGCTTTGCCATCTTCGCCATCATGTCGATGATGATCACGCTGTCGCTGGTTCCGGTGTCGCTCGGCGACCGCTCCAACCCGACGCCACCGGAAGACGTCAAGCTCGATCTCGCCCGCGTCTGGCGGATTTCGCCGCTCGGCTGCTTCGGCTGCATCTGCGTCGGCGTCACCAACAGCGCCTTCCGCACGCTGTCGCCGGTCTATGCCGAACAGATCGGCATGTCGGTCGCCGATGTCGTCACCTTCGTCAGCGTCGGCATCTTCGGCGGCGCCCTCATCCAGTATCCGCTGGGCTACCTCTCCGACCGCTGGGATCGGCGCGCGGTGCTTCTGGCCACGACATGCGGCGCCATGTTCGCGGCGCTGGCGCTGGTCTTCGTCGCCGGCGCCGATCCGACCCTCAATTTGATCATCGTCTTCATCTTCGGCAGCTTCGCCATGCCGCTCTATTCGCTGTCGGCGGCGCATTCCAACGACCGCGCCGACAAGGGCGAGTTCGTGCTGATCAATGCCGCCTTGATGCTGTTCTATTCCTTCGGCGCCATTGGTGGCCCCTTCGCGGCGTCCGCAGTGATGCAACATTTCGGACCGGGCGCCCTGTTTGTCTTCAGCGCAGTCGTCTACGCCACCCTCATCGCCGTCATTCTCTACCGCATGCAGGTGCGCGGCAGCGTGCCGGCGGGCAAGCGCAGCCGCTTCACGGCGCTGCTGCGCACATCAACCGTCTTCGCGCGGCTGGCGCGCAGAAATGGCGATTCCGACGGATCGGCTGATACTTGACCGAAGGGCGGCTTGACGAAAGCGCCCATGGCTGAAATTGAAAGAGAACCTTACCCGTTACTAAAAAGCGATTTGATGCACGTCATCACCACCCAAAATGAGCTCGAGTCCGTTCTCGCCGCTTTTGAAAAGTCGGATTTCGTCACCGTCGACACCGAATTCATCCGCGAAACGACATTCTGGCCGATTCTGTGCCTGATCCAGATGGCGGCGCCAGGCGTCACCGCGCTGATCGACCCGCTGGCGCCCGACATCAACCTCGCCCCATTCTTCCGGCTGATGGCCAATGAAGCGGTGGTCAAGGTTTTCCATGCCGCGCGCCAGGACATTGAAATCATCGTCCATCTCGGCGATCTGGTGCCGCATCCGGTGTTCGACACCCAGGTCGCGGCCATGGTGTGCGGCTTCGGCGACAGCGTCTCCTACGATCAGCTGGTGCAGCGCATCACCGGCGCACGGCTCGACAAATCCTCGCGTTTCACCGACTGGCGCCACCGGCCACTGTCGGACAAGCAGCTCGATTATGCGCTGGCCGACGTCACCCATCTGATCGACGTCTACAAGCACCTCAGCGCCGAACTGGAGCGGGAAAACCGCGCCCATTGGCTGAACGAGGAAATGGAGGTGCTGACTTCGCGCGAGACCTACGATCCGCACCCCGAAGACGCCTGGAAGCGGCTGAAGATGCGGCTGCGCAAGCCGCAGGAGCTGGCGATCGTGCAGACGGTGGCGGCATGGCGCGAACGCGAGGCGCGCGAGCGTGACGTGCCGCGCGGCCGGGTGCTCAAGGACGACGCCATATACGAGGTCGCCCAGCAGGCGCCGCGCGATGCGGCAGCGTTGGGCAAGCTGCGCACGACGCCGAAAGGCTGGGAGCGTTCGTCGACGGCTACCGCATTGCTTGGCGCGGTCAACACGGCGCTCGCTTTGCCCCGCGAAGAGATGCCGAAGCTGCCCAAGAGCTTTCAGCCGCCCGAGGGCTCCAATGCCGCCTCCGAGCTGCTGAAAGTGCTGTTGCGGATCGTCGCCGAGAAGGAAGGCGTCGCCTCGAAAGTGCTTGCGTCCAGCGATGACATCGACCGCATTGCCGCCGAAGGCGAAGCCGCAGACGTGCCGGCGCTGCAGGGATGGCGGCGTACGGTGTTCGGCGAAGCCGCACTGAAGCTGGTGCGCGGCGAAATCGGCATCAAGTTCGACAAGCGCAAGATCGCGGTGTTCGATTTGTAGACCCCCACCCCGCTCCGCTGCGCGGAGCGACCCTCCCCACAAGGGGGAGGGTAAACAACTGCCCTACACCGCTCCGAGCAGGTGCAGCGCGAACCATATCCATGCCAGCAAGAGAATGATCGCGCCGACGTAGAAGGCGCGGCTGCGAAACCGCAGGTTGTTGCTGGTGAGGTGGACCCAGGCGTGGCCATAGCGGGAAATCACGAAAATCCACATCAAGGCCAGGGTCAGATAATTGACGCCATTGGTCGCGTGCAGCGCCAGACACAGCACATAAAACAGCACCGGCAGTTCGAACTGGTTGATGAGATTGTTGGCAACCGTGACGCTCGACCCGGGCTCGGTCGTGCGCACCTTGTATTGACCGACCTTGGCCTCGCCCGATTTGACCGCGCCGTAGCGGCGCCGGCCCATCACGACATAGACGATATAGACGAGCAACACCTG
Organism: Mesorhizobium sp. M1004; assembly: GCF_040318795.1. Lineage (NCBI taxonomy): Bacteria > Pseudomonadati > Pseudomonadota > Alphaproteobacteria > Hyphomicrobiales > Phyllobacteriaceae > Mesorhizobium > Mesorhizobium sp. M1004. The sequence goes on from NZ_JAMYNB010000006.1 coordinate 11,213, forward strand.
CGCCAGCATCGGCCAGAAAATCGCGGTCTGGCTCATGGCGTTGCCCCTGCTCTGTCGTTCATGCCTGTGGACGCCGCTGGGCGGCAAGGATCAAAAACGCGATGACGATGACGGGGATCGCCAGCAGCGCGAATTTGGTGACGATCAGCGACGAGGCGAAAGACAGAGAATCCGGGTTGGCCGACAGCGCATCGGACAAGAGCCGCGCCACCGCAATGTTCTGGGCGTAGTCGGCGCATGTGTAGGGCAGCACGATGACCAGCGCGAACAGCGCCTGAAGCTGCACCGGCATGGCACGAAAATTCTTCAGCCGCCGCCCGGTTGCCAGGATCAGGCTGACCATGGTGAGCGACAGCAGCGCCGGGAAGAGAAGATCGAAAGTCAAATAGTGCCAGACCAGGATGATCTCGCTGCCGCGTCGGCCGAGTGCCGTCAGCCAGGCCATGCCCTCGTCGGGCGTGAACCCGCCAAGGCGCACGTCGAGCGACGGCAGGCCACCGCTCAGCCGGCGGAAATAGAAGAATTCCAGCAGCGTCATGATGATGAAAACCGCCGCGGCGGCAAAGCACAGCGCGCCGGCATGGCGCGCCAGCCGCAGCACGATCGTCGCCTGGTGGCGCCAGAGCATGTACCGCTCTGGCTGCCGGTCAGGCTCCGCCAGGATAGTTCGGGCTTTCGCGGGTAATCGTGACGTCATGGGCGTGGCTTTCACGAAGTCCGGCGTTGGATATGCGCACAAAGGTGGCGCGTTCGCGAAAATCGGCAAGGTCGCGGCCACCGACATAACCCATAGCGGCTTTTAGCCCGCCCGCAAGCTGGTGCAGCACGCCAGACACAGGTCCCTTGTAGGGCACCTGCCCTTCAATGCCTTCCGGGACCAGTTTCAGCGTGTCGCGAACCTCGGCCTGGAAGTAGCGATCGGCCGAGCCGCGCGCCATTGCGCCGACAGAGCCCATGCCGCGATAGGCCTTGAAGGAGCGGCCCTGGTGCAGATAGACCTCGCCCGGGCTTTCATCGGTCCCGGCGAGCAGCGAGCCGATCATGGCCGCACTGGCGCCGGCGGCAAGCGCCTTGGCCAGATCGCCCGAATATTTGATGCCGCCGTCGGCGATGACCGACACGCCGGATCTATGCGCCGTCTCGACCGCCGACATGATCGCCGAAAGCTGCGGCACGCCGACGCCGGCGACGATGCGCGTGGTGCAGATCGAGCCCGGGCCGATGCCGACCTTGACGGCATCGGCGCCGGCGTCGATCAGCGCCTGCGTGCCTTCGGCGGTGGCGACGTTGCCGGCCAGGATGCGGACGGAATTGGAAAGCTTCTTGGCCCGCGTCACCGCATCGAGCACGCGCTGCGAATGGCCATGCGCGGTGTCGATGACCAGGAGGTCGACACCGGCATCGATCAACCGCTCGGCGCGCTCGAAGCCGTCATCGCCGACGCTGGTGGCGGCCGCCGCCCGCAGGCGCCCCTGCGCATCCTTGGTGGCGTGCGGGTTGAGCTGCGACTTCTCGATGTCCTTGACGGTGATCAGGCCGACGCAATTGCCGGACTTGTCCACGACGACGAGCTTTTCGATGCGGTGCTGGTGCAGCAGCCGCTTGGCCTCGTCCTGGTCGACATTCTCCTTGACCGTGATCAGGTTCTCACGGGTCATCAATTCGTAGACTTTCTGCCCCGGATCGGAGGCGAAGCGCACGTCGCGGTTGGTCAGGATGCCGACGAGGCGGCCGATCTTCTGGCCGCCGGTGCCGCCATTCTCGACCACCGGAATGCCCGAGATGGAATAGGTGCGCATCAGCGCCAGCGCGTCGGCGAGCGTGGCGTCGGGGCCGATGGTGACCGGATTGATGACCATGCCCGATTCGAACTTCTTGACCTGACGCACCTGCTCGGCCTGTTCGGCCGGCGAGAAATTGCGGTGGATGACGCCGATGCCGCCGGCCTGCGCCATGGCGATGGCGAGCCGCGCCTCGGTGACGGTGTCCATGGCGGCCGACAGGATCGGCACATTGAGGTCGATGTCGGTGGCGATGCGGGTGCGGATGTCGGTCTCACCGGGCATGACCTCGGAATGACCGGGCTGCAACAGCACGTCGTCAAAGGTCAGCGCCAGCGCGCCGGTGGACGTTTCGATGATTTTTGCCATGGCCAGTCCTCGGATACGAAAAGCGCCGGGAGAATACAAAAAAGCGCTGGACCGAAATGGACAGCGCCGACTCGTTTCTTCCCTTTCAGGATTGGCGCTGGCTGGTAACACGTCGCGGCGCCGATGAAAAGCCGGTCATCTCCTATTCGGCGGACCTGCCCAGGAGAGGGTCGATTTTCGCCAGTTTCATCCTTTGTGCAGAAACGCAGCAACGCCTCTTGTCCGCGCGCGGTCGCACAAAAGTGACAGCAAATTAATGCGACATCGCGCCTGAGGCGTGATAACCGCCGGTTCGTATCGCTTGCCCCGCCTTTTCATTGCCTGGATTGGTCGGCACGCAATTTTTGGCCAGTTCGGACGCGTTCGTTGAACCGCATCATTCCTCTCATTCTGGCGGTCGCCTTGTTCATGGAAAACATGGATTCGACCGTCATTGCGACATCGCTGCCGGCGATCGCCATCGACATCCACACCAGCCCGATCGCGCTCAAGCTGGCGCTGACCGCCTATCTGGTGTCGCTGGCCATCTTCATTCCGATCAGCGGCTGGATGGCCGACCGGTTTGGCGCCAAGACCATTTTTCGCGCCGCGATCGGCGTGTTCATCGTCGGCTCGGTCTGCTGCGCCATCTCCAATTCACTGCTGGCCTTCGTCGTCTCGCGCTTCCTGCAAGGCATAGGCGGCGCCATGATGACGCCGGTCGGCCGCCTGGTGCTGGTGCGCGCGACGCCGAAGAGCGAGCTGGTTGCCGCCATGTCGTGGCTGACGGTGCCGGCGCTGGTCGGCCCGCTTGTGGGACCACCGATAGGCGGCTTCATCACCACCTATTTCACCTGGCACTGGATCTTTCTGATCAACGTGCCGATCGGCCTGATCGGCATCTGGCTGGCGACGCGCTTCCTGCCGCAAACCGACTCGATGGAGACGCCGCCGCTCGATTTCGTCGGTTTCGTGCTGAGCGGGCTGGCGGCCTCCGGCGTCGTCTTCGGCCTGTCGGTGGTCAGCCTGCCCTATCTGCCGCCGGCGACCGGCCTCATCACCGTGGCGGTCGGGCTGATTTCCGGCGTGCTCTATCTGCTGCATGCGCGGCGCGCCAAGAATCCCCTGTTGGCGCTGGAACTGTTCCGCAACCAGGTGTTCCGCTCCTCGGTGCTCGGCGGCTCGCTGTTTCGCATCGGTATCGGCGCGGTGCCGTTCCTGTTGCCCCTGATGTTCCAGATCGGCTTCGGGCTGACGCCGTTCCAGTCGGGCATGATCACCTTCGTCTCGGCCATCGGCGCCATTGGCATGAAGTTCGTCACTGCGCTGATCTTCCGGCTCGCCGGCTTCCGCCGGGTGCTGATCTGGGGCTCGCTGATCGCGGCCGCATCGATCGCCATCTACGGCCTGTTCACGCCCGAGACGCCTTACGCGCTGATGCTGGCCATATTGCTGGTCGGCGGCTTCATCCGCTCGATGTTCTTCACCGGCGTCAACGCGCTCTCCTATGCCGAGGTGTCGGCCGAAGACACCAGCAAGGCAACGCCGATCACGGCGGTGTTCCAGCAGTTGTCGATCGCGCTCGGCGTGGCGCTGGCCGGCGGCATCCTGGAAGTCTCGACCTCGATCCATGGCGGACCGCTGGCGCTCGGCGATTTCCACATCGCCTTCTTTATCGTGGCGGCCGTGTCAGCGGCGGCGTCGGTATCGTTCATGCGGCTGGCGCCGGATGCCGGCAACGCCGTGTCGGGTCATGGCCGGATGACGACGCCGAAGACACTGGGGCCGGTGAGCACGGCTGGGAAGTAGGCGGTCGGCGTGACGAAAATCATTGACGTCGGCAATCCTTTACACCCCCCTCTGGCCTGCCGGCCATCTCCCCCGCAAAGGGGGAGATCGGATGTCACCGCGGCTTTCGCCAATCTTGCAAGGTTGAAGGAATGACGAGGCGGTCGCACCTGCCAATCTCCTCCCTTGCGGGGAGATGTCCGGCAGGACAGAGGGACGGAACGCTACGAAGCGTCTTTCACGCCGTGCCGTCTCTGCCCTTAAAATCCTTCGCCAGCAAATACAGTTCCACCGACTCATCCCGCGACGCCGGCGGCTTGACGTGGTGCACCGAGCGGAAGTTCTTCTTGAGCATCGACAGCAGCTCGTTTTCGGCGCCGCCTTGAAACGTCTTGGCCAAAAAGTGCCCGCCCGGCTTCAGCACCGACAGCGCGAAATCGGCGGCCACCTCACACAAATGCATGGTGCGGATGTGGTCGGTTCGCTTATGACCCGTCGTCGGCGCGGCCATGTCGGACAACACGATATCAGGGTCGCCGCCCAGCGCCTCGGCGAGCTTTTGCGGCGCTTCCGGGTCGAGGAAATCCATCAGCAGCACCGGCGCACCCGGTACCGCATCCATTTCGAGATAGTCGATGCCGATGACATGTGGATTATCAGCCGTCGATTTCGTCCTCGCGGCCGCCACCTGGCACCAGCCGCCGGGGGCCGCACCGAGATCGATGACCTTCATGCCGGGTTTCAGCAGATGATGCTTGTCATCGATCTCGATCAGCTTGTAGGCCGCGCGCGAGCGATAGCCGTCGGCCTTGGAGCGCTGGACATAGGGATCATTGATGTGGCGCTGCAGCCAGCGGCGCGACGATTCTTTCAGGCCCGACTTCTTCTTGATCCGCGTTTTGAGGACACGAATACTGGCGGAGCCCGGCTTTTCCGGCTTCTTTGTCATGACTTATTTTCTTGTTTGAGTTTTTGCACTCGCCGAGTTGCCGCCGTTTTTCGGCGGCTTCGCGTTTCGCGAAGGGCTTCCCCCACTCCGTCGCCGCTTCGCGGCGCCACCTCTCCCCCCTCCGGAGGGAGAGGAAAGGCGCTGGTCTGCATAAGTTCGCGCCCTTCCTCTACCCCGTCGATCGGGGGAGAGGTGTCGAGCGAAGCTCGACGGAGTGGGGGTCGACCGTTCACCAAAGCAATGCGGATCATGCTCGGCCCCGCCCACTGTTGCGCCAGACGCCGTCATCGGCCATCAGCTCGCTCAAAATCCCTTCGCGTAAGCCCCGGTCGGCGACGCGCAGGCGCTCCGACGGCCATACCGCGCGGATGGCTTCGAGTATAGCACAGCCGGCCAGCACAAGATCGGCACGGTCGGCGCCGATGCACGGGTTGGCGCAGCGCTGCTGGAAATCCCAGCCGACCAGTTTTTCGACCATGCGGTCGACGCTGTCGCGGTCCATCCACAGCCCGTCGACGCGGCGCCGGTCGTAGCGTTCGAGGTCGAGATGGACGCCGGCCAGCGTCGTCACCGTGCCGGATGTGCCCAGCAGATGGAATTTCGGGCTGGTCAGCACGTGGCTCAACCGGTCGCGGCCATCAAAGGATTTTAGCCGCACCGCGACGTCGTCGACCATGGCGGCAAAGATCTCGCGCGTCACCGTGCGGCCGCCAAAACGCTCGGCCAGCGAGACAACGCCGACCGGAAGCGACGTCCACGACACGATGTGGTTGGCAAGCCGCGGCGAGCGCTGGCCGGTGAGGTCGATCAGCGCGATTTCGGACGAGCCGCCGCCAATGTCGAACAGCACCACGCCTTGCGTGTCGCGCTCGACCAGCGAGCCGCAGCCGGATACAGCAAGCCGCGCCTCGGTCTGGCGGTCGATGATTTCCAACTTCAACCCCGCCTCTCGTTCGACGCGCTGCAGGAATTCGACGCCATTGTCGGCGGTGCGGCAGGCCTCGGTGGCGATCAGCCGGGCTTTCCTGATCTTGCGGTTGCGCAATTTGTCGCCGCAGATCTTCAGCGCCTCGACGGCGCGGTCCATCGCCGCCTGGCTCAGGTGCCCATTCGCCGTCAGCCCCTCGCCCAGCCTGACGATGCGCGAGAAGGCGTCGATGACGCGGAACTGGCCATGGCGCTGCGGCACCGCGACCAAAAGCCGGCAATTGTTGGTGCCGAGATCGAGCGCGGCAAACACCGGCAGTTCCTGCATCGGCGGACGATGCATGGGCTGTTCCGGTCGGGATTGTGGCGCCGAGGGCAAAGGCACCGGCGCTGGAGCGGCCGGGCCGACTGAGGCCGGCGCACTAACCGCTTCGGCCGTTGCGAGAGGGCTGTCGTCGCGCGCAAAAACCTTGCGCCCACGCCGGCGCTTGCGCCGCTTTCTCGCCTTGCCTCGCTGATGCTGGGCTTCGCCGGCCTGTCCGTTACCGGACTGAGGCCCCGCCTGGCGGGGCCGCCCGGCGGATGGGCTTGGCCCGCCTGACGGCGGCGAAGCCCTGGACACGCCCACTTCCGGCGCGCCAGCGCCGGTGTCGTGGTCTTCCACTTCAGTTCCTTCCGGCGCCGCGCGAACCGGAAAACCGGACGCAGCAGGCGCTTAAAAATTTTAAGTTGCCGCCAGAGTAGCAGCGCCGGACCGGATCACCAAGAGCAAGGGGCCAAATTTTGCCGGCTGCGTCCTGCCACGTCCCCGCTGCTTTGCAGCGTCCCGGCGTTCGCTAGCCTTTTCATCTTGCCACTGGCACGACGAATTCGCCGTTGGCGAACCGGCTGCTCACCCTTGCCGGTTGAATAGCCGGCTTCAATGAGGCATTTCTGAAATGAGGGGGAATTGGTGAATCGCGGACGTTTTAACGCCCGCCTGGGCGATGGGCAGCAACACATGACGACAACTCCATGAATTGGGGGGCCACGAATTGGAAGCGCTATCTGTGGCCGGTCATCGGTGTCGCGGCGGTCATCGGGTCGCTGTTGTTGCTGTGGCATGAGTTGCGCGGCATCTCGATCGACGACGTCTGGGACGGCATATCAGCCATCCCGACGCGCGGCTGGGTGCTGGCGGCACTGAGCTCGGTGGTCGCCTATGCCTCGCTCGCCGGCTATGACCACATCGCGCTCTTGCATATCGGCAGACGAGTGTCGTGGCTGTTCGTCACCTTCTGCTCCTTCACCACCTACGCGCTGTCGCACAATATCGGCGGCTCGGTGTTTTCGGGCGCCGTGATCCGCTACCGCGCCTACGGCACCAGGGGCCTGACCGGCCAGGATGTCGGCATTCTGGTGGCGATCTGCTGGATCACCTTCGTGCTCTCCAGCATTCTGGTCGGCGGCCTGGTGCTGGTGTTCGAGCCTGCGATCATCGACCGCTTTTCCGGCGCCCCGCACCACGGGCTGGCGATCGCCGCCGGCATCGCTTTGCTGATCCTGGTCGGCGCCTACATCTTCGGCAGCTGGCTGCATCTGAAGCCGCTGAAAATCGCCGGCTTCCAGTTGCACTATCCGGCGCTGCCGATCGTGGCGCGGCAATTGCTGATCGGCCCGATCGAGCTTCTGGCGGCGGCGGCGATCATCTTCTTTGCCCTGCCCGTTGCCGGCAATCCCGGCTATTTCGTCATCCTCGGCGTGTTCCTGGTGTCGTTCTCGGTTGCGCAGATCTCGCACGCGCCGGGCGGGCTCGGCGTGTTCGAGGTCGTGTTCCTCGCCGGACTGTCTGATATGGACCCGGTCGGCGTGCTGGCGGCACTTCTGGTGTTCCGGCTGTTCTACCTGATCATCCCGCTGCTGATCGCGCTCGGCGTGGTGCTGTTCTTCGAGCATTCGCAATACAGCCGGACAGAGAGCTGAGGATCATTGGGTGCGGCGCGCCACCCGGGCGTAATTGCCCCTATGAAACGCTGTGATTGAAACGCAGCTTAGGCTTGACTATTTTCCGGCGGCGGCTACAAGGCACGCGCGGCTGCTTCGGCGGCCCACCAGCGCGACAGCGCCTGCTGGGGAATAGGTTAACGGTAGACCCACGGACTCTGACTCCGTTAGTCCTGGTTCGAATCCAGGTTCCCCAGCCAAACGATTGCTCAAGCAAATCAGGAAGTTAGCGCACAAGGCCGCGACCGAACCGTGTTGCATGGGTTTTCCCGCTCTGTAACGCGCAAACCCTTGTATTCCGGGCATGTCCCGTCCTGTACCTTGTTGTCATTGCAACATCACTGCAACACGAAATTGGCGGTTTGTTCCCTCAATGTTCGGCCGGTTGCCGCTAGGGAACTCCTTCACGGGGCCAATTGCGGTCCCAACTCTTTACTGCGAGGATCGGGCACGTCGTGTCGCACGGACCCGACATGGGAGAGAGGCAAACCGATGGATCTCGACGAGTTTATCTCTGAGACAATGCGGCAAATCCTGGCCGGCGTAACGAAGGTTCAGGAGACGGACCTTGGCAAGAACGTTAACGCCGCATTACATGTCGTTCTGGGCAGCAATCTGTCCGTGATCCCTGAGTACGGCGTGTTCGCCCGCGTAGACTTCGATGTGGCTGTTACGGCTGAATCATCCGTCGGCGGCAAGGGATCTATCAGAGTTTGGGGGCTCGGCGCCGAAGGCGGCAAAGACAGTCGCTCGCAGTCAGTTAGCAGGGTCGTGTTTGCTGTACCTCTGCGGTTGCCGGACGGAGATCAATCGAGGAAGCTCGCCGCCGACAAAACGGCATCTGAGAGAGCCGAGATGCTACGTGAAGCGCAGGAGCGGCGCGCGGAGGAAGTCCGCAAATCGCTAGCTTAGGGGAAAAAGCCCGCCACCGTGAGGCGACGGGCCAAAACCAACACCGTGTTGGTTTTTTACAGCGACCCTACCATGGCACAGTGCGCCGAAGAGGCATTAGCCTTGAAGGGCATTTTCATAAATTCCCATTCAACTAGTACGCTAGGCTTTCCTCTGCACTGCAATTAACTTTGACCAAAAGAGGTAGTGGTGTCGCGCCGGTCATTACTTGCGTGATTGCTAAAATAATGAAACGCTCCCATCCATTGGGGATCGATGGAAGAAAGCCCAGATAGATTTAGTTGCATTCTCGATCCGGCCGGCGCTTGGATGGTATGGGATGACGTTGCCGACGAGCCCGCAACCTTGGGCGGAAAAATACTTATGGGCTGCACGCGAGAACGCGCCGAGACTGCTCGCGACGTACTCTTGCGCATTTACCAAAATGGGCTGGACGCTCGACCAGCTGGCCGCTCCCCCGCTTAAGACATGTAGCGCTGCCGGTAGCGTCAGACCGCGCTGGCGAGCATCGATGCGGTGATTGCGGCGATGTAGAGCTGGACGGCGCTCAATCGCGCGGAAGCGCCTTGGCCGTATAGCTGTAGAGTTCTTGCGCCCCGCGCTCTCGATCGTCCGGACTTGCCCAAATCTTCCATGAATTGAAGAGAGCGGCAGATTCCACGTCCACAAGTTTTTGATCGATCAGGCTCCACCACTGCATGGGGAAGCGCCCGCGATTGGGCGGCGTCGTGGCAAAGCTCATCAGCCATCCCTGTTTCGTCAAAGCAAGCAGCCCGGCAATGTGACTATGCAGTGTTGTGTGCAGAGTCGGAAAGGATTGATCGCCATGTACGGGCTCGATGGCCCAATCGCTGCCGAACGACATGCACTCATTATTCTGACCCGCCGAGACGATTTGAGGGTGGGGCTCTTCATCGTGGGTCACCATACCAATGAGCCGCCCACCAAGCTGTTCTTTTAGAACAAGCCCGAGATTCCTCGATCCTCTGCCAAATGCCACGAACTCGCCCGGAGCCGTGTCGCCGAAGGTTTTGATCGATGCGCTACTAAGTACCTTCATGGACTTCCCCCTTCAGCCGACTGTCCGCTCGATTGTGACTTTCTTCCCGCGCGAGAGTGCGACCAGCAACCCGAGAATGATGTCGCCAAATACCCAAATCCAGAGCAAGACGCCAACCGCGATAGTACCTCCGATCGCAGTCCCAACAAAGCGATCCGGCTTGTCTTCCAGGCAAGTTACTAACCCCCGGCTGCCGCGCCTGGGTAACCGTCCAGGCGCTTGGTCGCCTGACGGTCGATGCTGGCAGGGTCCAGATGGTGAAGAAATACCGCCGGCCGAAGAGCAGGAACGGAGCCGCTGCGGCAGAAGGCCTGCCTAGCTGGTGCCAAAGGTCGGCTCGCGAGTTCAAGCGGGCTTGCTTTCGGGCGTCACCGGCGCGATGCTTTCTCGGGGAAATAGCGTAGTATATGCGCTGGGGGACTTCTCGATGTTCGCAGACCTGTACGAAACGCTGGAGATCAGCCCAAACGCCAACTCGGAAACCGTGGAGCGTGTTTTCCGCTATCTTGCGATGCGCTATCATCCAGACAATCAACAGACTGGTGATGAAGCCCGCTTCAGCGAATTGGTGGAAGCCCATAATACGCTTAAAGATCCGGTCAAGCGGGCGCAATATGACGTGGCCTATAAAGAGCATGCCGGCCTTCGTCGCGAGTTGACCGAGGAAGCCAGCAACAAGAAAGGCTTGGGGCGGGATTCTGAGATCCAATCCAAGCTGCTTTCGCTGCTTTACACAAAACGCCGGCACGAGGTCCGCAATCCTGGTATCGGAGATGTAGAGCTTGAGCTCTTGTCAGACTGTCCGCGAGAACATCTCGAATTCCATATCTGGTATTTGAAGGCGAAAGGTTGGATCGTTAGAATGGATGGGATGATCGCAATCACAGCTGAAGGTGTCGATCGCGTCAACTCTGAACGCCTCGATCCCACCATTAGGCTCCTGGACCATACTTCCCACTGAAACAAACCGAGCCGGGGCTCACTGTTTCTTCCGGCCAGGCCCGGCGCGTACTTGGCGGAGCCCAGCTACGGTGCCGGGCCACTTAACACGGCTACCAAACCCACGTAGTTCGGAACTTCTGCTTTGGAAGCGAGGAAGCGGTGAACGGTCTCTATGGGCCGGGGCTCATGGAGGGGAAGGCGCTTTCATCACTACGCGCAATTGCATCTGGTCGATGGCTGCGACGATGGCAGCCGCCAGCGCTTCGGCCTCATCAGGCGGAGATGTATTGTCTGACTTTTCTCAGTGCGCCATCACGAAGGCCTTACAGGCAGGTGACAATTGATTGATCCTGCCTACGAGATCGCATTTACCGATCGGTGTTGATGGGCAAACCCGTTTGTAGTCGCGATTGCATGCCTTGCCCTGGAAAGATTTGAAAGTTTTTACTTGCTTCACGCTAGTTCCGCTGGCTGGAACTATGCCGGGACCAGTGTCCATCGCGCCATCCTTGCCACCCTTGCCGCCGCCTCCTTTTGCAGAGGCGATGCCAGAAAGGGCAGCGTATGCGAAAGTTGCACTCATCATGGAAAGCAGTGCACGACGTGATGTAGACATTGTTCTAATCTCCCCTTTTTTATTTTTTCCTTACCTAATTTAGCACAAGCTAACAGAGATTCATATTGGGCGGTTTTATAGAAATTTCGTCTTTTGCTAAAGACGCGGAAGCATCGTCAGGACGGCCACCAAGCCAGCGCCAGAATGACGATGCTCGCAGCGGTGAAGGCGATGTGATCGGCGGTCATCAGTCGCCGCTCGGCGAACGTTCGCAGAGTATCCACAGCCGCTGAGTGCTGATCAGCTTGGTAGCGACGGCCTCGTAGGTTTTGCCGTGATAGGTGATGGTGATGGAATCGGCGGGATAGGTCATCTCGACCTCGGACGAACTGTCGGTGGTTCGGAGCGAGTACAGCGTGAACACGCCAGGATTTAAAAAGATTTCGGTGCAGACCTGGCCACCCGTAAACGTGTCGACTTTTGACACCATGGCAACGTCGAGGCCCTCGTCGAAGATCGGCCCGCCTTCTAGCGGAACAGGGATATCGAAAGGTGTTGCCAGCGCCGAGCCGGCACGCAATTGCGGGAGAGAACCATCGGCCGGATTGGCGTAGGTCCAGTTGGCGAATCCGGTCTGGCCGCCGGTTGGCCAATCGGGCAGGCCGGCGACGCCGTAACCTCCCCAGGCGATGCCATGCCAGCCGCCGCCACCGTAGATGAGCGCATTCTGGATCTTATCCTCGTCGCTGACTGGCTCAAAGGCGGACGGGTAATAGCCGCCGTAGTAGGTCTTGAGGCCGTTGCCGGTCCATGGGCCGTCGGTGTTAAGATCGATAGTCTGCACGTGTGGCGAACACGGGATTGGATCGTATCCGAGGAAGTTGCCGACCAGTCGCACCTGGATTGCGAAATAGCGGTTGCCCCAATGCACAGAGATGATTCGCTCAAACGGGCCGAGCCGGACGGGATCTTCAGCGGTGCCCGGCATCTCAAGAGACCTTTACGCCAGCGGCGGTCTGCAGCCGTCTCAGCGCCTCAAGGAAGCTCTTGTGGCGCAAGCGGTGATATTCTGCGACCGCGCCCAGACCGTGCAGGTAGCGCTTCACCAGGGTCGGCTCTGTCGCCGCAGTGCGGCTTGCAACATCGGCGTCGCAGAGGGCGAATATTTCGTCCGCGAATTCCGTATATTCGTCGAGCACGGTGCCGCCACCGGTCTCACCCGGCAGCATAAGCTCGGCGTGAAGTTCGGTCATGTCGGCCAGGTCGTCGGAACTCATTGGCGTTCCCAGTTCTCTTTGCGTCGCGTTTTGCGTAGACCTTGGCCGAAATGCCGTTGAATTCCGAATTCACCTTCTCAATGGCGGCGGCCCACATGGCGGCAGTGTCAGCCTTTGGCCGATTGGCCGGCGTCGGCGCGGCTGGGGGCTGGGGCGCTCCGACAAAAGGCGCGTGCTTCACGGCCTCGGTCTTCTCGTATTCAGTTCGCATGTCGGCTCGCCCTAGGCTCAAGGCGCCTTGGTACTGCTTGGGATGGCGATCGGCCAGCGAGAGGTAGTGTCGTTCCTCTTCAGAATAGAGGGCGGTGACCGACCGCGCCTTGTAGAAGAACGACACCATATCGCCCTTGGTGCGGAAGCCGGTGGCGTCACCCTTGGCGAGAGCGTTTTGCCAGTGCTGGGGGAAGTGGCTTGGGATGGTCATTGGAACTTGTCTCCTGCAGCGGAAGCCACGCGGGCCTCGAAAATTGCAATTGTGATTGGCATGGCGCCGTCGAGCGCATGGCGGACCAACATCTCGGCGAGCTCGAAATCGCCCGAACGCTGCGCTTTCCTGATTGCCGGCCAGACTTGTGAAATTGCGTCTTTGAGCGGTGCCGAAAGAGCAGACGGCAGATCGTCCGGCGAGAGCACGGCTCTCAGGCTTCTAATCTTTCTGGCTAGTTCTTCCTGGGTCATGGTTGGTTGTCCTTCAGCGCTTCGCAGAAAGCGCGGGCTGTGATCTCTTCGCGCGTGTCGTCCGGGCCGTCATCGACAGATGGTTCGGCGCCGATCATTCGGATGAGGGTGTCATAGTCGGTGATGGCTACGCCGTTCTTCCTCGCCTTGGCGGCGGCGGAAAGCATCGACTGCTCGCCATCGTAGCGGAGCCGCCCGATCCAGCCCTGGACATCACCAGCGATCAGCGTGTCGTCCTTCACGCCCCTGAGCCGAAGATCCTCGAACAGCCAGGTCGCTATCGGACGAACGTGCAGGTGCCACCAGATTGAAATTGCCCCGATGAAAACGTCTTGGAAGTCCTGATCGGCAGCGGTGCTTTCCCGGACGAGATTGTCCAGTTCGATGCGGCGCCGTTGTGCCCGCATGAGCGCGATCTTTTCCTTGCGAAGCTCGTCGGATTCGTCCGCTTCCTGGGACGTAATGTAGGCTTGTACCGATCCGGCAAGCGGGTATTTGCCCCGGCCTTCACGTTCGAAAACGCCTTCCTCGGCGAGTTGTCGGATGCGCCTGGGTGTTAGGTCAAGCACATCGCCGAGTTCCGCAGCGGTGACCGTTAAAGTCTTGTAGCTCATGGGTTCCGCTCCGAAAGGGAAACGGAACCGAAACTTTTGAAGCTGGCCCTGGAGAGGGTATACGCTGTCGCATTCCCCTCACTGTGTTTTGAGCCCCAAAGGACCCGGCCGTTGCTGGCCGGTGCGGACGGACAAGTCGGGGAAACCCTATCCGACCGTCCGTCCGCGACGCACGCCGGGATGGAAGTCCGCGACCGCGCCATTCGTGAATGAGCGGCACCGGCAGCCGAAGGAACAGCGCCGGTGCCTATCGCGCAACAGCCGCCGGAAACGACGTGCGCGAATAGGTTGAGGCCGGGCAGCCGAAGCCGTCCGGTCTCTTGATGATGGTGAAGGATTGCCACCATGCTCTTGAACTCAGTCCCGCACTCGGGCAGATCGTCGGCGAGGCCAAGCACCGCTCGGGGATCAACATCGGCACGGCGTTCGACTGGCAGGTGTTCGGCCAGCGCTGCGTCGACAAGGGCTTCCTCTGTGCGTTCGGTGGCGAGCAACTGCTCATCGATCTCGTTGATCTTGTAGGCGCGCGTGGCCCCGTCGAGTGCACGGTCGTCGTTGGCGATCAGGCTGATGTCCCGTTCGAGCGCGGCAATCATCGCGTCTGGGTTCATCCAGCATTGGAGCGCCACCGCATCAACCGCAAAGGCGGGGCCGCGCGCCATGCCAAATCCACCTGAGTCGAGCACTACAGTTGCCTCGACCTGAATGGATTGCGTGGGAAACTGTATCTCGCTACGGCCACCGTCGAGGATGCCGTAGAGGCGCGGCTTGGCTGTCGCTGCCTGTGCGGCCACCCATGCCTTGGCAAATGCCTTGGCGTCGCTGGATGGCAGCGGAGCAGTCTCGATATCGCGACGGTCGGCTTTCAGTTTCGAGATGGTCGAGCGGCTCGCCTTGATCTCGGCAAGCAGCTTGTCGCCCTTTGCCGTCGACGGCTTCACCGGCTCGGCCAATTCGATCCGGCCAGGAATGTCCTTGAGGTAGCGCTCAAGCCTGTCAACAAGGGCAGCGTGGGCGCGCCAGACCGTGGCGCGTTTCTCGTACTGTTCGCGCACCCGGTCGACCTCTTCGCTGGCCAAGTCCAACTTTGCCTTGGCCTCAGCGAGGCGCGGATTGTCTGGGCCTCGCCGAATGATGCCCTTGGGCAACTCCTGCTCGCGTTGGAGTTCGCCGCGCTCCATGGCACGTTCAAGGCGCCGGAACTCGGTCTCGGCTTCGTCGCGTTTTTCGAACAGTTTCCGCTGCTTGTCCGACACCCCCAACAGCAACGCGCGTGCATCGTCGCGGGCCTCTACCAGCGCGGCGAATTTCGCCTTTGCCACTGCGGACAGCCTGTCGGCCGGATTGGCGCTGTCGTTGTAGACGATCAAGTCGGCGGGAGTCGCGGCGTCCATATGGGTTCTCCGTTGATTTGCCTGCATCCTACCAAACCCTGAAAAGTGCCCTGACGCGGAAATCTGATTTGCGCGTTAGCCGAAGAAATCAGCCAGCCATCGACGTGTCGGCGCTTTGCCGCTGTTGCCGCGAAGGATGGTCCAAGCTAGCGCCCTGCCGCCTTCCGGGTGCGGGCAGACAGCCGCTGTACGATGCTCTGGCCATTCGCCGCCGGCATAGGCTTCGAGGTGTTCGAACATGTCCCAGATGCCTTCAGCGTCGGCGCCGTCGAGATCGGACGCAACATGCCGGGCAAGTTCCCGCAGCGCCTTGTCCCGTTCGCTGATGAGCCAGCCGCGGCGCGCGTCGGCCTTGCCAGGGCCAGCGGCTTTCAGGCCGAGCGCTGCGTCGAGCGTAGGGGCGTGTCCAGCGAAGAAGGCGTCGATCGCCTCGCCGAACGGCACAGCGTCTTCGGGATCGATCGGCCGCCCTTCACGGACACATGCCTGGATCCTGCGCAGACGTGCAGCGGAATCGATGGCGCCGCTCATTGGGCACCGCCTTCTGTGGAAAGTTCTTCGCCGGAAACTTTCTGGACGCTATGCGGCATCGAGGTAGCCCCCGATCTCTTCGAACAGCCGCCGCGCCCTTCCGTAGTTCGGATCGTTGTTGTCCAGCGTAGCCTGATCGCCGACAAGTCCATCCAGCCACTCGAACCAATATTTCAGCCTGGACTTGTCGGCGCCGTTCTTCATCGAGCGCTCGGCCATCGCCAGCAATGGCGCCGACGCTGACCGTGCTCACTGCGTTCCTTGCCACTTTTTCGAAGGGCGCTTGCGTCGATGACGCCGTTTCTACGGGATATCTTAAAATCGGTTCCCGGGATCTATTATAGGTTTCACCTAATATATTTACCTCAGGAAGTGATTGATCCTGTTCGCTATTCTCAAAATCGCCGCTACCTATCGAGGCAATTTCGGTAACGGCACCGTTACCTGTCGGCGTGTCGTGGGTAACGATATCGCTACCTATAGCGTCATCATTGGTAACGGGACCGCTACCTATCCCGCCCTTCAGATAGATCGCGTCAAACTCGGTATAGACGATGGAATAGACCCTGAGCCTGCGGTTCAACGGGTGCTGTTTGGCGGTGATGTAGCCGCGGCCGGCGAGCACGCCCAGCGACCGCGACAGGGCTTTGAGATGGCAACCGACAAGGGTTGCCAGGCGGGGATGGCTGGCATAGCAGCCGACGCCATTGGCGCCGAAACGGTCGTGGGCGGCAAGCGCGATCAGCACCCGAAAATCTTCGCGGTTGAGCGTCTTGTCACCGATCGCCCGCGTCGGCACCGGAGAGTAGGTTTGCTTAGGAGCGGCTGCCATTTAGCTGGCCTCGCATTTCAAGCGCTTATGCTCCCGACGATGGTGCAGCCGGCAGAGCCAATCAACATCGAGCGGCCTGTCGTAGTCGCTATGATGAGCCTCGGCCACAAGTGCGCCGCACTGTGCGCAAGGCATCTGAATGACTAGCCCGCGATTGACTGCCGAGCGGAGTGCCTGCTGTGCCCAAACGGCTTTTGGGTTCGCCAGCTTCCATCGCGTTTGCGCGCTGTCTGCTTGCCGATTGCGGCGTGATGTGGCATTGTCCAGACCATCACTTGCCGGGAAGCTTGTTGACATTTCGGAGCCGGTTCGCGTGTCCAGCGCGGCCGGCTTTCCATTTTGTAAGCTCATTTGCTGAAGCCCTCCGCCTTGAGGCGCGCCAGCACCGTTTCCGCCTCGTAGTGGTCGAGTTGAAACCGGTCTAGGAGAAGGAAATACGGCGTGCGGCCTTGCTGCCGTCCCTGTGACGTTGCGTAGGTCAAAAACCAGCGGGCTTTGTCGATGAGGTCGCTATCGATCGTGGTCTGGGTCATCAGCCAGCCCTCGCCAGTCGAATGGCCTGGGCAATCCTGATCGCCTCGATGGCGTCTGCGGCCGAGATGCCGAAGCGGGACCGGAGTTCTGGAACAGCAGCGCGTCCGCCCTGCCGTTCATACGGGCCGGCCAGGAACTCGGTGGCCTGCTGGATCTTCATGTCGGGTTCGAGATCGTTCTGCATTCAGGCCGCCTCCCCTGACCTCGCCAACATGCGTTCGAAGGCCGCCTTCGGCACCTTGATCAGCTTGCCGATACGAATAGTTGGAATGTCGCCACGAGCGGCGGCTTCATAGCTGCCGTTGCGGCTCAGGCCGAGCTTTGCGCCGGCTTCCGGCACTGACATAACGAGAAGTTCAGTATTGGTATTCATTTCGAAACTGGCTCCATTGGCTGGTGTTGAATGACCAATGAGGTAACGCCGCGTCATTGCGCGTGCAATACAGGTGTGTTACATATCGCTGCATTCGTTAAGACAAATAAGGAAAGATTGATGGCGAAGACCACGCGCGCCGCTGGCGGAGGGCGGAAACCCAAAGGCGAATTTGCAGGGAAGTCGTCAGCATTTTCCACCCGGATCACTCCGGACCTTAGGGCCGACCTGGACGCCGAGAGCGCAAGCACCGGCAAGTCGATATCGCAGATTGTCGAGCGTCGACTGCGGGAAAGTTACGACGAACCCAAGCGGATGCAGCGAATCCTTGGGCCGGATCACGTAAGGGCGCTTTCGTACCTGGTCGCCCATTTGGCCATGGAAGTGGAAAAACAAACCCGGCTGGAGTGGCATCAGGATCGCTTCACGTTCAACGCGATCGTGTCAGCGATACATACTGCCATGTCCCTGTTTCAGGCGGATCAAGGCGCGGAAGCTGTGCCCGCCGCAATTGACGAACACATCGCGAATGTTGCCGAACGGCTGCAAAAACCAAAAATGCTGGAGATGCTCGGGTTTATGCGAAACTCCGAAGAATTCGGCATCTCCGTAGGGCAGCGACTCGAAGACGTGCCCAACGTCCCGCCACCTCTCGGCGACTCCTTTGAATATTAGGATGAGCTTTACCTCGGGCCCTTTCTTCGGAAGGCACTGAACAAGGGTGAAGCGCCCAATGGCGTTTGGTTGCGACCGAAGGAACCCGGCTCGCGCGAGTTCAAATAACATACCGGCGATAATTCGCCCGATAAAGAAACGCGAGGAATAGGAATGGCTAAGGTCCGCAAACGCACCCTGCCCTCCGGCGAGATCCGCTGGCTAGCTGACTATTTCGATGCCGGCGGCAATCGCCGAGCCAAGCAGTTCGACAAGCGCAAGGACGCCGACGCATATTTGGTCAAGGTCCGGCGCGACCTGCAACTCGGCGTGCACGTGGCTGACAGCGCGTCGATCACGATCAAGGAGGCAACGAGGTTGTGGCTGGAAAGGTGCGACGCCGAAGGCCTGGAGCGCTCGACGCGGGACGCCTATGCCCAGCACGTCAAGCTCCACATCGTGCCGCTCATCGGCGCGAGGAAACTTTCGCAGTTCAACACGCCGCACGTCCACGCCTTCGCTGACGAACTGGCAAAGGACCGATCGCCGGCCATGGTCAAGCGCGTTGTGCGTTCGCTCGGCGCGATCTTCGTTGAAGCAAGGCGGCGTGGTTTGGCGGCGACCAATCCGGTTTCGGACGCCAAGGTGAAGACGAACGATCGGCGAAAGTTGAAGCGGCCCGAGATCCCGACCAAACCCGAGTTGCGGACGATACTGGACGCCGCCCAAGGCAAGCACCGCGCCCTGATAGTAACGGCGCTATTTAGCGGCTTGCGCGCCTCCGAACTGCGTGGCCTCAGATGGAATGCCGTCGACCTAAAGCGCGGCGTTCTCACGGTGAAAGGCCGCGTGGACGCATGGGGTGATTTCGGGCTTCCTAAAACTTCGGCCGGTGAGCGCGACGTGCCGCTGGCGCCGATGGCAATCAATGCCCTGAAGCAACAGCGCCTCTCCGTCGCGAACGGTCCCGATGGCTTGGTGTTCCCCTCAGATGAAGGAACGCCGCTCGACCATCACAACATCCTTGCGCGCGTCTGGACGCCGATGCTCGTCGGTGCCGGCCTATTCCGGCTCCACCCGATAAGGCACGATGCCGAAGGCGATCCGCTCAAAATCGCCAAGTACAATTTCCACGCCCTGCGTCATGCGGCGGCAAGCCTGTTCATCGAACAGAAGCTATCGCCGAAGCGTGTCCAGACCATCATGGGGCACAGCTCGATCACGGTGACGTTCGACACCTACGGCCATTTGTTCGAAGACGATGCCGCCGATCAGACGGCTGTTGCTGAAATCGAGGCCCGGCTGCTGTTGTAGCGGAAGACTGCAACACGGCTGCAACACGAGGCGAACTTTGCTAGGGAAAACAACGATACAATCTGACTCTGACTCCGTTAGTCCTGGTTCGAATCCAGGTTCCCCAGCCAAAGCACGTCATGCCCACTGACAGCCAGTACATTCTCGAACGCATCAGCCAGGGATGCGTGACGCTTGCCGATGACGAGTTCGTCATCGACAGGTTAGTCAAATATGTCGGCAACGGCAGGATCCGCTGGCATGTCGAGTTCCGTGGGCGCCGCATCGAACTGACGACCGGCCAGATCAAGAAGCAGCCGACCTTTCGCAGGAAAATCCTCGAACAGGCTGGCGTGCTGCCGCCGCAGCGTACCGGGGCCGACTACCGGCGATGGGCTCTCGATCTGAGGCGGAATGCCATCGAGCTTCCCTGGCGGGACAGGCCGGTCGATGCCGGTTTTGCCATCGACAGGCTGACCAGCCACGGCGATGGGCGCTGGACGGTGGAATACCAGGGCAAGGCGATAAAATTCACGACGACCAAACTGCGCCGGCAACTCAGTTTCCGCAAACGCATGCTGACCAAGGCCAAGGTGCTGCCGCCCGAATTGGCGCCGGCTGCCTATCGCACGTGGATGGACTGGCTCATTCAAAACGCGACTGAGGAAGTGCCGCAGGCCGGCGAAACCTCGATCACAGAGAAAAGCTGGCTTGACGACCTGCCGGAGCTGGCCGGCTGGGAAGATGAAGCGCCGCCTGAGAATTGATTGGGTTCCAATGATGTCATGCGCCGCTGGCGTGCGATCCGGTCGACGCTGTTGGGCACTTCACGTAAACAGGCTAAGATCGGTCCCGGCAGGGAGGACTTTTGCAATGGCCGAACCAGAGGACAGAGATATCAGGGAATCGCGCCGCATCCTCCGGGACATCAAGCAACAGAACGGCCCGGCAGGCTTTAGTCGTCTCCCTTACGGGGACCGGTTGCTTAGCCTGAGCGAGAAATATCCTGATCAGATCGTACGGTATTGGCCAGTTGGCCCTATCGTTGTCTTTGGACTCCTCGCCCTGTTGATCTATTTCGCCTAGCGCAGTGGGCATTGCCCTCGGTGCGCTTTGACGAGGTTCCTCGGCATCCCAACGCGGATCTATCCGCATTTTAACTAATGTAGACAATCCTCACGGAGAACGTTCTCCCGGCTGGTGAGCAGTGTGGAATGGACTAACCTTGTGGATGAGGATGAGCTTCCGGCACCCAGCCGATCAGGCCGCTGGCGCGCAATAGCTTTGGCGGCACTCCAAATCGTCCCACCGGTCATTTCGGTGGGATGCGCCATCATGGCCGGCTATTTCACCTATGTGGCTTCAAACAACAAGCCGCCCGCGGACATGGCCGCTTTGGCCGTGTCGATCATGAAATCCGGCGATGCCTCTCCGGAACTGCGCGATTGGGCAGCGGACGTTCTGGGGATACAGACCGATATCGGAATGCCTGCCAAAACTGCCCAGCAATAATCGCCTACCCGCCTCATATTCCTCCGGCGGGAATTTGGTCGCCGCCCAAATCAGCGGCCGGCGCCGCTCATTCAAGAGATTGCCTGAGGAGGCGCCGGCCAGGCGGGCATTGGGGTACCCGCCGGCGCTACATTAGCATTCACGCATAGATTTGGTATGGCGCGAACGCGGAAGGCCGGCTGCCTTCACAGCAGCATTACCGCAATTTTTCCCAAGACCAGGAACCCGCAACTGTGCAAGGGTTGGAACGCCCAGCGTTTCGGCGCGGCTTGCCTGGAGACAATCATGGCGACGTTTCTTACCGCTCTCGCATCCGAAGGTCCGCCAGCCGACCGGGCGAAAGACATGGACCTGTATGGATGGTTGATCGGCAGTTGGGACATGGAGACGCTCCACCACCGCAACGACGGCACAATTCAGAAATGGGATGGCGAGTGTCACTTTGGTGGGTGCTCGAAGGCCGCGCCATTCAGGACATCTGGATCAGGCCCAGGCGCCCTGCCCCGTCCACCATGTATGGCACGACCTTGCGCGTCTTCGATCCCGGGATCGGTGGCTGGCACATTATCTGGAGCGATCCGCTCAACCAGGATTACTCGCGCCAGATCGGGCGGGCCGAAGGCAAGGACATCGTCCAGATGGGCGCCGACTCGCACGGCCTGCAGGCGCGGTGGCGGTTCACCGAGATCACCGCCGACAGCTTTCACTGGATCGGCGAGGAGAGACGCGCGGAGAGCGACCCCTGGCGCGTGACCTATGAACATTTCGCGCGCCGGGCGGGTTTCTGAAGCACGCCTGCGCGTTCCGCCCTCGTGCCCTTGCGCCCGCATGCAAGTTGCGTCATGACTGGCCTGGGGAGAATTTCAAATGAAATCAAGTATTCTTGCCGCCTTGGCGGCAGCGCTTGCTGTTTCCGGCTGCGCATCGGTGGTGCGCGGAACTACAGACAAAGTGTCCATCAATTCAGAGCCGGCGGACGCGGCAATACGAACATCCCTCGGGCATTCCTGTCCTGCATCGCCATGCACTGTCGAAGCAAGCCGTAAAGAAGGCTTTACCGCCTTTGCCGAGAAGGAAGGCTACAAGCCAGGCAGCCTTTACATCGGCACCAAGATGGGCGGGAAAGGTGCGGCCGGGCTTGCCGGAAACATTCTGGTCGGCGGCCTGATCGGCGTCGGGGTCGATGCGATGACCGGCGCCACGCTCGATCATTTTCCCAACCCGGCGCTGATAACCCTCGTTCCTGTCGACGCCCCCGGCGAAAGCACGAAGGCGGTGGTCCCGCCGCCTGCCCCGCCGGCGAAAGGCAACAGCGCGCATACCGGCGTCTGAACGAAACGGCGAAGGGCGTATTCCCGGCCGTTCGTTGCCGGATTGCTTGTAGCCGCTGAGGCAGGCCAGCGCTGCCGTCGGGAGCCGCCTTATGGCGACAAGGCACGTAGCGCTGCGGCCGCCGCGTGGTATTCGACGAAGTTTTTGGGGCAATCGCGTTGCGCCACGCGATACAGGCGCAACGCTTCATCGTCGTACTTCTGCAGTCGGTCAAGTTCCGCCGTGAAGAAGTTCGCCTCGCAGGCTTGCCCGGTCTTCTTGGCCGCATCCGGGTCATCGGCGGCGGCAAGGACGGCCTCGGGCGTCAACTCGCCAAGCAGCATGCGCACCACCGGCGCCGGCCATTTTGTCATCTCGAGCTTGCTTTGCGCCCCCTGTAGACTGCCGGGAAGCCCGTTGCGCCGTTGGGCGAGATCCGCCCAGATAGCTAGATAGGCGTTGTCCGGCGCCAGCCTGGCGGCCTGTTCCATGTCGGCTCGCGCATCGGCTATCGGGCCGGAATAGTAGCGCAGGAGTCCCCGGTCCTGAAAGCGTCGAGCCTGCGTCGGGTCGAGCAGGATGGCCTGGCTGATGTCGGCGATAGCCCTGCAGTCAGCCGCCTTGTTGCGCCAAGCCAGCCCACGGTTGTTGAACGCGTCGGCATCAGTCGGGTCGAGCAGAATAGCATGATCGAGGTCGGCGATGGCGCGGTCGTCATCGCCCTTGCGCCACCAGGCATATCCCCGGTTGCTGTAAGCGAGCGAAAAATCCGGATTAAGGCCGATGGCTTGGTCGAAGTCGGCGATGGCTTGGTCATAGTCTTTTTTGTAAAGCCAGCCCAAGCCCCGGCTGGCGTAGCTGAGGTCGCTCTTGGGATCCAGCGAGATGGCTTTGTCGCCGTCGGCGATCGCTTGGTCGTACTCGCCCTTACCCACCCTGGCCAGACCCCGGCCGGCATAGGCCAGGGCCTGCTTCGGATCGAGCTTGATGACCTCGTTGTAGTCGGCAATGGCGTGGTCATAATTGTCCTTATCGAGCCACGCATTGCCTCTGTGGAGGTAAGCATCCTGCCGGTTGAAGTGGATATCGGCGAGATTGGCGTCGATTTCTATCGCCTGATTGTAGTCCGCAATGGCTTGATCGAAATCGCCCTTGTATCCCCAGGCTATGCCGCGATTGGTGTAGGTGCGGGCCTTCGGATTGAGGCTAATCGACCGGCTGTAGTCGGCGATGGCACGGCCGTAGTCCTTCTTCTGGCTCCAGGCCCAGCCTCGATTGTTGTAGACGATGGAATCTTCCGGTCCAAAGACGATGGCTTGATCGTAGTCGGCTATGGCGCGGTCGTAGTCGCCGATGTCGGCCAGTGCATTTGCGCGCATGGAATAAGCAATGACATGGCTGCGATAGGATTCGGTATCGTCCGCCATGACATGCGTGCAAGCCGCGATCCGCCGTGCGGCTTCCGCATCGTGATCGGTACAGGTTTGGTAGTCGTTGCCCGAGGCCAAGGCGGGAACACACAGCCCAAGCAAAACGACTAGACCGGCCAGCCAAAACAGACCCGAACCCTCCCCAACCGACCGCTCGACTTGCCGCCTATCAAACATTGTGCCAGCACAATTTGAAGAGTTGCGGGCCTCCATCCAATTCATCGAACAAATCTCTGTGCTTCGCAAGTCATCGCCGCAAAGAAACCAGCTCTAGCCAATCCCCTGTTCCAACTCCGCGATCTGGTGGCTGCCGAAAGGATTAGCCGCGTCGGCACGCCATGATCGGCGACAGCGTGCCTTCGGCCGATCTTGAAAGTCTGCCCGATACACGCCTAATCAGCCGCCTCGTAGCCTGCGATGCACTTGGTCTCGAAAGTCCTTAACCCGGTGCGCCTGTTGGCGAAGTATGGACATAGCCTAGCGCCACCACGGTCGACACCAAACCAGTATCTCAAAACCCGCCGGTACAAGCGTGCCCAAGAACCTTCACATGTACTGAGCGCGAACAGAGGCTAGACAAGCGAAGATTCCAATAGCATTGTTGGCACTGGGACGGGGCTCGACCGGCAAGCGCAAACGATGCTTGTCGGTGGTTGGCAACTGCTAAACCGTACAGCCGTAATTGCCACGGCTGCGAGACCAAGGAGTCCCAAGGATGCCGAACCCAAGCCAAACCAGCGATCAATGGTGGGTTAACGACCAGACGCCGGACAACCCGTACGGCAAAAGCGAAGATTACGGAGCCTTCCTCACCTACCTTGGAGCGCTGGACCGGTCGATAACGCCGGCGATCGCGGCGGGAACGCTGAGGATCAATGTCTCCGAGCTCAATGACCATCCCGAATACAAGGCCGCCGCGATCGGCGCCTTGCAGATGTGGGCCAGTGTCACCCCTTTGAAGTTCGAAATCGTCGACAATGCACCATACAACAGCGCAACGGACTGGATGCAGGTTGTCAGCCCCGAACTGGGCGAAGAGGACGACGGCAGCGCCTATTCCAACGACCGCTATGTCAGCATCGGCCAGCGTTTCCACGACACCGAGGTCAACAAGACGGATATTGGCGGCTATGTCTTCGATTCCTTCATCCATGAATTCGGTCATGAGTTCGGGCTGAACCACCCCGGGCTCTACAATTACAGCGGCCCCGGCGGCGTACAGATCAATTATCTGAACAATGCGACCTGGACCTACGACCGTCAGCAATACAGCGTCATGTCCTATTTCGACGGGATCGATGTCGGTGAAACCAGCCGCTGGTCGGCGTCAACGCCGATGATGGCCGACATCGAGGCGGTCATCCGCCGGTTTTTCTCGACCGTCGACGAGAACGGCGTGCGCACCTATCAGCATATCGATCTCAACACGGGCGACAACGTCTACGGCTTCGGCAGTGCCGTGGACGGCTACCGGCTGACCTCCTCGGGCATGCAGCACGATATCGGTTTTGTCATCCATGACACCGGCGGAACCGACACGATCGACTTCTCCGGCTCGACGGCCGGCACGATCCTCGATTTGCGCGCCGGACAGTTCTCCAGCGTCAACGGCCACAGCAACAATGTGTCGATCTTTGCCGGGCACAACGCCGATGGCACCGACTATTACATCGAGAACGGCATCGGCAGCAGCTATGACGACGTCCTGATTGGCAATGACGGAGCCAACGTGCTGGATGGCCGCGGCGGCGGCGACCGCATGGCCGGCAATGGCGGCGACGACACCTACTTCGTCGATTCCCTCGACGACATCGTGCGCGAGGAAGCGAATGGCGGGAATGACACGGTCGTTCTGCTGAACCGGAACTTGAATATCCGGAAAATCGCCAACGTCGAACACATCATCTACGCCGACGAGTCGACACTCCAGCCTGGAGACGGCGGCACCGAAACCGCACCGACCATCGGCGACAACACGATGACCAGCGTCATCTTCGGCGACAATGGCAACAATACGCTCGACGGCGGCGCCGGCGACGACACGATCTTCGGCCAGGGCGGCGATGACCTCATCATCGGCGGCCGCGACTCGCTCGCCAGCCGCGACATCAACAACACCATCGATGTCGCCGACCTTCCAGACCAGACCGAGAGCGACGACGGCAATGACACGCTCTATGGCGGCCGCGGCAACGATACGATCCTCGGCGGCCAAGGCAACGACATCCTCGACGGCGGCGACGGCGACGATACGCTGAGCGGCCAGGATGGCGTCGATATATTCCGGGGCGGCGCCGGCGTCGACACGGTCGACTTCAGCAAGGAGAGCCCCTTCCAACTGCTCGTCAACCTCGAGACGAACGTGGCCAGCGGCGGAACCGCCACGGGCGACACCTTCTACAGCATCGAGAACCTGATCGGCTCCGATGACCGCATCGACCGTTTCATCGGTACGTCGGCGGCAAATCATTTCTGGGGCCGGGGCGGCGGCGACTATTTCAACGGCGGCGGCGGCAACGACATACTGGATGGCGGCAATGACGGCGACATCCTGTACGGTGAAGCCGGCAACGACACGATCATCGGCGGCGCCGGCCAGGACTATCTGGATGGCGGCGCCGGCATTGATACGGTCGTCTACGAAGGCAGCTCCGCCGGTGTGACGATCGACCTTGCCAATGGCACGGCCAATGGCGGCGACGGCGATGGCCCGGTGCAGATCGTCGGGCGCGGCACCGTTATCCGGCACGACATCCTGGTCGGCTTCGAAAACGCTGTCGGGTCGTTCTTCGACGACCATCTCATCGGCAACGCCCAGGCCAACAAACTTTCCGGCGGCGCCGGCAACGACACGCTGACCGGCGGTGGCGGCGCCGATATATTGAATGGCGGCGCCGGCAGCGACACGGCGGACTACGCCGACGCGGCCAGCGGGCAAAACCTCAAACTGGGTGGCGGCAAATCCGGCGGCGACACCTATATCTCGATCGAAAATCTGGCTGGCTCGGGCTTCAACGATCACCTCACCGGCGATGGCGCGGCCAATGTGCTGACCGGCCAGGGCGGCGCCGACAAGATCGACGGCGGCGGCGGCGATGACACCCTGCTCGGCGATTTCGCCTATCAGGGCGATGCTCCGCCACGCCCGGGCATGGGCACCGGCTACGCCACGCTCGGACCGGACGCGACCAACAATTCGGTCTCGACCGCCTTCGACATCTCGAACAACTTCTCGCTGACCGCCGACCCCGACATCTTCGATTCGACGACCACCCTTCACACCACCGTCAATGCCACCGGAAACGGCCTCGGCGGATATTACAGCATCAACCTGGCCGCCGGCACGATCATCACCATCGACATCGATGGCATTGCCGACCCCAATGTCCATGACAGCATCGTCAGGGTGCTGGACAGCGATGGCAATATCGTCGCCCAGAACGACGATGGCGGCAACGACCCCGGTTCCAACAACGGCCGCGATTCGAGCACCAGCTTCATCGTTCCGGAAACCGGAACCTACTATATTGTGGAGGGCGAATGGTCGGACTCCGCTCCTGGCGATGGCTGGGTGGAATCCGTGCCGGAGGGCTCGACTTACAAGCTGAACGTATCGGTCGAATTCCCGCCGGCACCAGCTCAGCCGGGCGTTGCGGGCGCCGATACGCTCAACGGCGGCGGCGGCAGCGACCTTTTGGATGGCGGGCTGGCTGCCGATACGCTGACCGGCGGCGCCGGCGACGACTATTTCCGATTCTCGACAGAACTCGGGAACGGCAATATCGACTGGATCAAGGACTTCAAGGTCGCCGACGATACGATCCTGCTGGACAACCTCATCTTTGCCAGCGTTGGCGGCGACGGCGCCCTTGCTTTGGGCTCATTCTACAAGAGCGCAGCCGGTGCTGCTCATGATGCCGACGACCGCATCATCTACGACACCGACAGTGGAATATTGTCTTACGACGCCGATGGTTCCGGACAGGGAGCAGCCGTACAGTTTGCACACCTGAACACAAATCTGGACCTTTCGGCTGCAGACTTCATCGTCATCTAACGCGTTGCCGGGAGGGGGGCCGTCAGGCTGCCCTCCCGCATACCCCAGCGCAGTGAAAAGGGAGAGGACGGGATGACCGACCGCCGCACAGTGTTAATGGCCGCCGGAGTTGCGGCAGTCGCCGCGGCCACCGGGGCAGCGGCAGCGCAATCGCCAGATATTCGCGCGCCAGATATTCGCGCAACAGATATTCGCGGCGCCGTCACCTTTGTGGGGGGCAAGGCTATCCCGGAAGGTCATCTCGAGATCTATCTTGAGGATCCCGCCATTCAGGACAGTGGGCGACGCCGCGCCGCCAAAACCAGCCTCAAGAGCGAGGGCGGCTCAAAGACCATGGAATTTTCCTTGCCCCTGCCCGCAAGCTCGACCGCTTCACCAACGCTGCAGGTCGTTGCGCGCCTGGAGCGTGCGGACGGCTGGCTGGTGGCGCGGGGCAGCGCGCAGTTCCAGGCCGGCTTGCCCGTCCATGTCACACTCAAGGCAGTTATCTATTGAAGGGACGAGATGCCATATCCTGATTGCGAGCCTGCATGCAGCTGACGCCATCGACGCCGCTTACGCTGGTCGGAATCCTGGCGTCCTTTCGACGTGCGTTTTCGGGCATCGTCCTGATGAGCGGGGTCGTCAACGTGCTGACCCTGACCGGCTCGTTCTTCATGTTGCAAGTCTATGACCGCGTCGTTCCGGGTCGCAGCGTGCCGACGCTGGTCGGCCTGGCGGTGCTTGCGGGAACATTGTTCGTGTTTCAGGGAGTGCTGGAGCTGATCCGCTCTCGCCTTATGGTGCGGCTGGGACAGGGGTTGGACGCAAAGCTGAGCCCGTCGGTCTATTCGGCGCTGATGCGCCTGCCGCTGCGCGCCAAGCCTTCCGGCGACGGGCTGCAACCCCTACGGGATCTCGATCAGGTCCGCTCCTTTATCGGCAGTGCCGGACCGACCGCTTTGTTCGACCTGCCATGGATGCCGCTCTATATCGGCATCTGTTTCATTTTTCATTTCTGGATCGGCGTTACCGCGCTTGCCGGCGCCGTTGTCCTGTTTGCACTGACGCTTCTGGCCGAATTCCGGACCCGCGGCCCGACAAGGATCGCCGGACAGCACGCGGCCGTCCGCAGCACGTTGGCCGAGGCGACAAGGCGCAATGCCGAAGCCATGCAGGCCATGGGTTTTGGCGGGCGTATCGCCGAGCGGTGGTCTGCCGTCAATGCCGAGTACCTGAACGCCCATGCGGCAGCCAGCGATGTCGCGGGAACGCTTGGCACGATTTCCAAGATCCTGCGGTTGATGCTGCAGTCGGCAATGCTGGCGATCGGGGCCTATCTGGTCATCCAGCAAGAGGCGACCGGCGGCATCATGATCGCAAGCTCGATCATGATGGGCAGGGCGCTGGCTCCGATCGAACTGGCGATAGCGCATTGGAAGGGTTTCATTTCGGCGCGGCAAAGCTGGGCACGCCTGAAGCAGCTTCTGTCCGCGCTGCCGGAAGGCGCAACCGGCGTGACCCTGCCCGCGCCTGTCAGCGCGCTGGCGGTCGAGAATGTCAGTGTCGCGCCGCCGGGCGAACGCACGCCGGTGGTGTGGGATGCAAGTTTTTCACTGGCCAGGGGAGCAGGCCTGGGGGTCATCGGCCCGAGTGCTTCCGGCAAATCATCGCTGGTGCGTACGCTTGCAGGTGTCTGGCTGCCGGCGCGCGGCGCCGTGCGGCTGGACGGCGCGACGCTTGACCAGTGGCCGGCCGAGGAGTTGGGCAAACACATCGGCTATCTGCCGCAGGATGTGCAGTTGTTCGACGGAACGATCGCGCAGAACATCGCCCGCTTCGACCCGGATGCGTCGTCCGACATGGTGCTTGCGGCAGCCAAGGCCGCCGGCGTGCATGATCTCGTCGTGCATCTGGCGGACGGTTACGACACGAAGGTTGGCGAAGCCGGCGCCTCGCTCTCGGCGGGGCAACGCCAGCGTGTCGCGCTGGCGCGCTCTCTTTATGGCGATCCGTTCCTGGTCATCCTGGACGAGCCGAATTCCAATCTCGACTCGGAGGGTGAAGTGGCCTTGTCCGCCGCCATCCAGGGCATCAGGGACCGCGGCGGCATCATTATCGTCGTCGCGCACCGGTCCAGTGTGCTGGCCAATGTCGATACGGTGCTGGTGATGGCCAATGGCCATGTGCAGGCCTTCGGTCCGAAGGACGAGGTGCTGAACAAGGTCTTTCGATCCGCCGCGCCGCTCAAGGTCGTTGCCGCCACGGAGAGAGGCGTTCCGGCATGAGCGAGGACAGATCCGCTTTGCATCATCGGCAGGTCCGCCGCTATCTCGTGGCTGGCGTTGCTACCTGTCTGCTGCTTGTCGGAGGTGTTGGCGGCCTGGCGGCAGTGACCAAGATGTCGGGTGCGGTGATCGCAGCTGGCCGGCTGGTGGTCGATTCCAATGTAAAGAAGGTTCAGCATCCGACGGGCGGCGTGGTCGGCGAGATCAGGGTGCGTGAAGGCGACCGGGTCAAGGCGGGCGATATTCTGGTGCGGCTGGACGAGACGACAACGCGCGCCAATCTGGCGATCGTCTCAAAAGGCCTGGATGAGTTTTATGCACGGTTGGCGCGCCTGGAGGCGGAGCGTGACGGCAAGGACACGATCAGCTTTCCGGACGTTTTGACATCGCGGCGCCACGAAGCCGGTGTCGCCGCATCGATGGCCGGAGAACAATCGCTGTTCGATTTCCGGCACCAGGCGCGGTCTGGCCAGCGATCGCAATTGCGCGAACGGATCGCGCAGTTGACGCAGGAGAGTGCCGGCCTGACCGAGCAGTTGCAGGCGAAACGCCGCGAGATCGAGCTGATCCAGATCGAGCTGGAAGGCGTGCGGTCGCTCTGGCATCGCAAGCTGATAGGGATCGACCGCATGACGTCGCTGGAACGGGACGCGGTGCGGCTCGAAGGCGAGCATGGCCAGTTGACCGCGGGAATTGCCCAGGTGAAAGGCAAGGCGTCCGAGATCGAACTTCAGATCATCCAGATCGACCAGGATCTTCGCAGCGAGGTCGCGACCGATTTACGCGATACCCAGGGAAAGATCTCCGAGTTCGTCGAACGCAAGGTAGCGGCCGAGGACCAGTTGAAGCGCATCGATCTGCGCAGCCCGCAGGATGGCGTGGTGCTGCAGTTGGCGGTGCATACGATCGGCGGGGTCATCACCCCCGGCGAACAGGTGATGCAGATCGTACCGGTGACGGACGACCTGACCGTTGAAGCGCATATCGCACCGCAGGATATCGACCAGGTGACGATGGGCCAGAATGCGATTTTGCGCCTGTCGGCGTTCAATCGGCAAACCACGCCGGAGCTGACCGGGACGCTGTCGCGGATCTCGGCCGATCTCACCATCGAAGAGCGCACCGGAGCAGCCTTCTATGTGGCGCGGGTGACGCTGCCGAAAACGGAGGTCGCCAAGCTGCGCGGGCTGGCGCTGGCGCCGGGCATGCCGGCCGAAGTGTTCTTCCCGACGGGCGACCGGACGATGCTTTCCTATCTGGTGAAGCCGCTGTCGGATCAGATCCAGAAAGCTTTCCGGGAAGAGTGAAGCCGCACCTTTGAGAGCTGAAGCCTCGGGACCGGCTGGTTGCCGGTCCCCAAGGGGTAGCCCCTACTCCGCTGCCTTATACCCCGCGATGCCCTTGATCTCGAGGAAATCCTCCAGCCCGTATTCGGCGTATTCGCGACCGTTGCCGGATTGCTTGTAGCCGCCGAAGGGCAGGCCGGCGTCCCATTGGGGATAGTTGATGTAGACGTTGCCGGTGCGCATTCGGGCGGCGACTTCGCGGGCCTTCTGGATGTCCTTGGCCTGGATGTAGGACGCCAGCCCATAGACAGTGTCGTTGGCGGTGCCGATCGCCTCTTCCACTGTGTCGTAAGGCATGATCGCCAGCACCGGTCCGAAGATTTCCTCGCGTGCGATGCGCATGTCTGATGTGACGTCGGCGAACACGGTGGGGCGGACATAGTAGCCGCGGTTGAGCTCGGCCGGACGCCCCGGTCCACCCGCGACCAGCGTGGCGCCTTCATCTATGCCGGCCTGGATCAGGTCCTGGATCTTGTCGAACTGGATCTGGCTGACCACCGGGCCGAGCTTGGTGCCGGCCGCATCGGCCGGGCCGACGGTCAATTTTTCGGCCGCCGTCTTGGCGTAGCCGGTCGCCTCGTCATGGCGGTCGCGCGGCACGAACATGCGGGTCGGCGCGTTGCAGGACTGGCCCGAGTTGCTGAAGCAGCCGGCGACGCCCTTGCTGACGGCCTTTTCGAGATCGACATCGGGAAACAGGATGTTGGCCGACTTGCCGCCGAGTTCCTGATGCACGCGCTTGACCGTGTCGGCGGCCGCCTTGGCGACCAGGATGCCGGCGCGGGTCGACCCGGTGAACGACATCATGTCGACATCGGGATGGCTGGACAGCGCCTGGCCGACGCCCGGGCCGTCGCCGTTGACGAGGTTGAAGACGCCCTTGGGAACGCCTGCCTCGTCGATGATTTCGGCAAAGATGATGGCGTCGAGCGGGGCGATTTCCGAGGGCTTCAGAACCATGGTGCAGCCGGCGGCAAGGGCGGGGCCGACCTTGCAGGTGATCTGGTTCAGCGGCCAGTTCCACGGCGTGATCAGGCCGACGACCCCGATCGGCTCCTTGACGATCAGCGACGAGCCCTTGACGTGGCGGAATTCGAACGACTTCAGCACCTCGGCCATCTTCCGCAGATGTGCCAGGCCAATGCCGACCTGGCTGTCGAGTGCCATCTGGCGCGGCGCGCCCATCTCGCGCGATACGGCCAGCGCCAGATCGGCGCTGCGCTTCTTGTAGACCTCGATTATGCGGTTGAGGATATCGAGGCGCTCCTCGACCGAAGTGAAGCCGAATGTCTCGAAGGCGCGCTTGGCGGCCGCAACCGCCTTGTCGACATCGGCCTTTGAGCCGAGCGAAATCTGCGCGAAAGCATCTTCGTTTGACGGGTCGATGACGTCGAGTGTGCTGGGCACGACAGGATCGACCCACACGCCGTCGATATAGAACTGCAGATTGTGTGACACGGGCTTCTCCTCGGGGGATTCTGAATTGATGGGGGCGATCGCCAGATCGTCGTATCGGGGATAACGATGGGGCAAGAGCGATGTCAAACGCAAGGGCGGGCGATTGAGCCTACGGCTACAGAAGCGTGTGCCCCGCCGCGACCAGAAGCCCCCTTGCCGCGGCTTCATCCTTGGCTTTGACGAGCAGATGGTCACCATCGAAGGTGGATACCAGAAAAATGCCGAGTTCGCTTTCCGACAATGGCTTTATCACCGACAGGACGATGCCGGTTTCGTCGAAGGCAAAGGGACCTTGGAGTTTCAGGGCGACCCAGTCCCTGTCATGCTTCACCCCGTCCGGCACCCGATCCTGCAGGCAGACGACCGAAAGCTCGTCCTCTGTCCTGGTGATGCTGACGAAGCCCGGCCCGTCCGCCCAGCCGGGAATGCTGTCTTTTGCTTCGAGGCGCGAAACCGCATACCGCCCCGTGAGCGGCTTCAACCGGACCCTGACTGCCATCCGATCCTCCCTGTTATCGGCCATCACCCAGTTTCTTGCTCATATAGACCGTCATGCCGTTCATGAACGGCTCCTCCCGGTCGATCGTATAGCCATGCCGTTTGTACAACAACACATTGGCCATGAAGGCGCCGTTGGTCAGCAGGCGCAGCTCGAAGCAGCTGGCCTCCAGCGCCTTCTGCTCCGCCCGTTCCAGCAACAGCCGGCCGATGCCCCTGCCCTGCGCCTGTGGCGCGACGCAGACATTCTCGATCCAGAGATGATCGTCGGCCAGGATGGTCTCGATCATGCCGACGATGCGGCCATTTTCGATGGCGAGATCGAACGGATGTTCGGCGACCGCCTTGTCATAGTCGGCGCGCATCGGCAGCGGCTCGCGGCCGATCAGAGGCACCCATTTGGCATAGGCGGCACGCACAATGTCCCTGATGGCGGCAGCGTCCGCCGGTTGGGCCGGCCGAAACAGGATGGAAGAATTGGACATGGCAAAGGCTCCAGACATGAAAACCCCGCCGGCAGACGTCGCGGGCGGGGCTGGAACGAACGAACCGGAATTTTATTGGGCCGGTCCTTTTCGTCGCGCAAACAGCTTGCCGCGCTGCGTGGTGCAGGAACGGCGTCGCTTGGCGATGGCGAACGAGAAAACGAACATGACGCCACGCTGGAGCAGGAAGCGCGGCGCTGTCAAGATTTTGGCGTTGGCCCAGCCTCCGAGTTGACCCGCGCGGCTAGAGCGGGCGGCGCCGGCAAGGCCATAAGTGTACTGCCAGGCAACGCCAGTCTTCACCTTGCGCGGTGGTTGCTCGCCTAAACTGCTGCGCCGTCGAGTAGGGCTCTCGTACGCGTACAAAAAACAGCAACAGCTAATATTGTTGGACATTCAACCTACCATTGGTTCAAATTTCTATTTGATCTAATCTTGGCATCATAATATAAGCGGAGAAGCACTGGACGGGCTGAGGGGGGGGCGCCATGCATCGAGGGCTGGCAAAGCGTACAATCTCACGTTTGTTAGGCGCGATGACGGTCGTCTACGCGCTCGCGGGCACGACGTCAGCGCTCGGGCAGTCTTGTAGTCCCACACAGACAGCTCATGCTTTTAGCTTTACTGGCGGCGACCAGTCCATCTCGGTTCCTGGCAACACCCATTCCGCCAC
The DNA here is from genome assembly GCF_040318795.1 of Mesorhizobium sp. M1004. Taxonomy (NCBI): domain Bacteria; kingdom Pseudomonadati; phylum Pseudomonadota; class Alphaproteobacteria; order Hyphomicrobiales; family Phyllobacteriaceae; genus Mesorhizobium; species Mesorhizobium sp. M1004. The sequence goes on from NZ_JAMYNB010000006.1 coordinate 45,676, forward strand.
AGTATACCTCAAGGGAGCGCAAGGCGGGGTTGGCAAGAGCGGCGCCGGCACCATCGGGGGCAGCCCATTGAGCCCAGGCGGCGACGGCGGGCTCGGCGGCCAGGTGAGCGGTTCCTTGACTGTCGCGCCGGGTGACATCCTTTCTGTCGGCGTTGGCGGCCGTGGCTCGCTCGCGGTCAATCCCGGTGGCGCGAGCGGTACTCCCGACGGCGGCAATGGTGGCGGGGCGACCGACCTGCGGCTGGGCGGAACCCGCCTGGCAATTGCTGGCGGCGGTGGCGGCGGTGGCAACGGGGGCTGGCACACTACAAATTCGATAGCTGGTGGCGCCGGTGGCAAGAGCGGGGGATCCGGCTCGGCAGGAACTGATGTTTCGGGCGGCCTTGGCCCCTTCGGCGGTGAAGGTGGCACTGTAGGTGCCGGTGGCGCGATCGGCGCTGGGTGCGATAGTTTTCCTGGCACGGCCGGTCAGGCAAATGGCCAAGGCGGAACTGCACGAAATTTCTCAGGGTCTTTCCTGGGCGCCGGATATGCTGGTGGCGGCGGTGGCGGGGCTACTGTCGGCGGCGGTGGTGGCGGCGCAGGCGTCGGCACGACCTCGTGCCAGCAGAACTGGAACGGCGCCGGCGGCGGCGGCGGCGGCGGATCATCGGATGCCGGCTCGCTGCAATCGGCTGCGGTGGCGGAAGGCGTCAATTCAGGCGATGGGTCCGCATTGATCTGTTTTGATGAGCCGCTCTATGTGATCAGCGGCACGGCGAGCGGTCAGACCGGGACGGTGAGTTTGAAATTGACGTCAAGCTCGCCGGCAGGGACGCAAACCAGGGACGTGAATGTCGGCGATACCACCTTTGCCTTTGCGGATGGCCTGCTGACCGGCTCCAACTGGAGCGTTGAGGTTACTGCCAAGCCGGCCGACCAGACATGCACGGTTACGACGGCCTCGGGCACGGTGGCGGGAGCCGACGTGACCAATCTTGTCCTGTCCTGCACCACGGTGACGGTGGAGTTTTCGCCGGCAACATTGCCGAATGCACATATTGGCACGCCGTACAGCCAGACCATCACCGCAAGCAGCCCCAATGGCGGCGCCGCACCCTACACCTTCAGCGTGGTTTCCGGCTCGGTGCCTCCCGGCCTCGCACTCTCGCCTGGGGGTACACTGGCTGGCACACCCACTGTCGCGGCCAATTACGATTTTACGGTGCGGGCCACGGACAGCAACGGCTTTACCGGCCAACGTGACTACACTGTGGTCGTCGAGATCCACTTGCCGTCGGCACAGGACCACACGCTGGACGTGATGGCCGGAACGACCGGGTCCCTCGACCTGACGCAAGGGGCTACGAATGGGCCGTTTACCAGCGCCACGATTGCCTCGCCGCCGCCGAGCGAAGCGGGCACGGCTTCCATTGTGCCCGATGGCGGCGCTTATATCCTGCAGTTTGCCGCGGCAGCCACCTTTGCCGGCACAACCAGCCTGACCTACACGCTCTCGAATGCCGACGGAACGTCACCTCCGGCAACCGTGACCATCAACGTCACGGCACGGCCCGACCCCTCCCGCGATCCGGAAGTGATCGGCCTGATTCGGGCACAGGTGGAGGCGGCAAAGCACTTCGCCGACATTCAGATCCAGGGATTTGGACAGAGGCTGGAACAGCTCCACAATGAGGGCGACCAGCGCCACAATTCGATAGGCCTCAGCGTTGCCGTCCAGCAATCGTCGGACAATCCCGACGCATACGCTCAGCAGCAGAATGCGGCGAACGATCCGGCGCTCGCCGCAATCGCCACGGCATCGTCGCAGTCCACTTACGGAGCGCCCAATCCGGAGCGCATTCAGCCCAACGCCAACGCAAAGCAGGACAGGACCTCGACCGGCGCGTCGCCGATCAAGACCGGACAGTCTTCAACTGGCACGGACGTGGACACCCAGACGTCGTCACTGCCGGCCGAGAACCCATTTGGCGAACTGGCCTTCTGGAGCGGCGGCTACGTCAATTTCGGCACCGATGACGATGGAGCCATCAAGCTCGACCATACGCTGGTCGGCGTGAGCGTCGGTGCCGACTACCGCTTTTCCCCGACCTTCACCGCCGGTCTCGGGTTTGGCTATGGCCATGACGTCACCGACGTCGGGAGCAACGGCACCGAAAGCCGCGCCCATGCCATCTCGGTCGCCGCCTATAGCAGCTACCGCCCGGCGCCAGGTTTTTTTGTCGATGGCCTTGCCGGCTATGGCGCCCTCAATTTCGACAGTGAGCGCTATGTGACCGATACCGGCGATTTCGCGTCTGGAACGCGCGACGGAAGCCAGGTCTTCGGGTCGCTGACGGCGGGCTACGAATTTCGCCGGCCGGACTCTCTGATATCACCCTATGGACGTCTGTCGGGGTCCCACTCCACGCTTGACGGCTTCACCGAGACGAATGGCGACATCTATAATCTGACCTTCGGCAAGCAGACCGTCGACACGCTGTCGGGCACCCTTGGCCTGCGCATCGAGAACAACATTCCTACCAGCTGGGGTCTGCTCACACCGCGCGCGCGCTTTGAGTATACGCACGACTTTGCCGGCTCCAGCCGCGTCAGCCTCGGCTATGCCGATATCGGCACCACGCCCTACGCGCTGGACGCAGATGCCTTTTCCAACGACTATTTGTCAATCGGGCTCGGCGTCGATGCGCAAATCGGCGGTATTGCCTTCGGGCTGAACTACAGCACCGCGGTCGGCAGCAACAGCGACAGCCAGGACCATACGATCGCCGCGCGAATTGGGATGAAATACTAGGGCATGAGCCCAAAAAGTGGGGTTAGATCGTGATGGGAATTCATCATGATCTAGGGCGGCTCCAGGTTTCGCCCGGCCGCTCTTTCTCATTCTGACCTCGGCCGCCCTAAACGTTCACAAAAATCGATCATTTCAACAAAAACAATTCGTTGGAAAGATCGATTCTGGAATGACATTCTCCTGAGGTACTTGCGTGGAGAATTGCATTGTTTTCCGCCGCCCAGCTAGCGAACGATATTCCGATCAGCATGATTTCCGCCGATCTGGCCGTGGGCCGGAAGCGGCTCGGTTCCGTGTGGAATGGCGTCATCCCCGGGATCGTGCTGGTGGCGATGATTACGGGGGTGGCCTTCTCGGCCCATAATGTCTCCGGCTTCGCGCTGTTCAGCCCGATGATCCTCGCCGTCGTCGCCGGCATGATCTATTCCAACGTGCTCGGCACGCCCGCCCACGCCAAGGCCGGCATTGCATTCTCGCAGAAGCGCCTGCTGCGCTTTGCCGTCGTGCTGCTCGGCTTCCAGCTGACGCTTGGCCAGGTCGTCTCCATCGGCGCCGGCGGCGTCGGCATCGTGGCAGCCACCCTTGGCGCCACCTTCGTCTTCACCATCACGCTTGGCCGGCTGCTCGGCGTCGACGCCAAGCTGGCGCAGCTGATTGCCGCCGGCACCTCGATCTGCGGCGCTTCGGCGATCGTCGCCACCAACATCGTCACCGATGCGCGTGACGAGGATGTCACCTACGCCGTCGCCTCGATCACGCTGTTCGGCACCGTCTCCATGCTCGGCTTCCCGCTGCTGGCGCCGGTGCTCGGCCTCGACCAGCATGCATTCGGCCTGTGGGCCGGCGTCTCGATCCATGAGGTGGCGCAGGTCATCGGCGCCGGCTTCCAGAACGGCGCCCAGTCCGGCGAGATCGCCACCGTCGCCAAGCTGACCCGCGTCGCCCTGCTGGCGCCGATGGTCATCGCGCTCGGCCTGATGGCGCGCCGCAAGAGCAATGGCGATCGCCCAAGCGACCAATCCGGTGCGCGGCCGCCGATGCCGTGGTTCGTCGCCGCTTTCATCGCCGTCGTGGCGCTGAACAGCCTGCTTGCCGTGCCGGCCGAAGTGAAGTCGGCCATGGCGTTCGCCACCACCATCATGCTGACCATGGGGCTCGCCGCCATGGGTCTGCAGGCCAACATTTCGCAGCTGCGCTCGCGCGGCCTTCGCCCGCTGGCGCTCGCCTCCTGCGCCTTCCTGTTCATCGGCTGCTTCAGCCTGATGCTGGTGAAGTTCGCTTAATCCTCGAACGAACTCGCCGCGACATAGATCGCGGCAAGCGCCTCGATGCCGGCCTGGTCGTCCTTGTCGAAGCGGCCGGGCGTCGGGCTGTCGAGGTCGATCAGGCCGAAGACGCCGTCATTGTCCCTCAGCAGCACGACGAGTTCCGAGCGCGAGTCGGCGTCGCAAGCGATGTGGCCGGCAAATTCATGCACATCCTTGACCAGCATCGACATTTCGAGATCGATGGCGGTGCCGCACACGCCCTTGCCGACGGCGATGCGCACGCAGGCCGGCTTGCCCTGGAACGGTCCAAGCACCAGCTCCTCGTCCGACGCCAGGAAATAGAAGCCGGCCCAGTTGAGATCGGGCACCATCTGGAAGATCAGCGCCGATGTGTTGGCGGCGTTAGCGACGGAGTCGCTCTCGCCTTCCAGCAGCGCCTTCAAGTGGGTGGCCAGTTCGCGGTAGAAGGCCGGCTTGTCGGTGCTGTCGATGGTTTGGGCCGCAAACATGGCGTCGTCTCCATTGCCGGCGGGCCAAAAAGCCCGTTACATTTCCTGTCTGCCACCAATGACGCTCCCAGGAAATACACAATTGTGAATACCGACCGTGCCAGCCAAACACACGACCGGGCGCAACCCGCAGCGAGCGAAGGTCCCCTCACCTTCGCCGTTCTGGTCTTTCCCGGCTTTCCGATGATGGCGTTCAGTTCGGTGATCGAGCCATTGCGCGCCGCCAACGTGCTGGCCAAGCGCGATTGTTACCGCTGGGTGATCGTCGGCGCCGACCAGGGCACGGTCGAGGCGTCCAATGGGGTTGTCATACAACCGGGATTCTCAGCCTCGAGCGCACCGAAGGTCGACCGCATCGTCGTCTGCTCCGGCGGCAACGCGGACTTGCTTGTCGCGGACGATGCGGTTGCCTGGATCCGCAGGAGCCTGCGCGCCGGCGCCCATATCGGCGCGGTGGCCGACGCCGCCTTCTTCCTCGCCAGGGCCGGCTTGCTCGACGGCCATGCCTGCACCTTGCACTGGACCAGCCAGGCCGCCTTCACCGAGGCGTTCCCGGATATCGAGCTTCGGCGCGATCTCTACGTCATCGACCGCAAGCGCTTCACCTCGGCCGGCGGCGTCGGCAGCCTGGACATGATGCTGGAGATCATCACCAACGATTATGGCGGCGAGCTCGCGGCGGGCGTTGCCGAATGGTTCGTGCACAGCCCCTTGCGTTCGAGCGTCGACCGCAAGCTGATGCCGCTGCGCCTGCGCACCGGCGTCCAGAACGAACTGGTGCTGTCGGCCATCGCCCTCATGGAGGATGCGGTCGAGGCGCGGCTTGGGATGACGGAACTGGCGGCAAGGCTCGGCGTCTCCTCCGACAAGCTGGAGCGTAATTTCCGCGCCCAGCTCAGCATTTCGCCCAATGGATATTACCGGCGGCTCCGGCTGCGACGCGCCGCCGACCTGTTGGCCCATTCGACGCTGATGGTGCGAGACGTGGCGCTGGCCTGCGGCTTCGCCTCGATGTCGAGTTTTGCCCGGGCTTTTCGCGAAGAGCATGGGCATGCACCGAAGGCGATGCGGCGGCGTTAGAGGGCGCTGCGCGCTAACGCGGTGAGATGCTGGCGGGACAGCGCCCCCCTCTGTCCTGCCGGACATCTCCCCCACACGGGGGGAGATCAGATGTCGCCTCGGCTTTCGCCAATCACCAACGTTGCAGCGAGCGGGACGCGAAAGCTGCTAATCTCCCTCCTTGTGGGGGAGATGTCCGGCAGGACAGAGGGGGCGCGAAGGATCGCAACATTGCCCTTTGTATCCATGCCCTTCTTGCGGCATTTCGCACGACATCTGCGGATTCTCGCACAGACATTTTTCGGCGCATGGCTATGGTCTAGCCCTTCAGGAGGCGCACCATGAGCATCGTCGTTTTCGACCCCGACAGCACCGAGGATGTGGATTTCAAGGACCGCATGCGCCACCCGGTTGCGGCTGACTCGGCCGGCGGCATGTGGCTGTCGGACACCGAGCCGTCCTTCATCGATGCCGACGCCTTGCGCAAAGGGCGGCTGGCGAAACTGCGCGGCTGGATGCGCGAGGCGGGCTATGGCGGCGTCGTTTTGTTCGACCCCTACAACCAGCGCTATGCCACCGGCTCGCGCAACATGTTCGGCTATTTCCTGCGCAACTCGACGCGGTATTTCTTCATCCCGACCGACGGGCCGATCGTGCTGTTCGAATACCCGCAGAGCTACCATGTCTCGATGGTGCTCGACACGATCGACGAGGCGCGCCCGTCCAAGCTGGTATGGTCTTCGGTGTCGGGCCGCGACGACGAAACCGCCGGCCCCTTCGCCGACGAGATCGCCGAGCTTTTGACGAAGCACGGCGGCGGCTCGATGAAGCTCGGGCTCGACCGCTGCAGCCATTTGCAGGCGCTGGCGCTGGAAAAGCGCGGCTGCGACGTCAGGGATTGTCAGGGCGAAATCCTGGCGGTGCGCGCGGTGAAAACACCCGAGGAAGTCAAATGCCTGCAGGTATCGATGGCCGGCGCGGAAGCCGCCGTCTACGCCGTGCGCGAGGCGATCAAGCCCGGCGTCTCCGAAAACGAGCTGTTCGCCATCATGTATGGCGAGGTGATCCGCCAGGGCGGCGAGTTTATCGAGACGCGGTTGCTCACCTCGGGACAGCGCACCAATCCGTGGTTCAACGAGGCCAGCGGCCGCAAGATCCGGCCGGGCGAGCTTCTGGCGCTCGATACCGATACGATCGGCTGCTATGGCTATTATTCCGATTTTTCGCGCACCTTCCGCTGCGGGCCTGGCAAGCCGACCGACTATCAGAAATCGCTCTACCGCATGGCGCACGACCAGGTTCAGCACAACATTTCGATTGTCAAACCTGGCATGGCGTTTCGCGAGATCGCCGAAAGAGCGTGGAAAATCCCGGACCGTTTCGTCGACCAGCGCTATACCTCGGTGATGCATGGCGTGGGCATGCATGGCGAGACGCCGTTCATCGCGCATGCCATGGACTATGAGACCTATGGCCGCGACGGTGTTGTCGTGCCCGGCATGGTGGTGAGCGTGGAAAGCTATATCGGCGAGAAAGGCGGCCGCGAGGGCGTCAAGCTGGAGGACGAAATCCTGATAACCGACACCGGCACCGAGCTTCTGTCGCGCTTTCCCTACGAGGATGAGTTTCTGGAGAAGCAGGTTTGATGGTCGTTTCGCATCCCTTGGCAACCAGCGCGAACGCCAATCCCGTCGTCATCCTAGGGCGAAGCAAGGAGCGCAGCGACGCGGCGCAGACCCTAGGATCCATGCCGGGACTCATCCGCGCCGCAACGGTGCAAGTTCTGCTCCGCCGCATTCCTTGGCCAATGTCACGGCATGGACTCCAGAGCGCCGCAACGGTGCAGATCCTGCACAGTTGCACTCCACGGTCGACGTCACGGAACGGATCCCAGGGTCTCCGCGACGCCGCTGCGCGGCTGCTTCGCCCTGGGAGGACGAAGTTCGGAGGACGCCGACCAATCTCCACCGCTTGCGCTGCCCTTGCGAGAAGAGCGGCGGCGTTGGTCGCGAACCAAGGCCTATCCGCATGAAAAGCCCCATCTCGATCAAACGTGGCACGGTCGCCGCGGCGTTCATCGACCTCCAGGAAGAGCATCGGCAGGACAAGCGCTATCTGGTCGAAGGTTTTGGCGAGGTGCTGGCCAACGTCCAGCGCCTGCAGGCGGCGGCGCGGCGCAACTTCGTGCCGCTCTATCACTGGGCCTATGTCGTCGATACCGCCAAAGCGCGTCCGTTCCATCCGCTCGACGCCGACGGCAAGTCGGCTTTTTCCGACAAGAGCGATCCGCTGACGGAAATCTGCCCGGAAGTGGCGCCCGCGGCCGGCGAGACGATGCTGGTCAAGACGCAGGCCAGCGCCTTCGGCGGCGGGCCTGCCGCAACCGAACTCAAGGCGCGCGGCATCGAATGGCTGATCGTCGCCGGCGTCTGGACCGAGGCCTGCATCGATGCCACGGTGAAGGACGCGATCGCATCCGGCTTTCGTGTGCTTCTGGTCAAGGATGCCTGCGGCAGCGGCAGTGCCGCCATGCACCAGACCGCCATCCTCAACCTTGCCAACCGGCTCTATGGCGGCGCCGTCACCAACACGATAGACGCGTGCCGGCTGATGGCGGGCGACACCGTCGATGCATGGCGGGTCGAGGGCTCGGTGCCGCTGCGCTTCACCTTTGAAAACGCTGAACGGCTCTACGGCGAGCTCTGAGAGATGGGCACGGTCCACAAGCTCAAGATCGCCAGCCGGGGGAAATACGCCACCCTGCTCGACCCGGCGCTGTGGGAGTATATCGACCTGGTCAATGACTGGTTCCCGCCCGAAATCGCCGAACTTCCGATCGCCGAGCAAAGGTCGGTCTATGATGCGATGTGCCGCGCCTTCCATCAGGGTTATCCCAAGGGGGTTTCGGCCAGCGACGGCATCATCGCCGCCGATGAAGGACACGCCATCCCGATCCGCTACTATCGGATGGCGGGCAAGCCCGTGCGCGCCGTCATCGTCTACTATCATGGCGGCGGCTTTGTGCTGGGCGGGCTCGACAGCCATGACGACATCTGCGCCGAGATCTGCGCCGGCACCGGTTTCGACGTTGTCTCGGCCGACTACCGGTTGGCGCCGGAACATCCCCACCCGGCCGCCTTCGACGACGCGCTGACCGCGTTCGAATGGGCGGCGGTGACAACGGACCTGCCGATCGTGCTCGTTGGCGAAAGCGCCGGCGGCAACCTTGCCGCCGCGGTCGCGCACGCCTCGCGCCGCCACCTGCGCCGGGCGGTCGGCCAGGTGCTGATCTATCCCGGCCTCGGCGGCGACGAGAGTGCCGGCTCCTATGTCGAACATGCCGACGCACCGCTGTTGACACTGCGCGACATCGCGTTCTACCGCACCATTCGCGCTGCCCCGGCACAGTCGCCCGACGACCCGACTTTTTCGCCGCTGAGCGACAATGACTTCTCCGGCCTGCCGCCGACTGTCATCATCACTGCCCAGTGCGATCCACTGTCATCGGACGGCGAGACCTATCGCGACCGCATTGTTGCCGCCGGCGGCCGCGCCTGGTGGTATGAGGAGCCGCGGCTGGTGCACAGTTTTCTGCGCGCCCGCAAAAGTGTTCAGCGCGCCGGCGAGGCGTTCGTGTGCACGCTTGCAGCCATCGCCGCCGTCGCCGTGCTCGGCAAGAACGACTGGCCATATTGAGGCGGCGAAGCGCTGATCTCCCCCTCGTGGGGGTTGAGGAGTGGTCCGCGTAGCGGATGGAAAGCCAATTGCTTGGCTTTCCGAACGACGAAAGCCGGCAGGCCAGGGGGGGCGCGAAGGATCGCGGCCCTTCAATATCCTAAATCAACGCAACGATTATCTGCGATGATACTCCAGTCGGCAGACGGGATGGCGGGACAGCGCCCCCCTCTGTCCTGCCGGACATCTCCCCCACAACAAGGGGGAGATTGGCCATCTACCACTGCGGAGCAGTGCACAAGAATTGCGGAAAAGCGAACATTTCCCGGTGTCCGCCCGCTTTATCATCACCTGCTCAGGCAACGGCGCCTCGGCGATCGCATCCGCCCCCAGCGGAAGCGGACCGTCGGGGCGCCCAACAAAAAAGGGAACGACGATGAAATTCATGCTGACCGACCGTAATTTGCACCCGCAGGCGAAGCCCGTTGCCGATGATTTCAGGAAGGGCGGTGTCAACCGCCGCGAATATCTCGCCATCATGGCCGGCTTTGGCGTCAGTGCCGCCGGCGCGCTGGCGCTGGGCGGCCTTTCCCCTTCGCCTGCCCGGGCCGAAGAGCCGAAACGCGGCGGCACCTTGCGCGTCGCCATGAACGTCAAGGGCTTCAAGGATCCACGTACTTTCGACGGCGTCGAAATGTCCAATGTAGCGCGCCATTGCAACGAATATCTGGTGCGCTGGAACCGCGACTTCACCTTCGAGCCGTGGCTGCTCGAAAGCTGGGAAACCAGCGACGACGCCAAGACGCTGACGCTGCATGTGCGCAAGGGCATCGCCTGGTCGAATGGCGACGCCTTCAACGCCGATGACGTCATCCACAATCTCAACCGCTGGTGCGACGCTTCCGTCCCCGGCAATTCGGTCGCCGCGCGCATGGGCGCGCTGGTCAATGCCGACACCAAGAAGCCGGTCGATGGCGGCATCGAGAAGGTCGACGATTTCACCGTAAAGCTCAATCTGCCGAAACCCGACATTTCGCTGATTGCAGGGATGGCCGACTATCCCGCGCTGATCATGCACCGCTCCTATGAGGGCGGCGACGATCCGATGAAGGCGCTCGCAATCACCACCGGCCCTTGCGAACTGGTCAGCTGGAATGCCGAGTCCAGAGCGGAGGTGAAGCGCAAGGACAAGCCCTGGTGGAAGGGCGACTTCTACCTCGACGGCATCAAATGGGTCGATTACGGCTCCGACCCCAACGCGATGCTGTCGGCGTTCGAATCCGGCGAGATCGACACCGACCATGAGACCGCGTCCGACGCCGTGTCGCAGACCGAACAGATGGGCTTGTTGAATTCCGAGATCGCCACCGGCTCGACCATCGTTGCCCGCTTCAATGTCGGCAACGCGCCTTATGACGACGTCAAGGTGCGCCGCGCCGCCCAGCTTGCGGTCGACAATTCGGCCGTGCTGGCGCTCGGCCTCGGCGGCCGCGGGAAGCCTGCCGACAATCACCATGTCGGCCCGATGCACCCGGAATTTGCCGATATCGGCCCGGCCAAGCGCGACACGGAACAGGCCAAGAAATTGCTCGCCGAGGCCGGCAAGACGGACCACGAATTCGAGCTGATCTCGGTCGACGTCGAATGGCAAAAGAGCACCGGCGATGCGATCGCCGCGCAGATGCGTGAGGCCGGCCTGAAGATCAAGCGAACCGTGCTGCCCGCCGCGACCTTCTGGAACGACTGGAGCAAATACCCCTTCTCCACAACCGAATGGCTGGGCCGCCCGCTCGGCGTCCAGGTGTTGGCGCTCGCCTACAAATCGGGCGCCGCCTGGAACGAAAGCGCCTATGCCGACAAGGAATTCGACACGCTTCTCGACAAGGCGCTGGCAACGCCGGACGCCGCCCAGCGCAAGGAGATCATGGCCAGGATCGAGCAGAATCTGCGCGATGCCGGCATCATCATCCAGCCCTACTGGCGGTCGGTCTACCGCACCTATCGCAAGGGCGTGCAAGGCTGCGAACAGCACCAGTCGCTCGAGCAGCATTTTGAAAAGGTGTGGCTGGAGGGGTGATCCTTCGGGGACGCCGCATACCGGCTGGCACCTGAGCGGTATGTCGCTCAGGTAGATACCTGCAGCGCACTCCGAGCATTTACGACGGTGTCTGTCTTGACGCGGCGATCGTGGATCGGTCTGGTGTGTCGACTAGGCGCCGCTGTGGGCTCGCGTCATTCCGGAGAATACACATGCGCGCCCGTTGGGCTTTCATTCTTGCACCCATTATTCCGGCGATCCTGCCCGGCTACAATTGGCATGCGAACCACCCTGAGATGGGGCCATTGTCGGGCTTCATCTTCGTAACCCTTGTTTTCTATGTTGTGGAGGCGATGGTAGGAATTCCGGCCTTCTATGTCCTCACCCGACGGCGCTGGCAGTTTTTTTGGGTATACGTCGTCGTTGGCTTTCTGGCAGTTTTTGTTCCAGCGTTTGTCTTCGGCCTCATTAAGTGGAGTCCTCCATTGGGAATCGGCGGAGTTCTCTATGCATGCTCCTTCATAGGGATACTCGGTGGCGCTACAGGGCTGATCTTCTGGCTTTTGGTGCGCCCAGACAAGGACCCTGTCGAACAGATTGCTTCGCACTTTACCTAGGTCAGCACCCCAAGATTGAGTTCAAGGCCTGATAGACTTTGGCCGCGATATTTTGCACGAGAACGCATGGACCACTTCGACCTCGGCACCTATCGCCGTCCAATCTCCACCGCCTCGGCCGAGACGCAGCGCTGGTTCGATATCGGGCTGAACTGGTGCTACGGCTTCAACCATGAGGAAGGCATAAAGTGCTTCGAGAAGGCGCTGGCGACAGATCCTGATTGCGCCTTCGTGCATTGGGGCATCGCCTATGCCGCCGGGCCTTTTTACAACCTCACCTGGAACGAGCACGGCAAGGACGAGCAGACCGTGCGGCCAAACGCTGCTTCGACCATGTCCAGCTCGCGCGCGATGTGGCGATCACCTCGTCGTGCCTGTGTCGGACGAGCGCGGAGGCGGGCCAAGCTGTTGTCACTGAAATCCCGCCGCCCGACCAGCCGAGTCGGCTTCGCCTTCTAAGAGAAAATCTCCGCCAGTTCGTCTACGCTGGTGCCTTCCCTAACCTGGCGCAGTTCAACATAGGCGACCGCAATGGCCACCGATGCCACCGTGGACACGACCGTCACGATAAGGACGCTTCCGAAAGCGCCGAAAATCAGGGCGACCGTCGAGAGGCCGCTGAAGAAAGCGAAAATCAGGCCGATCAGCAGGGCAAACATCATCTGGAAGGCAAGCGCCGCCAAAAACAGGATCAGCAAGACACCGAACATCGGCCAGCGGCTGCCCTTGGTCAGAGCACGGCTGCGCGACATCGCGCCAAACACGCCAAGCCGCTCCTGCATCAGCACCGGCACAGAAACCGATATGCCGAGCAGCCACCTGACGCCGGCAACGAGCAACACCACGAAGGCAATGATCGCTCCGAAGATCGGCACCAACATTCCGGCGATGCCCATCACGATGAGGCCAAGGATCATGGCCAAAAAGACAATCAGCCCCACCCCCAGCGTCGGCAATATGCTGCGCAAGGCTATCTGGATGCAGTAGCGATCACCGGGCGCTTGCCGTTCAGGTCCTCTATCGTCGCTTGCACCAGCGAGGACTGGAACAACAGCGCGCAAACGAAATAGATCAGGCTTAAAACGAGCGATAAGAACGAGCTGCTCATAATGACCCACTTCGCGCCGAGTGGAGGTGTGGCGATGTAGCCGTTGGGGCCGCCATTCCAGTGGTTCGACAGATTGAGCGCAACTGCTGGGAGGACCAGGAAAAGCGCCGCCAAAGCAATCATCAGACCGGGATTGCGGTCGATCACGGCGAAGGTGTTGTTGAAAACCCTGCCGATCTGGAACTTCTCAAGCCGCGCCGCCGCCGTCGATGCCACGATTACCCCTTCCGGCCCGAGCTAGATCCCGGCCAATCGCGCCAACATGACTGGCTGTTCTCGGGCCAAAACCTTCGTTACGAGAATATCTGCGCCAGTTCGTCGACGCTGGTGCCTTCCTTGACCTGGCGCAGCTCGACATAGGTGACGGCAATCGCCACCGAAATCACCGCCGAAACGATTGTCGACAGCAGGCTGCTTCCGATGGCGGCGGCAATGAGTCCGGTCGTGCTGATCCCGCCGCTCGCAATAGCAGCCTGAAACAGCAAGGTGAAAACCACTTGTAGCCCTATCGCAACAATGCCGAGGACCAGAAACAGCGCGAATATCCGCCAGCGGCTTCCCTTCGTCAGCGCCCTGCTTCGCGAAATCGAGGCGAAGACGCCAGGCCTTTCCTGAACTGCGACGGGCACAGCCACCGATATGCTGATCAGCCACATGGCTATGGGGATGAGCGACAGAAGTGCAATCACACCGCCGACGATGGGGATGGCCATGGTGATGACCGTTAATATCATCGCCACCAGAAACATTGCCACGATGATCACAAGACCAATTCCGAGCGTGGGGAGGAAGCTGCGCAGGGCTATTTGAATGCAATCGCCAATCGACGGGCGCTTGCCGTTCAAATCTTCGATTGTCGCTCGTACCAGCGCCGCCTGCGCCAGAAAGGCCAAGATCAGGAGCACCAGGCCGGCAATCATCGAAACGGCACCATAGCCCGCCATCGCCGATTGCTCGAAGCTCGCCCCAGGTACTGCTATCTTTGCAATCTGTCTAAAGCTCCAGATGTTGTACAGCAGCGCAGGCAGCGTCGAAAAAAGGCCGACGATGGCGGCAAGTGGGACGAAGCTTCGTCCGATTACCGAAAACGTATTGCTGAAAGCCCTGCCGACGCTGAACCGTTCCGGCCGCTCGCTCGCGATTGACGTCATGTTACATTCCCCCCGACTAATGGATACCCGAAATCAGAAAGTATAAATCACCGATATTGATACTTGCGGTTGCCGCCGCTTGCAATTGCCTTGGCGTATTGCCAGTGTCGGCCCGCGAACCGCAGGTTGCAGGGGGGGCGAAAAGGTGACTGCTGCACAGCCGGACGCTGCGCAAGCCGAATGGCTGGCCAAACTGCACAAGCAGTTGCTGTCGGACGATTCGATCCAGTTCGACCTGCCGGCCTACAGACCACCCGAGACCCCCGAGTGGCTAAGACCGCTGGGCGAGTTCCTGAAATCGCTCGGCCCTTACACGATCTATCTGTTCTGGGGGGCCGTGATCACAGGTGCCGCAATCATTCTGCTGCTGATTTTGCTTGAGGTGAAAGGCGTCGCCTGGCGCCTGCCTTGGTGGCGCAAAAAGAGCGTGACCGAGGCGGAAGCGATATGGCACCCCGACGTTGGCGCCGCGCAGGTCCTGCTGTCGGAAGCCGATGCGCTGGCCGCCCGGGGCGAGTATGACGAGGCGGTGCATCTCCTGCTTCGCCGCAGCGTTGCCGACATTGCCGGCCGCCTGCCCGACTTCCTGCGCCCGTCGCTGACCGCGCGCGATATCGCGGGAGCGGCGTCGCTGCCAACACGGGCGCGTGGCGCCTTTACCCATATCGCGCGCATCGTCGAGGCGGCGTTGTTCGCGCGCCGGCCGGTCGGGCCCGAGGGCTGGCAGGAGGCGCGCAGCGCCTATGAGCGATTCGTCTTCAGGGATGCCTGGACGTGAGTGACGCGACAGCCGAGATCGCCCAGCAGGAGCCGTTCAGCCGCAGGACGCTGTTCTGGGGCATTTTCGCCAGCCTGCTCGCGGCCGCGGGCTTCTTCCTGTTGTCCACCTATGCGCCCGACTTTCGCCAGCCGAGCGTCGGTGGCGCAACCCCGCTGTCGAAGAGCGGCATCGGCTATGCCGGCTTGGCGGAATGGCTGGAGCTGACCGGCGAAGCGCCCGACATGGCGCGGTCCGACAGCGATCTTCAGATCGACACGAACCTCCTGATCGTCACCATTTCGCCCGACAGCGACCCGGATGCGCTTGCCAACATCATCAAGCTTCGCAAGGGCCTGGATACGCTGTTCGTGCTGCCCAAATGGGCGACCTTGCCGCTGGCCTTGCACGAAGGCTGGGAGATGAAGATCCAGCGGCTGCCGGATGTGGTGGTCAACGACTGGCTCGGCCGCATCGCCAAGGCCAAGCTCGGCGAAGGTGAGACCACGGTCAAGCAACTCGACGTCTCAGGGCAAATGGTCAGCGTTCCCGGCCAGTTGCAATGGGTGGCCGACGAACACCCGCTGATTGCCGCCGGCAACGGCAAGGCCGTGCTGACCGAGGTCGAAGACGAGCGGTTCTACATTCTGACGGACCCCGATCTCATCAATAACGCTGGCTTGAAAGATCCCGACAAGGCGGCGGCGGCGCTCAAGCTGATCGAGCTCCTCCAGCCCGAAGAGGGTGCCGTCATGTTCGACCTGACGCTGCATGGCGTCGGGCGAAAATACGATCTCGCCAAGCTTCTGGTCGAGCCGCCCTTCCTGGCGCTGACGCTGACCATCCTGGCGGCGGCGGCACTTGCCTTCCTGCATGGCCTTGGCCGGTTCGGGCCGCCACGGGCCGATCAGCGCGCCATCGCCTTCGGCAAGCGCGCGCTGGTCGATACCACGGCGATGCTGTTGCGCCGCGCCGGCCGGCTGGAGGAACTGGGCGACCGCTATGGAGCACTGGCACGCGTGCGCGCCGGCGCGCTGCTCGGCGCGCCGCACGGTTTGCAGGGCGAAGCGCTCGACCGCTGGCTCGATTCCCGCGACAAGGACGAAGCCGGCGGTTTCACGACCCGCCTGCAAGCTGCGAACGCGGCAAAGACCCTGACACAAATGCATGATGCAGCCGAAAAGCTGCACGACTGGACGGCAAGGAGGCTCGGTGAACGTCGATGATGTGAAGGCCCTGGCGACACAGATCAGGGAAGAGGTGGCCAAGGCCATCACCGGGCAACACGATACGGTCGATCTGATGCTCACGGCATTGTTCGCCGGCGGGCATATATTGCTCGAAGGACCGCCGGGCACGGCCAAGACGATGACGGCGCGCTGCTTTGCCCAGGCGCTGGGCGTCGCCTATGGCCGCATCCAGTTCACACCCGACCTGATGCCCGGCGATATCGTCGGTTCCAACATCTACAATTTCCAGACCGGGCAATTCACGCTGACGCGCGGCCCGATCTTCTGCGACCTTTTGCTCGCCGACGAGATCAACCGCACGCCGCCCAAGACCCAGGCTGCCCTTTTGGAGGCGATGCAGGAGCATGCCGTCACCTTCGACGGCACCACTCATGCGCTCGGCCCGAACTTCATGGTGGTGGCGACGCAGAACCCTATCGAACACCAGGGCGTCTATCCCCTGCCCGAAGCCCAGCTCGACCGTTTCCTGTTCAAGCACCGGGTGAGCTACCCCGGCGCGCAAGAGGAAAAGGCGATCATCATCCACCATGGCGGCGGCACCGCCTCGCACGATATCAAGCAATACGGCATCACCGCCCAGGCCGACCGCAAGACGCTGGAAAAGGCGTTGGCGACCGTCGGCGAGGTCACGCTTGTCGACGACGTCGTGGACTATATCGCAAGGCTGGTGCGGGCCACGCGCGAAAGCCCCGACCTCGAGGTCGGCGCCAGCCCGCGCGCGGGCGCCATGCTGGCGAGAGCTGCACGGGCTCGGGCAGCGCTCGACGGGCGTGCCTATGTCATCCCCGACGACGTCAAGGCGCTTGCCGTGCCGGCGCTGCGCCATCGCGTTATCCTGTCGCCGGCGGCGCAGATCGACGGCCGCCTGGTCGAACAGATCGTGACCGACCTTGTAGACCAGACGGAAGCGCCACGTTGATTTATCCGAGCGGCCGGGCAGTCTGGGCAGGTGCGGCCGGTGCAATACCGGCCTTCCTGATCGCGCTCGCGCTGCCGTCGATGTGGTATCTCGGCCTGTTGTGGATCTGCGCGCTGCTTGCTTTCCTGGCCGTGGACGCGGCCGCCGGGCGCGGACGGGCTTCTCTGAACGCCAGCATCCACGCCCCGCCGCAGGTCAGCGTCGGCGGCCAGCTCACCGTCAATGTCACCGCCAGGCTCGGCGGACGGCCGCGCGCCGTGCAGGCGCGTCTTGGCCATGACGAGCGGCTGCAACCGGTGGGCGGCACCGGCGGCGCATCGACCGCCGAGGCCGGCAGCGCATCGCTCGATCTCAGATTTCAGGCGCTGCGGCGCGGCATTGCCAGGTTCGATCGCCTGTGGGTGCGCTGGCGCGGGCCGTTCGGGCTGGTCTGGAACCAGGTGGTGCTGCCGATGGACGGCAAGGTGGCGGTGCTGCCCAACGTCAGCAGCGCTCGCGACGAGGCGATCACGCTTCTGCAGCGCCAGGCGCTGCCCGACGGACATGCGCAGCGCCGCGCCGGCCAGGGCCGCGAATTCGAGGCGCTCAAGGACTACCAGCCTGGCATGGGCCGGCGCATGATCGACTGGAAGCGCAGCGCCCGCCACGGCAGGCTTCTGGCGCGCGAATTCCGTATCGAGGAGAACAACAACATCGTGCTGGCCATCGATAGCGGCCGGCTGATGTGCGAGCCCGTCGACGGCGTGCCGAAGGTCGACCGCGCCGTCACCGCAGCCTTGCTGTCGGCGTTCATTGCGCTGAAGGGCGGCGACATGGTCTCCCTGTTCGGCTTCGACGCGAGGCCGCGCGTTTCCAGCGGTGCCGTGCGCGGCTCCGCCAGCTTCGCCATGATCCAGAAGCGGGCAGCGGAAATCGACTATTCCACCGAAGAGACCAATTTCACTTTGGCGCTGACGACGCTGGCGGCGCGGCTCGACCGGCGTTCGCTGGTGATCATCTTCACCGACTTCGTCGATCCGATCAGCGCCGAACTGATGCTGCGCACCGTCGGCCGGCTCACCGAACGGCATCTGGTGCTGTTCATGATGATGAAGGATGTCGAACTGGAGACACTGGCCGACATGCCGCCGGACGCACCGGAGGATGTGGCGCGCTCGGTTGTCGCCGGCGGGCTGCTGCGCGAAAGGCAGGTCGTCATCGGCAGGCTCAGGCTGCTCGGCGCGCATGTCATCGAAGCCGACCATCAGAGGCTCGGGCCGGCACTGGTCGAGCGCTATCTCGAACTCAAGCGAGAGGATCTGTTGTGAACGCGCTGGTCGGCAAGGATGCGGTGCGGCAGTCGCTGGCGAGCTTCCGTTCGGAGCGCGAGGCCGACTGGAAGGCGTTCGAGGCGCTGCTTGCCCGGGTCGAGAAACGTGCGCCGCGCACGCTGTCGGAAGACGAGCTTTTGTCGCTGCCGCTGCTCTACCGCTCGGCGCTGTCCTCGCTTTCGGTGGCGCGGGCGACGTCGCTCGACAATGCGCTGGTCAGCTATCTCGAAGCGCTGTGCCTGCGCGGCTACTTCTACCTCTATGGCGCGCGTCGCGGCTTGCGGCAGCGCATCGGCGATTTCTTTCTGCATGACTGGCCGCATGCCATTCGCGATTTGTGGCGCGAGACCTTGCTGTCGGTCGTCCTGACCTTTGTCGGCGCCGGCGCCGGCTACTGGCTGGTGGCGAAGGACAAGGGCTGGTTCGACGCCATCATTCCGCCGAGCCTGGCCGGCGGGCGCAACCCGGATGCATCGGCGGAAGTGCTGCGGCAGGTGCTTTATGACGGCGCCGACAGCAATTTCCTGTCGGGCTTCGCCGCCTATCTGTTCACGCACAATGTCCAGGTGGCGATCCTGGCCTTTGCGCTCGGCTTTGCCTTCGCGGTGCCGAGCGTGCTCCTGATCCTGATGAATGGCTGCCTGCTCGGCGCGATGTTCCAAATCTACGTCGCCAAGGGGCTTGGCATCGAGCTGGGCGGATGGCTGTCCATCCACGGCACCACCGAGATCTTCGCGATCGCCTTGGCGGGCGCCGCCGGCATGCGTATCGGCACGCGTATCGCCTTCCCCGGTGAACTGACGCGGATGACGGCCGCAGCCGATGCCGGGCGCGTGGCGGCAACCACCATGGTCGGGGTGACGATCATGCTTTTGTTCGCCGGCCTGCTCGAAGGCATCGGCAGGCAGGTGATCACCAGCGACGCTACACGCTACGCCATTGGCGGCGGCATGCTGACGCTGTGGCTCTGTTATTTCTATTTGTTCAGGGTGGTGCGGCATGGCGACCGCTAGGCGTGCTACCGTCTCGACGATACGGCCGCTGATCACGCCGGAAGGGGTCGATCTCCGGATCAAGCTCGTCGATGCCGGCACTCGCGCCGCCGCCTTCCTGCTCGACTTTGTCATCATCATCGTCACGGCGATCGTGATCTCGATCGTTGCACTGTTCGGGCTGGCCGGCCTCAAAGGCGAAGGCGCGCAGCCGCTGTTCATCGTCTGGATCATCCTGATCTTCTTCCTGCGCAACGCCTACTTCATCGTCTTCGAAGCCGGCCGCCGCGCCGCCACACCCGGCAAACGGATGCTCGGCATCCGGGTGGCATCGCGCAGCGGCGCCGGCCTGTCAGTCGATCAGGTCATTGCCCGCAACCTGATGCGCGAGATCGAGATCTTCCTGCCGCTGTCGATCATCCTAGGCCGCAGCCAGATGGGGCTCGCCGACACGCTGTCGACGATCTTCGGGCTGGTGTGGACGCTGCTGTTTGCGCTCTTCCCGCTGTTCAACCGCGACCGCATGCGCATCGGCGACCTGCTGGCCGGAACCTGGGTGGTGGAGGCGCCCAAGCTGGCGCTGGTCGAAGACCTGTCGCAACGCCAGGATACCACCACCCGCGCCTTCCGCTTCACCCAGGCGCAGCTCGATGCCTATGGCATCGCCGAACTGCACAAGCTGGAAGAGGTGCTGCGCCGCGACGACTATTTCGCGCTGAAAGCCGTGGCCGAAACGATCGGGCGCAAGATCGGCATGACGATCGAGCCGGTCGATTCCAGGGCCTTCCTCACCGCCTATTATGGCGAGCTGCGGGCACAGCTTGAGCGCAAGCTTTTGCTGGGGACGCGTAAGGCGGATAAGTACCAGCGGTAGATCGGAGTTCGGGATGCCGGCTCAAGTTAGCGAAGCGGAAAAAGCCAGAATAGAACGCGCCATTCAGGCGGCAGTCTCCGGATCCTGGAAGGAATTTGCAGAACTCACCGACGAACCGTTTCCAAACGATGCATCGATGAGGGAGCAATTCGGAGATACTTCTTCCCGACTTCAGCAAGCCGACGGAAATTGGGAAATGACCTCAGGCCTAGGTATCGTGCCTGACGGCAGCGCGCGCCTGATCACAGTCTTGATCAAGGCGCCGCCCACCGTGGATATTGTCCTGACGCTGCACAGCACGAGCGATCGGGATGACAGCACGATCAGCATCTGGACGTTCTTTCAGCAGGTGAATTGGGGCGATTAGGCATCGCCTACCCCACCCACTTCTCATAGTCGGACACCAAAAGGTGCACCGGCGCGACATCCTCGTCGATGTTGGAGAAGCGGCCGATCGGCTCGCGGAAGACGTTGTCGGTGAGATCGTCATTGACGGTCGAGACCTCGCCGATCAGCACATCCTTGCCCTCGGCCCAGAAGGCGTGCCAGACGCCGGGCAGCAGCGTCACGCTCTGGCCCGGGTCGAGCTTCAGGAGCCCGCCTGCCGGCAGCCTGTGGATGGTGCCGTCGACCGGCACCGTCACTTCGGCCTTCGGATCGATGCCGCCGTCGCGATCGTGCATGAACAGTTCCAGCACGAGCTTACCGCCGCCGCGGTTGATGATGTCCTCGGCCTTGATGTTGTGGCGGTGCATCGGCGACAGCTGATCCTTGCGCGAGATCATGATCTTCTCGGCATAAAGCATGCCCATGCCCTTCTTCATGTCGGCATAGACGCCGTTGCGAACGGTGAACAGGAACAGGCCGAGTTCGTCGAATTTTTCCTGGCCGTAATCGGTGATGTCCCAACCGAGCCGCGAGGTGAAAATGGCGGCGGAGTCGGCCTTGCGCGCCTTCATCTCTTCCGGGCTCCAGTAGGCGAAGGGCGGCATGATGTAGCCGAACGAGCGGATGAAGGCGTCTGCATCGCGGATGATGTCGTTGACGGTGGAGCGTTTCATGATCGTGATCCCTTCGCGTCGCGTTCCCTGGAGTTGTCTGAAGCGCATAGCCGAACAGCGCTGCGGTGTCGACGCAAACTGCGTGCTGGCCCCATGACATCCGTGCGGATAGGGGCCATAAGTCAGCCAGATTTCCCAGGGTGACATTCATGCAAGGCATAGACGACCTCGACACGCCGGCGATCCTCATCGACGCGGCCCGCGCCGAAGCCAACATCGCACGAGCGCAGGCGCATGCCGACCGCCACGGGCTGAAACTCAGGCCGCACATCAAGACGCACAAGCTGCCTTATTGGGCGAAGAAGCAGGTGGCGGCCGGCGCGGTCGGCATCACCTGCCAGAAGATCGGCGAAGCCGAGGTGATGGCCGATGCCGGGCTGACCGATATTTTCCTGCCCTACAACATCCTTGGCCGCGCCAAGCTGGAGCGCCTCAAGGCGCTGCATGGCCGTGTGACACTGTCAGTGACCGTGGACAGCCTCGAAACGCTGGATGGGCTCGCCGCCACCTTCACCGATGCAGGGCACCCCCTGCCCGTCCTGGTCGAATGCGACACCGGCATGGGCCGTTGTGGTGTGCAAAGCGCCGCCGAGGCGCTGGCACTGGCGAAGTTGATCGACCAAGCCAAGGGGCTCACCTTCGGCGGGCTGATGACCTACCCCGCGGCCGGCCGCGCCGCCGAGGCTGAATCCTGGCTGGCCGGCGCCAAACAAACGCTCGCGGCCTCGGGTCTCGCCTGTGATCGCATTTCAAGCGGCGGCACGCCTGATATGTGGCGCTCCGGCGAGGACAGCGTCGTTACCGAATACCGCCCCGGCACCTACATCTACCTCGACCGCTACCAGGTCGCCAAAGGCGTCGGCACGCTCGACGATTGTGCGCTGACGGTGCTCGCCACCGTGGTCAGCCATCCGACGCCGGCCCGCGCCATCCTGGACAGCGGCAGCAAGGCGCTGTCCAGCGACACGCTGGGGCTCGCCGATTTTGGCGAGCTGCTCGGCATGCCCGGCGCCCGCGTCACCAGCTTGAGCGAGGAACATGGCACGGTCACGCTTGCGAATGGCGCGCACCTGCGCATTGGCGAGCGCGTTCGCGTGGTGCCGGACCATTGCTGCGTGGTGACCAACCTGTTCGACCAGGTGCATCTGATCGACGGTGACAAGGTGCTGGAAACGCTGAAGGTGCAAGCGCGTGGGCGGATGGGGTGAGGCTTTTCGTTTTGGAGGCTCGCCCTATTTCGGCATTGACGAATTGTAATTTATAACTTACTAGTCCCCATGGCAATCCTGAAGCAGACAGCCACCTTTCGGAGGTGGCACCAAAAGCTGAAAGACGGAAGAGCCAAGGCGGCAATTGCCGTTCGGCTGCAACGTTTGATTGTAGGAAATCCCGGCGACTAGTGGGTGAAGGCATCAGTGAATTGCGCATTCACTATGGGCCCGGCTATCGCGTTTATTTTCACAAGCGCGGTGAAACGGTCATCCTGCTCCTGTGCGGCGGGGATAAAAGTTCACAAGAAACCGACATACGGACAGCAAAGCGCCTGGCCGTAGAATGGAGTGACGACAATGGTTGAAAAAATCTATGATTTCGATCCTGCCGAAATGCTCGATTCCGATACGGCAATCGAGGCGTTTCTGGCAGAGGCAATGGAAACCGGAGACGCCAAATTCGTCGCGTCCGCCCTCGGTGTCGTTGCCCGCGCCAAGGGGATGAGCAACATTGCCAGAAAGACCGGCTTGGCTCGCGAGCATCTTTATACCTCGCTCAGCGAAAACGGTAATCCTACGCTGGAAACCACACTGGCGGTCATGAAAGCATTCGGCTTTCATTTGGCCCCAAAGCACGATGCAACTCAGGTCTAATCTACGCCAGCGCGCGTCGAGCGCGAGGTTGTTCGGGCCAACTGAAATCAGGACGGATAAACCGGACCCAGCGCCGCCTTCAGCGGATCCAGCGCGTCGCCATACAGCTTCCAGCGCTCGACCGAGGATGAATAGATCGGCTGGCGCACCTGCCAGCGGCTCGGCGTCCGCACGGTGCGCTCGGTCTCGTTGAAACGCAGGCAGGCATCGTCCCACTCGACGCCGAGGAATCCGATCAATCCACGGGCGCGATTTTCGAAATCGGCGACCGTTTCTTCGTAGGGCATGTCGTGGATATTCAGCGGGATGACCTTGGTCCAATGGCGCATCAGGCGGTCATACTGCCGGTAATACTGCCCAAGCTTAGTAAGATCGGCATTATAGCCGTGCGCCTCGGAAAAATTATGCATGAAACAGGACGCGCAATTGTCCATCGGGTCACGCCGGCAATGGATGATGCGGGCATTCGGCAAGATCAGGCTGATGAAGGCCAGCAGCTCGAAATTGTGCGGCATCTTGTCGACGACAAGCCGCACCGTGTTGTTGCGCTTTTTGAGATCGTCGAGATATTTCGATCCAAGCTCCTTGGCCTTGGCTGCAGTGAGCGCCGCCATGGCCTTGGTGAAAATGGCTGGGTCGAGCTTGTCGAACCCAAGTTCGCCGGCAAGTGAACGAATGGTCGACAACTCCCCGGCGCCATGGATATCGCGATGACTGGCGCATATCTGCTCGGTCAGCGTCGTTCCCGACCGTGGCATGCCGACGATGAAGACCGGGCGTCTGGATGGATTTCCCAAATTGGCTCGCGCCTCGAAGAAGCCGGCGTCGAAAGTGTCGATGAAGCTGTCGTAAAGCTGGGTGTGCCGGTCGATGTCGAAGTCATTGCCGGAAATCGCCTTGGCCCTCGCGAAATGGCGGATGGCCGGGCCATAATCGCGCTGATCATTGAGCATCTTGCCGGCGGCGTGGTGCAGCACTACCCGCTCGCGATCGGTGGTTGTCGGCAATTCCAGGCGTTTCAGCACCAAAGGCAACGTCGGATCGTCCTTGACCGCCCGGCGCGCAAGCGCCATTCCAGCCAGCGCCTCGACATGGCCCGGGTCGATGGCAAGGGCCTTGCTGAAGCATTCGACCGCCTCGGCCGGCCGGCCAATGTCGGTGAGCAAATCGCCCATACCGGCAAGTGCCATCACCGACTGGCCGTCGATAGCCAGCGCCTGGCGATAGAACCCTTCGGCAATGTCGCCCTCGAGCTGGCTGCGGTAGGAGCGGCCGAGATTGCACAGCGCTTCGATGAGCCCTCCATCGAGCTCGATCGCCTTTCTCAGATGTCTGCGCGCCTTGTCGACGTTGCCGGTGACATTGTAGGCATTGCCGAGATTGTTGCGGAAGATGGCGTTGTCCGGTTCGAGCTTGACCGCCCTTTCCATATAGGCAATGGCGGCGTCATGATGCTCGGCCTCGATGGCGAGCGTGCCCATCAGGTTCAGCGCCATGGCATTTTTGGGCTGCGTGCGAAGCACCGTCTGGTAGCAGAACTCGGCCTCGCGAAAACGCTTGCGCCGTTGCAGGTCGATGCCGCGCTGCAATGTCTTTTCCGCCGGCTCACCGGCGGTCGGCAGCGAGGCTGAGATCATTGCCGGCAGACCCAGGGGTTGCCGGCGTGGCAAGAGCGGCATCCGTCAGATCCCGGTCGCGACCTGCGACGAACCAATCAGAACTTCAGGGTAACGCCAAGCTGGAGATTGTGGGAGTACAATTTGGCGTTCTCGTATGTGCCGCCGCCATCATTGTCGTCTAGATCCACGCTTGTCACGGCCTTGAAGCGGTAACCGAAATCGAGGTCGACATTCTGCGTTACCGCGTAGGTAACACCGGCGCCCACCTGGCCGGCGAAACCCCAGCCGCCAGGCCCGTATCCATAGGCGTGGCCATCAAAATGAGTATCGGCGGTAACATAGGCCGCGCCGAGACCGCCGCCGACATAGAGTTTGGCATCACCAAAATGCGCAACATCGGCCCAGACGTTGGCGAGAAGATAGGTGGCCGACAGATTGCCGGAAGCTGGGCCGGAACCTTGGTCGGCAGGAGGGAAGCTGAAGCTGTACTCGCTTGCCTTGTAGCGCGCGTAGGACAGTTCGCCTTCCACGCGGAACGTGTCGTTGATCCGCCGACCGACAGCGCCGCCGATCACGAACCCACTGTCAAGATCCACGGAATACCGACCACTATCGTAGTCCGTCTTCACATTGTTGGCAAAGCTGGCGCCGCCGAAGAGCGTGACGTACCAGAGATCCTCCGCCCTCGGCACGTCGACAAGCGCGTCTGCGGCGTAGGCCGAACTCCAGCCAAGCGCCAATGCAAATGTCGAAACGCCAGCCAGCAGGCACAGTTTCATCGTCGAATCCCCTCGCAACAACTAGTGACTAATATCACTCTTGCTTGGCGGCCGAGCTGTCAAGAACGCAAACGAGATCAAGGAGCAAAGCGAGGTCGGGAACGATCTTTTGAGAATTCTTGTTGCCGCACCGCAACATAGCAGCACATGCTAATGTTTCTGGCGGCAGGCGCATGGCTGTCCCTTCCGTTTGAAATCGCGCTAGTCGGCCTGCCTTGCCGCCACCCTGCGCATGGAGATCACCCGCCGGCGGCGGATCTCGGTGCGCATCACCGTCAGGTGCAGCGCGAAGAACAGCACGGTGAAGCCGAGCGCCATCACCAGCAGCGGCCATAGCAGGCTGGGATCGATCGTCGGTCCGCCGAGCCGGAACACCGAGGCCGGCTGGTGCAGCGTGTTCCACCAGTCGACCGAGAATTTGATGATCGGGATGTTGATGAAGCCGACCAGCGTGATGATGGCGGCGGCCCAGGCGGCACGGCTGGCGTCATCCAGCGCGCGCGTCAGCGCGATGATGCCGAGATACATCAGGAAGAGGATGAAGACTGAGGTCAGGCGGGCATCCCACACCCACCAGGTGCCCCACATCGGCTTGCCCCAGATGGAGCCGGTGACCAGCGCAAGCGCGGTGAAGGTGGCGCCGATCGGGGCTGCAGATTTCAGCGCGACGTCGGCCAGCGGATGGCGCCAGACCAGCGTACCGAGCGCGGCGACCGCCATCACCGTGTAGCACATCATGGCGAGCCAGGCGAAAGGCACGTGGATGTACATGATGCGCACCGTGATGCCCTGCTGGAAATCCTCAGGCGCGGCAAAGCTCATATAGAGACCGATGGCTAGCAGGATCGCGGCGATCGACGCCAGCCACGGCACCAGCCTGTCGGCCAGCCCGACAAAGCGCGTCGGGTTGGCGAGGTCGGTCCAGCCGGCGAGGCGTGAGGAGGTGTCGCTCATAAGGTCTAGATAGACCGGCGGCGCGTTCGGGGCAATCGAGCGGTTGTCGCAGTGCTTACCCTCTCCCTTGTGGGGAGGTCGCTGCAAAGCAGCGGGGTGGGGGTGGTGGGGCACTACCTCCACCCGGACCCTACGGGTCCAACCTCCCCACATGGGGGAGGTAAAAAAGCCTACGCCGCTTCGATATTCACCGTGCGGCTGAGACGGCGGACTTCCTCGTCGTTGAGCAGGCCGCCGGCGCGCAACAGGCTGGCGAAACGGCCATTGCGCAGCGACAGTTCGGCGAAGCCGCCCATCTCGACCACCTTGCCCTTGTCCATGAACACGACCAGGTCGGCGTCGCGAACGGTGGTCAGGCGGTGGGCGATGATGAAGGTGGTGCGGTTGCGCCTCAGTTCGTCGATGGCTTCCTTGACGCGGTCCTCGGTCTCGACGTCGAGCGCGCTCGTCGCCTCGTCGAGCACCAGGATCGGTGCGTCCTTGAGCACGGCGCGGGCAATGGCGATGCGCTGACGCTCGCCGCCCGAAAGCTGGCCGCCGCGCTCGCCAACGACGGTGTCGTAACCGGCGCTCTTGGCAAGGATGAAATCCTGCGCGGCAGCCGCGTTGGCGGCGGCGTGAACCTCGTCATAAGTCGCCTCGGCACGACCGACGCGGATGTTGTCCTCGATCGAGCGGTTGAGCAGGCCGGCATCCTGGAAGACGGTGGCGATCGAATGACGCAGCGACTTGCGGGTCACCGTGCGGGTGTCGATGCCGTCGATCAGGATACGGCCATGAGACGGCGAGAAGACGCGCTGCAAGAGGTTGATCAGCGTCGTCTTGCCGGCGCCGGTCGGGCCGACGATGGCAACCGTCTGCCCGGCCTGGACCTCGAAGGAGACGTCGTCGACGCCCTGCCGCGAATTGGCAAACTCGAAGCCGACATTCTCGAAGCGGACATGGCCGGTGACGTTGGTGAGGTCGCGCAAGCCGTCCGGCTCGGCGGAGTCGGCGGCCGAATCCTCGAGGTGATAGAAGTCCTCGAGCTTGGCGCGGGCTTCGGAAATCTGGTTGGCGAAAGCCGACATCTGGTCGAGGCGGGCAATCAGCAGCGTGGCAAAGCCGGTGAAGGCGATGACGTCGCCGATCTTGAGCTGGCCATGGGTGACCAGATAGGCGCCGATCAAAAGCACAACCATCATCGAAATGGTCGACGACAGGCGGTGCAGCGCATTGGCCATCGCCCACCAGTCGAGCACCGGGTTCTGCGCGTCGAGCAGGTTCTTGACATAGCGGCGCAGCGTATCGGCCTCGTGGCCGAGACGGTTGTAGCTCTGCAGCACGGCGACATTGCTGACCGAGTCGGTCACATGCGCGAACACCTGATGGTAGTGGCGCTCGACCGCGGCCTGGCCCGCCTTGGTGCGCTTCATCACAAGCCGGCCGATGCCGACATAGAGAACGCCCAGCGCCATCAGCACCAGCGACATGCGAAGATCCATGCTTATAGCTGTCGGAATCAGCAGAGCCAGCGCAACAGCCGTCGACAGATGCTGGCGCATGAATTCAAGCCACAGGCTGAACAGCGTCTCGACGGCGCGCAGCAGCGTGTGCAGCGCGTTGGAGGTGCCGCGCTGGTGGTGCCAGGCGAGCGGCATGGTGATCACGCGCTCGAACGACTGGCACAGCACCTCGCTGCGCCGCTTGTGGGCAAAACGGTCGGCGCCGCGCGCCACCAGCACGAAGGCGACGATGTTAAAGGCGCCGAGACCGGCCCACAGCGCCAGCGTCGAAAACACCGAACCCTTATCGGAGATGGCGTCGATTACCCGGCCGAACATGATCGGCTCGAGGATGGCGATAATGGCGAGCGCGACATTCGCACCGCAGATAAACGCAACGCGCTTCCTGTCGGCTGCGAGATAACCCAGCGCTCTCCAGTAGATTTGCAGAAGTGACACTTCAGCTACTCCGCCCAAAACATTATTGTGCACCGCACCATTTCTTGACACGTACCGGTTAACGGGTCGCAAAACAATGCCCGTCTACCTCTTCCGTTCCCATTCTGCGAACAAAAGATGACGACGTTGCGAAATCTGCCGTGATCACCTAACGGTTTGAGATAAAAGGTGAAATGTCAGTCTTGCGGCAAAATCATGGCAGCAGCTGGCCCTGCCACATTTTTAGTCACTGCACGCTTGGACCGCCGTTATCGGGAAGGCACGCCGTTCTGCGCCAGGAGCATGCCGAAGTAGAAAACGCGCGCCTCGAAAGGCGCGCGTCAATAACCTGAAGCCTTTGATTTTACGAGGGTATCTTGACGACCACCTCGGTCTTGTCGCCGGCTTTCGGCTGAAAACCGGAAGATTTTGTCTTGGTTCCATTGACTTCGAGCGAGATGGATTTGGCCTTTTTGTCGCGGATGACGCGAACCTTGATCTCCGACCCCAGCATCTTCAGCGTGGCAGAATAGCCGTCCCAATGGCTGGGCAGTTTCGGCCGGAACGTGATCTGCTTGCCCCGCCGCTCAATGCCCAGAATGCCTTCGACCGCAGCACGGTAGAGCCATCCCGCTGAGCCCGTATACCAGGTCCAGCCGCCGCGACCGCCCTTGTCCTCACCGGAATAGATGTCGGCGGCGACGACGTACGGCTCGACGCGATAATGCTCGGCCGATGCATCGTCGAGCGCATGGTTGACCGGGTTCAGCATCGAGAAGCAGCGATAGGCATCGTCGGTGCGGCCCATTTCGGCGAGCGCGATCACGAACCAGGTCGCCGCATGGGTGTACTGGCCGCCGTTCTCGCGCACGCCCGGCGGATAACTCTTGATGTAACCAGGGTCCTTTCTCGTGTTCTGGAAGGCCGGGGTAAACAGTTTGACGATCTTGAGCTTGTCGTCGACCAGCAGGTTCGTCGCCTGCTGCATCGCCGTGGTCGAGCGCGCGGGGTCGCCCTCGCCGGAGAGCACGCTCCACGACTGCGCGATGGAGTCGATCTTGCACTCGTCCGAATTGTGCGAGCCAAGCGGCGTGCCGTCATCGTAGCTGCCGCGGCGATACCACTGGCCGTCCCAGGCGGTGCTTTCCAGCGCCCGCTTCAGCACATCGGCGTGTTTTGTCCAGGCCTGCGCCCGCTTGGTGTCGCCCTGCCCCTTGGCCACGGTGGTAAAGTCGCCCAGCGTCTTCAAAAGGAACCAGCCGAGCCAGACACTCTCCCCCTTGCCGGCTTCGCCGACGCGGTTCATGCCGTCGTTCCAGTCGCCGCCGAGGATCAGCGGCAGCCCGGCCGGGCTGCTGCGCTTGACCGCAAGGTCGAGCGCGCGCGCGCAATGGTCGTAAAGCGAAGCGCTCGTCTTGGAGATTTCCGGCGTGAAGAAGGCGTCGTGCTCGCCCTCGCCCAACACCTGCCCGTCGATGAAAGGCAGCTGCTCCTTCAGGATCCCTGTATCGCCGGTCACCTCGATGTAGCGATTGGTGGCATGCGCCAGCCAGACCACATCGTCGGAGATCATGGTGCGCACGCCGGCGTCGGTGCGCGGCAACCACCAATGCTGGACGTCGCCTTCGGGGAACTGCCGGCGCGCCGCATTGAGGATCTGGTCGCGCGCCAGTTTCGGATCATGCGCAAGCAGGGCCAGCGTGTCCTGTAGCTGGTCGCGGAAGCCGAAGGCGCCGCTTGCCTGATAAAAGGCCGAGCGGGCGCGGATGCGGCAGGCCAGGCTCTGATAGGGCAGCCAGTGATTGACCATGGCGTCGAGCGCCTTGTCGGGCGTCTCGACCTGGATGGTGTCGAGGAAGCCGCGCCAGACGCGTTCATTATCGGCCAGCCGCTGGTCGAAATCCTTGCCCGAATGGGTCTGCACCAACGCGCTCGCTTCGGCTGACGTAGCGGCGTCGCCAAGCAGCCAGACCAGCGTGACGTCGCCGCCGGCAGGGATGTCGATGTCGCTGGCGACAGCTGCGCACGGATCGTCGCCGGCCTCGACGCGGCCCGACAGGCCGGCGCCGCTGACGACAGTGTGCGGGAAGGCGCTGGTGCCGTGCCTGCCGATGAACTCGCCACGATCGGCTGTCACCGAATGCACCGGACCGGTGGCGGCCAGGAAGGCCACCCGGTCGCCGAAATCGAGACCGTAGGGGTTTTGCGCCAGAAGCGCGCCGGTCGCTGGATCCCTGGACGGGATGATGGTCGCAGCAGTGCTCGAGCGATGGCTGCCGAGAACCCATTCGGCATAGGCATAGACGCGCAGCCGCGCCGGCCCCGAGCCTGAGTTCTGGATGCGCAGCCGCGTGATCTTCACTGGATCGACGGGATCGACGACGTGCGTCAGATCCATCGACAGCGGGCCGCGTTTGGACCGGAAGGTGGAGAAGCCCTGGCCGTGCCATGTCTCATAGGTCATCGAGGGATCGCGGACCACGGCAGCCAGCGGCGAGAATGCCTTGCCGCTGGCCTGATCGTAGATGTAGATGCCCTCGCCCGGCCGGTTGGTGACCGGATCGTTCGACCATGGCGTCAGCTGGTAATCGCGGCTGTTGCGGCTCCAGGTGAAGGCAGCGCCTTCGGCCGAGACATGGAATCCGAACGAGGCGTTCGAGACGACGTTGATCCAGGGCTGCGGCGTCGAGCGCCGCCCGGCAAGGCGGGTGACATAGTGGCGGCCGTCGCCCTCGAAACCGCCAAAGCCGTTCCATTGGCTGAGGCCGCTGCCGTCGGCGCTGCTGTCGGACGCGGCATGGTATGCAGGCGCCGCCGGCACCGGCAGAGACGGCTCGCGCAGCGACGCGGGGGCCACCGGCTGCAGGGCATCGCGTGCTTGC
Source organism: Mesorhizobium sp. M1004 (assembly GCF_040318795.1). Taxonomy (NCBI): domain Bacteria; kingdom Pseudomonadati; phylum Pseudomonadota; class Alphaproteobacteria; order Hyphomicrobiales; family Phyllobacteriaceae; genus Mesorhizobium; species Mesorhizobium sp. M1004. The sequence continues at coordinate 77,079 of NZ_JAMYNB010000006.1, forward strand.
AAGGCTGCCGCCTCGGCGCGTTCGATCTGGTCGAAGATGGTGCCGTTGCGCGTGTGCAGAACCACGCGGGCAACCGCCAGCAGCGTCTTGTACGTCGCCTCGTCCATCAGGTCGCGGCGCACGGCGAAGATGTGCTGGCGCGGCCCGAGTTCCTTGCCGCGCAGGCGGCTGTTTTCGCACAGCGTCTCGACCGCGCGCTGCAGGTCCTGGACATAGGACGATGCCTGCTCGTTGACGACCACGAAGTCGATCATCATGCCGCGGGCGCGCATATACTCCTGGAAGCGCAGCGCCTGGGCTACAATTTCGAGGTCGGCCACGTCGCCGATGCGGACCAGGAAGATCGGGAAATCGCCCGAAATGCTGGTCGGCCACAGGCTGGACTGCTTGCCCAGCCCCGAAGCGATGGATTCGCCGGGCAGGCGTAGGAACGGATCGGGATAGATCAGGAAGCGCGCCAGCTTCTGCACGTTGGCGGCGTCGGTCAGGCTGAGACCAAGATGGCGGGTCTGCACCTGCGAACGCGTCCAGGCAAGCATCGCCTGGCGAGCAAAACTTTCGGGATGGTCGAGCCTGGCGATGGCCTCGTCCAGTTCGGCGCGGTTGGCGCCGACGGCGGTCCAGAAGGTCAGCGATATCTTCTTGTTGGCCGGCACCCGCACCTGGCGGCGCAGGGCCGCTACCGGATCGAGGGTGAAGCCGTGGTGACCGCCAAGCTTGGCGCCGGGATCGAAGGCCGCCGCTTCCGCGATGGTACGGCCACGGCCGATGAAGGCACGGCGGTCGGTTTCGGCCTCGGCATCGCGCGCCGACCCGGACGGATCGGTGACGAAATGCACCATGGTGACGTCAGGCTCGTTCTTCTCGCGCTTGCGCCTGGTGGCAAAGATGGCGCCGTTATTGGCAGCGATCTCGGTCTCGATAAACATTTTCGAGAACGCAGGATGGGCATTGTCGGAGGCTTCGTTGCCCAGCACCAGCTCGGCAAAGGAGGTCACCTCGATATGCCGGTCAGTGGCGCCGTCGTTGTAGAGCGTGACGCGCCGTCCCTCGCCATTGCCTTCCGAGATGACGATGCATTCGACCTCCGAACGAAGCGAGCCCACTGTTTTGACGAAGCTCGCCTTGTCGTCGGAAAACAGCGTCTGCACTCTCTCGCCGGTCGCCTGCTTCGGCTCCGCGGTGGCCGACCACCAGTCGCCGCTGCCGGCGTCGCGCAGGAAGATGTAGGAGCCGAGCCGGTCTTCGGTCGGGTCGGGCTGCCAACGGGTGACGGCGAGTTCGCCCCAGCGGCTGTAACCGGAACCGGTGGCCGAGACCATGACGGAGTAGCGGCCATTGGACATGACGCTGGTGGCGCGCAACGCCCTCAGCGGGTCGAGGACGATGCGCGAATCCGGGCTCTCGACCTCGGTCTCGTCCTTCGAGCGCTCGTCGGCTTCGGTCCTGACCGTGGCGGTCGGGATGTCGCGCGGCGCCCTCTCCTGCAGCAGGAGTTCGGCAGACTCGATCACCGGATCGCTGTGGAAGCGGTCGCGCAGCCGGCCCTCGAAGATGGCGTCGGCAACGGCGGCGATCGACATGCCGGAGTGATGCGCCATGTAGTTCAGGACAACAGCGTGGTCGGTGCCTTCCGGCACGCGCTGCGGCGTGAAGTCGACGGCGTCGTAAAAGCCATGCCGGCCGAGAGCGCCGATGGAGCGCAGCCTAGCCAGATTCTGGACGGATTCGCGCGGTGTGAACTGCGCCGCGAGGATCGTGGCGTAAGGGGCGATCACCGTGTTCTGGCCAAGGCCGCGCTTGAGGCCAAGTCCGGGCACGCCGAAATTGGTATACTGGTAGGTCAGTTCGCGGTCGCGGGCATTGTAGGCCGCTTCCGAAATGCCCCAGGGCACGTTCTTCGAACGCGCGTACTGGATCTGACGCTTGATGATCAGCTTGCTGGTCTGGTTGAGGATCGAGCCCTGCGGTTCCTTCATCACCAGTGGCGGCATCAGATACTCGAACATCGAGCCCGACCAGGACATCAGCGCACCCTGGAAGCCGATCTCGACGATCGGCCTTCCAAGCCGGAACCAATGCTCCGTCGGCAGGTCACCCTTGGCGATGGCGAACAGGCTGGTCAGCCGCGCCTCGGAGGCGAGCAGATCGTAGCAGCTCTCATCGAGCTGGTGCTCCTCGACCCGGTAGCCGATCGAGAGCAGTTTGCGCTCCTGACGCATCAGGAAAGAGAAATCCATCTCGAAGGCATAGCGGCGGCAGCGTTCGCGCAGCGCCAGCAGCTTGGCGCGCAAGGCTTCGACGGCGTTTTCGTCGCTGTGCGAGTCATGCACATGCGCCTCGCAGGTCGCTTCCAGCCGTGCCGCCCAGTCGGCGATAATGTCGCTGCGCTGCGATCCGGCCTCGGTGTGGATGGCGGTGGCGAGCTTGCGGATCTCGCCGGCAAGCACGGCCAGGTTAATGGTGCGGATCGAGGCCATCTCCGGCTGCGCCTTGATGGTCATGACGGCGCGCCGCATGCCATCGAGGCGATCGGCCAGACGCTGGCGCAACGGCCGCAGTTGCCGGCGGTCGTCAGGCAATTCCTCGAGGCTCTCGTCGAGGATACTCACCGTGTCGAGGACGCCTTCGAAATCGCCCTGCAGGTGAACGGACGGGGCTTCCGCCCACTCGGCACAGGCCGCCGCCACCGCGACCAGATGTCCGGCCAGATTGCCGCTGTCGACGGCCGAGATGTAGAGCGGATAGAGCGGCTTGAGCGTCGTGGTGTCGTACCAGTTGAAGAGGTGGCCGCGGTTGCGCGGCATGCTCTCGATGGTCGTCATCGTGGCGTCGATGCGAGTGATGGCGTCGGAGAGCGCAATCCAGCCGAAATCGCGTGCCGACACCACCGACAGCAGGTAGACGCCGATATTGGTCGGCGACGTCCGCGGCGCCACAACCGGCGCCGGGCTTTCCTGGAAATTGTCGGGCGGCAGATTGTGGTGCTCGGCCGTGACGAAGGTTTCGAAATAATGCCAGGTGCGGCGCGCCACGGTGCGCAGCGCGTGGATGTCGGCTTGCGATATGCGCAGGCGGTCCTCGGTCTCGGCCGAGCGGCTGATCCAGCAGGCAACCGCCGGCGAACCGATCCAGAACAGAGCGAAGAAGAAGGCGACGAAGGCACCGGTGGAATCGGCCAGCACGGGGATAGCGAGACCGACGACGCCGATGATCACGGCGCCATACATCATGCTGTAATAGGAGCCGATATCGTTGTCGCCGCCCTTGTGCGCCTGCGACGCGGTGCGCCATTCCAGCAGGTTCTGGCGGCTGACGAACAGGCGGTAGAGCGTGCGCACGATGGCGTCGCCCATCATCCAGGCATTGTGCGCCATCAACAGCACTTTCAGCGCCACAAGGGCCGTGCCGAAGACGGTGTCGTGCGCCAGTGCGGAGAAATGGCCGCGCGGCGTCTGGTCGCCGCTCTTGGGCAGGATGGCGTTGACGACATCGAAGGTCGGCGCCATGAACAGCGACAGGATCAGCAGCGCCTGCCACTGCGCGGCCTGCGTGAAGGGCAGCAGCGTCCAGCCGGCGATCGCCGCCATCACCCAGAAGATCGGGGTGAGCGAGCGGCGCAGATTGTCGACCATCTTCCAGCGCGACAGCGCCGGCACGCCGGAACGCGGCGAGAAGATGAAGCGCAGCAGCTGCCAGTCGCCGCGCGCCCAGCGGTGGTGGCGCGAGGCGTCGACCGAGTAGCGGGTAGGATAGTCCTCGACCAGTTCGACATCGGTGACAAGTGCTGCGCGCGCCAGCGCACCTTCGAGCAGATCGTGGCTGAGGACGGTGTTTTCCTCGATGCGGCCCTGCAGCGCCGCCTCGAAAGCGTCGACGTGATAAAGGCCCTTGCCGGTGAAGGAGCCGTCGCTGAAGACGTCCTGGTAGAGGTCCGAAACGGCAAAGACGTAAGGATCGAGACCGCTGTTGGACGAGAAGACGCGCTGGAAGAAGGAAGCGTCGTCGCCGCTGGTGAGCGAGGCTGTGATGCGCGGCTGCAGGATGGTGTAGCCGGCGGTGACGACGCGCTTTGTCGCGTCGAAATGCGGGCGGTTGAGCGGATGGGCGAGCTTGCCAACCAGTGACGACACGGCGTCGCGCGTGGTGCGCGTGTCGGCGTCGAGCGTCATGACATAGACGACCTTTTCCGGCAGCGGCACGTCGAGCGGCAGGAAGGTGGTGTCGCTGTCGCCGCGCAAGAGAAGGTTCAGCTCATGCAGCTTGCCGCGCTTGCGCTCCCAGCCCATCCAGGCGCCCTGCGCCTGGTTGTAGAGCCGGCGGCGATGCAGGATATAGAAACGCGGCGCGCCTTCCGAGGGATAACGGGCATTGAGCCTGGCGATCTCGTCGCGCGCATATTGCAGGATCTCGATGTCGGCGGCGTCGATCTCGGTCTTGGAATCCGGCCAGTCGGACAGCAGCGCGAAATGGATTTCTTCGGCCGTGTTGGCGAGGTGATGCACCTCGATGTTGCGGATGTTTTCCTCGACATCATCGCGCGAGCCGATCAGCGACGGCACCACGACCAAGGTCCGTGATGCCGCTGGAATGCCGTGCTTGTAATCATAGCCGACGAGCCGCGTCGGCTTCAGGAACAGTGAAACAACGGTGTTGAAGAAGGCGAGCGCGCCTTCGCTGGCAGGCACCGCAAACAGCGCCAGCATCAGCGTGATGGATTCCACCGACAGGCCGAGATGGGCAAGCGCATTGCCGGAGACAACCAGCAGTAGCACCGTCAGCAGGAAGACCGGCACAACGATGCCGAGCCAGCCCGTGGCGGTGAAGGCGCGCTTGAAGGTCACATGGAAGGGCGGCCGATAGCCGATCGCCTTTTCCAGATCCGGCCGGCGCGGGCCGACCAGGAAGAAGCCGACATCGGTATGCATGGCCGGATCGGCTGATGCATCCGGCACGCCCGAGGCATCGGTGACCCCGGGAACATGGCTGGCCAGCTCGATGGCCTTTTCGGCGACACGGAATTCGGACAGCTCGGAGCGGCGCGCCAGTTGCTCGATCGACGTGCGGTACTGGTCGCGCGAAAAGAAATCGAGCGCGGCGAAATCGGTGCGCTCGCGCAACAGCGTGTCGATGCGGCTGACGCCCTCGAACCACACCGTCCAGTCGACGTCGTTGATGAGGCGCAGGCCGCGGATGATGTTGCCGGTGGTGACATTGCCGCTGGACAGCGTGCGATGCTCGGAAATGATGATTTCCTCGGCGTCGGAGCCGGTTTTCTCGAGCTCGACCTCCAGCCATTCCAGCGCCCTGCCGGCATTCTGCGAGCCGTCGCGCAGGCGGTAGAGCAACTGGGTGGCGAAGGTGGTGTCCTGCGCATGCGCGCCGTAGCCCGACAGGATCTTCCGGCGGTCTGCATTGTCGTCGGTCGCCAGCACGCGGTCGGCGACCTCGTTGGCGATATGGCGCATCTGCCTGGTGCGGTCGACGCGCACGGCGATGCGGCGCAGATTCTCGATCAAAACGAAGCGCAGCAGCGACGGCAGCGCCCAGAGCTCGCCGATCTTGAGCGGCTCGACCGACTGAAAACCCTCGACGATGGATTTGAACATGGTCGCCGAAACCGAACTGTCGGAATGGGCGACATAGCTCCAGGCCAAGGCCAGCGCGCGCGGCACCGCGGCGCGATCGGCCACTTCCAGGGTCGGCAACTGCCGGTAGAAACGGCGCGGCAGGTCGCGCTTCACCTGAAAAATGGTCTCCTCAACGAGATAATTGTTGTCGAGCAGCCATTGCGCGGCAGGCGTGATGGTTTCGCCCTTGGCCTGGGCGGCATTGGTCGAGCGGTAGACTTCGAGGATTTTCTTGGCGCTGTCGCGGATGCGGGCCTGGAAATCGAACGGCGTCAGGCCGAACAGGTCCTTGATGTCGCCCTTGGCAAGGCTTTCGCCCAGCGCGCGCAGCCGCTCTTCGGGCAGGAAATTGGAGCGTATCGGCTCTTCGGTGATGACCGGGAAGCCGGCGCTGGACTTTTCGATATGGGCAGGATTTGTCTGGATATTCATTGAAAATTCCGCATGGGGGACGCGATGCGGCGCCACCGCCACGGCAATGTCCCTAAAACCGATTCAAATGCAATTGGTTGCATGATTACACTGGCCGAAAGTTTTGCTTCGCACCACGCCAGAGGCGTTATCCCTTCGACATTTTAAGTGGGGCTTTCGACAACTTAAGGACGAGCACCCCTGCCCTCCCGTCCGCCTTGGAACGACGGAAGGATTCGGGCTTTTTCGTGATCCAGACAACAGCTTACGCCAGATTTCTCCGGCGTGCGATCATGTTTGGCAACAGGCGTTAATCGTTGTGCTGGCGGTGCGGCTGGCCCTGGCTATCCGGATGACGAACACGGTCGTCGGCCGCACCGGTTCAAGCCGCAGTTTCGCGGCCTGCGGTCCGAGCAACAGCGTGTCGCGAGGTCCAAGGCGCGACGATGTCGCGCCGGTCACGCCGACCTCACCGTCGAACGGCAGGATCAGGGTCATAGCGCTGGTCGGCCGGATATCGGTCGGAACCGAAACTATCAGACGCTGGACCGAGTGCGTTGCCCGCCCGCGGCGGGTCATGACGTTGAGGTCGGTGATCGGACCGGAGATCAGCGCGGCCGTGGTCGGCACATCGGCCGGGAAGGACAGCGGGGCGGAAGCCGCCGTCACTTCGGCCGGCCGCCGGCCAGCAATGTCGAGGACGATGCCCTCGCCTTCCAGCACGGCCAGCGTGCGGTCGACGCCGGCAAAGCCCGAGAACGGCCCGCTATCCTCGACTCGCGCCATCGAAACGCGCCAGTCGAAATCGTCCAGGCCGGCGCCGTCCGGCGAGACGGCGATCTCGGTGGTCGTGCCGCCGCCATTCTTCCACGGCATGACCCGGTAGTCGGCGGCCCGTAGGATGCGCATCATTTAAGCCAATCAGCCTAAAATACCGGGCAGATTGAGCTGGTGCTCCTTCGCGCACTCGATGGCGATGTCGTAGCCGGCATCGGCGTGGCGCATGACGCCTGTCGCCGGATCGTTCCACAACACGCGCTGCAGGCGCCTTGCGGCGTCCGGCGTGCCGTCGGCGACGATGACCATGCCGGCATGCTGCGAGAAGCCCATGCCGACGCCACCGCCATGATGCAGCGACACCCAGGTTGCGCCCGACGCGGTGTTGAGCAACGCATTGAGCAGCGGCCAGTCGGAGACGGCGTCGGAGCCGTCCTTCATCGCTTCCGTCTCGCGGTTGGGCGAAGCCACCGAGCCGGAATCGAGGTGGTCGCGGCCGATGACGACGGGCGCCTTGAGTTCGCCCCTGGCCACCATCTCGTTGAAGGCGAGCCCCAGCCTGTGGCGGTCGCCGAGGCCGACCCAGCAGATGCGCGCCGGCAGGCCCTGAAAGGCGATGCGCTCACGTGCCATGTCCAGCCAGTTGTGCAGATGGGTGTTGCCGGGGGTGAGTTCGCGCACCTTGGCGTCCGTCTTGTAGATATCCTCGGGATCGCCCGAAAGAGCAGCCCAGCGGAACGGGCCGATGCCACGGCAGAACAGCGGCCTTATATAGGCCGGCACGAAACCCGGGAAAGCAAAGGCGTTCTCGAAGCCTTCGTCCTTGGCGACCTGGCGGATGTTGTTGCCATAGTCGAGCGTCGGCACGCCGGCATTCCAGAACGCGACCATCGCCTCGACATGCTCGCGCATTGATGCGCGGGCGGCCTTCTCGACAGCCTTGGGATCGGAGACGCGCTTCTCGCGCCACTCAGCCATCGTCCAGCCCTTGGGCAGATAGCCGTTAATCGGGTCATGCGCCGAGGTCTGGTCGGTGACCATGTCGGGGCGGATGCCCCGCTTGAACATTTCCGGCACGATGTCGGCCGCATTGCCGAGCAGGCCGACCGACTTCGCCTCGCCGGCCTTGGTCCAGCGCTCGATCATTTCCATCGCTTCGTCGAGCGTCTCGGCCTTCTCGTCGACATAGCGGGTGCGCAGCCGGAAATCGATCGAGTCCGGATTGCATTCGATGGCGAGGCAGCAGGCGCCGGCCATGACGGCGGCAAGCGGCTGGGCGCCGCCCATGCCGCCGAGGCCGCCGGTCAGGATCCATTTGCCCGTAAGGTTGCCATTGTAGTGCTGGCGGCCGGCCTCGACGAAGGTCTCGTAGGTGCCCTGCACGATGCCTTGCGTGCCGATATAGATCCAGGAGCCGGCCGTCATCTGGCCGTACATCATCAGGCCTTTTTTATCGAGTTCGTTGAATTTGTCCCAGGTCGCCCAATGCGGCACGATGTTGGAGTTGGCGATCAGCACGCGCGGCGCATCGGTGTGCGTCCGGAAGACGCCGACCGGCTTGCCGGACTGGACCAGCAGCGTCTCGTCTTCATTGAGGGTCTTCAACGAGGCGACGATGCTGTCGAAATCGTTCCAGGTGCGCGCGGCCCGGCCGATGCCGCCATAGACGACGAGCTCATTGGGGTTTTCGGCGACATCGGGATCGAGGTTGTTCATCAGCATGCGCAGCGGCGCTTCGGTCGTCCAGTATTTGGCGTTGAGCTTGTCGCCGCGGGGCGCGCGCACTTCGCGGATGTTGTGGCGAGGATTGTTCATCATTGTCCCTTTGGAGTAAGGCGGCGTCTCAGCGCCCGGCCCAGTCAATGGCGGATTGGAGGATTTTCGTCAGTGTGGCGCGCATCGGCGCGGCGAACTCGGCATCATAAGGCACCGGCCAATTGTCCGGTTCGCCCTTGCCCTCGGGCTCGCGCAAATAGCCGCGATCGGCAAGTTCCATCTGCAGCGCATGGTAGCCGGCTTGCGGATTGCCGAAATAGCGGGTGATCCAGCCGCCCTTGAAACGACCGTTGATGACATTGCTTTCACCGCTTTCGGCCATGATCTGGCCGACCAGCGCCTGAAGCATTGGGTCCGCGGTCTGGCCGTCATTGGTGCCGAGATTGAACACCGGCAGCGTGCCATAGAACAGCCGCGGCAGCACCGAACGGATCGAGTGGCAATCGTAAATGACGACCTTCTCATGCAGGCCGCGCAGCCTGACGGCCTGGGCCGCCAGCATTTCATGGTAGGGCACGAAATACGCTATGCGGCGCTGGTCTATCTCCGACGGCGTCGGTTCCGCGCCGGGCAGATACAGCGGATCGCCGTCGAAGGTCTCGGTCGGGCATAGCGTCGTTGTCGTCTGCCCGGGATAGAGCGAGGCGCCGGAGGGATCGCGGTTGACGTCGATGACGGTGCGCGAGATCGACGTGTGCACGACAGTCGCGCCAAGGCCGGCGGCAAAATCGTAGAGATTGTCGATCCACCAGTCGCAATCGCGGCGGCCGAGCCAGGGCGAGACCAGCCGATTGTCGATGCCGGCGAGATCGATACCCGTGTGCGGGATGGACACCAACAGGGGTGCCGTGCCTTCCGTCACTGTCAGCCAGTCGGCCATGTCAGACTCCCGAAATCGAAGGCAGTGTCACCGCGCCGGCAGCCTTGATGGCAGCGCCGCTGCGCACCATGGCGATGGCCTTTTCCATATCGGGATGGAAATGTCGGTCGTTGTCGAGATGCGGCACTTCTGCGCGGACCAGTTTGCGAACGGCTTCAAGGGCCGCGCTCGACGCCAGCGGTGCATGGAAATCGCAGCCCTGCGCGGCGGCCAAGAGTTCGATGCCGATGACGGCTGTCGCATTCTCGACCATGCCGATCAGCCGGCGCGCGCCATGTGCGGCCATCGAGACGTGGTCTTCCTGGTTGGCCGAGGTCGGGATGGAATCGACGCTCGCGGGATAGGCCTTCTGCTTGTTTTCGGAAACGAGTGCCGCCGCCGTCACCTGCGGGATCATGAAGCCGGAGTTCAGGCCGGGCTTCGGCGTCAGGAATGCCGGCATGCCGGACAGCGCCGGGTCCACCAGCATGGCGATGCGGCGTTCCGACAGCGAGCCGATCTCGCAGACGGCGAGCGCGATCATGTCGGCGGCGAAAGCCACCGGCTCGGCGTGGAAATTGCCGCCTGAAAGCGCAGTATCGTCCTCGGCGAAGATCAGCGGATTGTCGGTGACGCCATTGGCCTCGGTGCCGAGCGTATCGGCAGCCTGGCGCAGCACGCTGAGTGCAGCACCCATCACCTGCGGCTGGCAGCGCAGGCAGTACGGATCCTGCACGCGCTCATCGCCGACGCGGTGCGATTCACGGATGGCGCTGCCGGACATCAGATTGCGCAGCGCTGCCGCCGTCTCGATCTGGCCCGGGTGTTTTCTGAGGAGATGGATGCGCGGATCGAAGGGTGCATCCGAGCCCTTGGCGGCGTCGGTCGACAGCGCCCCGGCGACCAGCGCCGACTGGTAAAGCACTTCGGCCTCGAAGAGAGCGGCCAACGCATAGGCGGTGGAGAACTGCGTGCCGTTGAGCAGCGCCAGGCCTTCCTTGGCGCCAAGCGTCACCGGCTCCAGGCCGTGCGAGACGAAAGCGACCTTGGCCGGGAAGCGGCCATGCGGTGTAAAGCATTCGCCGACGCCGATCATCACCGCCGTCATGTGCGACAGCGGCGCGAGATCTCCGGAGGCGCCGACCGAGCCCTGCGCCGGCACGACGGGGATGACGTCGTTGACCAGCATCGCTTCCAGCAATTCGATGGTTTGCGGCCGCACGCCCGACGCGCCCTGCGCCAGGCTGGCCAGCTTCAGCGCCATCATCAACCGAACCACAGCGACCGGCATCGGCTCGCCGACGCCGGCGGCATGCGACAAAACGATGTTGCGTTGCAGGGTTTCCAAATCGGCGGCCGGAATGCGGACGCTGGCCAGTTTGCCGAAGCCGGTGTTGATGCCATAGACCGGCTCACCCTTGGCGACAATACGGGCGACAGCCTCGGCGCTGGCCTTGATCTTCGGACGGCAGGCAGCGTCGAGCTTCGGCACGGCGCCACGATAGATGGTGCGCCAGTCGGCCAGCGATGCATTGCCGGGCTTCAGGTTAAGTTCGGTCATTGTCCTCTCCAGATGCGGGCATGGAGCGGGTTGAAGCCCATGCGGTAGACGAGTTCGGCCGGACGCTCGATGTCCCAGATCGCCAGGTCGGCGGATTTCCCTGCTTCAAGCGTGCCGGTCTGGCCGAGCAATCCCAGCGCACGGGCAGCCTCGCGAGTGGTGCCGGCCAGGCACTCCTCGACGGTCAGGCCGAAAAGCGTCGCCGCCATGTTCATGGTCAGAAGCAGCGAGGTCAGCGGCGACGTCCCGGGATTGTTGTCGGTGGCGACCGCCATCTTGACGCCGTGCTGGCGAAACAGGCCGATCGGCGGCTTCCTGGTTTCGCGGATGAAATAGTAGGCGCCGGGTAGGATCGTCGCCACGGTGCCGGCCTTGGCCATGGCTGCGGCACCTGCTTCATCGGTGTATTCGAGATGGTCTGCCGACAGCGCACCATAACGGGCGGCGAGTTCGGCGCCATGCAAATTGGACAGCTGGTCGGCATGGAGTTTGACCGGCAGGCCAAGCGCCTTGGCCTTGTCGAAGACGCGGGCAATCTGTTCCGGCGAAAAGGCAATGCCCTCGCAAAAGCCGTCTACGGCGTCAGCCAGGCCCTCGGCGGCGATTGCGGGGAGGATGGTGTTGGCGACGAGATCGACAAAAGCGTCCTTGTCGCCTTTTGCTTCCGGCGGCAGCGCATGCGCGCCGAGGAAGGTGGTGCGGACCGTGACCGGGCGTTGCTTGTCCAGTTGCCGCGCGGCGCGAAGCGACTTCCGTTCATTTCCGAGATCGAGCCCGTAACCCGACTTTACCTCTACCGTGGTGACGCCCTCGGCCATCAGCGCGTCAAGGCGCGGGAGAGTCTGCGCAACCAGTTCGTCTTCGCTCGCGGCACGCAGGGATTTGACCGAGGAGACGATGCCGCCGCCGGCACGGGCGACTTCCTCATAGCTGGCGCCGGCCAGCCGCATCTCGAACTCGTTGGCACGGTTGCCGGCATGGATGAGATGGGTGTGGCAGTCGATCAGGCCGGGCGTAATCCAGCGGCCTTCGCAATCGGTAGTCTCGCCGCCCTGAGCCAACGCTGACGGCATCTCGGCTTCCGGACCGGCATAGACGATGACGCCGTCACGGGCGATGATCGCGCCCTTGTCGACAATGCCCAGTCCGGCAACGCCTTCGGCCATGGTCGCCAGGCGCGCATTACGCCAAAGCTGAAGGCCCCCTGCCCGGCTTTTGTCTTGTGCCGCCATCATCTTTTTCCGTTGCTTGGATGGCGATTATGTATATACATATTGAAACGCGCTGCAAGTGCATTGTTGATGGAATGCGGAGAAAAACGTGACGGCGATCTTTGCGGAACAGGTGCTGCTGGCCGATGGCTGGCATGACAAGGTGCGGATCTCGCTGAGCGGCGGTCAGATCGCGAAGGTGGAGCCAGGTTCTTCACCGCGGAGCGGTGACGAACGCCACGCCATTCTGGTGCCCGGCATGCCGAACCTGCACAGCCACGCCTTCCAGCGCGGCATGGCCGGGCTTGCCGAACTGCGCGGTCCCTCCGCCGACAGCTTCTGGAGCTGGCGCGAGGTGATGTACCGCTTCGCGCTGTCGATGACGCCGGACCAGGTCGAGGCGGTCGCCGCCCAGCTTTATGTCGAAATGCTGGAGGCCGGATTCTCGCGCGTCGGCGAATTTCATTATCTCCACCACGATCGCGACGGAAAACCCTATGCCAACCTTGCCGAGATGGCCGAACGTATTGCCGCGGCCGCCGGCGAAACCGGGATCGGCCTGACGCTGCTGCCGGTGTTTTATGCCCATTCGTCCTTCAGCGGCGCTGCGCCCAACGAAGGCCAGCGGCGATTCATCAACAATGTGAATCGGTTCGAACGCTTGCTTGAGAAAAGCCGCGAATCGGTTCGTGCGTTGAATCAGGCTGTCGTTGGCGTCGCCCCGCACAGCCTGCGCGCCGCGACGCCGGAGGAACTCAGCGCTGTTGCCGCCATTGCGCCGGACGGACCGATCCACATCCACGTCGCCGAGCAGGTGAAGGAGGTCGAGGATTGCCTGGCGTGGTCGGGTGCGCGACCGGTCGAATGGCTGCTCGCCAATGCCGGGATCGACAAGCGTTGGTGCCTGATCCACGCCACCCACATGACCGAGGATGAGACAACCGGCATGGCCAGAAGCGGCGCCATTGCCGGGCTTTGCCCGATCACCGAGGCCAATCTCGGCGACGGCACCTTTTCAGCACCTCTGTTCATCGAACATGGCGGCCGCTTCGGCGTCGGCTCGGATTCCAACGTGCTGATCGGCCTGCCGGATGAATTGCGCCAGCTCGAATATTCGCAGCGCCTCGCACACCGCGCCCGCAATGTGCTGGCGGTGGCCGGCGGCTCGACCGGGCGGGCTCTGTTCGACGCGGCCCGCGATGGCGGCAGCACTGCACTCGGCGCCGGCCCGTCGCGGATCGCCGCCGGTGCCGCAGCCGATTTCGTCTCACTCGACGAAAACCATCCTTCGCTGGCCGGAAAAAGTGGCGATGCGATCCTCGACGCCTGGATCTTTGCCAATGGCGGCAAGGTCGATTGCGTCTGGGTGCACGGAAAAAAACAAGTCAGCGGCGGCCGGCATGCAGCGCGTGAGACGATCGCCGAGCGCTTTCGCCATGTGATGACGGCGCTTTCGGCATGAGCATATCAGAGACAGCGGCGGTGGAAGGCGGCGGTTCGCTGCACCAGCGCATCCTGTCCGACATCAGCGAGAAAATAATGTCCGGCGCCTGGGCGCCGGGTCACCGCATCCCGTTCGAGCACGAGTTGACGGCCGAATACAATTGCTCGCGCATGACAGTGAACAAGGCGCTGTCGCAACTGGCCAAGGCCGGGCTGATAGAGCGCCGCCGCCGTTCGGGCAGCTTTGTCCGCCAGCCGCAGTCGCAGGCCGCGGTGCTGGAAATCCACGACATCAGGATCGAGGTTGAGTCGCTTGGCCTGGCTTATCGTTACGAGCGCTTGGCGCGGCAGAAAAGGCGCAGCAGCGCCGAGGATCGCGCCTTGCTGGAACTGGACGCAGCCGGACAGGTGCTGGCGCTTGAATGCCGGCATTTCGCCGGCAAGCGGCCATTCGCGCACGAACAGCGGCTGATCAATCTCGCCGCCGTCGCGGAAGCCGCCGAGGAGGAGTTTCTCGACATCGCCCCCGGCCCTTGGCTGATCGGCCGCGTGCCATGGAGCGAGGCAGAGCACCGTATCCGCGCGGTCGCGGCCGACAGACATATTGCCGAAGCGCTCGACATCGCAACCGGCGCGCCCTGCCTGGTGGTCGAGCGCCGAACCTGGAGCGCCGAGCACCCGGTGACGCAGGTGAGGTTCACTTATGCCGCGGAGAGCCACACGCTGGTGGCGCGGTTCAGGCCTTCGCAGGGGTAGCTCCTTTACCCTCCCCCTTGTGGGGAGGGTCGCTGCGAAGCAGCGGGGTGGGGGTCGGCGCCAGCCCCCCGCCCGGACCTTCGGTCCGACCTCCCCACAAGGGGGAGGTAGAAGGCTGCACTTTAAATCGCCGCCGTAACGATAATCTCGACAGTGTATTCCGGCCCTGCAAGCTTGGCCTCACCCGTGGCGCGGGCGGGCGTGTTGCCTTGCGGGACCCACTTGTCCCATTCCTTGTTCATCTCGGCGAAGGTGCCCATATCGGCCAGCCAGATGATCGCCTGCAGGATCTTGGTCTTGTCGGTGCCGGCCTTGGCCAGCAGTTCGTCGATAGATGCGAGGATCGACCTGGTCTGTTCGCCAACGCTGGCGCCGGGCGTTCCGACCTGGCCGGCGAGATAGACGGTGTTGCCGTGGATGACGATCTGGCTCATGCGCGGGCCAACATCGATGCGACGAATGCTCATGGGATGGTTCCTTCGTTTGTCGGTGCGCCTGTTTAGAGTCGCTGCCGCCTCCGGGCAAGGCCAACAGCGCGAAACCTCTTGAGCCTGGGTTGGATCTGGGGCCGCAAATGTCTATCTGCGCCGAGGGATTTCTTTCCGGCGCGGATTGCCGACCTCGTGTGAGAGTGGCAAGACTTCGCGCCAAACCAGATTGCGAGGATGAGAGCCATGGAATATCGCGAAATCAGCGAGGACTATTCGGTCTCGGGCCAGATCCAGCCCGAAGATGCCGCCGCCATCAAGGAAGCCGGTTTCAAGAGCGTGATCTGCAACCGGCCGGATGACGAGCAGCCCGACCAGCCTTCGGCCGACAGCGTCAAGGCGGCGGTCGAAGCCGCGGGGCTGGCCTTCCGCTACATCCCGGTGATCAGCGGCCAGATCACGGCCGAGAATGTCGAGGACCAGGCCGAAGCGCTCGACGCGCTTGAGGGACCGGTGTTTGCTTATTGCCGGTCTGGAGCGCGCTGCACCAATCTCTACGGGCTGATTCAGCAGTCCAAGGGGTGATCATCCTGAGGCGCTGGCGATCCCTCACACCCCCCTCTGTCCTGCCGGACATCTCCCCCGCAAGGGGGGAGATCGGATGTCGCCTTCGCTCTTCGCCAATCGCCGACGTTGCAGGATGAGCGCTGGACAAAGCTGCTGATCTCCTCCTTGCGGGGGAGATGGCCGGCAGGCCAGAGAGGGGTGCTGTCCCGCCGACGTATCAACTGAAACTCTCTCAAACTAGATCGGCAGCGCGCCGGTCTCCTTCAGCGTCTCCAACACGATCGCCGTCTTCACATGCTGCACGGAGTCGTGCGGCAGGAGCACACCGTTGACGAATTCCGACAATGATTTCAGATCGGGCGTCACCACCTTCAAGATATAATCCATCTCGCCGGTCAGCGCGTGCGCCTCCTGCACCTCCGGCAGCCGCGCCAGCAGCTCGCCGAAGCGCCTGGCATTGTCGCGGTTATGGGTGGCGAGCGTCACCGAGATGACGTTGACCAGCGAGAAGCCGAGCTTGTCGCGGTCGAGCACGGCGCGATAGCCCTTGATGTAGCCGTCTTCCTCCAGCCGCTGGCGGCGGCGTGAGCATTGCGATGCCGACAGGTTCACGCGCTCCGAGAGATCGTTGTTGGTGAGCCGCGCGTCGCCCTGCAAGAGAGCCATTATCTTGCGGTCAAATTGATCGATGCGCGCTTCATTCATCGATTCATCTCCAATCATGCATGAATTACGCACGAGATGATCATTTCAAGCGTTTGAATGCAAGCACCGTGCGGTCGCTTCGCACTATCATGCGTCATCTCGTGGTCCGATGCGGCCACCGTCCGTTTGGAGGAATGCCATGGGTCCCTTCCCGCACGACGCCCCGCCCGCAAAGATCAGCAAGGAAAACCCCGCCGGCACCGACGGTTTCGAGTTCGTCGAGTTCGCGCATGCGGAGCCGCAGAAGCTAGCCGAACTGTTCACCCGCATGGGCTATGTCGCGGTGGCCAAGCACCGCACGAAGGACATCACCGTCTGGCGCCAGGGCGACATCAACTATGTCGTCAATGCCGAGCCGGGTTCGCATGCGATGAAATTCGTCGACAAGCACGGCCCCTGCGCCGCCTCGATGGCCTGGCGCGTGGTCGATGCAAAGCATGCGTTCGAGCATGCGGTATCGAAAGGCGCCACGCCCTACGACGGCAACGACAAGGCGCTCGACGTGCCGGCCATTGTCGGCATTGGCGGCTCACTGCTCTATTTCATCGAAGCCTATGGCAAGAAGGGCTCGGCCTATGATGCCGAGTTCGAGTGGCTGGGCGAACGCGACCCGCGGCCCCAAGGCGTCGGCTTCTATTTCCTCGACCACCTCACCCACAATGTCTATCGCGGCCAGATGGACAAATGGTGGGACTTTTATCGCGAGCTGTTCGGCTTCAAGCAGATCCATTTCTTCGACATCGACGGCAAGATCACCGGCCTGGTCAGCCGCGCCATCACCTCGCCCTGCGGCAAGATCCGCATTCCGCTAAATGAATCCAAGGACGACACCAGCCAGATCGCCGAATACCTGAAGAAGTACAATGGCGAAGGCATCCAGCATATCGCCGTCGGCACCGACGACATCTACGCCGCCACCGACAAGCTTGCCGACAACGGGCTGAAGTTCATGCCCGGTCCGCCGGAGACCTACTACGACATGTCGTACAACAGGGTGAACGGGCATGACGAGCCGATCGAGCGGATGAAGAAGCACGGCATCCTGATCGACGGCGAAGGCGTGGTCGACGGCGGCATGACCAAGATCCTGCTGCAGATATTCTCCAAAACCGTGATCGGCCCGATCTTCTTCGAATTCATCCAGAGGAAGGGCGACGAAGGTTTTGGCGAAGGCAATTTCCGCGCGCTGTTCGAGTCGATCGAGCAGGACCAGATCAAGCGCGGCGTGATCAAGGTCGATGGCAAGGCGGCGTGAAAACCGTAAGCTCGTTTGCGGCTCGATCGGCTTTGATCTAAGTTCCGATCACAAGAGGTCGAGCCGTGAACGTCTCCATAACCGAAGCAAAGGCCAAACTATCGGAACTCGTCGGCCGCGCGGAAGCCGGCGAGGAGATAGTCATCACTCGTCACGGCAAGATCGCGGCGCGGCTCGTGGCACCAGTTCGAGAAGACTTGTTGTCGCGCATAGGTGCCCTGAAGGGCAAGATTTGGATTTCTGACGATTTCGACAAACTCGGCCCTGAATGGAACGAGTACACCAGATAAAGGTCAGAGGCCCAGCCGCTCGACCTCTTCCTTCCTCACCTTCAAATCATAATCGAGCAAAAACTCGTCCAGCTGCGGCGGCGCGACCGAGCTGCCCGAGAGCATCGCGTGCACCTGGCCGCGATGGTGGATGTCGTGCAGGAAGACATGACCGAGGATGTCGCCGATCTTTTCCGGGATCATGCCGTCCTCTCGCCGGTCCGTGATGACCTGACGGTCGAGATCCGCCTCCGAGAGCTTCTCGCAAAAGGCGATTAGGCGTCGATCTGCTGCGACCTGGGCGCCAAACAGCGCCTGCGGCACATCGAACGGCACGTAGTCGTCATAAGCGGCCGCACCGACGCCGCCTTCTTCGAGAAAATCGAGATAGAGATGATCGACCGCAAGGATGTGGTTGAGCGTTGCCTTGATCGACGGGAAGAAGCTGGTGCGTTCGGCTTCGAATTCGCCGGGCTTTAGCTGCAGCACGGCGCGATAGATCCGGTCGTTCGACCAGAGATTGTTGCCGGCCATGCGGCTGAAATGCTCGAGCAGGGTCACGCGTTCATTCGTCTGATCAGGCCAATGCCTGCCGCCATCACCGCGAAGCCGGCGACAACGATCAGCAGCAGCCGGTTCATGCGCCGCCGCATCGCCTGCGTCTCCTCGTCCCGCGCCACATTGGTGTTGGTGATGGTGTGGAACATCATCGCCTTGCGCGGGTAGCCGCTGCGGTTGGTCAGATCGGGCGAGCGCGCCTCGATGCGATAGCTCAGCCGGATCGCCTGGATGAAGACCACCAGAATCGCCAGCGCCCAGATGCCGGCCAGCAGATAGAACGCCTCGCCCGTCACTATTGCCCCCTCTTATGCCTGGGACTTTTCGACCTTCTGCTCGATGGCGCCGAAGATCGAGTTTCCGCTTTTATTCTTCATCTCGATACGCACCGTATCGCCAAAGCGCAGGAACGGCGTCTTGGGCTCGCCAGACTCAATGGTCTCGATCATGCGCAGTTCAGCGATGCAGGAATAGCCGGCGCCGCCGGCCGCCACCGGTTTGCCCGGCCCGCCATCCAGCTTGTTGGAGACGGTGCCCGAGCCGATGATGGTGCCGGCAACCAGCGGCCGTGTCTTTGCGGCATGGGCAATCAGCGCCGGGAAGTCGAAGGTCATGTCGACGCCGGCATTGGCACGGCCGAACGGCTTGCCGTTGACGTCGGCGAGCAGAGGCAGGTTGACCTTGCCGCCATCCCAGGCGTCGCCGAGTTCGTCCGGCGTCACCGCCACCGGCGAAAAAGCCGAGGACGGCTTCGACTGGAAGAAGCCAAACCCCTTGGCGAGTTCGGGTCCGGTGAGTGCGCGCAGCGTCACATCATTGACCAGCATGACCAGCCGGATCGCAGCGCGCGCCTGGTCGAGGCTGGCGCCCATCGGCACATCGTCGACGACGACGGCGACCTCCGCCTCCATGTCGATGCCGAAGGCTTCGTCCGCCGCGCGGATCGGATCGCGCGGCGCGATAAAGGAATCCGAGCCACCCTGATAGATCAGCGGATCGGTCCAGAAGCTTGCCGGCATCTCGGCGCCGCGAGCTTTGCGCACCAGCTCGACATGGTTCACATAGGCTGAACCATCGGCCCATTGATAGGCGCGCGGCAGCGGCGATTGGGCGTCATGCTCATGGAAGCGTGCCGACGGCACCGCATTGTTCTCCAGCGATTCGGCGATCGTCGCCAGGTGCGGCGAAATCCGCTGCCAGTCGTCGAGTGCGGCCTGCAGCGTGCGCGCCAGGAACGAGGCGTCGGTGAAGCGCGTCAGGTCGCGCGAGACGACGACAAGCTTTCCGTCGCGCGTCCCGTCCCTCAATGTGGCAAGCTTCATGCGGTTTCCTCTCCTGATGCGGCTTTGGCGCCGTCTAAGTTCACAACAAGGCCGTCGCGGGCAATCGTCAAGTCACCCACCCACGATTTCCTGACAGCAGCCTCCCAGTCGGCCTCGCCGATCTCGGGATCATCGGCCGGAATGAGGTGGTTGAGCACCAGCCTCTTCACCCCGGCATCGCTGGCAATGCGGCCTGCCTGCTCGGCAAATGAGTGGCTGGCAAGCAGATGCTCCTTCAGCCGCGCGCCATTGCCGGTCCTGGCGACCAGCCGCTCGATGCCTTCTTCCAGCATGGCCTCATGGACGAGAATGTCGGCATTTCGGGCAAAGCCTGCGAGCGGCGGAAAGAAGGCTGTGTCGGCCGAGAAGACGATGCTTTTGCCGGCGTGGTCGAAACGCAGCGCGAAACAGTCCGTGACCGGCGGATGGTCGACGCGCAGTGCCGAGACCTTCAGGCCGCGCTGCGCAAAAATCTCGCCCTCGCCGAATTCCACGATCGAAGCCATTTCGCGAATGTCCGGCCTGCCCTCATCGACGATGCGAATTTCAATGTCGAACTCCATCGCCTGGCAGAAGCGGCGCCAGTATTGGCCGGTGCCGGGTGGTCCGAACAGCGTCACCGGGCTGGCGAGGCCGGCGGTCCAGGCGGTGTGGAGCAACGGACCCAGTTCCAGTACATGGTCGGAATGCAGGTGGGTGACGAAGATCAGGTCGAGCGCCTTCAGGCTGACGGCGGAATCGACCAGACCGCGCGTGACGCCGAGCCCGCAATCGACGACGATGGTTCGCCCGCCAAGCTCCAGCAGCGACGAACTCGGCCACGGCCCGCCCGGCCGCAGCGCCGGGCCGCCCTTGGAGCCGAGAAGCACCAGCCGGTCGTTCACTGGGCTGATCTCAAGACCAGTCGCCCTCCGGCGTGCCGTTGAAACGCTTCTTCAGATCGGTCCAGCAATCGATGTAATTGTCCTGCCTCGTTTCAAGCTCGGCGCCGTAGCGGGTGAGCATTTGCGGGAATCGGGTCTCGAACATGAAGGCCATGGTGTTGTCGAGCTTGACCGGTTTCAGCTCCGAGCGCGAGGCCTTTTCGAAGCCAGGCGCGTCTGGGCCGTGGGCCAGCATCAGATTGTGCAGGCTGATGCCGCCCGGGAGAAAACCTTCCTCCTTGGCGTCATACTGGCCGTGGATCAGGCCCATGAACTCGCTCATGATGTTTCGGTGGTACCAGGGCGGGCGGAACGTATCCTCCGCCACCAGCCAGCGCGGCGGGAAGATGACGAAGTCGATGTTGGCGGTGCCCTCCTCGCCGCTCGGCGCCGTCAGCACGGTGAAGATCGACGGATCGGGATGGTCGAACAGGATGGCGCCAACCGGAGAAAACGTCGCCAGATCATATTTGTAGGGGGCGTAGTTGCCGTGCCAGGCGACGACATCGAGCGGCGAATGGCCGATCTCGGTGACATGGAAATTGCCGCACCATTTCACCGTCAGCCGGCACGGCGTTTCCTTCTCCTCGAACCAGGCGCAAGGCGTCTTGAAATCGCGAGGATTGGCCAGGCAGTTGGCGCCGATCGGGCCGCGGTCCGGCAGCGTCAGCTTGGCGCCGTAGTTTTCGCAGATATAGCCGCGCACTTCCTTGTCGATGAGCTCGACCTTGAACACCAGCCCGCGCGGCAGCACGGCGATCTCGCCGGGCCGCAGCTCGATGACACCCATCTCGGTGACGAAGCGCAAGGCGCCGACCTGGGGGACGATCAGCAACTCGCCATCGGCATTGAAGAAATGATCGTCGACCATCGATCGGTTGGCGACATAGACATGCGCGGCCATGCCGCTTTGGCCCAGCACATCTCCGGCAGTGGTGATGGTGCGCATGCCGGCGATGAAGTCGGTCGGCTCACTCGGCATCGGCACCGGGCTCCAGCGATACTGCCCGAGCGCCAGTTCGTGGTCGCCGACATTGGGTGCTGTCTTCCACAGGGGATAGCTCGCTGCCTTGAAGCGGCCGGTGTGTTTTACGCTCGGCCGGATGCGGTAGAGCCAGGAACGCTCATTGGTGCCGCGCGGCGCGGTGAAGGGCGAGCCCGATAGCTGTTCGGCATAGAGCCCGTAAGCCGGCCGTTGCGGCGAGTTCCGCCCCTGCGGCAGCGAGCCGGGCAGCGTCTCGGTTTCGAAGTCGTTGCCGAAGCCCGGCATGTAGGAAAAGGTCATCCGATCCTCCCTGAACCCGGCCCCGCAAAGCGCTGCTTGCCGGCGATGTTGACCAAACTGGTTTCATTTGTAACCATCGAAAATGTAACTATCAACGGGCGAATGCCGCATCCATGGTGCAGATGGAAATCCTCGAACTCGAAAGCTTCCTGCCCTATCGGCTCTACCGGCTGGCCGACGCCGTCAGCCGCGAATTTTCAAAAATCTACCGCGACCGCCACGGCCTGACGCGGCCGGAATGGCGCACGCTGTCAGGGCTCGGACAGCGCGGCACCATGACGGCGACAGCGCTTGGCGAACAGTCGGCCATGCACAAGACCAAGGTGTCGCGCGCCGTGGCCGAGCTCGAGCGGCGACGCTGGCTGGTACGCACAACCGACGAGAATGATCGACGTGTAGAGCATCTGGCGCTGACGAAGGCGGGGCTGGCGGCCTATGGCGAAATGGTGCCGCTGGCGAAAGCCTTTGAACGGGAGTTGCTGGAGAGGCTTGGTACGGAAGAGCGGGCGGCGATTGTGAATGGGGTGGCGGCGCTGGAGGCAAAACTCACCTTGGGTTGAGATCTTCCCATAAGTTCGACCGTCGCTGAAATCAGATCGCGAATGCGGCAGGCAACGCCCCTAGACCGTAATAGGCGCGTTCGGCTTCAATGAAGCCTCTGACACGGCTTCGAAATGCCGCCGGATCATCAATGTAGGCTAGAAGCGCCTGCGCTTGCGAAGCCGCGTGTCTTTGAGCGCTTTCAAACAGTCGCCTTGCCGTTTCAAAATCACCGGCCAAACCAGCCGCCACCCCGGCGTGGAAGGCCGCCCACTCGCCGTAGGCGCCCGGCTGCAATTCACTCACGAGGATTTTCGCTGTCGCCTGGACGGAAGGGAACATCGATCGGTGAACCTGATCGATTTCGACGACCTTCTTGGCCATTTGATCAACCGCGAGAAGAAACTGTGGCGGGCTCTCGAACGGAACGAACTGTCCAATGCGCTCAACGCGATCGAAGGTAATCGTTTCCGGAAGCGAACCCCAGAGCCAGTGGACTGCTACGTTAAGGTAAGTGCCCTTGGACCAGGAACTGGGCTGGAACTCGACTACACTTAGCCAGAAGCCGCGATCGGCGATCCAGATTCGGGACTGCCCTTTGCGTCGAAATCCGGCCGGCTTCAGTACGAGCTTTGCCTGCGAGGCAATGATACGACCGTGCTCATTGTCCGCCATCTTGCACCCACACGTGCCTCACCAATCCATCACCACCTTGCCCGAACTGCCGCTCCGCATCGCGTCAAACCCCGTCTGGAAATCGTCGATCCCAATGCGGTGCGTAATCAGACCCGACACATCCAGCGGCCCCTGCACCAGGGCGATCATCTTGTACCAAGTCTCGAACATTTCGCGGCCGTAGATGCCCTTCAAGTGCAGCATCTTGAAGATGACCTTGTTCCAGTCGATTTCGAAGCCGGTCGGCGCGATGCCCAGAATGGCGATCTTGCCGCCATTGTTCATGGTGTCGATCATGTCGCGAAAGGCGGGCGCGGCGCCCGACATTTCGAGGCCGACGTCAAAACCCTCGGTCATGCCCAGCGCCGGCATAACGTCGCGCAGTTTTTCCTTCGAGGCATCGACGACATGCTGGACGCCGAGCTTTTTGGCCAGCGCCAGCCGCACCGGGTTGATGTCGGTGATGACGACTTTTCGCGCCCCCACACATTGGGCAACGAGCGCGCCCATGATGCCGATCGGCCCGGCGCCGGTGACCAGAACGTCTTCACCGACCAGGTCGAAGGACAGAGCGGTGTGGACGGCATTGCCCAGGGGATCGAAGATCGCGGCGATCTCGTCGGGCACATCGTCGGGGATCGGCACGACATTGTGCTGCGGGATCGCCAGATATTCGCCGAAGGCGCCGGGGCGGTTGACGCCGACGCCGAGCGTGTTACGGCAGAGATGCCCCCTGCCGGCGCGGCAATTGCGGCAATGGCCGCAGACGATGTGACCTTCGCCGGAGACACGCTGGCCGACCTTGTATTCGGTGACCGCAGCGCCGAAATCGGCCACCGTGCCGACGAATTCATGGCCGGTCACCATCGGCACCGGCACGGTCTTCTGCGCCCACTGGTCCCAATTGTAGATGTGGACGTCGGTGCCGCAGATCGCCGTCTTCTTGACCTTGATCAGCACGTCGTTAGGGCCGATCTCCGGCACCGGCACCTCTTCCATCCAGATGCCCGGTTCGGCCTTGGCCTTCACCAGCGCCTTCATCATGTTCGACATGCTACAACTCCTTACCCTCCCCCTTTGCGGGGAGGGTGGCCCGAAGGGCCGGATGGGGGTCAAAAAACTGGCGGAGGTCGTGACCCTGCAGACCCCCACCCCGCCTCCCGACATGGGGGAGGGTAAAACTCTCAGCCAATCACGCCCAATTCCTTGCCGACCGCCGCGAATGCCGCCACGGCGCGATCGATGTCGGCGCTGGAGTGCGCCGCCGACATCTGGGTGCGGATGCGCGCCTGGCCTTTCGGCACCACCGGGAACGAAAAGCCGATGACATAAATGCCGCGCTTCAGCATGCGCGCCGCCATTTCCTGCGCTAGGCTGGCATCGCCCAGCATCACCGGGATGATCGGGTGATCGGCGCCGGCCAACGTGAAGCCGAGCTTGCCCATCTCGGACCGGAAGCGCGCCGCATTGGCATATAGGCGCTGGCGCAGGGCGTCGCCATTTCGGATCAGCTCGAACACCTTGATCGAGGCGCCGGCGATCGCCGGCATCAGCGTGTTGGAGAAGAGATAGGGCCGCGAGCGCTGGCGCAGCCAGTCGACGACCTGGCTTTTGCCGGAGGTGTAGCCGCCGGAGGCGCCGCCGAGCGCCTTGCCGAGCGTGCCGGTGATGATATCCACCCTGCCCTCGACACCGCAATGCTCGGCCGAGCCGCGGCCGTTCTTGCCGACGAAGCCGACGGCATGGCTGTCGTCGACCATGACCATGGCGTCGTATTTTTCCGCGAGGTCGCAGACGCCTTTAAGATTGGCGATGATGCCATCCATGGAGAACACACCGTCGGTGGCGATCAGGCGGAAGCGGCAGTCTTTCGCCTCCTTCAGCCGGGCTTCGAGATCGGCCATGTCGTTGTTGGCGTAGCGGAAACGCTTGGCCTTCGACAGCCGCACACCGTCGATGATCGAGGCATGGTTCAGCGCATCGGAAATGATCGCATCATCCTCGCCGAGCAGTGTCTCGAACAGGCCGCCATTGGCGTCGAAGCAGGAGCCGTAGAGGATGGTGTCGTCCATGCCGAGGAATGATGAAATCGTTGATTCAAGCTGCTTGTGCTCTTCCTGCGTGCCGCAGATGAAGCGCACCGAGGCCATGCCGTAGCCGTAGCGGTCGAGCGCGCCTTTGGCTGCATCGCGCAATTCTGAGCTGTCGGCGAGGCCGAGATAGTTGTTGGCGCAGAAATTCAGCACCTTGTCGCCGCCGACTTCGATCTCAGCCGACTGGGTCGAGGTGATCACCCGCTCGGATTTGTAGAGCCCGGCGGATTTCAGCCCTTGCAGTTCGTTGTCGATATGGGAGAGGAATGCCGCGCTCATGGATCAGGTCCTGTTGAGATTGGCGCGACTGTCGCGCTACGCGCACTAAAAATCCATCGCAAAAGCGACCGTTTCGGTGGCACGGCGGGCTCAACCCTGGCGCGACCCGATCGCATGGCCCGCATGCTGGAGTAGCAGGCACGCGAATACGGCTATGCCGCGAAAGAACATGATAACCATCTCGGCAGCTTTCGTTTACTGCCGAAGCAACAGTTCCGCCGGCTTCCAGACCTGTTAACCCTTTCAAGCCAATGGTCTTCTCGCCACGAATCAGTGGCAGAAATCCGTCGACCGAGGGGTCACCTAGAATATGTCGCAGCAGCCGGCGCAAACCGTCTCGGGCAAACTCATCCTGCTGATCAAGAGCGGCTACTGGCTGGCGCTGCTGATCATCGCCGCCATGGTGATGGCCTCCTTCATCCTGCTGCAGCAGATGATGGCGGCGCAACAGCACAACCATACTCTGCTCGACATCGTCAGCACCCAGAAGGCGCTGTCGCAGCGCATTGTCTTTTTGACCAGCGCAACCGGCTCAGCCGCGCGTGACAAGCAGCCGGCCCTGGTTGCCGCGCTGAAACAGGCGACCGCCGAGTTCGAGACGAACTACGACCTGCTGCTCAAACAGACGGGAGCCGACCCACTGTCGCCAGCATTGTCCGATCCAAAGTCGATCGAGAGCGTCCTTTACGGCAAGCCGTTCCACCTCGACTATTTCTCGGTCGGGCTGGTCGCCAATGGCGAAAGGCTGATCTCGTCCTTCGAATCCCAGCTCTCCGGCAATGCCGCCTACAAGGGCGGCGGCGAGCGCGTCAATCTCGATGCTTCCGTCGCCAATGCGACGCTGTCGGGTTATGCCGCGCTCGGCCAACGCATCGCCGCATTCGCAGACGAGCGGTCGGAAAAGCTCCTCGATCTCCATCGCACCTTGTTCTACGCCACCATCGGCGTCATCGTCCTGGTGGCGCTTTTCATCTTCCGGCCGATGTCGAAGGCGATCCTGCGCAAGACGCACGAGCTTGTCGATGCCCGCAACTCGATGGCCTTCATCGCCGTACATGACGGGCTGACCGGCCTGCACAACCGCACCTTCCTGACCGACCACTTCGAAACGCTGATCAAGGGCGCGCATCGCCGGCGCGAGAGGCTGGCGGTCATCCAGCTCGACCTCGACCGGTTCAAGCAGATCAACGACACACTCGGCCACGCCGCCGGCGACTATGTGCTGGTCGTCACCGCGCAGCGCATGCGCGATTCCTGCCGTGCGTCGGATCTCTGCGCGCGCCTTGGCGGCGACGAATTCGTGATGATCCTCAATGGCGCCGGCGGCCCCGAGGACATCAACATGCTGGCCCGGCGCATCCTGGAGGAGATCAACGAGCCGATTACCTTCCAGGGCACGACCATCCTTCCAGGGGCCAGCGCCGGCATTGCCGTCTATCCCATCGACGCCGACAATGCCGAGGATCTGCTCGTCCACGCCGACCTCGCGCTCTATTCCGCCAAAAAGCTCGGCGGCGGCAGCTTCTCGTTCTTCTCCGAGGAACTCAGGCGCGAGCTAGACTACCGCAAGCAGCTCGAGCACGACATCAAGGTCGCGATTTCGGAGAACGCCTTCCAAGTCTATTTCCAGCCGCAGGTGTCGCTGAGCAACGGCGCCATCAGCGGCATCGAGGCGCTGGTGCGCTGGAAGCATGCCGAGCGCGGCATGATTGCGCCGGGCGAGTTCATTCCGGTCGCCGAAAAATGCGGCTTCATGCCCGAGATCGGCCGCATCGTCTTTACCAAGGCGATCGAGCAAGCAGCCGAATGGGATCGCGCCGGCATCGCTTTCGGCCGGCTTGCCGTCAACGTGTCCGGCACCGAGCTGCGCGAACCCGACTTCGACCGCTTCCTGTTCGCGACGCTGGAAAAGGCCGGCCTTGCTCCGCAGAAACTGTCGCTGGAAATCGTCGAATCCGTCATTCTCGACGACGAGAAGACGGGCATCGCGGCGAAGCTGCGCCACATCCGCGCTGCTGGCGTCCATCTTGAGCTCGACGATTTCGGCACCGGCTATGCCTCGCTCAGCCACGTCAATCCCAACGAGATCGACCGGCTGAAGATCGACCGCCGCTTCGTCCAGAACATCAACGAGAATGGCGACAACACCAAGATCGTGCGCGCCATCACCGAGCTGGCGCGCGGTCTCGGCATTTCGATCGTCGCCGAGGGCGCGGAAACCGAAGCCGAGCTCGATTCGCTGATGGCAATCGGCTGCGATCAGGTGCAGGGCTATTCCATCGCCTTCCCGATGCCGCAGGACAAAGCGCGCGAATGGCTGCTGGCGCGCAGCCCGAAGAAAGCCAAGCTGAAGGTGCTTCAGGGCAATTTAGCCTGACTATTGCCCACCGGTGCCGGTCATTTGGCCGGCGCGACATTCGCCCGCAATGCCGCCAGCACCTCGGCGAACTCCGCCAGCCTGTCGTCCGGCAATCCCGCGCGCAGCCGCTTGTCGAAGATGAGAGCCGCCGCCCGCAGCTTCAGGAACATCGTTTCGCCCGCCTGCGTCAGCTCGACCAGATGAACCCGGCGGTTGTCCGGATCGCGGCGGCGCGTCAGCAAGCCTTGCGCCTCCATGGCGTTGAGATGGTGGGTGAGCGTGGCGCCCTGGATGCCGATCATGCCGGCAAGTTCGCGCTGGTTGGCAAGCTCGCTCGACTTGACCGAAAGCAAGGTCAGCCACACCGGCAGCGTGCCGCCGGCCTCGACCAAAGCGGCGTCAAAGGCCTGCGCCACCAGCTTGGAGGTGCGCGCGAGATTCATGCCGATTGGCGGACGGTCAAAGGGAGTCATGCGCCGACAGTAGAACAAGGCGCCGAGCGATGGAACGCGGCATTATACATTGACATCGAACCATTTGATACCTAACTATCATGCGTGTCGATCTACCGAGTTCGTATTATCCCGCATTCGACAGGGATCCGAGGACGGGCGGCGGGCAAGGAGGAAGCGGTCATGCAATATGTCTACATCGTCGTTATCGGCCTTCACGTCATGGCCGGTGTGTTCTGGGCCGGCACCACCATCACGCTTGCCCGCGACCCCGAGATCAGGGCGGAGCGCTTTATTGGACCGCAAATGGGCTCGGCCGGTATGGTGTTCGTGACCGGCGCCCTGCTCTGGTATTTCTTCCACGGCGCCTATTTCGGCTCGATGGAAATGGTGCTGGCGCTGGGCATCCTGGCCGCCTTCGCCGCTGCCGGCGTTCTCAGCGTCGTCGTCCGCAAGACCAGCCGGCAGCTTGCCGGCGCGGACGCCGCAACGGAAGCGGCGCTGCGCACCAAAATGGCCCGCGGCGAGCGCATCGCCGCCTGGCTTCTGGTACTCACCGTACTTTGCATGGCGACGGCAAGGATGATTTGAGCCCTGCCGCGCGTTGCCTCCCGGTTGAAAAGCATTCCGCATCGTGCGTCGCCTGGCTCTCGGCTGGTGGCGTACGCGGCGCGCAGTTCGGACGGATGTGCAAGGTGGCTCTCCGCACAGAGGTTTGGCTGCGCGCCACCCATCACTTTGAGCGATCGAGATGCGCCCGCCGGAAGGGTGAGATCGAGCTTTGGAACAAGCCGTAGGCCGGCTTGTAGGCTCAAACCCGCAAGCCGAACCTGATGCCATCATAGATGGCGGCGTGGATGTTGCGCGAGGCGACCGCATCGCCGATGCGCAACAGCACGAAGCCCCCTTCGGGGTTGCGTGAAGGAAAAATATCGCCGCCGCCGACCAGCCGCTCGTAATCGACCGCGCCACCATTCTTCGACAGCGGTTTCAGCTGGAGATAGAGATCGTCGAGCGGCGCCGTGCCGTGCTCGACCACCACCTGGTCGACCCGCCTCTCGCCGCGCCAGCCGTCGGCAAAGTCGGAGGCGAGTTCGGCGACCAGCTGGTTGCCCTCGCGCCGTACCGAGCGCAGCCTGGTGTTGATGGTGATGGTGACGCCCTTCTCCTGGAAGGCGCGCATATAGGGCACGTGGTTCATGCCGCCCATTTCGGGGGCGAAGAAGCGCTCCGGCGAAACCAGCTCCAGTTTTGACCCTGCATTGGCGATCAGCTCCGCCGCGCCCATGCCCTGGTGGCCACCATTGTCGTCGAAGAGCAGCACGTTCTCCGCCGGCTTGATGCTGCCGGCCATGATGTCCCAGCTCGACGTGACGAGATTGTCGCCTGATGTCAGCGGCGGGTTCTGCGGCAGGCCGCCGGTGGCGATCACCACCACATCGGGCGACAGCGCCAGCACATCGTCCTGCTCGGCCCATGTATCGTAGCGGATCCCGACGCCGAGCCGGTCGAGTTCGGCCAGCCGCCAGTCGATGATGCCGATCAACTCCTTGCGGCGCGGGTTCTGCGTTGCCAGCCGAACCTGGCCGCCGGCCTGACCGGAGGCTTCAAGCACCGTGACATGATGGCCGCGTTCGGCCATCACGCGAGCTGCCTCGAGCCCGCCAGCGCCAGCGCCAACGACAACGACGTTCCGCCTGGGCCCTTCGGTCTTCAGGATGATATGCGGAATCTCGGCCTCGCGGCCGGTCGCGGCATTGTGGACGCACAGCGCCTCGCCGCCTTCATAGATACGATCGAGGCAATAGGTGGCGCCGACGCAAGGCCGGATCTCGTGCTCGCGGCCTTCCATGACCTTCTTGATGATGTGCGGGTCGGCGATATGGGCGCGGGTCATGCCGACCATATCGAGCTTGCCGGTTGCGATGGCGTGGCGCGCCGTGGCGACATCGGAAATCCGCGCCGCATGGAAGGTCGGGAATTTTGTTGCCGCCCTCACCTCGCCGGCGAAATCGAGATGCGGCGAAGAGCGCATGCCGGTCACCGGGATAACCTTGGTGAGCGCCGCGTCGCTTTCGATCGAGCCGCGGATGATGTTCAGGAAATCGACCTTGCCAGAATTGGCGAGCCGTCTCGCGATCTCGACGCCCTCGGCCTTCGACAGGCCTTTGTCAAAGTCCTCATCGGCGACCATGCGGATGCCGACGATGAACTTTTCATCGACGGCAGCCCGCACGGCATCCAGCACCATGTCGGTGAAGCGCAGCCGGTTGTCGAGCGAACCGCCGAACTCGTCGTCGCGATGGTTTGTGGCCGGCGACCAGAAGCCGTCCATCAGATGGCCGTAGGATTCGAACTCGATGCCGTCGAGGCCGGCCGCCTGGCAGCGCTGCGCAGCGGACGCATAGTCGGCGACGATGCGCTCGATGTCCCAGTCCTCGATGGTTTTCGGGAACGCGCGGTGCGCCGGCTCACGCACCGGCGAAGCCGACAGCACCGGCAGCCAGTCGGCCTTGTTCCAGCCGGTGCGGCGACCAAGATGGGTGATCTGGATCATCACCTTGCAGTCATGCTCGTGGCAGGCGTCCGCCAGTTCGGCCAGCCACGGCACGATGAGGTCGTCATAGACATGCAGATTGCCAAAGGCGGCCGGGCTGTCGCGCGAGACGATGGCCGAGCCCGCCGTCATGGTCAGCGCCATGCCGCCCTTGGCCTTTTCGGCATGGTAGAGCCGGTAGCGCTGTTTCGGCATGCCGTCCTCTGAATAGGCCGGCTCGTGGCTGGTCGACATCACCCTGTTCTTCAGCGTCAGGTGTTTGAGCTGGTAAGGCTGGAGAAGCGGGTCGTTGCTGGTCATCATCTTCCTGCCATTCCAATTTGTGTCGGAGCAGCGCGTGCTGCTCCAGTTCTTGTCTTAAGCATCGAATTTATTCGAAAATCGCTGCACACTTTTCGGTCCGGTGCTAATGAGCGCGGAAAATCCCCAGGAAAACCGCGATGATCGATACCAAAACCCTCACCCAGCTCGGCGCCCACGTCGAGACGCCACAGAGCCCGGAGACCGCGGTCCTGGAGACCGTGCCGTTCCAGCGCGGCGACGGACCGCCGGCGATCGTGCGCTTCACCTGCCCGGAATTCACCTCGCTCTGCCCGGTAACCGGACAGCCGGATTTCGCTCATATCGTCATCGACTACGCACCCGATGCCACGCTCGTGGAATCGAAGTCGCTCAAACTGTTCATGACCTCGTTTCGCAACCATGGCGCTTTCCATGAAGACTGCACGGTGATGATCGGCCGCCGCATTGTGGCGGCAACGAAGCCGCTGTGGTTGCGCATAGGCGGCTATTGGTATCCGCGCGGCGGCATTCCGATCGATGTCTTCTGGCAGACCGGCGCTCCGCCCGAAGGCGCCTGGTTGCCCGACACCGGCGTTGCCCCCTATCGCGGCCGTGGCTGAACTGACGTCAGCCATAGGCGGCTCGGCAGAGCTTTGTCGCCAGAAAGGGAAGGACGGCATCGCGATAGCGCGGCTGGTCATACCGCAGCAGGTCCACATGGCCCGCTCCTTCGAACCAGACCAGTTGTGAGCCGGCAGCAGCGCTGTGCAGCGCCTGCACCTGGCTGCGATCGATGAAGGGATCGGTGCTTCCCGCAAGCAGCATCAGCGGTTCACCGATCTGGCCGAGGCGATCGACCGGCCTGACATTGTCGGCGCTCAACCCCAGACGAAGCGGCATCTGCGCCAAAAGCACATCGGCCTGAAAACCGCGCCAGAAGTTGAAAGGCATGCGCCATGCCGTGGTCTCGCGCAAACTCGCGTAAAGCTGCTCCAGAACATAGGCATCGGCGGGCGCTTGCTGTGCCGCAAAGACGAAAGCAGCGGCGCCTAGCGACGAGCCGACAGCGCCAAGCTTCTGGCCAGGAAAACGTTGCCTGGCATAGGCAATGATGCGGGCGGCGTCCTGCGCTTCCGTGTAGCCGAAACCTTGAATGGCACCGCCGCTCTCGCCGTGCCCGGACAGGTCGAACAGGACGACGGAATAGCCGGCGTCGAACAAAAGTTTCGCTCTTTGAACCAGGGCCAGCCTGTTGGCGCCGCGCCCATGCAGCAGTACGACCGCGCCGCAGCTGCCCTTTCGATCAGCCGCCCAGCCGACCAGATCAGGAGCGCCGGGCTGGTCGAGCACGACGCGCTCGACGGGCAAATCGCCGGGAGCCGCCAAAGCTTGCCAAGGCGCGCGGGCGATCAGCATCGTGCCGATTTGCCAGTCGAGGCCGCAGCCGGCAGCGCCCAACCCGACCAGCGCGATCGCGAGCAAAACGCGAAGCTTCATTGCCGACCACCCGGAAACAATCGGCGGCTTATTCGCACTGATACTGGCTGAGCGCCCATTCACCGGTCACCGAAAGCAGATCGGATATCTTCCAGTCGCCGTCGACCTTCTTCAGCTTCCACTCCAGCCGGTGCTGGTTGCCTTCGACGACGAAGGCGACCACCACCTTGGCCTGATCACCATTGACGGCCTCGATGCTCTTCAGGCTCTTGTCGATCGCAAGCTTGTCGGAATCGGCATTGTCGAGCGCCATGTTGGGGTCGAGGCATTCGCCCTGCCCGGATTTGCGCAACGCGTCGCTCTTGTCGAGTACGGTCTTGGCCGGGTCGACGAAGTTCTTGCGCTGGGTCGGATCGAGCTCCAGTCCGAGATGTTCGTAGAACGGCTTGACCACAGCCGTCGGCGAGCCCGCCAGGACGGGCGCGGCCGGCTCGGCCGGCGACCACCCAACCGGCGGTGTCGCCGGTTCCACCGCTGTCCCGGGTGGATTTGCGGGCGGTGCTGCGCCGCCCGGCACTGTCTCGGCCGGGGCATTTGCAGGTGGCGGACCGAGCAGCCCTTGAGCGGCGGCTGCGCTCGTACCCACCGCCAACAGGCATATGGTCGACAGCGCCAGGGCAAGACGGCGAAGCACGGGATCACTCCGGCGCTTTGTCGGGCATGCATTCCAGCGCGCTCAGCGTCCAGCTGCTGGTCTTGGAGGTGATGTCGGCGACCTTCCATTTGCCGTCGATTTTCTTCAGCGACCACAGCATTTCGCGTTTGGAATCATCGCCTTCCGCAAAAAGGCTGAAGGTGGCGGTGACTTCGGCCGTATCGCCATTGACGGTCTCGGCCAGCTTCAATGTCTTGGCAATCGACTTCTGGTCGAAATCCTGCGCGTCGAGGCCGGGATCGAAGTCGAGGCAGGCGACTTCGTCGGGCTTGTTCTTCGTTGCCTGGTCGTTGAGATCGAACAGCTTGGTCACCGGCTCGGTGAAGCGGTCGCGGTACTTTGCATCTCCCTCGAATTTCACCTCGGGCACATAAAAGAACTTCACGGCGTTGGAAGCCGGCCCGGCCAGCACCGTCGCTGGCAAGGCAATCGAAAAGACAGCGGCAAGCACTATCGGTTTCATGCAGGATCTCCGGAAGTTTGGCGGCAAGGCGGCAATACCAGACATCCTGCATATCGGCTTTTTTGCGGCTCATGAAGCCCCGGCTGCACCGTCTCAGCCATCCAGCCAGACGTTCTGCAGGTCCATCTCGAAGGTCTGGTGGACGCCGTAGTTCTTCACCTTCTTGTTCATGTGGCTGTAGAGCTTCTGCCAGAAGGGTTGAATGATGACGCCGGAATCCTGCAGGATCTGCTCGACATCCTTCATCACCTCACGCCGTTTCTCCACGTCGATCAGCGACAGCGCCTGCTTCAGCTTGGCGTCGAAGTCCGGGTTGGAATAGGCCGATTCATTCCAGGCCTCGCCGGTGCGATAACCAAGCGCCAGCACCTGGACGCCAAGCGGGCGCATGTACCAGATGGTCATCGAATAGGGATACTTCGTCCAGTCGTTCCAGAAGGTCGAGCCCGGCAGCACCGTGCGCTTGACCTTGATGCCGGCGTCGCGCAACTGGCCCGCAATCGCGTCGCCGGTGTTCTTCTGCCAGTCGTCCTCGACGGTGATCAGCTCGTGCTCGAAATCGGCCTGCCCTGCGTCCGCCATCAGTTTCTTGGCGCCGGCTGCGTCGCGCGTCTTCTTGGGCAGCGCGAAATATTCAGGATGGATAGGGCTGACATGGTGGTTTTCACCGACCGTCCCTCGCCCGGCATAGCCGAGTTCCAGCACCGCATTGTTGTCGACCGCCATCTGCAGCGCGTTGCGCACCCGCTGGTCGTCATAGGGCTTGTGGGTAACGTTCGTGCGGGCAACCAGCGTGGTTGCCGTCGCAACCTCGGACTTCTCCAGCCCCATCTTGTCCAGGATGTCGATGAAGTCGGCCGGCGTCTCGAAATTGAGGTCTATCTCGCCGGATTCGAAGGCGTTGATCGAAGCGTTGAAATCCGTGCCGTAGTCGATGAACTCGACGCTGTCGAGCGGCGCTTCGCCGCCCCACCACTTGCCGTTTTCACGACGCTTGACCACCGCCTTCTGGCCGACATCGTAGGAGACCAGTTCGAACGGGCCCGTGCCGATCGGCTTCTTGACCGGGTCGGCGCCTTCGGCGTCGAAATTGCGGTGGACGACGAGCGCGGGATAATCGGTGAGGTTCGGAATCAGCGAAATGTCGGGCGCGCTGAGCGTCAGCTTGACCGTATTGTCGTCGACCTTGGCGATCGCGCCTTCCCTGGCCTTGCCCGACTTTTCGTCGATCAGCCCGCCGACGCGAGCGGCCATGGAGTTGCCGGCGACCTTCTTCTCGCACCAGCGGGTAACATTGAAGACCACGTCATCGGCGTTGAAAGCATCGCCATTGTTCCAGGTGATGCCCTTGCGCACATGCAACGTGTATTCAGTGGCGTCGTCATTGATGTCCCAGCTTTCGAGCAGCACTGGCTCGAAGGTGAATTCCCTGGTGTAGCGGACCAGCGGCTCCAGCCAGCAGCGCGAGATGTTGGCGAGTTCCACCCAGTCATAGGTGCGCGGATCTTTTTGGGCCTTGACCGACATCGATATGTGCAGCGTGCCGCCCTTCTTCGGCTCCTCGGCAAAAGCCTGTCCCGGCGCGGCAAGGCCGATCATGCCGTAGGCCAGCGCCGTCGATGCGCCGAACGCACTTGCCAATGCTAGAAACTCGCGCCGGTCCATGCGGCCAGCACGCGTCTCTTGCGCCAGCGCCCCGATGGCGGTTGGCACGCGATCGCCATTGCTTTTGAAAAGTGTCATGTCTTTCTCCCTTGCGGTTCCCATCGGGTCTTCGCCCGTTTATCAACTCATTCGTCGTTCTCTTAGCTAACGCTGTCGGGCAGCCTCTCTTCGCGCTGCGCGATAAAGTCCCTGAGGCCCTCGGCAATGCCCTCATCGAGCTTCGGCTCTTCATAGTCGGCCAGCATGTTGCGGGCTTTCTCGCGGCCGCGCGTATCGTGATCCTTCGC
This sequence comes from Mesorhizobium sp. M1004, assembly GCF_040318795.1. Classification (NCBI taxonomy): domain Bacteria; kingdom Pseudomonadati; phylum Pseudomonadota; class Alphaproteobacteria; order Hyphomicrobiales; family Phyllobacteriaceae; genus Mesorhizobium; species Mesorhizobium sp. M1004. The sequence goes on from NZ_JAMYNB010000006.1 coordinate 112,619, forward strand.
CCCTCCGGCCTTCCATTGTTCGTAGGAGTTGAAGTCCATGATGGTGGGTATGAAGAATGCCGACTCGTAATGATCGAGCGTGTGCTGGGTGCCGAGGAAATGGCCCTGCGGCCCGACCTCGCGGATCGCCGCCATGGCCTCCTTGAAGTCGTCGAACGGCAGGCCGCCGGCATATTTGTACCAGCCGACAAGCTGCTCGCAGTCGGTGGCGAATTTCGAATAGCCGCAGGTCAGCCCAGCCTCCAACCAGCCGGCGGAGTGCCAGATATAATTGGCGCCGGCGAGGATGGCGGCATGCATCAGCATGTTGGATTCATAGCCGGCCTGGGCGTCGTTGAGCTTGGAGCCGACATGGAAGCCGGAGGTTCGCCAGGGCAGTTTGTATTTCCGCGCCAGCGCGCCCATCAGATACATCATCTGGGCGGCTTCCGGCGTGCCGCCCATCGGCGCGCCGGTCTTCATGTCGACCGTCACCATGAACTGGCCGTAGATTTGCGGCGAACCCGGGCGCAGCAGTTGGGTGAAAGCGACGCCGGCCAGTGCTTCGGCATTGACCTGCGCCACCGCGCCGACGGCCGAGGCCGAAGTCGATGCGCCGCACAGCGCAAAGGGCGCCAGGATCAGCGGCTGATTGCTGCGCGCATAGACCTTCATCGCGTCCAGCATGGTGGCGTCCCACACCAGCGGCGAGTTGCAGTTGGTAATCGACACCAGGACCGGGTTGTCGCGGACGAACTCCTCGCCGAAGACGATGCCCGCCATCGCCATCGTGTCTTCGGCGCGATCTTTGGAAGTAACGATGCCCATGAACGGCTTGTCGGAGTGCTTCAGCGCCGAATGGATGATGTGGAGATGCCGTTTCGGCACCGCGATCTCCATCGGCTCGCAGATGATTGAACTCGACGAATGCAGCGCCGGCGCCATGTAGGCGAGCTTGTGGAAATTGTTGAGGTCTTCGAGCGTGCCATAGCGCCGGTTGTTGTCGAGGTCGCGCACGTAAGGCGCGCCATACATCGGCGCGAAGATGGAGTTCTTGCCGCCGACGCGCACGGTGCGCTCGGGATTGCGCGCATTGAGGGTGAATTCGGACGGAACCTTCGCGACCAGTTCCATCAGCAGGCCGCGGTCGATGCGGACGCGTGTCTCGGACACGTCGGCGCCCGCCGCCTTCCACATGGCGATCGCCTCGTCGTCGCGGAACTCGCAACCGACCTCTTCGAGGATGGCGAGTGACTCCTGGTGGATCAGTTCCACCGCCTCGTCCGGGACCATCTGGTAGGTGGGGATCTCGCGGACCAGCGTTGGGAACGAGGTGACGGGGGCGCTCCTCAGCGCCTTGCGTCCGAGGCGACCGCCGCCGCGGCGGTGGGTTTGCTCGGTCAGTTCAGTGGCCGGTGCGTTCATGGAGCCTCCTCATTCCGTCCAACCAGGTTAGCGAGAGGAAATATGGATGTGATGCTGGAAAATCCTGATCTCTTGTATAAGCTCAGCTTATGCGAAGCCTGCGCCACCTCTTGCCCTCGGCCGGCAGCCTGATCGTCTTCGAGGCGGCGGGCCGGCTGTCGAGCTTCACCGCTGCCGGGCGCGAGCTTGGCATGACGCAGGCCGCCGTCTCCTATGCGGTGCGCGGGTTGGAGGAACAGCTTGGCGCCCAGCTGTTCCAGCGCCGCCACCGCCAGGTCGTCCTGACAGAAGCGGGCGAACGCTTCCATGCCGACGTCTCACTCGGCCTGTCGCATATCCGCAAATCGGCGGAGGATCTGCGCCTGCAGGCGACCGGCGGTCATGTCACGCTGGCGGCGTCGACCGCCTTCGGCTCGTTCTGGATGATGCCGCGGCTGCAGCAGTTCCGCGACGAACTGCCGGGCATCGACTTGCGCATCCAGACCGCCGACCGCGATCTCGACATCATCGCCGAGGGCATCCCGCTCGCCGTGCGCGGCGGCGAGCCGCGCGACTGGGCCGACTATCATTCGCTGCCGCTGGCCGACGAGGAGATTTTTCCAGTCGTAGGCGCCAGCTATCTCGCGAAATTCGGCATGCCAAGGAGCGTCGCGGAGCTGGCGACGCATCGCCTGATCCACCTTGAGGAGCCCTACCGCGAGGCGGCTAGCTGGGACGAATGGTTCCAGTCGGCGGGCGGCAGCCTCGACAACACCGCGCGCGGCCTGCGCATCAACGATTACGGCCTCGTGATCCAGGGCGTCATGGAGGGCCAGGGCATCGCGCTCGGCTGGCGGCATCTGGCCGAACGGCTCCTGGCTTCGGGGCTGCTGGTGCCGGTGACCGACCATGTGCTGAGAACCGGCAAGGCGTTCTACGTGGTTTGGCCTAAGAACCGTGAGCTGAGCGAGAATGCGCGGAAAGTCAGGGACTGGCTGGCGGCGCAGGCTTGAAATCGGTTGCAGCGTAGTCACTATCGCGGAGTTCCTTCACACCCCCCCTCTGTCCTGCCGGACATCTCCCCCGCAAGGGGGGAGATTGGCAGTTCATATGTCGCGTCACCCTTCAGGCATTGAAGATTGGCGAAAGCCGTCGTGACATCTGATCTCCCTCCTTGCGGGGGAGATGGCCGGCAGGCCAGAGGGGGGTGCTGTCCCGCTGGCGTCTCCAATGTCCGGCATTCATTGAAGCCTTCCGCACACCCTTCGAATCCGCCTATAATACCCCCATGCCCATTCGCCAGCTTTCCGAAACGATGATCAACCAGATCGCCGCCGGCGAAGTCATCGAGCGTCCGGCGAGCGTGGTGAAGGAACTGGTCGAAAACGCGCTCGACGCAGGCGCCTCCCGCGTCGAGGTCGTCACTGCCGGCGGCGGGCTGAACCTGATCCGCGTCACCGATGACGGCTCCGGTATCCCCGAACAGGAACTGGCGCTGGCCATTGCGCGCCACTGCACCTCGAAACTTGCCGACAACATTCACGATATCCGCTCGCTCGGGTTCCGTGGCGAGGCATTGCCGTCAATTGGTTCGGTGGCGCGACTGTCGGTTCGCTCGCGCACGGCTGCAGGCGACGCTGCCGCCGAGATCGCCATCGAAGGCGGCCGCGTTTCGGCGGTCAAACCGGCGGCGGCCAACCGCGGCACCACGGTCGAGGTGCGCGACCTGTTCTTCGCCACGCCGGCCCGGCTCAAATTCATGAAGGGGGAGCGCGCCGAAAGCTCCGCCACCAGCGACGTGCTCAAGCGCATCGCTATCGCCTTCCCCGCCGTGCGCTTTACGCTCGCCGGCTCGGACCGCTCGACGCTGGAATTGCCGGCGACCGACGACACGGCGGAAGGCAGCCTGCGCCGCGTCGCGCAAGTCATGGGCGCCGAGTTTCCCGACAATTCCATCGCTATCGACGCCAGCCGGGACGGCGTGCACCTGACCGGCCACGTCTCGATCCCGTCCTTCACCCGCGCCAACGCGTTGCAGCAATATGCCTATGTCAACGGCCGGCCAGTGCGCGACAAGCTGATTGCCGGCGCCATTCGCGGCGCTTTCGCCGATGTGCTGCCGCGCGACCGGCACGCGGTGACCGTGCTGTTCCTGACGCTCGATCCGGCGACCGTCGACGTCAACGTCCACCCAGCCAAGGCCGATGTGCGCTTTCGCGACCCCGGCCTGGTGCGCGGGCTGATCGTCGGCGCCATTCGCGAGGCGCTGGCCAATGCCGGCATCCGCGCCGCCACCAGCGGGGCCGCCGGGATGGTGGCGGCGTTCCGGCCGGGAGCCGCCTCCTACGCCCATGCGGGTCCTGCCAACGGTCATCGCAGTTATGACGCGGCCTACCGGGCCTCGGGCTTTTCGGGCTTTGACCGCTCGCCACAGCGGCCGCTGGATATGGGATTTGACGGCGCCGGCTTCCGCGAAAACGACCAGGCTGCATTCGACGCCGGTCCGCTCGCCAGCGCCGATGCGCGTGCCGGCTTAGCCGAGCCGGCCGAGACGCTGCTCGGCACCGCGCTGGGCGCCGCCCGCGCGCAGGTCCACGAGAACTACATCGTCGCCCAGACCAGGGATTCGCTTGTCATCGTCGACCAGCACGCGGCGCATGAGCGGCTGGTCTACGAGGCGCTGAAGAATGCCCTGCACTCGCGCGCGGTGCCCTCGCAGATGCTGCTTCTGCCGGAGATCGTCGACCTGCCGGAGGAGGACGCCGAGCGGCTGGCCATGCATTCCGAAACGCTGGCCCGGTTCGGTCTCGGCATCGAGCGCTTCGGCCCCGGTGCGGTGGCGGTGCGCGAGACGCCGTCCATGCTCGGCGAAACCAATGTCCAGCAATTGGTGCGCGACCTTGCCGATGAGATCGCCGACAACGATACCGTCGAGACGCTGAAAGAGCGGCTGGACAAGATCGCCGCCACCATGGCCTGCCATGGCTCGGTGCGCTCCGGCCGGCTGCTCAAGGCCGAGGAGATGAACGCACTGCTGCGACAGATGGAGGCGACTCCCGGCTCCGGCACCTGCAACCACGGCCGCCCGACCTATATCGAACTCAAGCTCGCCGATATCGAGCGGTTGTTCGGAAGGCGGTGAGCACAAGCCAGGTCAGGCCACACGCTCAATTCACCAACAGGCGATAATCCTTGAACCTATGAGAGAAAACGTAATCCCTTGAGTAACCGGCGCCACTGCCGCGAAAATTCACGGAGATTATCTCGAAGCTTCCCCCAACCTGTTTTTGAACATTCATGTAGATGGGAGTCATCAGCATGCCGGCATCGCAATCGTCGTCATCGAAAACGATCTCCTGAACGACCTTCTTTTTCTTCTTGTCGATGACCCGCAGCTTACTCATGCAGACGAGAAAGCCGGCTTTCTCGTAGTCCCCGGCAAATCTGTGGGTGGCTGTCTGCGCCCAGAAGGGGATCTCGACGGTCCCGTCAACCTTCGCCTCACCGGTATCGTCGAGGCTTGCGACCTTCTTCAGCACGATCGGGAACTTGTCCAGGCCTCTGTTCCAGGTCCCCGTTGCGCCGCTTTCGCCAAGGTCGAGAGAAAACGGACATCGGGCGGTGTCGACCGGCGTTTTCGATCCAATGACCAGGACCCGGTCGAATTCCTTGTCGTCCGCAATCTCGCAAAGGGAGACGCTGGTACCGGTGATCTTGCCGTACACCGCTATCGGGCTTTGCTTCGCGTCGTAGAAATAGCTTCCTTCGACCGTAATCCCGCTGCCGAAACTGTCATATCTCTGCAGTGACAGATGGACTGGATTAGGCCCGATGGACCCTTCGTAGTTTTCGACCTGGTACCAGCCAGCGAAGGCTTTCCCGGTCAGCAGCAAAACGCAAAAGATTGCCGATATGAACAGTTTTCCCATTCCATCCCCCAGCCAGGCAACTCACCATAACGGTCCTTCCTCCGGGTGTCTGCATGCTGGGGATACGGTTCCCGGTTTGAGTCCGGAAACGGTTCCAACTTTTTGTTTTAACGCTTCAAATTCACCACGATCACACCGCCGAGCGCCAGCGCGCCGCCGAGGAGACCGAGCAGTGTCGGCACTTCGCCCAGCCAGAAGAAACCGATCAGGGCAGACATGGGCGAGACCAGATAAAGGAAGTTCGAGGCACGGGCGGCCGGGAGACGCGACAGAGCGGTTGCCCAGGCGGCATAGGCGATCAGGCTGGGCACGATGCCAAGAAAGATCACGGCGCCGATCCCGGCCGTGTTGGCGACCGCTGCCTGCGCAAAGCCGCTTGGCAAAAAGGGCGCCAGGCAAAGTGCGCCAAGGATCATGTTCGAGGCCGAAATGGTCAGCGGGTGATGGCGGGCAAAGAGCGGCTTCTGGACGATCGTGTTGACGGCCGAGCACAGCGCGGAGCCAAGAACCAGCAGCGCGCCGGTGTCGAAACTCAAGCCATTGCCGTCGGCGACCGCAATGATGCCGATGCCGGCGAATGAAATGGCCGTGCCAAACCAGGCCCACGTTGAGAAACGCTCGCCCAGCAATGCCATTGCCATGATGGCGGTGAAGATCGGGCTGACATTGATGATGAAACCGGCGGCGCCAGCCGACACGGTCAGTTCGCCGTAATTAAGCATGACGGTGTAGAGCGCGACGAAAATGGCGCCGCCAAAGCCGAGGCGCCACACTTCATCGAGCCTCGGCAGTGCCGGGCGCTTGACGGCAAGAAAGATCGCCGCCGGCACCGCGGCAATGGCAAAGCGCAGCGAACCGAGTTCCAGCGGCCCGAAGGCGGCGAGACCCGCACGAATCGCTGGAAAGGCCGATGCCCAGCCGACCACCGTCAGAGCCACGGCGATGGCTGCCGTGGTGTCCATCCGCTGTGTCTGATTCGATGTGCCGGTTACTGCGCTCATCCCACTGTCCTCGCGTTTTTCAGTCATGAACCGCAGAAAGCGCCTTTTCGGCGCCGTTGACAAACGATCAAATCGAGGATCACCTGTGACTATGGATCACAGCTCAGACACAATGGTGCCGCTCGAGACACTGCGTGCTTTCGATGCGGCGGCGCGCACGGGGAGCTTTTCGGCCGCGGCCGAGAAGCTCAACATCACCCATGGCGCCGTCAGCCGGCAGATCGCCAAGCTGGAGGACTGGCTGGGCCTGAAAGTGTTCGACCGCGGGGCCCGCGGCGTCTCGCTGACCATCGAGGGCAACCGCCTGCATCTGCGCACAGCGGAAGCCTTTGCGCTGATCTCCAGCCATTCCGACCGCTGGGTCGAGCCGCGCGGCACCGCCGTGGTGCGGCTTACATCGATACCCTCCGTCAGCGGGCTGTGGCTGATGCCGCGCCTGGCGGCGCTGGAGAACAATCCCACCAAGCTGCGCATCGTGCTCGACGTCGACATCCGCCAGGCCGACCTTGCCGATGAAGGCATCGACCTGTCGGTCCGCTGCGGGCGCGGCGGCATTCCGGGCCGGATCTCGGTGAAGCTGTTCGAGGAACATGTCTTTCCCGTCGCCGCGCCTGGCCTTGCCCGCGAGATCGGTCGCGGCGACCCGGCCCGGCTGCTCAAATTTCCACTGATCAACGATTCCGACGCCTCCGGATGGCGTGCCTGGTTTGCCGCGCAAGGCATGGACTACCGCCCGCGCCCGCAGGACCGCCGCTTCGAGGACTATAATCTGGTGCTCGACGCTGCCGCCTATGGGCTCGGCATCGCGCTGGCGCGGCCGCCATTGACCCGACATCAGCTGGAGTCGGGCCGCATCGTTGCCGTCGATGAGCGCACGGCGCTGAACCCGGTGTCGTACTGGCTCGACCGGCCGCTGGGGCGGCCGCGCACGGCTGCCGCCGAGCTTTCGCGCCGCATCGCAATTGAGGCTGGGCTGGCGATGGAAAAGATGGAAGCGTTCCTCGAAGCCGAGCGATAGCGGCGATTGTTCGGTGCTCAGCCAAGCACCAGCAAGGCGAGCCCGACAATGGCGACGGCCAGAAACCCGGCTGCCAGCGCCATCAGGCCGACACGCATCTGCTGCCGGCCTTCGGGCTGGACCGTGTCATTCGACCCAGACATCGCCTGCCCCCGCTTCGCCGCCGCGTCGGTGGCGGAGGCGCGGCGCGGCGGCGAAACCCCCGGTGCGAGAAGCGCAAACCAGGGCAGTCCTGCCGGCTTTGCGGCAGCGCCATCATCGGCCCTGGCCGGCGGCACCGGCAGACCGCGCTGTGCATCGTCGTTGGCTGGCGTCGCCTTGCCTGTCGCAGCCGTTGTCGGCCCGAAATCGTCGGGCGCCGCGTCACCCGGTTCGGCAAGCGCCAGATAGGCCTGCAGGATCTCGGCTGAACCCGTCTGCTGCCCCTTTGCGACGGCTGCGGACAACAGCGCCTGCAGCGCCGGCGCCGCTGCCGGCTGCAAAGGCGCGCCGGACGGCGTCGGCGGCTGCACCAGCGCCTTTATAAGTGCTGCTTTCGCCGGATCGGCCTTCGCCGACGGCAACGCTGCCAACATCATGGCCTCACGCAGCAGCGCGGTCAGGCGGGCGGATGAAATGTCCATGCCGGTCCCATAAGAATGGTTTGGAGCGACAATAGCGCCTCAGCATTGCGTCAAGCTTGACCTTGCCGGCAATTTATGGCGATGAAATCAGCATGAACCTTGGCACCACTCCATGATGAACCGCTTCGAAGGCCCCGGCGGCAAGGAAGCCCGTATCCGCTATCTCGACGGCGACTTCCAGGTCACCAGCCCCGGCGCCTTCGTGCGCTGCGCGGTGACCGGCGAGAGCATTCCGCTGGACGAGCTCAAATATTGGAGCGTCGCCAGGCAGGAGCCCTATGTCAGCGCCGCCGCCTCGCTGCGCCGCGAGATCGAGATGCATCCGGACCTGCGCAGCCGGGGTTAGATCGGCACACCGGAAAGCAAGGCTCACCGTCGATCTGATTTTCCTGGAACGCCTGCAGGACTATGGCTTTGAGGATGCCGGCGCGTTTTCGACCGAAAAGTCGAATTTATGAACAAGCCGATCTCCGACAAGCACTTTGATGGAATACGGCCCGATCGGATCACCCTCGGCCATGCACCAGCCATGCGAGATCCATCCGTCCTGCGGTTTGTAGAACATGGTGGTCTCGGAGACCCTTCGATCGCCCGATAGCTTGCTCAAGCTGTATTCGTTTCCGTCGATACCACCCCACTGCCTGGGCTCCGCGGGAAGCGCGAACACCTCGGTGACCGATACCAGTCTGTCGCCTTGCGCCAGACGTACGCGCCATTCAAAGCAGGCGCTATCGGGGATAAGCGGTACAATGTTTGAGGGCCGAACGTGGGTAGCACCGTCCGCTTCGGTGACCGAGACCAGAAATTCGCTGTCGGTCGCGGTGGGTGCCTGCGCCGAAGATGGGTTCGCCATCGCCACAAGAACAAAGCCCACAAAGAGTGCCCGCAACCTAACCATTCCACCCCCCGCGCTGAAGCCGGTCTGACTTATAATAGTGATAAGCGGCGAGAAATATCCTGTGTCAACGCGGGAGCGCCCTACCCTCGCAGCCGGCGCTGTCTCCAGGCATCCAGCGTCTCGTCGATGATGCGCTCCGGCACAGTGTCGAGTTCGAACGTGGCGTCGATCTCCAGCACGGCGAGTTCAGCGAGGAAATCGGCCGGGGCAGCGCCGTGGCGCAGCCGGGCGGCGTCCTTGGCGGTGGTGACGAGGCCCAGTCCATCGCGGCGCGCGGTTGCCGCCAGTTCCGCGAGTTCATCAGGGGCATAGAAGTGATGGTCCGGAAACGACCGGCTCAGCGCCACTTCCGCACCAGTGCCGCGCAGCGTGTCGAAGAATTTTTCGGGGTGGCCGATGCCGGCAAAGGCGAGGAACCGCCGGCCGGCGAACCGCTCCTTGGCCGCGGGCTCGGCATGCGCCTCGAAGATCGGCCGGCCGGCGCGCGCCGCCTGGCGCACGACCTGGTCGGCGGCAGCGCCCTCGCCCATCTTCAACAGCCCGTCGGTGAACACCAGTTGGTCGACGATGTTGGCTCTCAGCGGACCGCCCGGAATGACCCGGCCGTTGCCGATGCCGTAACGGGCGTCGACGACGACCAGCGCATAATCGATATGGATGCGCGCGCTCTGAAAACCGTCATCCATGATCAGGAAATCGCAACCATGGGCTTCCAGGAGCAGCTTGGCGCCGGCAGCGCGGTTGGGGCTCACCGCAACCGGCGCGTGCTCGGCCAAAAGCAGCGGCTCGTCGCCGACATGCTTGGCAGCGTCGTGACCGGCATCGACGACATGCGGCTGCGCGAACGAGCCGCCATGGCCGCGCGACAGGAATCCGGGATTGAGTTGCATGCGCCTGGCCTGCTTTGCCAGCGCGATGGCGACCGGCGTCTTGCCGCTGCCGCCGACGGTGAAGTTGCCGACGCAAAGCACTGGCGCGTCGATCTTTTCACGTACCGCCCGATGCATGCGGCGGCCGGCGACGATGCCATAGACGGCTGATAGCGGCGACAGCGCAAAGACCCGCCAGTCCGGCGCTTCCCACCAGAAAGGTGGTGCTTCCGACGCCACCTATCGCCCGTCGGCGCCCTTCAGGCGCGACTTGACGATCAATGGCTGGATATAAGGCTCGAGCGACTTCAGCGTGTGCGCCAGCGCACCGCGCATCTGGTCGACTGTGGCGGCACCGGCCGCCATCATCTCGTGGCGCGCAACTTCATTGCTCAGCAGGAAATTGACGGCGCCGGCCAGCATGTCGCGGTCGCGCACCAGCTTGGCGCCGCCGCTGTCGAGCAGGCGCTGATAGGCCTCGCGAAAATTCTGGACGTTGCGGCCGGCCAGCACAGCGGTGTCGAGCATGGCCGGCTCCAGCGGATTCTGGCCGCCTTCCGAGGTCAGCGAGCGGCCGACAAAGGCGATTTCCGTCAGCCGGAGATAAAGCCCCATCTCGCCGATCGTATCGCCGAGCAGGATATCGCTGTCGGCGGTGATCCGGTCGCCCTTGCTGCGCCGCGCCAGCTTCAGGCCCATGCCGGAAATCTGTGCGGCCAGCGCTTCGGCGCGGTCGGGATGGCGCGGGACGATGATCGTCAGCAGGCCATGGTGGCGCTTGTAGAGCGTGGCGTGGACTTCCGCCGCGACCACCTCCTCGCCGTCATGGGTCGAAATTGCCGCCCAGGTCGGGCGGCCGGCGATCTGGCGCTTCAGCGTCGCCAGCGCCCGTTCGTCGACCGGCGGCGGCAAGGTGTCGACCTTGAGGTTGCCGGACACGGTGACCGGCCGGGCGCCAAGCGCGCGAAACCGTTCGCCGTCGACATCCGACTGGGCAACGACATGTGCAAGGTTCTCGAACAGCGCCTCGGCGATGTTGGCGCGCTTCTTCCAGGATTTGAACGAACGGTCGGAGAGCCGGCCGTTGACCAGCACCTGCGGCACGTGGCGGGCGCCGAGCTCGAGGATCGTCATCGGCCATATCTCGGATTCGGCGATGATAGCCAGGTCCGGCCGCCAGTGATCGAGAAAGCGGCTGACGGCCGGCTTGAGGTCGAGCGGAACATATTGGTGGATGATGCGGTCGCCCAGCCGTTCGTCGGCAACCTGCGCCGAGGTCACTGTTCCCGTCGTCAGCACGATGTTGACACCGTAGTCGAGGATGCTTTGCACCAGCGGCACGACCGCAAGGGTCTCGCCGACGCTTGCCGCATGGATCCAGATCACCGGCCCTTCGGGGCGCGGCCGCCCGGCAACGCCGTAGCGCTCACGGCTGCGGCTGCGGTCTTCCTTGCCCTGCGATGTGCGCCAGGCGACATAGGGACCCATCAGCGGATAGGCGGCTGCACCGGCAAGGCGGTAGGCCGCCAGGAAGGCGCGCGCCCAGCCGACGCTCATGGCCTGCCGTCCACGAGCCGATAGGCCTCGGCGGTTGCGGCATTGAGCGCGGCCGTGACTTCCTGGCGCTTGCGCTCCATTTCGGCCTCGTCGGCATTGGCCGGCACGAAAACCGGCGTTCCGATGACGATCGAGGAGCGGCCGAACGGCAGGTTGATGGTGGTCTTGTCCCAGCTCCTTTCCAGCACCTTGCGGCGGCTGGTGGCGATGGCGGCAGGCATGATCGGCCGGCCGGAAAGGCGTGCCAGCAGAACGATACCAAGCCCCGCGTCGCGCGGCGTGCCGTGGGGAATGTCGGCGATCATGGCGACGTTCTTGCCGGCGACGAGTGACTTTTTCAGGGCAATTAGCGCCTTGGCGCCGCCCTTGTCGAGATGCTTCGTGCTTTCACGCCCGCCGGAGCCGCGCACCGCCTCGATGCCGAATTTTTCGATCATCAGCGCGTTGAGTTCGGCGTCGGCGCTGCGCGAGACCATGGCGACCAGCGGCCGTCCCTTGGGATAATAGGCTGGGGTCAGCAGATGCTGGCCATGCCAGAGCGCGATGATGCCGGGTTCGAATTCGGCGTAGTCGCCGCCTGAAAATTTAGCCGAGCCTTCGACCACGCGGTTGGTCAGGCGCACCAGGCGGACGAACTGGGCGAGCAGGCTGACGATCATGCTCTTGACGATTCGCGACTGCGCCAACGGCTCGCGGATCTTGCGCCAGAATGTCTTCGAACTGCCGCCGCGTCTTCTTCGGACCGCGGCGCCGGTGGGCTGCCCTTTCACCGCTTCATGCTCCATCGCTGTCAACCGGCGGCCTTGCTTTCAGGGTCGAGCAGCCGGTGCAGATGGACGACGAAATAGCGCATATGGGCATTGTCCACGCTGGCTTGCGCCTTTGCCTTCCACGCGGTGTGCGCGGTTTGATAGTCCGGATAAACGCCAACGATGTCGAGCGCGTCGAGATCGCGGAACTCGGTGCCTCCCAGCTTCTTCAGCTCGCCGCCGAACACCAGGTGCAAAAGCTGTTTCTTTCCGTCTTCCGCGGCCATTTCGGTCCTTCACATATTGTGAGTTTGCGACAGGTCTAGCCCAAAGCTGCCGACTTTGGAACCTTCGATCACGCTTCCGTATCGGCAATGACGCCGGCAAGCACGGTCAGCAGCTGCCCGCTGCCGGCGACCAGCGCGCCGTGACGGATGATCTCCCCGGCATAAAGCGGCGCGCGGCCATGGCCGTCGAGCACGGCGCCGCCAGCCTCGCGCAAGATGAGATCGGCGGCGGCGATATCCCAGTCATGCGCGTTGGGCTTGACGAAGGTTGCGTCGAGCGTGCCGTTGGCGACCATGGCCAGCCGGTAGGCGAGCGAGGGAATGTGCGCCGCGCGCCGCACCCGGCTTTGCCATTGCGCCGGCATCAGGTCGATCAACTGCTTCAGCCCGCCGATCTCGACCGTCTTACCCAGGCCGCGCACGGCAATCGGCTTGCCGTTGCGGAAAGCTCCATGGCCAGGCAGCGCCCAATAGGTTTCGCCCTTGGCCGGACATTCGAGCACACCGGTGAGCGTGCGGCCATTCTCGACCACCGCGACGCTGACGCACCACGAGCGCAGACCTTCGAGGAAGCCGCGGGTGCCGTCTATGGGGTCGACGACAAAGGTGCGCCGCGCCAGAAGCCGTGCCGGATCGTCAGTCGTTTCCTCCGACAGCCAGCCATAGTCCGGCCGCGCCGCAAGCAGGGTCTCGCGCAGATAGGCGTCCGCCGCGTGGTCGGCTTCGCTGACCGGCGAGGTGCCGCCCTTCATCCACACTTGCGGGTTTTTGCCGAAATAGCGCATGGCGATCGCGCCCGCCTCGCGGGCGGCGTCGCGCAGCAGATCGAGGTCTTCCGAGGCCCCGGCCGATATGACCGGGTCACGCTCCGGCAAGGGTCATTCCTTCGATCAGCAGCGTCGGTGCGGCAGTGCCGAAATCGCGGTCAAGATCGCTCGCCGGAACCATATTGAGGAACATCGTCTTCAAATTCGAGGCGATGGTCACCTCGGCCACCGGATAAGCAAGCTCACCATTGTCGATCCAGAAGCCGGATGCGCCACGGCTGTATTCGCCGGTCACCATGTCGACGCCCTGGCCGAACACTTCGGTGACATAAAAGCCGGATTTTAGCGACCTGATCAGGTCTTCCGGCGTCCTGTCGCCCGGCTCGATGGCGAGATTGGTCGAAGACGGCGATACCGACGAGCCGCTGCGCGCGCCGCGTCCGTTGGTGGTCAGCCCCAATTCCCGCGCGGCGGACGTCGACAGGAACCAGTGCTTCAGCACGCCGTTCTCGACCATCAACAGCTTTTCGCCCTCGACGCCTTCGCCGTCGAACGGGCGCGAGGCCTGGCCGCGACGCCGCAGCGGCTCGTCGGTGACGGTGATGGCAGCCGACGCAACCTGCTTGCCCATCATCTCGCGCAAAAAACTGGTCTTGCGCGCCACCGAAGCGCCGTTGATGGCGCCGGCGAGATGACCGGCAATGCCGCGCGCGACGCGCGGATCGAACACCACCTTGACCGGACCGGTCGCCGCCTTGCGGGCGCCGAGGCGGCGCACGGCGCGCTCGCCGGCCTTGCGGCCGATCAGCTCCGGCGCGTCGAGATCGGAAAAATGCTGGTTCGAGGAGTATTCGTAGTCGCGCTCCATGCCGGTGCCTTCACCCGCAATCACGCTGGCCGAACGCGAAAAGCGCGACGCGACATAGTGGCCGACGAAGCCGCTCGACGTGGCAAGCACCAGCCCGCCGAGGCCTGCGCTGGCGCCGCTGCCGGCCGAATTGGTAACGCCCTTGACCGCAAGGGCTGCTTCCTCGGCGGCAAGGGCCGCTTCCTTCAACTGATCGGCCGAAACCTCGGTGGCGTCGAACAGATCGAGGTCGCGCACCTTGCCGACCAGCAAAGCCGGATCGGCGAGACCCTGATAGGGGTCCTCGGGCGAGACTTTGGCCATGGCCACGGCGCGCTCGGCCAATGCCCTGGGGTCCGATGCCGCCGTCGCCGAGACGCTCGCCACCCGGTTGCCGACGAAGACGCGCAGCGAGACATCGTCGCCCTCGGACGCCTCAGTGTTCTCGACCTTGCCCAGCCGCACCGACACGCCGATCGAGCGGCCGCGCACGGCAACCGCGTCGGCGGCGTCGGCGCCGGCCCGCTTGGCAGCCTCGACCAGTGCCGCGACGCGGTCGGTCAATTTCGCTGCCTCTGATGTATCGGTCATGCGCGTGGTCCTGGCTGAAGCCGCGCCGGGCGGTAGCGGCTGTTGCACCATCTATTGTCCCAATGCGGCTTGTGCAATGGCGCACGGACAATTGTCCCGCTGCGGCATAGCGCCCGAGCGGAGCGCGAAAGCTATCCGCGGCGGCGGCCGCCAGAGACGCGCGGCTTGACCGGTTTGTGAGTTTAACCGAGGCCGATTTCCGTCAAGGAGTGGCGGCCGGCGTCCATATCACGTCATCGATCTTGGTCGCGCCCGTTGCCAGCATCACCAGCCGATCGAAGCCAAGCGCCGAGCCGCTGGCTTGCGGCATGATGGCGAGGGCGGCGAGAAAATCCTCATCCAGCGGATAGCGCTCGCCATAGACGCGCTCCTTCTCGTCCATCTCGGCGGCAAAGCGCCGGCGCTGCTCGGCCGGATCGGTCAGTTCGCCAAAAGCATTGGCGAGCTCGACGCCGCAGCAATAGAGCTCGAAGCGCTCGGCCACGCGCTGGTCCTCCGCGCTCGGCCGGGCGAGCGCCGCTTCCGAGATCGGATAGCCGTACAAGATGGTGGCCTGCCCCTGCCCCAGCACCGGTTCGACCTTCTCGACCATTACCCGGCTGAACAAATCGGCCCAGTTGTCATCGTCGGCCGTGCGCAGGCCGGCCTTGACCAGAGCATCATGGAGTGCGGCGCGGTCTGTGCCGCCATCGGCAGAAACGGTGGCAAGAAGATCGATGCCGGCGTAACGCGCAAAAGCTTCCGCCACACTCACGCGTTCCGGTTCGGCGAACGGATCGGCCTCGCGGCCGCGAAAGCGGAAGGTTTTGGCGCCGGCCCGCTCGGCTGCCAGCTTCAGCAGTTCGGCGCAATCGGCCATCAGGCTGTCATAGGTTTCGCCGACCCGATACCATTCCAGCATGGTGAATTCGGGATGGTGCAAGGGGCCGCGCTCGCGGTTGCGCCAGACGGCGCCCAGGCTGAAGATGCGCCGCTCACCGGCGGCCAGCAGCTTCTTGCAGGCGAACTCCGGCGAGGTGTGGAGATAAAGAGGCCGGCGCGCGCCGTCGGCGCCGATCGCCTCGGTGGCGAAGGCTGAGAGATGCGCCTCGTTGCCGGGCGAAATCTGCAATGCCGCCGTCTCGACCTCGATGAAGTCCCGCTCGCCAAACCAGCCGCGCATTGCGGCAGCTATGGCGTTGCGGGCCATCAGCCGCGGCCGGCGGTCGGCGTGAACATCCGGCGTCCACCAGGGCGAAGCGCCAGTCATGGGTTTGCCGGGCAACGGAATTGCTGACAGGGCTGGCGGTTCGGGCCAAGATGCGCTACGGCGACGGCTCTCGCAGCCGATTTGCGCCGAACGATCGTTTCAGGCCAACGAAGTCTAGGATTGAAAACCGTGGTGAAGGTCATCGCCAGTTCGCTCCGTAAAGGCAATGTCGTCGACAAGGACGGCAAGCTTTACGTGATCCTCTTTGCCGAAAACATCCACCCTGGCAAGGGTACGCCGGTCACCCAGCTCGACATGCGCCGCATCTCCGACGGGGTGAAGGTTTCGGAGCGCTACCGCACCACCGAGCAGGTCGAGCGCGCCTATGTCGAGGAGCGCGAGCACACCTTCCTCTACGCCGACGCCGAGGGGTATCACTTCATGAACCCGGAAAGCTACGACCAGGTCGCGGTGCCGGAAAGCGTGGTCGGCGACATGGCGCCCTACCTGCTCGAAGGCATGGCGGTGCAGATTTCGCAGTTCAACGGCATCGCCATAGCCCTGGTGCTGCCGCAGCGCGCTACTTTCGAAGTGATCGAGACGGAGCCGACGACCAAAGGCCAGACGGCGTCTTCGTCCTACAAGCCGGCCGTGCTTTCGAACGGCGTGCGCACGCTGGTGCCGCCACACATCGCGCCGGGCACCCGCGTGGTGGTGATGACGGCCGATGGCGCTTATGTGGAGCGGGCGAAGGACTGAGGCGCGAGCGCCTCCGTCCTGGTTGATCCGTTGCATTGCCTTCTGCGGCCGCTGGCTCGATAGTCCTGCCGATGTGGCAGACCTTTGTGACCTACTGGCCTCTGATCCTTGTGATCATTCCGATGCTGATGGCCGCCATCGGCATCGTCCACGCAATCATGACCAAGGAAGACGTGCGCGCCGCCACCGGCTGGGTCGGCGTGATGATCTTGTCGCCATTCCTTGGCGCGATCATCTATGCCATTGCCGGCATCAACCGCATCCGCCGCGCCACGATCAGCGCCATGCGGCCCGTCGCCGGTGAAGCCGAGACAGCCAAACACGACCACGACATTGCGCTCGAAACACTCATCTCAGCCGAATTCGGCCAGCGCTTTGCCGGCCTGAAGACGCTAGGCGACAGGGTGGCGCGGCGCGGCCTGCTTTCGGGAAATGCAATCACCATCCTGAGGACCGGCGACGAAGCCTATGCGGCAATGTGCGGGGCGATCGACGGCGCACGGCGCAGCATCCTGCTCGAGACCTACATCTTCGACAATGACGAGATCGGACGACGTTTTGTGGAATCGCTGGCCGGCGCGGTCCGGCGCGGTGTGACGGTTCGCGTGCTGATCGATGCGGTCGGCGTGCGCTATTCCGTGCCCAGCATCCTTGGGACACTCCGGGAAGCCGGCGTCACCGTCGATCTGTTCAACGGCAACATCGTCATGGGCCTAAGACTTCCCTATGCGAATTTGAGGACGCACAGGAAAATCCTGATCGTCGACGGTGTGGTGGCGTTCACGGGAGGCATGAACATCCGCAAGGGGTTCTCGGCTGAATTCGCTGGCACTGCCAGCTCGGCGGATACGCATTTCCAGGTCACGGGGCCGGTCGTGGCCGACCTGTTCGCGGTTGCCGCCGAGGACTGGCGTTTTGCCGGCAACGAGGCCCTCAAGGACGAGGTCTGGCACGTGGCAAAGCCCTCGCCGCCTCCCGGTCAGCCGATCCTGGTGCGGGCGGTGGCGTCGGGGCCGGACGCCAGCATCGAAACCAACCACAAATTGCTGACGGGGGCATTTTCCGTCGCCCGCAAATCGATCCGCATCATGTCGCCCTATTTCCTGCCGGACCGGGAATTTGTCAGCGCGCTGGTCACGGCGGCCCGGCGCGGCGTCGAGATCGACATCGTCGTGCCCGCGGTCAACAATCTCTTCCTGGTCGGCCGCGCCATGACGGCGCAGTACGACCAAGTGCTGAAGCACTATTGCCGCGTCTGGCGGCATGAGGGGTCGTTCGACCATTCGAAGCTGTTGTCGGTCGATGGCGTCTGGGCCTATGTCGGCTCCTCCAACCTCGACGCCCGGTCGCTGCGGCTGAATTTCGAAATCGACCTGGAGGTGCTGGATACCGGCTTTGCCGCCGAGATCGAGGGGCGCATCGGAGCGGCAATCGCTTCCGCCAAACCCGTCACACTCGCAACCCTAAGAGCGCGGCCATTTGTCATCCGGGTTTTTGACCGGTTGTTATGGCTGGGATCGCCCTATCTTTAGAATCAGGACAGATTGAACGCAGGCCTATGGACATAAACGGACGCAGCCTTCCTGAAACAGTGCTCCTGTCGATCCGCGGCAGGAAAGCGCGCAAGGCGAACGCGACGCCGCGCAAGCACATTGAAGGCGCCCAGATGGTGGTCGCCTCCTACAACGTCCACAAATGCATCGGCACCGACCGCAGGTTCGACCCCGAACGCACCGCCCGCGTCATCCGCGAGATCGGCCCCGACGTCATCGCGCTGCAGGAGGCCGACAACCGCTTCGGCGATCGCGCCGGGCTGCTCGATCTTGCCCGGATCGAACACGAAACCGGGCTTGTGCCGGTGCCGGTTTCCGGAAGCGGCAAGGGCCATGGCTGGCGCGGCAACGTGCTTTTGTTCAAGCGCGGCACGGTGCGCGACGTCCATCAGATCAAGCTTCCGGGACTGGAGCCCCGCGGCGCGCTGGTTGCCGAGATCGACCTCGACGAAACGCGCACTCTGCGCGTCATTGCCGCGCATCTCGGCCTGTTGCGCCGCTCGCGTTCGGAGCAGGCCCGCGTCGTGCTCGACATCATGAGCAACCAGGATGAAAGGCCGACCTTGCTGCTCGGCGACCTCAACGAATGGCGGCTGGGCAACCGCTCGGCGCTCAAGACGCTGCACGCCACCTTTGGTTTCACGCCGGCGGCGGTGCCGACTTTTCCCTCAGGCCTGCCGGTGCTGGCGCTCGACCGGATCATGGCCAACCGGCACGGCATGGTCTCGTCGGTGGAAGCCCATGACACGCCGCTGTCGCGGGTTGCGTCGGATCATTTGCCGCTGACGGCGTTCGTCAGCCTGTAACTCATCCGTCCCGCAGCCAGACCAGCATCTCTCCGGGTTCGCGGTTGTCCCAGGCAAAGTACGGGACGGCGGTGATTTTCGTCTCGCTCACCGCCGGCGGATCGGTGCGATAGAGCCCGGTTTGCCAGTTTTCCTGAGCTTCCTTGCTGGCAAGTGCCGAAAGCGTGACGATGCCGCCGAGCAGGTTCGGCTCGGCATGCGCCTGGATTTTTGCCGTTCGCGGCAGAGCGATCCGATGCAACTGGCCGGCATTGTCGGTCTCCTCGACGCAATAGATCAGCGGACCGCGCGCAAGTGCGACGCGGCCGATGTCCTGACGCACCTCCGGATTGGCGAACAGACGAGCGATCGACATTTCGAGATCGAGTTCGACCCGGTCGCCCTGGCGCCACTCGCGCCGGATCGCGGCATAGCCGTCGCTGGTGATGCCGTCCAGATCGACCGCGGCGCCGTTGATCTTGAGCGCCGCCTTGCCGCACCAGGAGGGGACGCGCAGGTGCAAGGTGAACTCGACCGGCGCTTCGGCTTCGATCCGGATCGAGACCGCGCCATCCCAAGGATAATTGCTGGTCTGAATCAGACTGACCGCCCGGTTCGATATATCGAAGCGCGCGGTGCTGTCGCCGTAGAGATGAACGGCCAGCGCATCATCCGACAGGGAGTAGAAATAGCTGCCGATGGAGGCGACCATGCGGCCGATATTGGGCGGGCAACAGGGGCAGCGATGCCATTTCCAGCGATTGTGCCTGCCCCGGCTCTCCAGCGGGTTCTCGTAGAAGAACAGCGAGCCGTCGAGCGACAGGCCGGAGATCGAGCCGTTGTAGAGTGCCCGCTCCATCATGTCGGCGTAGCGGGCGTTGGGACCCATGCCGAGCATGCGGCTGGCCCAGAACACGAGGCCGACCGAGGCACAGGTCTCGGCATAGGCGGTTTCGTTGGGCAGGTCGTAGTCGCTGGTAAAACCCTCATTGTGCGCCGATGGCCCGAGGCCGCCGGTGACATAGAGGTTCTTGGTGGTGAGATCGTTCCACAGACGGTCGAGCGCTACCCTGAGCGTATCGTCGCCATATTCGGTGGCGATGTCGGCCATGCCGGAATAGAGGTACATCGCCCTGACCGCATGGCCGACGACCTTGTCCTGCTCGCGCACCGGCTTGTGCGACTGGTTGTACTCATAGGTCTTGAAATGATAGGCCTTCGGGTCGGCGCCGCGCGCACGCGCCTCCTCGTCGAAATAATGCGGCTGCTGCCCCCGCTGGTCGATGAAATACCTGGCCAGGTCCATGTATTTCTGCTCGCCGGTCGCCCGCGCCAGCTTGACCAGCGCCAGCTCGATCTCCTCATGGCCGCAATAGCCCTTCTTCTTGCCCGGCTCCGGGCCGAAGGTGTCGGCGATATGGTCGACATAGCGGCACATGATATCCAGCAGCTTGCGCTTGCCGGTGGCCTGGTAGTAGGCGACCGCGCCTTCGATCAGATGGCCGGCGCAATAGAGCTCGTGGCAATCGCGCAGATTGGTCCAGCGCTTGCCGGGCTGGATGCGCTGGTACCAGCTGGAGAGATAACCGTCTTCCTGCTGCAGTCTGCCGTAGAGGTCGATGACGGCATCGATCTTCGTCTCGAGTGCCGCATTCTTGCGCCGGTAGAGCGAATAGGCCGCGGTCTCGATGGTCTTGCCCCAATCGGAGTCCCAGAACATCTGCGTCGTCACCGTCGAGCCGGTGAAGCCGGGGCTGGCAGCCTCGTCGGGCGACGGCGAATGGAACGGAATGACGACGCCCGGCGAGGGCCGGTCCGGGTCGATCTGCTCCAGCATGCGCGCCTCGACGCAGCGCTCGTAGAGGATGTCGGCGGTGCGCGACGCCACGGCATCGACACGGTCGCCCCAGAAGCCGCGGACATCGACCTGCGGCACCGGCAGTGGGCGGAAGGCGAGTTTGCCGGGCTTGGCGGTTGGTTTGGCGGTCATCGTGTCACTCCGTTGGGTATTGGTCATTTCACGGCGGGTCATTTCACCGCGCCGGCCATCAGGCCGCGGATGTAGAAGCGCTGCAGCAGCAGGAAGAGCACCAGGCACGGCACCATCATCACGGTGACGCCCGCCTGCACCGCGCCCCAGTCGATGGCGCCGAAGCGGCCGGACTGAAGTGCGGTCATCATGATCGGCAGCGTGAATTTGGACTGATCGGTCATCAGCACGAGTGCGGCCAGGAATTCGTTCCAGGCGCCGAGAAAGGCAAACAGCGCGATGGTGACGATGCCCGGCCAGACCAGCGGCAGCATCACCTTGAGCAGCATGGTGACGTTGTTGGCGCCGTCCATGCGCGCGGCTTCCTCGATCTCGCGCGGCACCGCGTCGAAGGCGTTACGCATCATGAAGATCGAGAACGGCAATTGCAGCGTGGTGTAGACCAGGACCAGCCCGGTCAGCGTGTTGTGCAGGCCGACCTTGGTCAGCACCAGGAAGATCGGCGTCAGGATGGACTGGAAGGGGATCATGATCGTCGACAGGATGACGATGAAGAGCACATCCTTCATCGGAAAGCGGAAGCGCGAAAAGCCATAGCCGGCCAGCACGCTGACGACGACCGACAGGATCACCGTCATCGAGGCGACATAGAGGCTGTTTTGCGCCGGCAGCCAGAGGCCGTCGCCAAAGGTGTCGAGCGTGCGATAGTTCTCGACCGAGAAGCCGGTCGTCGGCCACGGCGGCAGCGGCGGCTGGCGCGCCTCCTGCGCCGGCTTGAAGGTCGACAGCACGGCCCAGACGATCGGCGCGATGAACAGCACTGAGGCGATCATGCCGGTCGAATGCTCGGCGATCCTGAGCCAGAGGCGGCTGCTGCGGCTTCTTGCCTGCGCCATCAGTCGATGCCCTCCGGCTTGCGCAGCAGCCACAGCTGAACCAGGCTGAGCGCCACCAGGATGGCGAGCAGTATCATCGACAAAGCGGCGCCATAGCCGAGCTTGAACGAGACGAAGGACTGGTTGAAGATCCAGTAGACGGCGGTCAGCGTCTGGTTGCGCGGGCCGCCGCGCAGGATGATGTAGAACTGGTCGAAGGCGAGGATCGAGCCGGCGATCGACAGGATCAGCGCCAGCGCCAGCGTGCGGCGCATCAGCGGCAGGGTGATGGCGCGAAAGCGCGCGAACGGCCCTGCCCCGTCGATCATCGCGGCTTCCTGCAGATCGGTCGGGATCGACTGCAGGCCGGTCATCAGGATGATCATGGTGAAGCCCGCCACCTTCCAGACGACCATGGCGATGATCGACCAGAAGGCCGGCTGGAAGGTCGCCAGCAGGTTGAACTTTTTCGCCGTCAGGCCGAGGTCGTAGGCGGCAGGGCTGAACAGGCCGGAATCGACATTGAGCAGCCACGACCACAGCAGGCTGGCCGAGGCGAAGCCGACGACCGCCGGCATGAAGAAGGATGTCCGGTAAAAGCCGGTCAGCCGCCTGGGCTTTTCGATGAACAGCGCCAGCGGAAAGGCGACGGCGAAGATCACGATGGTGACGATCACGGTGTAGTAGGCGGTGAAGCTCAGCGCGTTCCAAAAACGGTTGTCGCGCAGGATCGCCCGGTAATTGTCGAAACCGATGTAAAAATGCTCGCCCATCAGCGGCCAGTTGTGCAGCGACATCCAGGCCGTCATGCCGAGCGGGATGATGAAGAATACGACGACCAGCGCCACGGCCGGCGTGACATAGAGCAGGCCGATCCACTGCCGGCGGCCGGCACCGACCAGTTTTCTGGCGCGTGGCGGGGTGGTGGTGGTGATGGTCATTTACCCTCCCCCTTGTGGGGAGGGTCGCTGCGCAGCAGCGGGGTGGGGGTGCGGCGCCGGCCTCCCACCCGGACCTGCGGTCCGACCTCCCCGCAAGGGAGAGGTAGGGCGTCGGTGCGATGATTGAGAATGCCAGAGGTCATGCTGCTCTTCCGTTGGATCTCGTAGGGCGGTGGGACACACCTCCCCCACCCCGCTGCTTCGCAGCGACCCTCCCCACAAGGGGGAGGGTAAGGAGCGCCGGCCGCCCGTCCAGGGAGACGGACCGGGCGGCCGGATCAGGACCCGCGACGGCAAGGGCGTTGCACCGCCCTCGCCGCCGGCCAGTCCTTATTTCTGCGCCTGGTCGATGATCGACTGCATGGTCTCTTGTGCATTGGCGATGGCGCCGTCGACGTCGTCGCCGAAGACGACCTCGTTGATCATCTGCGTCCACGGACCGTTGGCCGAGTTGATCAGGTCGTTGAACACCACGGAATAGGGCGTGCGGCCCTTGGCCATGGCTTCGGCGGCGATCTGGTAGCGCGGATCGAGATCTTTCAGCGCCTCCTTGGCGATGTCGCCGCGCACCGGCAGGCTGCCGTATTTGGCCAGGATGGTCTGGCCTTCGAGCGAATAGGCGAAGTCGAGAAACTCCTTCACCACGGCGAGCTTCTTGGTGCCCTTGGTGACGACGAAATTGTCGCCGCCGGCAAACGACGACCAGCCGCTGTCCTTGCCCGGCAGGAAGGTGACGCCATAGTCGATATCCGGATACTGCGTGTTGAGTGCGCCGATGGCGAAGGCGCCGGACGGCGAAATGCCGATATTGCCGGTGGCGAAGGCGGCAAAGAAATTGGCGCCGGTGTCGGTCTGCGCGCCGGCCGGCACCAGATCCTTCTTGACCATAGAGCGGTAGAGGTCGATGGCGCCACGCAGTTGCGGGCTGTCCAGCGTCGCCTTCGAGCCGTCCTCGGAGAGGATGTCGCCGCCCGATGCCCACACCAGCGGCGTGAAGGTGAAGATGTTGCAGCCGCCGCAATTGCCGGAGAAATAAAAGCCCTTGATGTCGCCGCCGAGCGCGTTGACCTTTTCGGCATCGGCCTCGATCTCGGCCCAGTTGGCCGGCCCCTTGTCGGGATCGAGCCCCGCCTGCTTGAACAGCTTCTTGTTCCAGATCAGCACCGAGGCGTCGGCCGAGAACGGCAGCCCGTAAATGTGGTCCTTGTAGGTGCCGGTCTTGACATGCGCCGGCGACAGGCTGGCGAAATAGGGCAGCGATTTCGCCCAGTCGGTGATGTCTTCGAGCTGGCCGGCGGCGGCAAAGGATGGCGTGTAGATCAGGTCGAGCGACAGCGCGTCGGGCGCCGTGCCGCCGGCGGCGGCGGCGCCATATTTCGGAATGATCTCCGCATTGGGAATGATGTCCAGCTTGACCTGGTTCTCATGGCCCTTGTTGAAGGCGTCGACGATGCGCGGCATGAAGTTCGAGCCGTCGGCGCGAACCCAGATATTGGCGGTGTCGGCGGCCATTGCAGGCAAGGCAATGATGCTCGCGGCGAGCGCGAACCCGGTAATCTTGGTCTTCATGGTTTTCCTCCTCATGGTTTTTCTCCTCCTCCCTGTTGCGGCGCTCTTGGATCGCGCCGCGCGTTCTCCTAGCCGTCCGGCGGACGGCCGCATGACTGACGCACCACCAGCCGGCACGGCAGTTTTCGAATGCCCGGCGCGGCGGGTTGGCCGCCGACGAGCGAAAGCAGTGTGAGGCCGGCCTCGCGGCCGAGCGCTGCCAGGTTCATGTCGACCGAGGTCAGCGACGGGCGGGTCGCCTCGGCCACGATCTCCCAATTGTCGAAGCCGATGACGCCGACATCATCAGGCACGCCTAAGCCGCGCTCGCGCAGCGCATCGATGACGCCGCGCGCGATCTGGTCGTTGCCGCAGAACACGGCATCGGGTTTCTCTCCCTTGTTGTTGAAGAGCGTTGGGCCGTCGAACAGCTTTCCGACGGCTTCATGCCCCCAGGCTTCCGACCACGAACCGAGCAAGGGCTCGCTCACAGGCAGGCCGTGCGCGGCCAGCACATCGCGAAAAGCCTGCGCCCGCTCATTCACCACGGCAAAGCTGGCGGGACCGCTGACATGGGCGATGCGGCGGCGCCCGAGGCGGCAAAAATGCTCGACCGCCAGCCGTGCCCCGCCGGCGTCGTCGGAGACGAAGGCGATGGCATCGGGATCGGGCTGGCTGAAGGCGTAGATCACCGGCACGCCGAGATTGGCGAGGTCGACCGGCAAATGGCGGTCGATGCGCTTGCCGCTGGCGATGATGCCGTCGATGCGCTTGTCCAGCATCGCCTCGACATGCAGCTGCGCCAGCCGCGGATCGTCCTCGACATTGCACATGAACACCGAGACGCCGGCATCGACCAGCGCATCCGAAATGCCCGACATGACCGGCAGCGAAAAGCGGCCGTACGTATCGTTGGTCAACAGGCCGACAGTAAAGGAACGCCGCCGCAGCAGGCTCTGCGCCAGGCTGTTGGGGCGAAAACCGAGCCGCTGCGCCGTCTCGCGAATGCGCTGCCGCGTCTCGGCCGTCATCCGCCCCTGCCCGTTCAGCGCCTTCGAGGCCGTGGCCACACTGACACCAGCCATCGCCGCGACTTCACGCAGGGTGACGGGTTGTTTGGCGGGCGTTGGCGAGGCGTCGGAGGGCATTGGTCGGGAATAAGTCTCGGATTGGGAAAAGGTTTTCTCTTACGGCTCGTTACCTGTCGAGGTGGACATCGGCGGTTGCGGCGGGGTTTGGGAAAAGGTTTTCTCAGAGGAGATTAGGATGAGAATTTGGGTATGGCAAGTGGGTGTGGGGAGTGGAGACGCGCGATCGACGAGGTTCTTCTTCATGACCGCGTCGCGCAGAAGGGTGATTGTTGAGCAGATATTCTGATGTCGCCTTTTGGGGCCGGAAGCGGACTTGCGGCTTGGAGGCTTGGAATGTGAGAAGCGGACGTTCAGGCGCCGCCATGCATCGACGCCCTCTGACCCATCTCGGAAGTCGGCCGGATAGACTCCAGGCCAGATGACCAATACAATCCCAGAT
This sequence comes from Mesorhizobium sp. M1004, assembly GCF_040318795.1. Classification (NCBI taxonomy): domain Bacteria; kingdom Pseudomonadati; phylum Pseudomonadota; class Alphaproteobacteria; order Hyphomicrobiales; family Phyllobacteriaceae; genus Mesorhizobium; species Mesorhizobium sp. M1004. The sequence goes on from NZ_JAMYNB010000006.1 coordinate 138,308, forward strand.
GCCGGGTTTCTGAAAGTATTCAACCCACATGGCCGAGATTCGAGCCCAACGCCGCCTTGCCGCGATTCTAGCTGCTGATGTCGTTGGCTTTTCGCGCCTCATGGAGCACGACGAGGCTGGCACACTGGCCGCTCTCAAAGCGCGGCGGCGCGATGTTCTGGTTCCATTGGTTGCCCAGTACCACGGCCGCGTGGTCAAGGTGATGGGCGACGGTGTGCTGGTGGAATTTGGCAGTGCGGTTGATGCCGTCCAATGCGCCGTCGAACTGCAGAAGGGTTTTACCGGGGCCAACGAGAGCGTGGCCGAGGCCTACCGCATCGTCCTGCGTATCGGCATCAATCTGGGCGACGTCATCGTAGAGGGCAGCGATCTCTATGGCGACGGTGTCAACGTGGCAGCCCGGCTGGAGGGTCTGGCTGAGCCCGGGGGCATCTACGTCTCCGCCACCGTGCACGATCATGTCACCGGTAAGCTGACATTGGCGTTCGACGATCTCGGCGAGCACGCGCTCAAGAATATCGCAAAGCCGGTGCAGGTTTACCGCGCCGGAACAGGCGGGACCGGCAAACACGCGGTGCAACCGGTGCATCAACTCCAGGATAAACCATCGATCGCGGTTCTGCCCTTTGTCAACATGAGCGGCGATCCTGAGCAGGAGTACTTTTCCGACGGCATCACCGAGGACATTATCACCGACCTTTCGAAGGTGTCCGGGCTCTCCGTGGTCGCGCGTAATACCGTCTTTACCTTCAAGGGCAAGGCGGTATTAATCGAGGAAGTGGCGAAGAAGCTGAATGTTGCCTACGTCCTGGAGGGAAGCGTACGCAAGGCTGGAGGACGGGTGCGCATCACGGCTCAGCTAATCAATGGTCTTGGCGGTGACCATACCTGGGCCGAGCGATATGACCGGACGCTGGACGATATCTTCAAACTGCAGGACGAGATTTCCAAGACCATAGTCGATGTCCTCAAAGTGAAGCTGTTGCCCGAAGAACTGGAGACTATTACAAACCGCTCGACCGACAACCCAGAGGCTTACGAGACGCTGTTGATGGGCAGGTCGTTCCTCAACAGGGGAGTCGAGACGAAGTTTATCAAAACAGCGCAGCGACTGTTTGCTAGAGCTGTTGAAGTTGACCCAAATTATGCGCGCGCTTATGCCGCTTTGGCTGATTGTGAGTGGCTTCTGTTAACTTGCAACGATCCCGACGCCAGCTTCGAGGCAGTCCTTTCCAACAGCTCACGGGCGCTGGAACTTGAGCCAGGTCTCGCCGACGCCCATGCATCACGTGGCGGGGCCTTGTTCGTAAATGGCCGGTATGCCGAGGCGGAAGTCGAGTTCGAGCGAGCTTTAGAATTAGACGCTAGCTCTTCCGATACCTATTTCGCTTACGGCCGGAATTGTTTCATTCAAGGTCAATACGAGAAAGCTGCCGGTCTGTACCAGCGTGCTGTATCGTTGTCACCCGATGACTATCGGGTCTGGACCAATCTAGGGATGGTCAATGTTTCACTCGGCCGCAGCGACGACGCCAAGGAAGCAGCAAGGCAAGGTGTGCTGCGAGTGGAAAAGGAAGTCAAAGCGCATCCCGACAATGCCACCGCGCTATGTTACGGTGCCGCAATGCTGGCAGAAATTGGCGAGATTGAACGCGCGCTGTCGTGGGCCTCTCGTGGGGAAATGTTCGCCGGAGACAACATTCCGGTTCAGTACAACTTAGGCTGTTTTTATGCGAAGCTGGGCAAGACGGAGCAGGCTATCGATTGCCTTGAACGTCAGCTAACTGCATCACATGCTTACCTCGTTTTGCGCGTGCCTTGGATGCGTCGAGATAGCGACCTCGACTCGCTCCGCGCTCATCCCCGTTATATCGCGCTTGTCAATCGGATGGTGGCCCAAATAACCGCGACTGGGGCTCGAATATCAGCAGGCCACGAGGGAGTGAAGCATTGACCCTGAATATGATGCCCAGAAAATGAGTTGGTTGAGGGCAGGTCCGTTCCAGGCGCAACTACGCCCTCAAGCGCGGTCGCCGGTAATGTCCGCTGTCAGGTGGTGGCACAAGTCAACTTTAACGGCCGACATGGGCGCAAAGCAGCCTTCCGCAGCGTCGAAGTCAAAGAACTTGGGGGCAGAACCTGCCATTCACCACGCTCAGCTTCATGATCCAAACAGTCCCTGCGGTCAGATGCGATGGCGGAGCGCGTCGATGATCACCGCCATTGCGGGGGAGAGCTGTCGCCTGCTTGGATAGTAGAGGTGATAGCCGGCAAATGGCGGGCTCCAGTCGTCAAGCACGAGCCTGAGACGTCCATCGGCGATGTGGTGGCTGACGAGGTTTTCCGGGACATAGGCGATCCCGAAACCGCCTGTCGCAGCCTCGATCATGGGAATGGACGAATTGAAGGTGAGTTGGCCTTCCACCCGCACACGAAGGTCGCGGCCATCCCTGGCGAATTCCCAGGCATATAATCCGCCGAACGTCGCCTGCCGCATATTGATGCAGTCATGATCGACCAGGTCCTGGGGCGCGGTCGGAACCGGATGGCGGGAAAAGTAGTCCGGCGAAGCCACGGCCACGAGCCTCCAATCCGGCCCGATGCGCACTGCGATCATATCCCGGTCGATGCTCTCGCCAAGCCGCACGCCTGCATCGAAGCGCTCCTCCACAATATTCTTCATGCCGTTGTCGCTGTAGAGCTCGATCCGCACGTCTGGATTGTCGTTGAGCAAGGGCTGGAGCTTCGGCCAGACGGTCGTCTGCAGCGCATGGTCGGACAGGGTGATGCGGACCGTTCCGGAGGGCTTGTCGCGAAAGGCCACCAGGCTTGCGAGGTCGGATTCGATTTCCTCGAAGCGGGGAACAAGAGATTGGAATAGTCGCTCGCCGGCCTCGGTCGGAGAGACGCTCCGCGTCGTACGCGTCAGCAGACGGACGCCAAGGCGAGCTTCAAGCTCCTTGATTGTCGAACTCAGGGTCGACTGCGAGGTTCCCAGCTTTGCCGCCGCCCTGGTGAAACTGCGCTCCCTGGCGACCGCCACGAACCAGAGCAGATCCTTCATGCCATCGCGCTGCATAGGGCACCTCCCATCGGGCATTTATATCATGAGCAGATAAGTCCATGCGGATTGCTTAGTCTACTTAAATGGGTTCCCCTGCAATATCTTCTGGCGACGGAGATTTGCCGCTGATCCGTCCCGGTCGCTTTGCCAGGATGCCAATCATGGAAACCACGTACGACACAAGGCTTGTTGAAAACCGCGCCGCATGGGTCGCGGTGTTGTCGATGGCGCTGTGTGTTTTCGTGCTCATCGCGTCGGAATTCATGCCGGTCAGCCTGCTGTCGCCGCTAGCGGCCGATCTCGGCATCACCGAGGGCCGGGCGGGACAGGCGATCTCGATTTCGGGCGCTTTCGCCGTGGTGACCAGCCTGCTGGTCGCCGGCCTCACGCGCCACATCGACCGCCGACTGGTCGTGACCGGCTTCACCCTCCTCCTCATCGTGTCCGGTCTGGCTGTCACCTTCGCGCCGAACTACGCGTTGCTCATGGTCGGCCGGGCGCTGCTCGGCATCGCGATCGGCGGGTTCTGGTCGATGTCGACCGCGATCGTCATGCGCCTCGTGCCGCAAGACATGGTTCCGAAGGGTCTCGCCATGCTGAACGCCGGCAATGCCATTGCGACCACCATCGCCGCGCCGCTGGGCAGTTTCCTTGGCGCCTATGTCGGCTGGCGCGGCGCTTTCTTCCTCGTCGTGCCGTTTGGCCTCCTGGCGCTGGCCTGGCAGTGGACAAGCCTGCCGGCGCTGCCGCCGCGCCGCAGGAATCGTGCCGGCAATCCGCTGGCGCTGCTCGGCCGTCTTCCCGTTGCCACCGGCATGGCGTCGATCATGATGCTGTTCATGGGCCAGTTCGCGCTCTTCACCTATCTGCGGCCCTTCCTCGAGAACGTCACCCGGCTCGACATCGCCGCCCTCTCGGCGGTCCTGCTGGCGATGGGGCTGGCCGGGGTGCTCGGCACATGGTGCGTCGGCCGGCTTTTGCGCACGCGTCTGTTCAGCATCCTCACAGTCATCCCGCTGGTCATGGCTGCGCTGGCCGCCGCGCTCATCGCCTTCGGTGCACTCCCGGGTCCCACAGCGCTGCTGCTCGTTGCCTGGGGCTTGTTCGGCATGGCCGCGCCGGTCGGTTGGGGCACGTGGCTCAGCCGAACGTTGCCGAACGACGCGGAGGCCGGCGGCGGGTTGCAGGTAGCCGTCATCCAGTTCGCCATCACCGGCGGCGCCGCGATCGGCGGCACGCTGTTCGATACGGTCGGCTGGTGGGGACCGTTCACTCTGGGCGCGGTGTTGCTCTGCGGGTCGGCGCTCGCCGCCCTTGCCGCAGCGCATATGGCCCGGAGGTCTTTGCCGTGACGAACGAACATGCGCCGCTCAGCCGCCGGACATTGCTCGGCGCCGCGCTCGCGGCGGCGGCCCTGCCTCGCACAGCCGCCGGCCAGGAAAGCCAATCTCCCGTCAGCCAGGAGCCCACCGAAATGAAGATCAGGATGGTTTTCAACGGCCGCACCATGACCGCCACGCTCTACGACAATCCCTCGGCGCGCGACTTCTTCTCCATGCTGCCGCTCGACCTCGAGATCGAGGACTACGCCCACAACGAGAAGATCGCCTATCTGCCGCGCAAGCTGACGCAGGAGGGAAGCGGTCCGTTCGCCGACGAGCAGCCCTATGACCTGTGCTATTTCATGCCCTGGGGCAACCTGGCCATGTTCTACGCCGACTACCGCCATCCCGGGCTGATCAGGCTTGGCCGCTTCGACGAGGGCGAGCGGGCCCTGCACATTCGCGGCAAATTCCCGCTTCGCATCGAACGCATTTAAGGACGCAAAGGAGATCACCATGGACATTGTTCGCGCCGGCACCAGGCCTTCCGGCAAGGGACCGCCTGACTGGTTCACCGGAACGGTGCGGATCGATCCGCTCTTCAATCCCTTCGACGCCGAGCGGGTTCAAGGCGCACAGGTGACCTTCGAGCCCGGCGCCCGCACCGCCTGGCACACGCATCCGCTCGGCCAGACGCTGATCGTCGTCTCCGGCCTCGGCCGCGTGCAGCGCGAGGATGGCCCGGTCGAGGAAATCCGTCCGGGCGATGTCGTCTGGTTCGCGCCCGGCGAAAAGCACTGGCACGGCGCGTCGCCTCGGACCGCCATGACTCACATTGCCCTCCAGGAGGTCAAGGACGGCAAGGTCGTGGACTGGCTGGAACATGTCAGCGACGCCGACTACGGCGCCTGATCTTCTCCCCTCGAAAGGAACCAACATGCTTGCAACCGTTCTTCACAAACCGGGCGACATACGCTGCGAGGAAATCGCCGATCCGAAAATCATGCGGCCGACGGACGCCATCATCAAGCTGTCGGCAAGCTGCATCTGCGGCTCGGACTTGTGGCCCTATCGCGGGCTGCAGCCGGTCGCCGGGCCTATGCATATGGGCCACGAATATTGCGGCATCGTCGTCGAGGTCGGCGCAGAGGTGCGCACGGTCCGCCCCGGCCAGTTCGTCGTCGGGTCATTCTGCCTCTCGGACAATACCTGCCCGCATTGCCGCTTCGGCTTCCAGTCGTCTTGCGTGCAGCGCGAGTTCATGTCGGGCGCGCAGGCGCCTTACGCTCGCGTACCCTTGGCCGATGGCACACTGGTCGCCACCGCCGAGGTGCCGCCGGCCGACCTCATCCCTGACCTGCTGGCGGTGTCCGATGTGCTCGGCACCGGCTGGTATGCGGCCGACGCAGCCGAGGTCCGCGAAGGATCGACGGTGGTGGTGGTCGGCGACGGTGCGGTCGGCCTGATGGGCGTGCTTGCGGCCAAGGAGATGGGCGCCGAGCGCATCATCGCCATGAGCCGGCACGCCAGCCGCCAAAAGCTCGCCCGCGAGTTTGGCGCGACCGACATCGTCGCCGAGCGCGGCGAGGAAGGCGTGGCCCTCATCAAGGAACTCACCAAGGGCGTCGGCGCGGACTCCGTGCTGGAATGCGTCGGCACGGGAGAATCCTTCGACCAGGCGCTGGCCTGCTCCCGCCCCGGCGGCACCATCGGCTATGTCGGCGTGCCGCACGGCGTGAACTTCGACGGCCAAAAACTATTCTTCGGCCAGAAACGCATGCTGGGCGGCCCGGCGCCGGTGCGCCGCTTCCTGCCCGACCTGATGGACCGTGTGCTGCAAGGTCGGATCATGCCCGGCAAGGTCTTCGACCTCAAGCTGCCGTTGGCCGAGGTCGCTGAAGGCTATCGCGCCATGGACGAGCGTCGCGCCATCAAGGTCATGCTTTCGGTGTGAGCAAGATCGGGCGGACGGCCTGTGCGCACCCACAACTCAGAAAAGGAACAACGACATATGACTATGAGATTAAAGATTGCCGCCCTTGCGCTTGCCCTTTCGGTCGCCACGCCGGCTCTCTCGCAAGAATCCGCGATCATCGGCGCATGGCGCATGATTTCGCTCGAGGCCGGCTCCGAGGGAAACCTGAAGCCCGTGTCCTATTCCGGCCAGGTCATCTTCACCGAGGCCGGCACCCTCTCTGTGCAGGCGCAGAACCCCGACCCCAAGGCGCAGGACACGCCTTACACGGCGAATGGCTACGAAGCCTATTACGGGTCGGTCGCCATCAACGACCAGGACAAGACCTTCGTCATCACAATCGAGTCCTCCCTGGTCCGCAACCTTGTCGGGAAGAGCATGAAACGCAAATTCGAGGTCTCGGACAACAAACTGGTCCTCACGCCGGACAACCCGGCCGAAGGCTGGCGCGTAACCTACGAACGCTACTGATCCGAACAGTTGGGCTGCCGATGGCCAAAATGGCGCGGATGTCAGACCGAAATGGCGTCATCGCGGAACTGGTGCCGATCATGGCGGCTGTCTTCGCCGGCTTCCTGCTGATCGGCCTGGCGCTACCCGTCCTGCCGCTGCATCTTCACCAGCAGCTCGGCTTCGGCCCCTTCGCAGTCGGGCTGGTGACGGGCAGCCAGTTCGTCGCCTCGATGCTGTCGCGCATCGGGGCTGGAAACTATGCCGATGGACGCGGCGGCAAGCGCGCCGTCGTCGTCGGCCTCGTTGCCGCTGCCCTTGCCGGGCTATTTTACCTCGGCTCGCTGGCATTGCTCGACCGGCCGGTAGCGTCCGCATCGGCGCTGTTCGCCGGACGGGCGGTGCTGGGCGCGTCCGAGAGCTTCATCATCACCGGCGGCGTCGCCTGGGGCCTCTCCGTTGCGGGCGGACAGAACTCCGGAAAAGTCATAGCCTGGGTGGGCACGGCGATGTTTGCGGCGCTCGCGCTGGGGGCGCCGGTCGGATCTGCGCTTTATGCGGCGAGCGGTTTCACCGCGATCGCGCTCGCGACGATCATCCTGCCGCTGGCGACGCTGCTTGCCATCCTGCCGATGCGCGGCACCAGCGCCGCCTCGGGCAGCGTGCCGCAGTCATGGAGGAGCGTGGCGAAAGCGGTCTGGCTTCCTGGCGTCGGAGCTGCTTTCAGCAGCCTCGGCTATGGTGCTATTCTGGGCTTCGGCGCCCTGCTCTTCGCCGAGCAGGGCTGGCAGCCGGTATGGCTTCCTTTCACGGCCTATGCTGCGTCTCTGATTGTGGCAAGGCTGTGCTTCGGCCACCTGCCCGACAGGCTTGGAGGCGCACGCGTCGCTGTGATCTTCGTTGTGGTCGAGGCGGCAGGGCTGATGCTGATCTGGCTTGCGACCGGGCCTGTTGTCGCCGCAATCGGAGCGGGTCTGACTGGCCTCGGCTACTCGCTGGTCTATCCCGGTCTCGGCGCCGAGGCCGTAAGCCGTCTTCCGTCGCGCAGCCGCGGCCTGGCCATGGGACTCTACACCGTCTTCCTCGACGTGGCGCTCGGCTTCGGCAGTCCGGCGCTCGGCCTGGTCGCCGCGTCGACCGGGCTGCAATTCGTCTTCTTGGCCGTCGCGGCGGCGACGCTTCCGGCGTTGGGCATCGCTCTGCTGCTGGGTCGCCGTAGCGCTCCAAGATAGACAGCTCGCCGGCGTCGTCCGCATGAGGTTCGCTCATATTCTGTTTCCGGGTTGCCACCAACGCTGAAGCCCTCCCCCGCAAGGTGCAGCGAGCGGCCGGCCAAGCTCCCCGCCCAGACACACTCCAGAAACAAAATTCAACAGTTCGGAAAAACCGGCGAAAAGATCGGGTGGCATAAGCTTCCCCGTCGGGATTCCGGGCACTTCCTTTTTGGAAGCCCTCCACCAACAAAATCGCAGCGGCGGCGCAGTGCCTCCTCCAGCGGCGGCACGAACAGCCGGGCGATGCCCGGCGAGGACGAGAAAGTATGGACATGGACTACGATATCGCCGAACTGGACAGCCACGCGGCAACACCGATCGGCGGCCTGCCAGGCATCGATGCGCTGGCACGGATCGCTCGCGGCCCGACAAGGAACGGCCAGGTCCTGACGGGCGCCGACTTTGCCCGGCAGCCGGGTGAGCGGCTCGATACGGTGTTCGAGCAGCTCGCCGTAACGTTTGCCGCACTGCCGGCGGTGATCTCCGAAGGGCGCGTGTGGACCTATCAGGAGCTGAACAGCCGCGCCAACCAGTTCGCCCGCATGCTGATCAAGCACGGCGTGCGGCCGGGCCACCGGGTCGGGCTCATTCTCGACCGATCGGCGGAAACCTATGTCGCGTTGCTGGCGGTGATGAAGGCGGGGGCTGCCTTCGTGCCGCTGGCCACCGCGTTTCCGCAGGAGCGGATGGCGCTGATCATCGAAGACGCCGCCGTCAGCATGATCGTCACCATCGCCGCCTATGCGTCGCGCGCCGGTCAACTGCCCGTTCCGCATGTGCTGATCGACAGCGCCGCCGCCGAGATTTCCGCGCAGTCGCCCGCGCCGCTGAAGCCGCAGGCGGCCGACGACATTTGCTACATCCTCTATACCTCGGGCACCACTGGCAAGCCCAAGGGCGTGGTCATCACGCACCAGAGCTTCGTCAATTTCATACACGTCGCGGCCGCCTCCTACGGCTACCGGCCGGGCGACCGGGCGTATCAGGGCATGACCATTGCCTTCGACTTTTCCTCCGAAGAGATCTGGGTGCCGTTCGTCGCCGGCGCGACGGTGGTGCCGGCACCTGGCCAGATGCCGCTGGTGGGCGAGGAACTGGCGGATTTCCTGCGCCTCCATGACATCACCTGCATGGCCTGCAGCCCGACATTGTTGTCATCGATGACATCGGACGTTCCCAGCCTGCGCACGCTTTTGGTGGGCGGCGAGGCCTGCCCGCACAATCTGGTGGTGCGCTGGTCGAAGCCGGGCCGGCAGATCCTCAACACCTACGGGCCGACCGAGGCGACCGTCACCGCAACGATGGGGGCGCTGACGCCGGACCGTCCCGTCACAATCGGCGCGCCGTTGCCGACTTACTCGATCGTCATTCTCGACGCTTCGCTGCCGCAACTTGCCGAGCCCGGTGAACTGGGCGAGATCGGCATTGCCGGCATCGGGCTCGCCGTCGGTTATCTGAACCGGCCGGACCTGACCGACCAGAAATTCATCGCCGATTTCGTCGGCCTGCCGAACAACCCGTCGCAGCGCATCTACCGCACCGGCGATCTTGGCCGGATCAACGATAGCGGCGAGATCGAGTATGCCGGGCGCATCGACACGCAGGTGAAGATTCGCGGATATCGCATCGAACTCGGCGAGATCGAGGCGGTGCTGCTCGACCAGCCCGAGATCGCCCAGGCCGCCGTGACCACCTGGGAGATCGAGCCCGGCCGCGTCGAACTCGTTGCCTATTACGCGCTTAAAACCGGCGTAGCGGCGGTTTCCCGTGCGGATCTCGCCCAGACGATGAAGCGGCGGCTGCCCGACTACATGGTGCCCGCCTATCTGGAGGAACTGCCTGCCATCCCGATGACCGTCTCCAACAAGGTAGACCTGCGCCAGCTGCCGAAGCCGACGAGCATCCGGCTTTCGGCCGATCGCACGATGGTGCCGCCCGCCAATGAGGACGAGCGTTTCCTGGCGGAAGCGCTGGCCACGGTGCTGAAATTCGGCGCGGTGTCGGTCGAGGATCACTTCTTCGACGATCTCGGCGCCAACTCCTTGCTGATGGCGCATTTCTGCGCGCGCGTGCGCACCAGGAAGGAATGGGCGACGACGTCGATGCGCGACATCTATCTCTATCCCACAGTGGCGCGCCTGGCGCTGCATCTGGGGGTAGCGGAGGAGATGACGACGGCAACCAACGAGCCGGTCCTCACCCGCCGGGCCTCGAATTTCGCCTACTGGACCTGCGGCGCGGCGCAGCTTTCGTTCTACGGCCTCTACAGCTACGTGGCCCTCTGGGCGATCAATGACGGCCTCAACTGGATGTATGACGCGCTCGACGATCCGCTGCAGCTCTATATCCGGTGCGTGGCGCTCTCGGCCGCCGTGTTCTTCGGCATGTCGGGCTTTGCAGTCCTGGCGAAATGGGTGCTCATCGGCCGCTGGAAGGCCGAGGCGTTTCCGATCTGGGGCGTGCGCTACTTCCGCTTCTGGGTGGTCAAGACGTTGATCCGCACCGCACCCGTCGTGCTGTTCCGCGGCAGCCCGCTCTACAGCCTCTATCTGCAGCTGCTCGGCACCAAACTCGGGAAAAACGCCGTCATCGAATCGAAGTCCGTGCCCGTCTGCACGGATCTTATTTCCATCGGCGCCAACACCATCCTGCGCAAGGAATCGATGATCCTCGGCTTCAGGGCCCAGTCCGGTTATATCCACACCGGGCCGCTGACCATCGGCCGCGATGCCTTCGTCGGCGTCGGCTCCACGCTCGACATCGACACCAGGATCGGCAACGGCGCCCAGCTCGGCCATTCGTCCTCGCTGCATCGCGGGCAAAGCATTCCCGACGGCGAGCACTGGCATGGATCGCCGGCGGTGCCGACCACGGCGGACTATTGCAAGGTGCGCAATGTCAATCCTTACCAGGTCCGGCGCTTCCTCTATGAAGCGCTGCAGCTGGTCGGCCTGTTTGGCCTCGTCACCCCGCTGCCGCTCCTGTTCCACAGCTACTGGGAATATGTCGGCGACGACTATCAGGAGACGATCGGCCTTGTCGCAATCGGCACCACGGTCACGCTTTTCGGCTATATCGCGGCGGCTTTCCTGGCAGCGACGCTGGTGCCGCGCCTGACGAGCCTGATCTTGAAGCCGGGCCGCACCTACACGCTTTACGGTTTCCGCTACTGGCTGCAGACCGTCGCCGAATTCGCCAGCAATTCCCGCGTGCTCGGGCTCCTGGCCGGCGACAGCTCGGCGATCGTGCACTACATGCGCGCCATCGGCTGGAACCTCAACAGAGTGGTGCAGACCGGTTCCAATTTCGGCTCCAACCAGCAGCACGAAAACCCGCTTCTGTGCGAGATCGGCACCGAGACCATGGTGTCGGACGGGCTGTTCATGATCAACATGCACAAGTCCGCCTCGGCCTTCAGGCTCGAGCCGACGCGCATCGGCGAGCGCAACTATCTCGGCAACAACATCTATTATCCGCCGGACGGGCGCACGGGCGACAACGTCCTGCTCGGCACCAAGGTGATGATCCCCATCGACGGGCCGTTGCGCGAGAATGTCGGCCTTCTCGGTTCGCCCGCCTTTGAAATCCCGCGCATGGTGAACCGCGACAAGGAGCTTATCGCGGGCGTCGACGAGGCAGACCGGCGCCGGCGCATCCCGTTCAAGAACCGCCACAACCTGGTGACCATTCTTCTGTTCCTGGCAACGCAATGGGTCATGCTGTTCGTCACGCTGGCGATCTGGGACCGGGCGCTGAACTACTATACGGAATGGGCGGAGGTGGCGCTGTTCGCCGCCGTCATCTTGACCTCGGCGATCACCATTCCGTTCTACATTCTGGTCGAGCGGGCAAGTCTTGGTTTCCGCGGCTTGAAGCCGCAGATGACGACCATCTACGACGTCGCCTTCTGGCGCCACGAGCGCCACTGGAAGCTGGCGGATTCGCCCATCGTGCGCCTGTTCGCCGGCACGCCGTTCCGGCCGATGATCCTGCGCCTGCTCGGCGTCAAGGTCGGCAGCCGGGTCTATGATGGCGGCAGCAATTTGACCGAGCGTTCGCTGGTCGAGATCGGCGACGACGTCACGCTCAACGAGGGCTGCGTGATCCAGGCCCATTCGCTGGAAGAAGGCGCGTTCAAGTCCGATTTCATCCGCATCTGCGATGGCTGCACGCTCGGGCCTTCCGCCTTTGTCCACTACGGCGTGGTGATGGGCAAAGGCTCGATGGTCGACGCGGACTCCTTCGTGATGAAGGGCGAAGAGCTGGAGCCCAACTCGATCTGGCGGGGCAACCCGGCCAAGCTGCATCGCTTCGTCGAGCCGCTGCCGGAGGATAGCGTCAAGGCAACGGCTTGATGGGCGCAGACGTCCGTCTCGTTTCGCTGGCTGCGGCCAACCGGGCCCTGGTCGCGGCTCTGGAACTGGCTGCGGATCAGATGGATTTCGTCGCCAGCAATGCGGAGTCGCTGGACGAAGCCGAAACCGACGGGGACGCTCGGCCGCGCGTCGTCATGGCAGGGGATCGCGTCGTCGGTTTCCTGATGTACGAGGCGCCGCAGGACGACGACGAGGCGCGAATCTACCGCTTCATGATCGGTCGCGTCCATCAGGGCCAAGGCTACGGCAAGGCCGCTTTGCGCGAAGTGCTGGATGAAATCATGCGGCTCGGCCACATCAGCCACGTTTCGATCTGCTACGAACCTGGGAATGAAGCGGCACGCCGCCTCTATCGCGCTGCCGGTTTCGTCGAAGAAGGGCCCGACGAGGACGGGGAAATGATCGCCGACCTCGCTCTGCGGGGCGAACAGCCATGACGCGCCGGCTCGATGCCGGTGCCAGCCTGTCGGCGCAGTTGCTGGCGGCGATGGCCGCCATGGCACCGGCCGGCGTTCGGATCGGATGCCGCACGATCCGCGAAGGCGATGAGAACCATTTGCTGCCGCAGGAAGCACGCTCCATCCCGTCACGCCTGCCGCTGATGCGGCGGGCGAGTGGCGCGGCGCGGTGGATCGCGCACGAGTTGCTGGCGGATATGGGCTTGAACGACGTCGCTATCCTCCGCGGCTCCTCCGGCGCACCGGTATGGCCTCATGGAGTAACGGGGTCGCTGGCTCACGACGACGAGATAGCCGTGGCGGCCGTCGCGCCGCTCTCCCACGTCGCCTCGCTCGGCATCGATATCGAGCCCGCTTTGCCCCTGCCCGACGACATCTTCGCGCTGGTTGCAGTCCCCGCTGACCGGATCGACGCAACCGACCCGTATCTTGCCGGTCGCATCCTTTTTGCCGCCAAGGAAGCTGTCTACAAGGCCGCCTACCCGCTTGATGGCGAAGTGCTGGGCTATGAGGACATCACCGTCGATCTCGACGCAAGCGACGCTGTGACGAAGACGGGCCGCAGAGCGAGACTGGTTTACTGCGTTGCTCCGTGTGTGGTCGTTCTGGCGTTTGTCGATGGTGTCCGAAGCGCCCCCCTTTAAGCGCGAATGGGCCAGCGCCCGACAGCTGCTCAACAAAGCGCATTTTTTTCGCAGAGCGGTCGCAAAAGGCTCACGCGGTTCGTCCTTTGACAGAAGAAGGAGAGCGCCATGAGAAACCTTATTGTCACCGAGTTCATCAGCATCGATGGCATCGCCGAGGTCGAGAAGCTGCCCAGCGTGACCTGGAACGATGAGATGCAAAGGTTCAAGGAGGACGAGCTTGCCGACAGCGGGGCCATGCTTCTGGGGCGCACGACCTACGAGATTTTTGCCGGCTCTTGGCCCAAGGAAACCGGAGACTTCGCCGACCGGTTCAATGCGCTGCCGAAATATGTCGCGTCGACAAGCCCGAAGGCACTCGACTGGAAACCGGCCGAGTTGCTGAAGGGTGCGTTGCCGGAAGCGGTTCGGGCGCTGAAGCAAGGCAGCGGCGGCAACATCTATGTGCATGGCAGCCTGAGCGTCGCGCGGGAATTGCTGCGCCATGGTCTGGTCGATCGCGTCAGGCTGCTCAGCTACCCTGGCACCGTCGGCGAGGGCAAGAAGCTGTTCCCGTCCGATATGCCGGTGGCGTTGGAGCCGATCTCGACCGTACAGTTCAGCAATGGCGTGGTGGCGCTGGAATATGCGGCTGGGAAGGTGTGAGACGCTGGTGGTGTAATCTCCCCCTTGGGGGGAGATCGGCAGCTCACCCTGCTTTCTTCCCCCGCTTGCCCTTGCCACGCGCCTCGACCACTCTTTCCACCTCGCGCTTCAGTTCGTCCTTGACCTCGTGCGTCTCGGCAAGCAGCGTGTCGATCTTCATGAAATCGAGCACGCGGTATTTCGACACCGGCGGGCGGATCAGTATGTCGGGGGGGCGCTGGTTCAGCTTGTGGGCGATGATCGACTGCATCATCAATTGCGTGGCGCCGTACATCAGATCGACGGTGGTCGGGTGCTTGCGCTCGGCCTCGCTCGGCGCACCGACGACGTCGATCGCGATGATGATGTCGGCGGCGTCTTCGATGAGGTCGAACGGCACCGGATTGTAGATGCCGCCGTCGATCAGCACGCGGTCGTCGCGCGTCACCGGGCGGAACACGGCGGGAATGGCAGCCGAGGCGGCGAGCGCCGAATGCAGGTCGCCCTCGTCGAAGACGGCCAGCTTGTGACCGAAATAGTCCGTCGCCGTCACCTTCAGCGGGATTTTCAGCTCGGCGAAGGTTTCCGGGATGGCTTCCGGCAGGAACGCCTTCAAGATGCGCTCTATGTTGAACTGGCTGACGCGGATGCCGCCCTGCATCGCCTCGGCGATGGTGCCGGGACGCGAGCGCCACATGCGCGCCGCCACCTCGGCGCGGCGGCCGAGGATCGAGCGGGCGTAGTCCTCGATGTCCTTGCCGCTCATGCCCGAGGCCATGCCGGCGCCCATGATGGCGCCGATCGAGGAGCCGGCGATGGCCACGGGCATGATGCCGAGCTCATCCAGCGCCTCGACGATGTGGATATGGGCGAGGCCGCGCGCGCCGCCGCCGCCAAAGGCGATACCGAAAGTCGGACCTGTCATTTGGCCTCCAGCTTCGGCCCGATGCTCATGATCGCGGGCGCCGGCGTCAGCAGCTTCTTCGCCGCTGCCTTGACCTGATCGAGCGTCACGCCGTTGATGAGCGCCGCGCGGCGCTGCACGTAGTCGATGCCGAGATTGTCGAGCTGCAATTCCACCAGGGTCGCGGCAATGGCGCTGGAAGAATCCAGATTGCTAATAGCATAGGAGCCGACCATGTATTTCTTGGTCGCGTCCAGCTCGGCCTCGGTCGGCCCCTCCTGCGCCATCTTCTTGACCACCTCCTTGACGATGGCGAGCGTCTCGGCGGCGCGGTCGGAACGCGTCGCCGTGGTGATGATCAGCGCATTGGAATGCTGGTGGTCGACCAGGTTGGAATCGACGGAGTAGGCCAGGCCGCGCTTTTCCCGCACCTCGTCATAGAGGCGCGAGGTGAAGGTGCCGCCGCCGAGAATCTGGTTCATCAGCACCGCGGGGAAGAAATCCGGCGCATCGCGCTTCACACCGGGGTAGGCAAACTGCAGCGAGGTCTGCGGCAGGTCGTAGTCGACCTCGAGCTGCTGGCCGAGCTTCAGCTCGGTATCGGCAACCGGTTGCAGCACCTGCTTTTCCGGCAGATCGCCGAAGACCTCATCGAGCTTCCGCTTCAGCGTCGCGGCGTCGATGTCGCCGACCACCGCGACATGCAGGCCGCTGAGGGCGAAATTGGCCTTGTGGAAGGCCGCCAGATCCGCCGCCGTGACGGTGGCAATGCTGTCCTTGGTGCCCTGGTCGGGCCTGGAATACGGATGGTCGCCATAGATGGCGCGCAGCCATTTGGTTTGCGCGACGGTGTTGGGGTCACGCTCATTGGCGATGATGCCGGACAGGATCTGGGCGCGGATGCGGTCGATCGGCGCCTGGTCGAAGCGCGGGCTGGTGACCGCCAGCCTGAGCAGGTCGAAGGCCGCATCCTTCTGCTCGGCCAGCATCCGCATCGCGCCATAGGTGCCGTCGCGCGCCGCTTCGAAGCCCATCTCTGCGCCGGCATCGTCAAGCTTGATCTGGAAGGCCTCGCTGTCGAGGTCGCCGGCGCCCTCGTCGAACAGGCCGGTCATCAGATTGACCAACCCTTCCCGCCCCGCCGGATCCTGCGTCGAGCCGCCATCGAAGACGAAGCGGATGGCGATGATCGGAATGGAGTGGTCCTCGACCAGCCAGGCATTGACGCCCTTTGACGAGGTCACCGGTTGGATGTCCATCGCGTGCGCGGCAAGCGCCGGCAGGATGAGGAAGAAGATGCCGAGGAACAGTGTGGCGAGGGCGTGGAGAACCGCGATGCGCCTATCAGCAATCGCATCAGGCCATTGATCGCCAAGGTCAGCTCCGCCCCTCATCGCGCTGCCGGGCACTTCTCCCCGTATAGTGACGGGGAGAAGGGGTCTCGCCGCGACGCTGGCGCTCTTCTTACGACGCTGATGGTTGGCGAAATCGGCGATGACAGCGCCCCTCTCCCCGTCACTATACGGAGAGAGGATGCCGGCAGGCAGGTGAGGGGCAGCGCCAATGCTCAATCTCGTCATCATCAATTCCCCGCCTGTTGCTGCGGCAAGAGATAGCCGGTCGTCGTACGGTCGAGCAGCAGATAGCGTGCGGCGACCGCCTTGATCTCATCGGCGGTGACCTTGCGAATGCGGTCCGGCCATTCCTCGATATCCCTGACGTTGCCGCCGGTGGCGAGCTCGGCGCCGTAGAGATTGGCCATCTCGTCCTGCTTGTCGCGGGCGAAGATCATGGCCCTGATATAGCGGGCCTTGGCCTTCTCCAGCTCGTCGGCGGTGACGCCGTCCTTGACGATGCGGGCGATCTCGGCCTCGACGGCCGCCTCGACGTCGCTCAGCTTGGCGTCGCCGCGCGGCGCGCCATAGACGGTGAAATTGGTGGCGTCGAGCATCGTACCCTGGAAGAAGGCGCCGGTCGCCGATGCGATGCCTTGCTTGACCACGAGTTGCTGGTAGAGCCTGCTGCGGCTGCCGCCGCCAAGGATCTCTCCCAGCAGGTCGAGCGCCTCGGCCTCGCCGGGTTTTGCCGTGTGGTAGGACGGAACCACCCATTGCGTCGAAAAGCTCGGCACCGAAACGCGCCCATCGGTGAGCGTCACCGTGCGCTTGGTGTTCTGCTCCGGCTCGACCGGGCGGATGCGCAGGGGCAGGTCGGGACCGCGCGCGACCTTGCCATAGGTTTTTTCGGCCAGCGCCTTCACGACCTCCGGCTCGACATCGCCGGCCACGATCAGCACCGCATTGTTGGGCCGGTAGTATTTGTCATAGAAGGCAACCGCATCGGTGCGGTTCAACTGCTCCATCTCCTGCATCCAGCCGATCACCGGAATGCGGTAGGGCTGGTTCTGCCAGAGCGTCGCGTCGACCTCTTCGTCGAGCACCGCCTGCGGATTGCTGTCGATGCGCGAGCGGCGCTCTTCCAGGATCACGTCGCGCTCGGTCTTGATGACCTCGTCGGTCAAGATGAGGTTGCGCATGCGATCGGCCTCGAAGCTCATCATCTCACCAAGTGCCGAGGGCGCCACCGTCTCGTGGAAGGCAGTGTAGTCATATGAGGTGAAGGCGTTGTTGGAGCCGCCGATGGCCGATATGGCGCGGTCGAACTCGCCCGCGGCGTGGTTGGTCGTGGCCTTGAACATCAGGTGTTCGAAGAAGTGCGCTATGCCGGACTTGCCTGGCGGCTCGTCGGCGCTGCCGATCTTGTACCACACCATATGGGTGACGATGGGGGCGCGATGATCGGGAATGACCACCACCTCCATGCCATTGTCGAGCAGGAAGTTGGCCACCTTGCCATCATCCGCGGCCAGGGCCGGGCCGGCCATGGTCAGCGCGGTGGCGAGCAAGGCTCTCCGCAGCCATTCAGTATGAAATGTCATTGATGGCTCCGGTTGTTATCGCGCGACGATAGGCAAGGTTAGCCGGGGAGGCAAAGTGAATTGTGCGTCATTTTGAAGGCGCCGATCGCCCCACCCTTACGCAAGCTCGACGAACCGGATCACCGTCTCGCCGTAGTTTCGTTCATCAAGCACCGAGAATTCCGGCCCAATCTCGAAGGGCGCCGAGGCGGCTTCCTCGACCACGCACAGCGCGCCTGGCAGCAGCCAGCCGCCATCCCTGGCCGAGCGCAGGGCGCGCTCGCCAAGGCCCTTGCCATAGGGCGGATCGGCGAAGACCAGGCCGAATGCCGCAAGCGTACCGGCCTCACCCAGGGCGGTCGCGTCGCGGCGGAAGATCTTGGTGCGGCCGGTAAGGCCAAAAGCTTCGACATTGGTGCGGATCAGGCCGCGCCCTTCGGCCGATTCTTCGATAAAGACGCCATAGGAAGCGCCGCGCGACAGCGCTTCGAGGCCGAGAGCGCCGGTGCCGGCGAAAAGGTCGAGCACACGCGCGCCGTCGAGCTTGTCGGCAAAGCGGTGCGCCAACACGTTGAAGACGGCCTCGCGGGCGCGGTCGGTCGTCGGGCGGATGGCATGGTCGCGCGGCGTCGCCAGCGGACGCCCGCGAAATTGGCCGCCGACGATTCTCATTTATTCCCGGGTCTCATTTAAGGCCGGATCTCATTTAAGTCCCGGCATCATCTGGTCCTCGGGCCCTTGGGACCGTTGCGTGGCCGCTCGCCGCCCCGACCGCCATCCGGACGCTCGCCACCCGGCTTGCCGAACGGCTTGGCTCCGCCCGGCTTGCCATAGGACGGCTTGCCATAGGACGGCTTGAACGACGCCTTGCGCGCCTTGGCCTCGGCCGCCTTGGCGGCATCGGCTTCCGCCCTGCCCTTGCCGATCGGACGCGCGCCCGGCGCCATCCAGACATTAGCCTTGCGCTGGCCCGGCGGATCGATCGGCCGCTGCTCGCGCTCGGGCTTCTTGCCGCCGCGCGGTTTGTCACCAAAGGCGCCGCGCGGCTTTTCGCGAAACTCGCTGCGCGGCTTGTCCGAAAACTCGCTGCGCTCGGGTCTCGGGCCGCGTTCGCCAAAGCTCTTTTCCGGCCTCGCGCCCCTTTCGGGACTGGTCGACAGCTTGCCGAGCGCTTCGTCGCGGCTGCCTTCGCGGCGCTTGCGGTTCTTGATAAGACCGCCCTCGCCGATCGGCCGATGGTCACCCTCGCGGGTGACTTTCGGCCGTTCCGGCTCCGCGTCACGCTCTCGCCGCACCGGCTGGTTGGAAAACGGCTTGATGATCTCGGCGTCGAAATTGGCGCCGGATTCCTCGACCAGTCGCTCGCCGAGCTGGTCGCGCAAGACGCGGCCCTTGATCTCCAGCACATGGCCTTCGGCGAGATCGTCGAGCTGGAACGGTCCGTAGGAGATGCGGATCAGCCGCGTCACGTCGAGGCCGAGCGATCCAAGGATGTTCTTCACTTCGCGGTTCTTGCCTTCGCGCAGGCCGATCGTCAGCCACGCGTTGGTGCCTTGTTCACGATCGAGCGTCGCTTCGATGGCGCCGTAGAAGACGCCGTCGACGGCAATGCCTTCACGCAGGCCTGCGAGCATGCTTTCCTCGACCTTGCCATGAACGCGCACGCGGTAACGGCGCAGCCAGCCAGTGGCAGGCAGTTCGAGCACGCGCGACAGACCGCCATCGTTGGTGAGCAGCAGCAGGCCTTCGGTGTTGATGTCGAGGCGGCCGATGGTCATCAGCCGTGGCAATTCGGCCGGCAGCACGTCGAACACGGTCTTGCGACCCTCGGGGTCGCGGTTGGTGGTAACGACGCCGGCAGGCTTGTGAAACAGGAACAGGCGGGTGCGCTCGATCGGCGGGATCTCCATGCCGTCGAGATGGATGATGTCGCCCGGCATGACGTTGAAGGCCGGCGAGGTCAAAGCCCGGTTGTTGACCTTGACACGGCCCGCCGCGATCAGGTCTTCGGCGTCGCGGCGCGACGCCAGGCCGGCGCGGGCCAACCGCTTGGCGATACGCTCGC
This sequence comes from Mesorhizobium sp. M1004, assembly GCF_040318795.1. NCBI lineage: Bacteria > Pseudomonadati > Pseudomonadota > Alphaproteobacteria > Hyphomicrobiales > Phyllobacteriaceae > Mesorhizobium > Mesorhizobium sp. M1004. Next base: position 158,381 of record NZ_JAMYNB010000006.1, read on the forward strand.
CGGCTTCTTCCGCATCTGCCGGACGCGGGCGCGGCTTGAAGGCGCCGCCAGATGCTTGCGGCCGGTCACCACCGAAATCGCGCTTGGGGCGATCGCTGAAGTCACGCTTGGGACGATCTCCGGCGTCGCGCTGCGGGCGATCGCCAAAATCGCGCTTTGGCCGGTCAAAACGCTTTTCGCCCTCGGCGGAAGCAGGCCGATCGCCACGCGGTGCGTAGGGCTTGCGAGGCCCTTCACGCTTTTCGAAAGGCTTGCCTTCGGGACGCGGCCCCTTGCTGAACGGCCGATCGCCGCCCTTGAAATCGCGCTTTGGCCGCTCGCCATCGGCCGCAACCGGCCGATCGCCGCGCGGTGCATAAGGCTTGCGCGGCCCCTCGCGCTTTTCATACGGCTTGCGTTCACCCTCGGCCGCCATAGGGCGATCCCCACGCGGCGCATAGGGTTTGCGCGGCCCTTCGCGCTTTTCATACGGCTTGCGCTCGCCTTCGGCTGCCATCGGCCGGTCACCGCGTGGTGCATATGGCTTGCGCGGTCCCTCGCGCTTTTCGAAGGGCTTGCCTTCGGAACGCGGACCTTTGCTGAATGGCCGGTCGCCACTTTTGAAATCGCGCTTGGGCCGCTCGCCCTCAGCCGCTGCGGGCCGGGCGCCGCGCGGTGAATAGGGTTTCTTGGCCCCGAAGGAGGGTTTGCCGCTTTTGCCGGCGGCGCCATCGCGGCGCGGCCCCGCGGCTCCAGGGCCGCTTTTGCCCGGGCCTTTGTGGCGCGGAGATTTCTTGTCGTTGTCGTCCATGTGGCCTTTGCCTTGTTGCGCTGCTACAGCGTGGCGCATCCTTTCGGACGCGCAAAGGACGCTATAGCACTTTGATTTGGCGCATGATCATTTCCGAAAATCTGTTCCGATATTCGGGTTGACGCGCTCCATAACAGGATCACCGCCAAGTGGCGAGGAGATAATCGGAATGGAAACCGCGTGAAGCGGCCGGATTTCATGGCGCTGGCGCTGAAAGAGGCGCAAGCCGCCGCCTTGCGCGGAGAAGTTCCGGTTGGCGCCGTCATCGCCAGCGGCGACACGGTGGTGGCATCCGCCGGTAACCGCACCCGCGAACTTGCCGATCCGACGGCGCATGCCGAAATGCTGGCCATCCGCGCGGCCTGCCAAACGCTCTCCAGCGAGCGGCTGACCGGCCACGACCTCTATGTGACGCTGGAACCCTGCGCCATGTGCGCAGGCGCCATTTCCTTCGCCAGGCTGCGCCGGCTCTATTTCGGCGCGGCCGACGAGAAGGGCGGCGCGGTGGTCAACGGCGTGCGCTTCTTCGCCTCGCCGACCTGCCACCATACGCCCGACATCTATCCGGGCATGGCCGAGGCCGACGCGGCGCTGCTGCTCAGGGAATTCTTTCGGGAAAGACGCGAAACGTAGAGCCTTCAGCTACCGAAGGCGACGGTTCCTACCAGGAGGGCAGCCAGTCGAAGAGCCCGCCGCTCTTGCCCTTGGCGGCCGCTTCCTTCTTGAGGCGGCGTTCCTTCTTGTATTCATCCTCGCCGAGTTCGCCCTGCGGCGCCGTGTCGGAGGCAGCTCGATAGGCCAGAGGCGGCTCGCTCAGATATCTGCGAGTGTTGGGGTCGCCCTGCTTTTGCTCTGCGGTACGGCGCTGGATCTCGGCGGCGCGGCCCTTGTCTGAATCCTTCGGCGACCAGGCCGGCGGGTGGCTGGAGCCCGAATCCGCCAGCGCCTTCTTCACGGAAGCCGGATCGGTCTGCACGTCATCGACGATCCCCGACTGATAGGACGGGTCGTCCTGGTGGGCAGTGGCGTCGGCACGCAGGCGGGCGCGGCGCTGCTCGGGCGATTCGGGCCAATCGGTGCTCGCCGTCTCGATGCTTTCCTGCGGCGGCGGCAGCACTTCCTTCTGCCCCGGCGCCGGCTTTACCAGCTCCGGACGCGGCCTGTAGTCGATCTGTTCCTTGTGCTTGGGCGTGATCGCGAAGGCGCCGGAAAGGTCTCCGGCAAGCTGCTCGCCAGCCGTCTTGTCGGTGCCGTAGGTAGGCGAGCCCATGCAACCGGACAGAGCGAGGCCGGACGCGACAAGCGGCGCCAGCAGCGCAACGCGCACGGAAGTTCTGTCGATCATGCCAAAAAGTCCCACTCTAGACAGCCTCTCGATCGTCACCGGCCAAAGGCCCGGTCCCCATCGTCCACGCTCTTGCGACGGAATTCCGGCGACAATTTGTCTTCCGGAGTTTCGCGTGTTTATCTCAACCACTCGTTAAGGGCAACGCGCGGGCGGTTTTCGCCCACGCGGCATGGCATTTGTGCACCGGCTTATGAGCAGTCACAAACGTCCCAGAGCCTTGAGTTCATGCAGGACGGCGGCATCGCGGGCAGACACGTCGGGGAATTCCACGTCCTGCCCGACATCGGCGGTATAGCGCCACGAACGCGCGCATTTGACCAAGCCGCGGTCCTCGGCCTTTTCGACCACCACCGCGACACCTTTGACATCGTCGAGCGCAAAGGCGCCTTCCGGCGCCTTGCCATGGGCGATGACGAGATCGCTGGTGATCGCCATCTCGGCCATGTCGACATCGGCGATCGCGGCTTCAAGCGTGGCATCGTCGAGGCTCACGACCGGCACGGCTTCCAGCGAGGCACCGATGACCTTCTGAGCGCGTGCGATCTCGAGCGCGCCGGTGACGACACGGCGGACCTGCCGCACCTTGCGCCATTTTTCCGCCAGTGCCTCGTTCTTCCAGTCGGCCGGAATCTCGGGGAACTGGTCGAGATGCAGCGAGACAGCATCCGGATGACGGTCGAGCCAGGCTTCTTCCGTGGTGAAGGGCAGCATCGGGGCCAGCCATTTCACCAGGCAGTCGAAGAGGTGGCGCACCACTTGTACCGAGGCCTTGCGCTTCACGCTGGCGGGTCCTTCGCAATAGAGCGCGTCCTTCCTGATGTCGAAATAGAAGGCCGACAGCTCGACCACCATGAAGTCGAGCAAAGTGCGGGTGATGCGTTTGAACTCGAACGCGTCGTAGCCCGAGCGCACGACCTCATCGAGCTCGGCCAGCCGATGCAGCATCAGCCGCTCCAGTTCCGGCATCTTGTCCAGCGGCACCTCCTCGCCATCGTCATGGGCGAGCGTGCCCAGCATCCAGCGGATGGTGTTGCGGAGCTTGCGGTAGGCGTCGATGTTGGTCTGCAGCACGTTCTTGCCGAGACGCTGGTCTTCCCAATAATCCGTCGTCACCACCCATAGCCGCAGAATGTCGGCGCCGGACTGCTTGATGACGTCTTGCGGCACGACGGTGTTGCCGAGCGATTTCGACATCTTTCGCCCCTCCTCATCCATGGTGAAGCCATGGGTGACGACGGTGTCGTAAGGTGCCCTGCCCCTGGTGCCGCAGCTTTCGAGCAGCGAGGAGTGGAACCAGCCGCGATGCTGGTCGGAGCCTTCGAGATAGACGTCGGCCGGCCATTTCAGGTCCGGACGGTCTTCCAGCGTGAAGACATGCGTCGAGCCCGAATCGAACCAGACGTCGAGGATGTCCATCACCTGCTTCCATTTGGAGGCCTCGTGATTGCCGAGGAAACGCTCCTTGGCGTCGGCAGCGAACCAGGCGTCGGCGCCTTCCCTCTCGAATGCGTCCATGATGCGCTGGTTGACGGCTTCGTCCTTCAGCACATTGCCGTCCTCGTCGGCAAAGACGGCGATCGGCACGCCCCAGGCGCGCTGGCGCGACAAGACCCAATCCGGGCGTTCCTCGATCATGGCGCGGATACGGTTCTGGCCGGCCGCCGGCACGAAGCGTGTGTCATCGATCGCCTTCAGCGCACGGCTGCGCAGCGTCGTGCCGTCGCCGAGGTCCTTGTCCATATAGACGAACCATTGCGGCGTGTTGCGGAAGATGATCGGCTTCTTCGACCGCCACGAGTGCGGATAGCTGTGCTTCAGCCGGCCGCGCGCGAACAGTGCGTTGCGCTTGATCAGCTCGTCGATGACCGCCTGGTTGGCATTGCCCTTCTTGCCGTTGTCGTCGATCACGCGCGCCGCCCCGCCTTCGCGATCCGGGCCAAAACCCGGCGCGTCCCTGGTGAAGAAGCCGGCATCATCTACAGTGAAGGGGATGGCAGGGTCGATGCCACGTGCGCGCAAATCCGATGCCGCATCCATCCAGGCATCAAAGTCCTCGCGGCCATGGCCGGGCGCGGTATGGACGAAACCGGTGCCGGCATCGTCGGTCACATGATCGCCGGCCAGCATCGGCACGGCGAATTCGTAGCCGCCGCCGAGACCTTTGAAGGGATGTGAAAGTGTAAGGCTTCCAAGCTCTTCGACCGAAACGCTGCGAAGCCGATTCAAGGTGACCTTGGCCTTGGCCGAGGAGTCTTCGGCAAGCGCATCTGCAAGAATCAGCTTTTCACCGGGCTGTGGACCGAACGAATTTTCGGCTGCGGTAACTTCATAAAGGCCGTAGCCGATCCGTGACGAATAATTGACGGCACGGTTGCCGGGGATCGTCCACGGGGTTGTCGTCCAGATGACGACGTGGGCGTTGTCCAAAAGTGCAACGCTTTCCGGAACGCGCATGGACGGTGCAGCGTCTGATACAAAGTGCTCAACGCTCCAAAATCCTGACACAACTGGAAACTTCACCCAGATCGTGTCGGACTCATAGTCCTGGTATTCGATCTCGGCCTCGGCCAGTGCGGTGCGCTCGACGACGCTCCACATTACCGGCTTGGAGCCGCGATAGAGCTGGCCCGACATGGCGAACTTCAACAACTCCCCGGCGATGCGCGACTCCGAGTGGAAAGCCATTGTCGTATAGGGGTTCTTGAAATCGCCAACGACGCCGAGCCGCTGGAACTCGCCGCCCTGCACCATGATCCAGTTCGCGGCGAAGTCGCGGCATTCCTTGCGGAACTCGTTGACCGGCACCTCGTCCTTGTTCTTGCCCTTGGCGCGGTACTGTTCCTCGATCTTCCATTCGATCGGCAGGCCGTGGCAGTCCCAGCCGGGCACGTAATTGGAGTCATAGCCGCGCATCTGGAACGAGCGGGTGATGACGTCCTTGAGGATCTTGTTCAGCGCGTGGCCGATATGGATGTTGCCGTTGGCGTAAGGCGGGCCGTCATGCAGCACGTATTTCTCGCGGCCTGCGGCCTCTTCGCGCAGCTTGCGGTAGAGATCCATGTCCTGCCAGCGCTTGACCAGCAGCGGTTCCTTTTCCGGCAAGCCGGCGCGCATCGGGAAATCCGTCTGCGGCAGGTAAAGCGTCTTGGAATAGTCGATCGTTTCAACAGTGTCGGTCATTGGTCTGCCATGTGCATTGCCCGGCGGGCGTAAAAGCTCGGGCGTGAACTATCATGATTTGGAAAAAGCGCGAGGGGGCGCGCAAAACTCCCGGCGGCTCCGGCGGCGCTCAGGCCGCCCGGAACACCGGGCCTGTAATTCGTATCGTCAGCGCGCGAAGGCGTGAAAAGCTCGTCATTGCCGGGCTTTTAGCCGAGAAAGCCGCAGGAATAAAGCGTCTCTTGTTCGATTCACTTACATCGCGAAGTCGAAGCGATAGGTGGTCGAGACGCCGACCGTGAACTGGTTACGGTCGCCGCGCTCCTTGACCAGGCTGGAATCGGCAGCCGGGCCCATCAGGCGCGCATATTCGCCGAACAGGCTGGCGGTCATCGGATCGGTCACCTTCCAGGTGATGGCGCCACCAAGGCCGGTCGACTTCAGGCCGCCGCCAGGATGGTGTTCGCTCAGGCCCGAGGCCGCAGCCTCCTTGGCGTTGACACCATAATAAGAGTCGAAATAGCCCGACGAGGCAAAGGACACGCGTGGTCCGCCCGAAATTCTGACAGTCGGCGTCACGTCGTAGAAAGCATCGGCGGCGATGTCGGCGACAAAGCCATCATGGGCACGAATGCCATGGCGCAGTTCGGCACGGGCGCGCAGCCAGTCCGTCGGATAGATTTCGAAGAAGCCGCCGACCTCACCGCCCCAGCGCACCGGGTCGAGGCCCTTGAGCTCATCCTTGCTGTCGCGGGAAAACAGGAATTTTCCGGTCAGGCCGGCGCGGACGCCGCCATCGTCGACCAGCGCCAGCGAGATGTTGTCGTTGCGCGAGGTAAAGCGCGCGGCCGGGCCGGCCTTGCCCAGCGAGATGATCGGCGATGCGCTGAGCAGATAGCTGTTGGAGCCCTCGAATTTCGGCGCGACCATGCCGGTGGCGCCAAGCGTCAGGTACCAGTCGCCGGACATCCAGCCGAAGGCACCCTCGCCAGCATTGGCGGTGGACACAGTGAGCAGCGCCGAGGCGAGAAACAGCGGAATCGTCCAGACAATACGCATCACCACCCCATACGCGAAACAAAACGGAGAGAACACCCGGCAGCCAAAGCCATGGCGCCGGTTCGGTAAAATTTGACTTAAAATCTACAGCAGTGGCGGCAACTGCGACCCTGTTTTTTGCGCTGTGGCCCATTTGAACAGGGCGCCGCCGGGCCTGTGGCGAGTTGACAGAAATAGCGAGGTTGCCTAAATTCGCGTTAGTGCAGACTAACATGAACAGATGGACAGCGCTTGGCGACCCGACCAGGCGGACGATCTTCGAACTGCTGGTCGAACAACCCTGTTCGGTCGGGGAATTGGCTCGTGCGCTTCCTGTCACCCGGCCGGCGGTCTCGCAGCACCTGAAGGTGCTCAAGGACGCCGGCCTCGTGGCCAACACACGGCTAGGCAAGCAACGCATCTACCGGGTCGAACCGGAAGGCTTGGCCAGCCTGCGCGCCGAACTCGACCGGTTCTGGAGCAAGACCTTGGCGGCCTACAAAGTGGTCGTCGAACAGCCCTTGAAGGAGCAGGAATGAGCACACATCAACCGCCCGTGAGGCACTCCATCCTTGTCGAGGCTCCGATCGCACATGCCTTCAAGGTCTTCACCGAGGACTTCGGCAGTTTCAAACCCAAAGAGCATAACCTGCTTGCGGTGCCGATCGCGGAGACGATCTTCGAACCCCGCGTTGGCGGTCACGTCTACGACCGCGGTGTGGATGGCAGCGAGTGCCGCTGGCACGGGTGCTGGCCTACGAGCCGCCGAACCGACTGCTTCTGAGTTGGGATATCAGCCCTCAATGGCAGATCGAGACCAATCCGGACAGGACCAGCGAGTGGGAAGTCCGGTTTACGGCGGAGACGAATAGCCGGACCCGCGTCGAGATCGAGCATCGCAATCTCGAACGTCATGGCGAAGGCTGGGAAGGCGTGCGCTTTGGGATTGACGGTGATCGAGGCTGGCCGCTGTATCTCAGGCGATTCCAAGATCTTTTTGCCGGCAAGGTGACCTGAAGGAGCACAATTATGGAACCCTATTGGCTAAGCATCCTCGGTGTACTGATCCTCTGTCTTTTGTCAGTCGCGCTGGCGGTTTACTCGGGTTCGTCCAAGGGATTTGCCGGAGCGCTTTCCGGTCCGGTGATCCCGGCCGACGACGCCAATCTCCTCTACAGGATCGACCGCGTGCATATGAACTCGGTCGAGGCGCTGGCGCCTTTTGTCGTCCCGGCGGTGCTGGCCATGATGGTTGGCGTTGGGTCGGCCACGTTGGCGACCATTGTCTGGGTTCATGTGGCGATACGCCTGCTTCACCTGGGGTTTACCTACGCGGCGGCAATGCCGCCAAGGGTGGCAGTGTCAGAACGATCGTCTACGTCTCTGGAGCGATCGTCACGCTTGTCCTCGTCCTTGTGACTGGGTGGGCTGCCATAAATTGACACGTACGCGCGAACCTCAAGCCACCGACGCTTTGTTTGTTTGCTAGCCGTCGCCATCGGCTGGACGTCCGCTACAGCCGGGGCTAACCTCCCGGCAAGGTGCCAGGCGATTTCGAGGAGATGCAGCCATGACCCTGCACGGTGCCCTGAAAGATGCGATCGGCCGGACACGGGACAAATGGGGGTGGTTCGTCGCGCTCGGCGTGCTGCTGCTCATCTTCGGCGGCATTGCCTTCGGCAATCTGTTCATCGCCACCGTCGCCTCGGTCTATGTCGTGGGCTGGCTGATGCTGATGGCCGGCATCATCGAGATCGTGCATGCCTTCGGCGTGAAGACCTGGAGTCGCTTCTTCTATTGGCTGCTCAGCGGCCTACTTTATGCCGTTGCCGGTTTCTTTGCCTTCGACAATCCGCTGCTGGCCTCGACGGTGCTGACCTTGCTGCTGGCGGTGGCGCTGGTCGCTTCAGGCGCGCTCAGGGCCTGGGTCGGCTATAGCCACCGACCGGAAAAGGGCTGGGGCTGGGTCGTCGCGGCGGGCCTGATCAGCGTGCTGGCGGGGCTGACCATCGCCATGGGCTGGCCGGTCAACAGCCTGTGGGTGCTCGGCCTGTTCCTGGCCATCGACCTGATCTTCCAGGGCTGGAGCTTCATCGCTCTCGGACTGGCGTTGAAGAAGTAGGGGCTTGAAGAGGTAAGCGGCCGGAAGGCTCAAAAAGCGATGGCGCCGTCCAGATCCGAAAGCGGCCTGACGCCGGCCAGCAGCGCGCGCGCCTCCGCCTCGTCGCGCTTCATTTGTGCCACTAGCGCATCGAGCCCATCGAACTTCACCTCGGGGCGCAAAAAGCCGAAGAACGATACGTCGCAGATCTCACCATAGAGATCGCCGGCAAAGTCGAAGACGAAGGTTTCGAGCAGCGGCGCGCCATTGTCGTCGACAGTCGGGCGACGCCCGAAGCTGGCGACACCATCATAGAGCGTGCCGTCGGCGCGGCGAAAGCGGACGGCATAAATCCCTTCCTTCAGAGTCGTTTCCGGCGAAAGCCTCATGTTGGCTGTCGGGAAGCCGAGCGTGCGGCCGAGCTGCTGGCCGCCGATCACTTCGCTTTCGACGGTGAAGCGGTAGCCGAGCAGGCCTGCGGCCTCGGCGACCTCTCCTTCGCAGAGCAGCTCGCGGATACGGCTCGACGACACGACCTCGGCGCCCTCGTCGCGAAAGGCGTCGACCAGGGTGACGCCGAAACCATGGCGCTCGCCTGCCGCCATCAGAAACGCAGGACCGCCCTGCCGGTCCTTGCCGAAGTGGAAATCGAAGCCGGTCACGGCATGGGTGATGCCGAGGTTCGTCTCCAGTACATCGGTCACGAAAGCCTCGGCCGACAGGCCGGCAAAGGCGCGCGTGAACGGCTGTTCGACGAGTGCGGCAAAGCCCAGATGCGACAGCAGCCGCGCCTTCATCGGCGGCGGCGTCAATACGAACAGCGGCATATCGGGCCTGAACACCTTGCGCGGATGCGGGTCGAAGGTCAGCACCAGCGCCGGCACGCCGCGCCGCCCGGCTTCGGCAAGCGCGCGATCGAGCACCGCCTGGTGGCCGCGATGGACGCCGTCGAAATTGCCGATCGCCACCACGCCGCGGCGCAAATGCGGCGGCAGCGGCGCGGTTGCTGAAATGTGTTCGAAAGCTGCGCTCATGCAGCAACCCTACCGCAGTCTCGGAATGACGGCGACCGGCCGGTAGCCGTGCTTTTGCAGAAAGGCTGCAAGCCTGGCGGGGTCCGGCTGCATGGGATCGCCATAGTCGCGCGCGTGAATGCCGCCCGAGACGTAAAGCACGTCGATGCCGTTGTCCGCGGCGCCCTTGACGTCGGTCATCATGCCGTCGCCGATGGCCAGCACCTCGGTGCGCGCGACGTCTCGGCCGAGAAGCACGGCAACCTCCCGCAGCGCTACGTCATAGACCGGCGCATAAGGTTTTCCGGCGATCAGCGTGCGGCCGCCAAGCTGGGCATAGTCGCGCGCCAAGGCGCCGGCGCACCAGATCATGCGCTCGCCGCGTTCGACCACGATGTCGGGATTGGCGCAGATGAAAGGCAGGTTCCTGGCGCGCAGCCGGCGCAGCAGATCGGCGTAATCCTCAGGCGTTTCCACCTCGTCGTCGAACAGCCCGGTGCAGACCGCGCCGGAGGCCTCGAACTCCTCGACGAGCTCGACGTCCAGACCGTCATAGAGGGTGAAATCGCGGTCGGCGCCGATATGGAAGATTTTTCGTGGGCCTTCGGCGATAAGGTCGCGGGTCACATCGCCTGAGGTGACGACGCGATCGTAGGCGGCGGCGGGAACGCCGATCGCATTCATCTGCGCCACCACATCGGCATTGCGGCGCGGCGAGTTGGTGATCAGGACGACCGGGACCTTCGCCGCACGCGCGGCGGCAAGCGCTTCGGCAGCCGCCGGAAAATGCCATTCGCCATTGTGGATCACGCCCCAGACATCGCACAGGATGGCCGAGTAGGCGCCCGACAAATCCGCGAGCGAGCCGATGATGTCAGGCGAATCCGCCATGCCGTTTTCCTGCTGTGACGATCATTGCGAGAGCTGCAGCCGACGGTCCGCCGCAACCGGCCCCGCATTAACCGAAGCGTTTCATCCTGTCACCAGCTTTTCGGCACTTGCCAGGCTGTTGCGCAACGGGCTGATCGAAGGTTGCACAGGCAGGAACCACCCTTCTCCGAGCTTCGGTCGATCGAAACAATGTCGCACCGCTGATCACCAGGGCCGAGTGGTTAACGAGCCTTGAAAAGATGGGCCTATGTTGAACGCATTTCAGCAACCTGAAATTTAACGATTTGTGGGCATCTTCGGACCGATATTGGGTCCTGGCAGGGGTGCTGAAGGCATGATCCGCAGATTTCTGAACGACAGACGCGGCAACTATGCCTTGATGACAGTGATCACCATGGTGCCCTTGATGGGCGCGCTGGCGATTGCCATCGACTACACCGACCTCCTGCGCCAAAAACAGAACATGCTGAACGCGCTGGATGCCGCCGGAATTGCCACGGCACAGCAGATCGTCACCGGGGCGACCGACACGGCATCCAAGGCCTATGCGAAGGATTTCTTCGAGGCCAATCTCAGAGCCGTCAGTCCGGCCGATACGGCGCTGACGGTGACGCTGCCCAACAACAACGCAGGTGGTGGCACGCTGAAGCTGTGCGCCGAATTGACGTACCACCCCTATTTCCTGCCGGCAGCGGCCATGATGATCGGAAGAACCGCCGCCGACGTCACAACGTCGGCATGCTCGGAGATCCGCCTCAAAAACACGCTGGAAGTGTCTCTCGTGCTCGACAATTCCGGCTCCATGAGCATCAACGGCTCCGGCACCGGCCAGCCACGAATAGATTTGCTCAAGAAGGCCGCTACCGAGCTTGTCAACACGATGGCGCTCCAAGCCGCACAAATGAGGCAGGTCACCAGGCCGGTGCAGTTCTCGCTGGTCCCGTTTTCTGCGTCGGTCAATGTCGGCGCTCCGATCCCCCCGGCTCCATTGCCGACGTGGCTGGACACGACCGGCATTTCCCCGATCCATCATCAGAACTTCGATTGGTCGACGATGACAGCGGCGGCAAATGCCACCAAATGGATCGAAAAAGTAGGCAGCGTTTACTACCAGCGCGGCACGGGCTGGGGCACTGACAAAGACAAGGAGATGACGCGTTTCACTCTCTATCAGGACATGATGGCAACGACCTGTACGACGAAAAACCCGAACGGCACTTGCAAGACCTCCGTCGTCGCCAAATACGAAGCCTGGAAGGGCTGCGTGGAGGCGAGGCCGTATCCCTATAATGACGACGACACATCGCCGACCACGGGCACGCCCGCCACCATGTTCGTGCCGATGTTCGCGCCGGACGAAGCTGGCAATTTCTGGACCGACACAACTCGCACCAGCACATCGACGTGGGGTTACGCGAACAATTGGTGGATCGATTATTCCGACACGCTGACTGTCCCCAAACGCCAAGCGGATATGCGAAAGTATTTTCTGACAAAGCCCTGGGACGCAGCAGCCGCTGCGGCCGATGATGGACCCAATTCGGCATGCACGACCGCCGCGATCACGCCGTTGCAGGACATAACCACCACCGATGGCAAGAAAATCCTGACGGATGCCATCAATGCCATGGCCCCGACGGGCAACACCAACGTGCCGGAAGGGCTGGCCTGGGGCTGGCGGACGGTGTCGAGCAACGAGCCTTTTACGCAAGGCCGGCCGAACACCGAAAGAGGCAACGACAAAGTGGTCATCGTCCTGACCGACGGCGCAAACACCTATAGCATCGGCCCTAGCAACGACATGACCAGCAACTACGCCAAGAATGGATCGACCTACGCCGCCTACGGCTACACCGGCCCTAATTTTCCGAAGCCAGTCGAGCCTGCGACCCGCCTGTTCGTCAACACGACCGTCGCCAAGACAACTTATACGGCGGCCAACTACACAACCGCGCTTGACCAGCAGATGCAAACGCTTTGCACCAATGCGAAGAATTCGAACATTCTCTTGATGACGGTCTCGCTTGACCTGGTTACCACCAAGCCGGCGGAAAAGACTGCCATAGACGCGCTCAAGAAATGCTCCTCGGATTCGCGCTTCCGCAAGGATCCGACCGACCCGAGCAAGCCGGCGAAGCTGTACTGGAACGCGACCGGCGCCACCTTGTCGCAAAGTTTCAAGGAAATCGCCGACGAACTGTCGAACCTGCGCATCGTCAGCTGATCGGCGCGATCTTTCGAACAAGGCGCTCCGCCTCGCGGGGCGTTTTGTTGCGGCGTTGCTCACGTGTCCGTGCATTTGGTTAGCGCCTGGTGAAGCGCTAACCGCGCAATCGAGCAGTTTCCCCAACCCGTCCTTCAACGTTTTGTGAAACTGTGGCGGCATTGAAGAATCCGCAGGCGGGGCCGCTTACATCACATGCGTGAACTCTGGCGCACATTCCGGCGTGACTTCTGGCGTGACCGCCGCGGCAATTACGCTCTGATGACCGTTGTGGCGATGGTGCCACTGATGGGCGGCGTGGCAATGGCTGTCGACTACACCGGCGTGGTCAGCGAGAAGCAGAGGGTGGTCAACGCACTCGACGCCGCCAACTTCGCCACCGCGCGCCGGCTGGTGGAAGGCGCCACCGACGACCAGTTGCGGGCCTATGCGCTCGACTTCTTCAAGGCAAACCTCAACGACGTCGATCCCGCCGACACGACGCTCAGCGTTACGCTGCCCAGCAGCACGACCGGCGGCGGCATCGTCAAGCTGTGCGCCAGCCTGGTCTACAAGCCCTATTTCCTGCCGGCAGCGGCGATGCTGATCGGCAGGACGTCGGAAAACGTCACCTACTCCGTGTGTTCGCAAGTCCGGCTGAAGAACACGCTGGAAGTGGCCATGGTGCTCGACAATTCGGGGTCGATGTCGAACACGGGCACGGGTGCCGGACAAAAGCGCATCGACCTTCTCAAGCAAGCCGCCAAGCAGCTCGTCGACACGCTTGCCTTGCAGGCCGCGATGATCAAGCAGATCGACAAGCCGGTCCAGTTCAGCCTTGTGCCGTTCGCCGCCTCGGTCAATGTCGGCGCCAGCAACGACAACGCGTCGTGGATCGACGCCTACGGGCTGTCGCCCATCCACAATGAGAATTTCGCCTGGTCCACGCTTAACGCAGCCGACAAATATGCCCAGAAGATCGGCGGCATCTGGTACAAGAAAGGCACTGGCTGGGGTGAGCAGGAGGGGCAGATGCTGACCCGCTTCTCGCTCTACCGCGACATGAAGGTGGTCACCAGCCACGAGCGCATCGTCGGCAGCAAACGCGTGGTCTGCGACAAATATCGCGCCAATCATACATGCTCGGACAGCCACAACGAATACGACTACAACGACACATACGGACCGTTCGCCAGCTGGCAGGGCTGCGTCGAAGTGCGGCCCTATCCCTATAATGTCAACGACGCGCCGGCCTCCGGCGGACCGAACAACACCGGCACCGGCGTCGGCGATCCCGCGACCATGTTCGTGCCGATGTTCGCGCCGGACGAGCCGGGCAATCATTGGTACATAACGCAGGACCCCGACGAGGTGGCCCCCAAGACCTATGGCGCAGCCAACAGCTGGTGGAACGACGATCCGGCGAGCACCACCGGCAAGACCAGGCAGTCCAACATGGCCAAGTATTTCCAGCCACGGCCGATGAACGCGCCGGTGCTGGGGACGGGTGCCGGTCCGAATTACAGCTGCACCACCACGCCGATCACACCGCTGACCGACGTCGCCAACGCCGCCGGGCTGACCAAGATCAAGGCTGCGATCGACCTTATGGCGCCCAACGGCAACACCAATGTGCCGGAAGGCATGGCCTGGGGCTGGCGCACCGTCTCCAGCACGGAGCCTTTCACAGGAGGACGTCCTGAGACGGAGCGCGGCAACGACAAGGTGGTCATCGTGCTCACCGACGGCGAGAACACCTATTCGACGGTGAGTTCCGACCCCGCCGGCAACAAGTCGACCTATGCCGGCTATGGCTATACCGGCGTCGGCTACAACGGCACTGCGGTCACCCGCCTGTTCGGCGGCACGTCGAGCGCCATCGGCCAGCTCAACTATTCGTCGAGCAACTACACCGCCGCGCTCAACGAGCAGATGGCGACGCTGTGCAACAACGCCAAGGCGGCCAACATCATGGTGATGACGGTGGCGCTCGATATGTCGACGACCGACGCCGGCGACAAGAGCGCGATGGAGGCACTGAAGACGTGCTCGTCGGACTCGCGCTTCCGCAAGGATCCGACCGACCCGAGCAAGCCTGCAAAACTGTTCTGGAACGCGACCGGCGCCACGCTGTCCGACAATTTCAAGGAAATCGCCAACGAGCTCTCGAACCTGCGCGTGGTGAGCTGAGGGTTGAAGCTGCTGATCTTCCCCCTTGCGGGGGAAATTGACGGCTTCGCCGCTTTCGACATTTTTCGACGCTGGCGCAAAGTCTCCGGCCATCATGCTCTTGCGGTGAGTCAAAACGCGTGCTCGGTATCGTCACCGCTTCCCGGAGATTGCCCGTGCCCGAAACCGCCAACCATCTCGCCTTCGCGCTGGTCTGCCTGGGCATGGTGCTGACGCCCGGGCCGAACATGATCTACCTGATCTCGCGCTCGCTGTCGCAAGGCCCCAAGGCCGGGCTGATCTCGCTCGGCGGCGTGGCGGCCGGCTTTCTGTTCTATGTCGTATCGGCTGCGCTGGGCATCACCGCGCTGCTGCTTGCCGTGCCGTTTGCCTATGACGCACTGCGCATTGCCGGCGCGCTCTATCTGCTATGGCTCGCCTGGCAAGCGGTGCGACCCGGCGGGCGCTCACCATTCCAGGTGCGCGAACTGCCGAAGGACAGGCCGCGCAAGCTGTTCGCGATGGGCCTGATGACCAATCTCCTCAACCCCAAGGTGGCGGTGCTTTATCTGTCGCTGCTGCCGCAGTTCATCTCGCTGGGCAAGGGCCATGTGCTGTCGCAGCTTCTGGTGCTCGGCGCCACGCAGATCTCGATCAGCCTGACCGTCAATGCCATCATCGCGGTAACGGCCGGTTCGATCGCGACCTTCCTTGCCGGACGGCCGCTATGGATGGTCATCCAGCGCTGGATGATGGGCACGGTGCTTGCCGGGCTGGCGCTTAAAATGGCGACCGACGCGCAACGCTGATCGGAGGCAACGCGCCGAGACTACATCGGCCGCCGACCTTCCCATTCGAATCGATCGGCCGAACCTGCACGGAGGCCAGCGATTGAGATTTTCGCGGCCCTGCCCGGCAAAAGCCATGATCGCCGCTAAGTCAGGCTCGCATGACAATGATCTGCAGCACCAATCACCCGCTCGCGCAAACCCGCTCTGGCGCAGCAAGTCCAAAACCAAACAGGCGCCTGCTGCTGATCGGCCTTGCAGCCATGGCCGGCCTCGCTGCTTGCAGCACGGTCTCGGTGCCGACCGGCGAAGGCGCCGGTGTGTCGTCCTCGGCCACCGCGACGCTGGCCGGCATCCGAGCTTCGGCCGGACTGCCGGCGCTGGTGCCGGACGCCCAGCTCGAGCAGGCCGCTCGGCAGCAGGCCGGCTATATGGCCTCACGCGAACGCATGAGCCACACGACGGGCTGGGGAAAGGATTTCGCGTCGCGGATGAAGGACAATGGCGTGCGGGGCGCCGCCGCCGAGAACATCGCCGAGGGCCGCTTCGACCAGCAGAAACTGTTCGACATATGGATGCATTCGGCTGGCCACCGCCGCAACATGCTCGATCCGGATTTCAGGCGCTTCGGCCTCGCCTATGTACGCGACGGACGCGACAGCGCCATCCGCTACTGGAGCTTGGTGCTCGGAAAATAGCAGCCAGCGGTTACGGCGCGAGCCAGCCGTCAGCCTTTCGCGATCAGCTCGCCGATATCCCCAGCCGACAGGGGTTTGCTGAAATAATTGCCCTGCACCTCGTCACAATTGTTCTTGCGCAGGAAGGCGACCTGGTCTTCCGTTTCGACACCTTCGGCCAGCACCCGAAGGTTCAACTTCTGCCCCAGGGAAATCACGGCGCCAGTGACCGCCTGATCGTTCTCGTCGGTCGCGAGATCGTTGATGAAGGACTTGTCGATCTTCAGCCGCGCCACCGGAAACGTCTTGAGGGCGCTGAGACTGGAATAGCCTGTTCCGAAATCGTCGATCGATATCTGTACGTCGAGCTTTTGCAGTCCGTTCATCGTTGCGACCGCCAGCTCGAAATCCTGCATGATCAGGCTTTCCGTCACTTCGAGCTCGAGATACCTCGCCTCCAGGCCGCTTTCCTTCAATGCGTTGACGACGCGGTCGATCAGGTTCTTCTCCCGGAACTGCCGCGCCGACACGTTGACGCAGACGGTTACGGGCGACAGACCGGCGCGCTGCCAGGCTTTGTTCTGCCGGCAGGCTTCGTGCAGGATCCAGTCGCCGAGCGGCACGATCAGCCCGGTCTCCTCGGCGGTCGGGATGAACATCGCCGGCGAAACCAGGCCTCGCGTCGGGTGGTTCCAGCGCACCAGCGCTTCGACGGCGAAAACCTGCCCCGATCGCAGATCCACCTGTGGCTGATAATGCAGAGCGAATTCCGACCGGGCGAGCGCGTTTCGCAATTCCTCCTGAAGCAGGAATTTTTCATGTGCCGTTGAGTTGAACTCCGGGGCATAGAACTGGAAATTGTCGCGGCCGAATTCCTTGGCGCGATACATGGCGGCGTCGGCATTGGCCAACAGCGTATCCGGGCTGGTCCCGTCCTTCGGGTAATTTGCGATGCCGATGCTGGCCGTCGTTCTCAGCCGATGCTCTCCGACAAGAACCGGTTCCGCGATCGCATCCCTGATCGTCTGCAGGGTTTCCGAGACCACATCGACATTGGTGGTTTGGTCGAACAGGACGATGACGAATTCGTCGCCGCCAAGGCGCACGACGGTGTCGGTGGCCTTCACGCATCCAACCAAACGGCTGGCGACGGTCTTGAGGAGTTCGTCGCCGGCATTGTGGCCAAGCGTATCGTTCACCAGTTTGAAATTGTCGAGATCGATGAACACCACCGTCATCCAGCGATTGTATCGCTGCGCGTAGAGGACCGCCTGGGAAAGCCGATCCTCCAGCAAAGCGCGATTGGGCAGGCCGGTCAGCGCATCATGGTTGGCCATGAAGTGGATCTGGTCTTCCGCCAGTTTGCGCTCGATCGCGATGCCGGCAATGTGTGTGGTGAATTCGATCAGGCGGGTCTCGGCATGGGTGGGTTCGCGCACGGTCATCGAATACATGGCAAAGGCGCCCAACACGACGCCCCGATGCGACAGGATCGGGGTTGACCAGCACGAACGATAGCCATGGGGCGCCGCCAGTTCGCGGTAATCGTCCCAAAGCGGATCCTGCTGAATATCGGTAACAATGACCGGTTCCCGCCGGTAGATGGCGGTTCCGCAGGATCCCACCTTGGGACCGATGGCCGCCCCATCGATGGCGCTCGTATAGGCTTTCGCCAGGCCCGGCGCCGCACCGTGACGCAAATGAATGCCGTCCTTGTCGAGCAGCAGGACGGAACCGAATATCCCCTTCAACTGAGCCTCGACGAAGCGCATGAGGCGGTCGAGCACGTCCTCCAGCGGCGCGCTCGTGGCAATCATTTCGAGGATCTGCGCCTGCCCGCTGCGAAGGACATCCGCCTGCTTGCGGGCGGTGATGTCGTGGGCAATGCCAACCAGGCCGAAGATTTCATTTTGGCGATTGCGCAACGGCACCTTCGTCGACGAAAGCCATTTGCCGTTCCCCAACGCATCCACGACAAACTCTTCCGCGTCGATCACTGGTTGTCCGCTCTTGAGCAGGCGCTGCTCGACCAGGCGAAATTTCCGCGCAACTTCCGGGGGGTGGAGATCAAAATCGGTCAAACCGATCATGTCGCTGGTCTTGTTGCGGCCGCTATCGGTCGCAAGGGCGCTGTTGACCACGACGAAACGGCTTTGCGTATCCTTGACCCAGAGATAATCGGGCACCCAGTCGATCAGCGCCTGCAGCGAAATGCGCTCGTCGACGATCTGCCGATTGGCGAGGAGTTCAGTGATGTCCTCATGCGTGGCGATCCAACTGCCATCGGGCATGGGCTGGTTACGGATCTGGATTGTGCGACCATCGACAAGTTTGGCGGTCCAGAGCCGCGAAGCCTTGCCCGAATTGATCGAGCGAGCCGTTGCGAGATAGGTGTCGGCGGCCGTCGCCGCCGTGCCGGCGGCGACGCGGCGTTCGACTATTTCGCTCAGTGTCACGCCAGGCCGCAATTCCTCGGGCGCAATGCGGTAGATTTCCGCATAGCGCCGGTTGCTCAGGATCAGCCGTTCATCGGCATCGAAAAAGCAGATGCCTTGCGAAATATTCTCGATCGCAGTCTCGAAGCGCAGGGTCTGCCCTTCGAGACCCGCAATGGTCGTGCGAAGTTCTCCCTCGAGCGTATCGTAGGAAACGTCAGCCAGTCTTGCCAATGCGGCTACGCCCACCGGCCCGCGCGCCCCGACGGATCTTCTGGATGACTTCGTGACCAAACAGACCTCCTCCGGTTTGGCACCTGAAACAAGAAAGGGCCTCTGTCGTGCCAAATGAAAGTCGACTGACAATGTTACAGATGTGCTAATTCAAGATGAACTGTAACGGAATTGGAGGCGTCAGCAACCAGATACCAAAGGTGCAAATGTCATTTCAAATCAACTTCCAACGGCTCATTATCGATATTCTTTTGCACACGCGGGTTTTGACGATCATCCGAGCAACAAATCATCAGGGGCAACCAGCTTGCTGCCAGCGCTACCGGCGCCCGCCTCAATCCATATGCGCGGCAGGAGCGGCCGCGCCGGCCGGAGCGGTCTTCGGCTTGCGCAGCAGGAAGACAAACGGAATGGCAACCAGCGTCATCACCATCAGCAGTTTGAAGTCGTTGACGTAGGAGATCATCATCGCCTGGATGTTGACCATGCGGTCCACCTGCGAAAGTGCCGTCGGATCGCCGCCTGCTGCCGCCGGCGAGGCCGCCCACAAATTGGGGTTGAACGGGTTGATGAAAGCCGACAGTTCGGTGTGATTGACCTGCGTGTTGCGCACCATGAGAACCGTCACCACCGACACGCCGATCGACGAACCGAGATTTCGAACCAGGCTGAACAGGGCCGTGGCGTCGGTGCGGAAGCGCACGTCGAGCGTGGCGAAGGCCACCGTCGACAGCGGCACGAACACCATGCCCATGCCGAGGCCCTGGATGACGCCGGAGCTGAGGATCAGCCAATTGTCCATCTGCGGCGTGAAGGAGGACATGGTGTAGAGCGACTGCGCGGTGAGCAGAAAGCCGATGACGACGAGGATCCGGGCGTCGATCCTGCTCATGAGCCGCCCAACGACAAGCATCGAAATCATCGTGCCGACACCGCGCGGCCCCAGGACGACGCCGATGGTGACGGTTGGATAGCCGAAGATGGTCGACAGCATCGGCGGCAGCAGCGACATCGAGGCCAGGATCAGCACGCCCATGACGAAGATGAAGGCCAGGCCGGTGACGAAATTGCGGTCGAGGAAGATCTTGGGGTCGATGAAAGGACGTTCCGCCGTCAGTGTATGGATGATGAAAACCCAGAAGCCGGTGATCGAAAGAGCAAGCTCGATCCAGATTTCGACCGAGGAAAACCAGTCGACCTCGCCGCCGCGGTCGAGCAGCAGCTGCAGTGCGCCGACGCCGAGCGAAATCATGGCGAAACCGAAGAAATCGAAGCTGCGTATCCGCCGGGCAACGACCGGCAAATAGGCTCCCATGCCGAGGAAGGCGATGATGCCGACCGGCAAATTGATGAAGAACACCCAGCGCCAGTTGAAATTCTCGGTCAGCCAACCGCCCAGCGTCGGACCCAGGATCGGCCCCAGCATGATGCCGGCGCCCCAGATGGCCATCGCCTGGCCGTGGCGTTCCCTGGGGTTGATGTCGAGCAGGAAGGTCTGCGACAGCGGCACGATGGCGGCGCCGAACACGCCCTGCATCAGCCGGAAGAACACTATGCTCTCCAGGCTCCAGGCAATACCGCACAGCATCGAGAACACGGTGAAGCCGACAACCGCCGCCAGGAACAGTTCCTTGCGGCCGAAGCGGTCGGCCAGCCAGCCGGTCACCGGCGTCATGATGGCAGCGGCAACGATGTAGGAGGTCAACACCCAATTGATGTTGTCGGGCGAGGCGCCGAGGTCGCCGGTCATGGTCGGCAGCGCGACATTGGCGATCGTGGTGTCGAGCGCCTGCATGACGGTCGCCAGCATCAGCGCCACGGTGATCAAGCCGCGATGCGGCACTTCCTTGAAAGGTTCTGGTGTGGTCATGATGCGGAACTTCCGACAGGTAACAAAAACGTGTACACTAGGTTTCCGGGCGGCGAGGCCTTCTCTGGTGAAGAGACCCTCATCGCGGTGGGACGCGATCTATCGATGTGGGGGTTACATCGATCGAAGGTCTCGACACATCAGGCGCTTGCCGCCCGGAAATCCAAGGTCCGAAGACGGCGCCGAAGTGGTCCAGGTTCTGGGCAGGCCGCGATGCGGCCCGGTCCAATCCACCCCTCGTTCAACCTGCCGTCGGACCGATCCTGTCATCTCAACTTCACCTCGCCTGCGCGGGCGTTCTGCCGGGCCGTGTTCCTGCTTTTCGAGATCACGGTCCATTCACAGTCTATTGTGCTTCGCCTGCGGTGGCGTGGCCGAAGATAGCGGGCAAGCCGCGGGCAACGCCGGTATCCACCGTAACCGAGGCGCTCATGCCGGTGCGCAGCGCCATTTTGGCGTCGGCATCGGTCAGCTCCAGGCGCACCGGAATGCGCTGCGTGACCTTGACCCAGTTGCCGGTCGCGTTTTGAGCTGGCAGCAGCGAAAACTCCGCGCCGGTGCCGGCGCCGATCGCCTTGACGGTGGCCTCGAAAGTTCTGCCCGGATAGGTGTCGACGACGACCTCGGCCTTCTGGCCAGGCTTCATGTGGGTAAGCTGGGTTTCCTTGAAATTGGCATCGATCCAGGTGTCGCCGGTCTCGACCAACGCAAACAGCGGCGTGCCGGAACCGACATACTGGCCGACCTTGAACGAGGAGGCCTGGCTGATGACGCCGTCGGCCGGCGCCTTGACCGTGGTCTGCGCCAGATCGTAGGCGGCCTTGTCGCGCGCGGCGAGTGCGGCCATCACCGTCGGATGCTTGTCGGTCTCGATATCGGGATTGCCGGC
Organism: Mesorhizobium sp. M1004; assembly: GCF_040318795.1. Classification (NCBI taxonomy): domain Bacteria; kingdom Pseudomonadati; phylum Pseudomonadota; class Alphaproteobacteria; order Hyphomicrobiales; family Phyllobacteriaceae; genus Mesorhizobium; species Mesorhizobium sp. M1004. The sequence continues at coordinate 179,986 of NZ_JAMYNB010000006.1, forward strand.
GAGAGCCGCCTTGGCGCTGATGATGCCTTGCTCGGCAACGGCCAGTTGCTGCCTTGCCTTGTCGAGATCGTTCTTGGCCTCGTCCAGCGACGATTTGGCGTTGATGCCCTTCTGGGCAAGGTCGGCGGCGCGGTCATACTGCGACTGCGCGTAGTCGACCTGGCTGGCATCAGACTTTTCCTGCGCCAGTGCCTGACTGTAGGCGGCGCGCAGCTGTTCGATTCCGACGCGTGCGACTGCGACCGCCGCGTCGGCCTGGGCTAACGCGATCCGGTAGGGCTCGGGGTCGATGGCAAACAGCACATCGCCCTGCTTGACCTGCTGATTGTCCGAGATGCCGACCTGAACGATGCGGCCGGCGGTGTCCGAGGCGATCGACACCTTGGCCTGCTGCAAATTGGCGTTCTCGGTTTCCTGATAGCGGCCGCCGGTCACCCAGACATAACCGCCACCAATGGCCAGCGCGGCCGGCAGGGCGACCATCAGCAGCAAGCGGCCGAGGCGGCGCTTCTTGACCGGAGCCGGAGCGGGTTGAACCGGGGGAGCCACCGCGACAGGTGCTGCGGCCGGCTGTGCAGGCGCTTCGGCGGCCGGCTTTGCCGGCGTCTCGATCTTGGTTACATTCTCGTCTAGCTTGGCTGCCGCGTTCATGCTGCTGCCCCTTCCGTACTCTTCAAGGACGACGTCTCGCCGTCCGCCAGGTTTTGCACGATGGTGTCCAGCGCCCGGATAAGGACGCGGCGGTCGTCCGGCGAAACGCCGACCAGCGATTCCTCATAAACTTCGCCAGCAAGGCTTTTGACCTCGGCATAGGCCGCGTTCGCCTTGGCTGTCGGGAAGATCATACGCACGCGCCGGTCAGTTGCGTCGGAGCGCCGCTCGATCCAGCCGCCCTCCTCCATCCGGTCGACGAGGCGTGAAACGCTGATCGGCTCGATTTCGAGAAGTTCGGCGAGGCGAGCCTGGGCGACGCCCGCCTCCTTGGCAACGCGAACCAGAAGCCGCCATTGTGCCGAGGAAAGGCCAAGTCCGCTGGCGCGCGCCTCGAAGCGCTTGCGCATAAGGCGCTGCACGTCGTGGATCAAAAAGCCCAATCTATCTATGCCGTCGGAAACCATGAGCGGTATATATTATAAGCGTGCTTACCATTCAAGGCGCCGCATTGCACCAGAGCCGAAAAAGAGGGATGGCAGCCATGCAGATGCGGTCATGGCACAGTCAATGACGGTTGCGGATGACCTCCCGACCGTGACGTGAATTGCCGTCGAGAACGCCGCGAGGAGAAAGGTCGTCTTGCGCGTCCTCGCCACCGGCACACCTAGGCTTTCGGCGGCATTTTCGCCGGCGGGGAAGGCATCGAGCCGGCGGTGGTTCCACAGGGCATAGGCAAGGATGGTGCCCGCACCCAGCGCGCCTGGATATTGTCCCAGCGAGCCAGGCCGAGGCCGCCCAGCAGCGGCTTTCCACGATGGTGACCTGCCACAGTCGACCAGCGCCCTTCGATTTTACGACAGGCGCAATTTCGATCAAACTGGCCTCGCAAAAAGCCGGCAGCATGGAGTGGCCAAATGAGAGGAGACTCATGAACCCGACCGAGAAAGCGCTGTGGTTTGTCGAGAGCCATTTGCCGGAAGCGATCTCGCTTGAGGATGTCGCGCAAAGCAGCGGCGTCTCGCGCTTTCATGTGACGCGCGCCTTTGGCGCCGCCACCGGCCGTTCGGTGATGGGCTATATGCGCGCGCGCCGGCTGACCGAAGCGGCGCGCAAGCTGGCTTCCGGCGCGCCCGACATCCTCGCTGTCGCGCTCGATGCCGGCTACGCCTCGCACGAAGCCTTCACCCGCGCCTTCCGCGATCAGTTCGGCACGACGCCGGAACTGGTGCGCGCGCAGGGCAGCCTCAGCAATCTCGACCTGGTGGAGCCGATCCTGATGGACCAGTGCTTCCTAGCCTCACTGCCGCCGCCGCGCTTCGAGACCGGCCATCCCTTCCTCATTGCCGGCCTCGGCGAGCGCTACAGCTGCGAAGCCAGCGCGGCTATTCCGATGCAGTGGCAGCGCTTCGGTCCCTATATCGGCAACATTCCGGGCGAGACCGGCGACGTCGCCTATGGCGTCTGCGTCAACGGCGACGATGCCGGCAATTTCGACTATATCGCCGGCGTCGAAGTTTCGGATTTCTCGGACCTGCCGAAGGAGCTTTCGCGGGTGCGGGTGCCGGCGCAGAAATACGCCGTGTTCACCCATGCCGAGCACATCTCCACGATCCGCCGCACCGTCAACACGATCTGGAACAAATGGCTGCCGGCCTCGGGGCACGATATAGCCGACGGCCCCGAATTCGAACGCTACGGCCCGGAGTTCGATCCGCGCAGTGGCAATGGCGGGCTGGAGATATGGATTCCGGTTAGAGTGTGAGAGCGTTTGCGCGCGATCTTGCCTTCTTCCGGTGAAAAGGCGCTACAGCTCCAGCTTCCAGTTCTGGCCGACCAGATCCTTGCCGAAGGCGTGATGGCGCTCTTCGTCCACCAGCCTGAAGCCCGCACTCTCATAGATGTGCCGGGCGGCGGTCAAAATGTCGTTGGTCCACAGGGTCAGCGTCTTGTAGCCCCTGGCGCGGGCGAAGCCGATGCACTCCTCGACCAGCCGTTTGCCGATGCCGAGGCCGCGCGCCGAAGGCTCGACATAGAGCAGGCGCAATTTTGCCACCTCGTCGGACTTGCGCACGACGAAGACCGAGCCGACTACCTCCTCTTGCCGCTCGGCAATCCAGCTGCGTTCCCATTCTGGATCGAAGGATTTTACGAAGGCGCCGAGGATTTCGGCGACCAGCGCCTCGTAGGTTTCGTCCCAGCCATATTCCTGTGCGTAGATCTGTCCTTGGCGGCGCACCACCCAGCCGATGTCGCCGACCTGCAAGGGGCGCAGCATATACGGCACTTTGGTCTCCGGGCTGTCGCCCAGGAGTTGCTGGACCGTCTGCATGGCCTTGACCAGCCGGTCCTGTTCGGCAGCAGGAAGCCGCTCCAGCAAGGCCGCGACCTGGTCGTGCGAAGCCCGGTTCAGCGGCGCGAAGGCCTGCCGCCCCACCGGCGTCAGCGTGATCGACGACTGCCGCGCATCCGACGCCAGCGGCGCGCGCGCAATCAGCTGCAGGTGCTCGAACTTCTTCAGGAGCCGGCTGACATAACCGGCGTCGAGGCCGAGATCGCGGATGAGATCGCTGGCGGTCAGGCCATCGCGATGCGCCAGTTCGTAGAGCACCCGCGCCTCGGTCAGCGAGAAGGCGCTTTTCAGCAGGCCTTCGTCGAGCAGACCTATCTGGCGGGTGTAGAAGCGGTTGAAAGCCCGCACCGCGTCGATGCGTTCCTTGCCGGGTTGATGATGGATCGTCATGGGAAGCCTCCTGCCCCATCAACGATCGGTCATTTATTTGACTTAGTCAAGTATCGAGGAGATGCTCCCCCGGTCGTGTCTCAGGCGATGGCGCGGCGGCGCCGTGCGATCAGGACGAACAGGCCGAGCAGCACAACGCTGGCCGCAGCACTGGCGGCGGCAAATTCCGGCACCGGCCGAAAATCCTTGCCGTCGATCAGCAGCGATGCCGCGACCGGGCCGATCGCCAGACCGAAAAGCTGGGCCGCCGGCACCAGAAGCACGGCCGTGCGCGTCTCGTCGGCGGTGATCGCCAGCCGGATCTGATAGGGCACGATGAACAGAAGGATGAGGCCCATGATCAAGGCCGCGACCCAGAAAACCGTCAGGCCGGGGCTGCCGGCGAGCATCACGGAACTGGCGACGGCGACCACGCCGATCGCCACGATGGCGAAGCGGTAATCGATGCGCGCCTCGAAGACGGTAGCCGTCATTGCGCCCAGCACCTGCAATGCGAGGTTGGCCGAGACGATCAGGCCGACGGTGCGGCCATCGATGCCGTATTGTGCGCCAAGTGGCTCGAGAAACGCCCAGACCGAGCCGAAGAACATGAAGTAGCAGAAGACGCTCAGCAAAGCGGCAAGCGAAGGAACGGTCAGCACATTGCTGAACTGTTCCTCCTTGGGCAGGTCGGCATAGCTATCGGGGACGATGAAGGCGACGGCCACCGAGGCGATGCAGACGACGGCAAGAACGATGAAGCCGCCCGCCGATCCGGCGGCCGGGATGACGTAAAGCGCCAGCAGCAGGGCAAGGGCGCATTGCGCCAGGGTCTGAAGGGTGACGAAGAAGCCGCCGATGCGCTCGGCCCGGCGTGAACGGGCGATCAGTTCCGTGGCGACCGCCACCAGCCCACCCTCGGCGAGGCCTGCCACCGCGCGGGCGGCAATCAGCGAGGTCGAGGTCAGCGCATAGGCGGTCGCGCAGTTAGCCAGCGCCAGCAAGAGCAGAAGGACGGCACTTTTCAAGCGCATATTGTGGGCGGACAGCATCATGGCGATGGCCGCCGATCCGATGCCGATGGCGATCATCTCCGCCGTGGCGACCAGCGCGAGTTCGTCACCGCTGACATGCCCTTCGGTGTAGAGCGCGCCGAGAAGCACCGGCTGCAGCCCGAGAATGAGCAGCCCGACCGAGCCGATCCACAATGCCGAGGCGAGTTGCGCCCCAGTGGGGTTGCCGACCAGCCAGTCGCCGTTCCCGGCATCCGCGTTACCAGCAGAAGTCACGGTCGCCTCCCAACGTCCTTGCCTGACGGCAAAAAAACTGACAGTCTGTCAGCATTTAGAAACTGATACTCGATCATATTCGTTTGTCAATCAGTAGCGGGACTTGGCACCAACAAGGCTGGGGATGGTCTTGGCGATCGAATGGTCTGGGCGATCGAGAGGATGGCGGCATGAACGAAGCAGTGCAGATGACGACCGAACCGAGGCGCAGGCCCAAACAGGAGCGCAGCCGCGAGCGCATCGACGCCATCCTGTCGACGACCATGCGGCTGATCGGCGAGAAAGGCATCGACGCCGTCACCATGAAGGAAGTCGGCGCACAGGCCGGCGGGCCGATCGCCACCGTCTATCATTACTTCCCCAACAAGTCGGCGATCCTGGCGATGCTCTACGAGCGATTCTCCGAAGTGAGCCGCGCCCGGCTTGCCGCGATCGTTGCCGACGTCGGCGGGCTGAGCGACGTTATCGCTGCGGCCGACCGGCTGCTCGACGACTACTATGAGCGCGTCGCCGGCGACCCCGCCATTCAGGACCTGCAAAACGCCATCCAGGCTGACAAGGCGCTGAAGAATCTCGACATCGCCGAAACCCGGCGCCAGGCGACGATGTTCTGCGACCATGTCGGCCCCTTTCTCGCGCCAGAGCGACGCAATGAGTTCGGCCGTATGGTTTTCCTGATCTTCCAGCTGGCCGGCGGCGTCGTGCGCATGGCGCTGACCCAGAACCAGGAGGAAAGCCGCCACACCATCGAGGACTACCGGTCGATCATCCATACGCAGTTGGGACTGTTTCTCTAGCGCCCGATTCGACCCCGTCCGGTCTGGTGGATGAGGTTTTCGAAGCCGTCGGCCAGGTTGGCTGTGCCGGCGGCAACAATCTTCGACAGGTTCCTGGCGCGACCTGGGGTCTTGTTGGCATCGAGCAGCACGGCCCTGCCCTCATGCACGACAAAGTCGAATTTGCCATAGTCGAAGCCCAGCTTCCGACGCAAGGCGCGCAATTCGTCGGGAACCGCAACCGGCTCCCGGCGGATGGTGTCGTCGCCCTTGACCAGGCGCTGCGGCGAGACATAGCGGGTGCAGCGCTCCCGATCGCCGCAGAATATCCAGAACCGCGCCGCAAACCCGTCGGGCTCGATTTCGGGAATGAATTTTTCCACGATCAGGTCGGCACGCCTGAAAATCTCCGGCGCCACATCGGCCAGCGAGGCATGCACCTGATAACGGTCGAAGGTCTGAGCGCCCGGGAAAGGCACTGCCTTGCCGGCGCGAACGGATTTTCGGTTGAGCTGCTCCTCGGGCGTCCCCCAATGATTGAGGTTGCTCTTGACGATGACCTGGCCGCTCCAGTTGGCACCCTCCTCGAGGATCGCACCGCTGATGCGGCGCTTGGAAATGTCGGTTGCACCAAGATTGAGACAAATCGGAAATCCGCGCGCGTAGTCGACATAGTCCGATGGCGTCACTGTCGCGTCGACATGCAGGACGGCAATATCGGCGTTATGACTTGCCGAGGGTCCACGCATGATCTGCACGGAGTGACCGCGCCGTTTCAGCTCCGCCAGGACGTCGAACAGCATGTAGGGGCTGTCCTGGCGCAGCAGGAGGCCCCGCCGGCTCTGGAAGCGGTCAAATTCATGCGTTATGACGGCAATGCGGGCCATGGCCTTTCCTGCATGAGGTAACTCGCAAGGCAACCAACAGCCTGGAAGGAAATATGTCCAGCCTTTCCCCAAACCGTTCCGCATGACTGAGCATTGGGACGCAATTCGCCGTCATTGGCGGCTTCTCGGGTCGCCGCTGTGTCCGCCCCCGGAAGCTGTCGCCGCCTATGAGCGCGAACTTAGCCTGCAATCAGTCGATGTGGTGCTGCTCGGGGTCACGCCGGAGCTTGCCGGCCTCGGAAGGACCATGCTCGCGATCGACGAGTCCACTGCCATGATATCGGGCATCTGGCCGGGCGATACCGCCTCACGCAAGGCGGTGATCGGCAACTGGCTGGAGTTGCCGCTGGGCGACGAAAGCGCCGGGGCGGTGATCGGCGACGGCTGTCTGTCGGCGCTGGACTCCTCGGTTGCACGGCAGGCGCTGCTTGCCGAGATCGCGCGTGTGCTGAAGTCCGATGGGCGGGCTGCATTGCGCGCCTATGCAAGCCCTCAGGTGCCGGACGATCTGCAGGAGGTCCGGGCGCTGACGCTGTCCGGTGGTGTCGCGACCTTCCACGAACTCAAATGGCGCATTGCCATGGCTTGTGCCGGCGGCGATCCCGACCGCGCCATTCCGGTGCGGGCGATCCTCGACGCCTTCGATGCGCTGTTTGCCGACCGGGAGGCCCTTGCCGCGACGACCGGATGGGAGATGCCGGTCATCGGCACCATCGATGTCTATGCGAATTCGCAGACTGTCTACAGTTTCGCCCCGGCGGCGACGCTGGTCGAAGAGGCGAGCCGGTTTTTTGACAGTGTCCGCCTCGCGCCGACAGGGGGTTATGGGCTGGCGGAACGATGCCCGCTTCTGGTGCTTAAATCGCCGCGGCGCCGGTAGGGTCTGCCGTCGGATCGCGGCACGGCTCCAATTGGCACAATTGTGCTCACCGTTCGCCTTGACTCTCGAAAGCCACGCGCTTATTTCAGCGCACGTTAGCACTCTCCCCAGGTGAGTGCTAACGCACATCCGGCACCGCCGGATCGAGGAACAGCTCTCACCGTTCTCATTCGAGGAAGAAAAAATGGCAAAGTCGAAGTTCCGCCCGCTTCATGACCGCGTGGTCGTACGCCGGGTCGAATCCGAATCCAAGACCGCCGGCGGGATCATCATCCCGGATACGGCAAAGGAAAAGCCGCAGGAAGGCGAGATCATCGCCGTCGGCTCCGGCGCTCGCGACGAAGCCGGCAAGCTGGTCCCGCTGGACGTCAAGGCCGGCGACCGCATCCTGTTCGGCAAGTGGTCGGGCACCGAAGTCAAGCTCAATGGCGAAGACCTTCTGATCATGAAGGAATCCGACATTATGGGCATCATCGGCTGATCATCGGCCTCACCGTCAACTAATTTCGGGCTTGATCGCAAGCCCCCTGCCAGGAGCTAAAAAATGGCTGCTAAAGACGTAAAATTCTCCCGCGACGCCCGCGAGCGCATGCTGCGCGGCGTCAACATCCTCGCCGACGCAGTGAAGGTCACGCTCGGCCCCAAAGGCCGCAACGTCGTCATCGACAAGTCGTTCGGCGCACCGCGCATCACCAAGGACGGCGTCACCGTCGCCAAGGAAATCGAGCTTGAAGACAAGTTCGAAAACATGGGCGCGCAGATGGTCCGCGAAGTTGCTTCGAAGACCAACGACATCGCCGGCGACGGCACCACGACCGCGACCGTTCTGGCGCAGTCGATCGTCCAGGAAGGCCACAAGGCCGTTGCCGCCGGCATGAACCCGATGGATCTGAAGCGCGGCATCGATCTGGCCGTCACCGAAGTCGTCGCGGCTCTCGGCAAGGCTGCCAAGAAGATCAAGACCTCCGAGGAAGTTGCCCAGGTCGGCACGATCTCGGCCAATGGCGACGAGTCGGTCGGCGCCATGATCGCCGAAGCGATGCAGAAGGTCGGCAATGAAGGCGTCATCACGGTTGAGGAAGCCAAGACCGCCGAGACCGAGCTGGAAGTCGTCGAAGGCATGCAGTTCGACCGGGGCTATCTCTCGCCCTACTTCGTCACCAACGCCGACAAGATGGTTGCCGAGCTCGAGGACGTCTACATCCTCCTGCACGAGAAGAAGCTGTCCAACCTCCAGGCCATGCTGCCGGTTCTCGAAGCCGTCGTGCAGACCTCCAAGCCGCTTCTTATCATCTCGGAAGACGTCGAAGGCGAGGCTCTGGCCACGCTGGTCGTCAACAAGCTGCGCGGCGGCCTGAAGATCGCCGCCGTCAAGGCGCCGGGCTTCGGTGATCGCCGCAAGGCCATGCTGGAAGACATCGCCATCCTCACCGGTGGCCAGGTCATCTCGGAAGACCTCGGCATCAAGCTCGAGAATGTCGGCCTCAACATGCTCGGCCGCGCCAAGAAGGTGTCGATCTCCAAGGAGAACACCACCATCGTCGACGGCGCCGGCAAGAAGGCCGAGATCCAGGGCCGCGTTGCCCAGATCAAGCAGCAGATCGAAGAGACCACGTCGGACTACGACAAGGAGAAGCTGCAGGAACGTCTGGCGAAGCTCGCCGGCGGCGTTGCGGTGATCCGTGTCGGCGGCGCGACGGAAGTCGAAGTCAAGGAAAAGAAGGACCGCGTCGATGACGCCCTCAACGCGACCCGCGCGGCCGTGGAAGAAGGCATCGTTGCAGGCGGCGGCGTCGCACTGCTGCGCGCTTCGGCCAACATCAAGGTCACCGGCGTCAATGCCGACCAGGCTGCCGGAATCAACATCGTTCGCCGTGCACTGCAGGCTCCGGCCCGTCAGATCGCTTCGAACGCAGGTGCTGAAGCTTCGATCGTTGCCGGCAAGATCCTCGACAACAAGGGCGCGACCTACGGCTACAACGCCCAGACCGGCGAGTATGGCGACATGATCGCCATGGGCATCGTCGACCCGGTCAAGGTCGTTCGCACCGCTCTCCAGGACGCGGCTTCGGTCGCCGGCCTGCTCGTCACCACCGAAGCCATGATCGCGGAGGCTCCCAAGAAGGAGTCGGCTGGCGGCGGCATGCCTGGCGGCATGGGCGGCGGCGGCATGGGCGGCATGGGCGGCATGGATTTCTAATCCAAGCTATCTGGCTTATGCATACGGAAAGGGCGCCGAGAGGCGCCCTTTTTTGTTTTGGAAAGCGGATGGTTAGGCGGCGCTGTCCGCCTGCCGCGCAACCTTGCCTGCAAGCACCGCCTGCTCGACAAGTGCCGCCACCTCGTCGGCCACCACCAGCACCGGTGCACGGTCGCGGGTGGCCCGCGCAATCACCATAAGCCCTTCCAGCGACGATTCGATCAGCAGCGCCAAAGCGTGCGCGCGGCGTTCGGGCACCCCTGCCCTGACGAAGGCCTGTCGCAGCAAGCCGATCCATTGCTCGAAAGCCGATCGGCAGAGTTCCGCCAGTTCCGGCACATCGGTGGGTGAATCCAGCACCACCGGCGCGATGGGGCAACCCAGCGAAAAATCATTGTCCTCCAGCATGCGCCCGACCGACTGGTAGATGTGATGGACGGCCACTGCAGGATCGCTTTCGGCTGCCAGTGCTTCGCCCAGCCTTTTCGTGACGTCGGCAACGCTGTTGCGCGTCACCTCGATGACCAGTTGGTCCTTGCCGCCCGGGAAATGAAAATAGAGCGAGCCGCGCGGCGCCCCGCTGGCGCCCAGAATGTCGTTGAGCGAGGTGCCGTGATAGCCGCGCTGCCTGAGCAACAGGCCTGTGGTCTCGAGTATGCGGGTGCGGGTGTCGTTGGCCATGTCAACCTCTGTCAGCAGTGACGCATTATAGGCCTCGCCAAGAATATGACAATCGGTCTATATAATATGTGGATCAGTCTATATACTATTAAGGAGAGTGACATGCGCAGCTACCGGCTCGAAGGGTTTGGTGGAACCGAATCCCTGGCGATGCGCGACGAGGCGCGGACGGAACCGAAACCGCATGAGATCGTGGTGCGAGTCCGCGCCGCCTCCCTCAATCGGCGCGACACGATGATCCTTGGCGGCACCTATCCGTTGCCGGCGCGGCAAGGCATCGTGCCGCTGAGCGACGGCGCCGGTGACGTCGTCGCAATCGGCGATGCCGTCACCCGTTTTGCCGTCGGCGACCGCGTCACCGGCAGCTACTTCGCCCGCTGGATCGATGGCCGCATCAATGCCGGTCTGATCGACCAGCTCGGCTGTACGCTGGACGGCATGCTGACTGAGTTTGCCGTGCTCGACGAACAATGGGCGGCGCGACTGCCCGATCATCTGAGCTGGCACGAAGCGGCGACGCTGACCTGCGCCGGCGTGACGGCCTGGAACGCGGTGACCGGGACCCGGATTCCGAAGCCTGGTCAATGGGTTCTCACCATCGGTTCGGGTGGCGTTTCGCTGTTTGCTCTGCAGTTCGCCAAGTTGCTCGGCTGCCGGGTTGTCGCCATCACATCGCGCGCGGAGAAGGCCGACAGGCTGCGGGCGCTGGGCGCCGACCTCGTTGTCTCCAGCACCGACATACCGGAATGGGGCGGCTGGGCGCGCGAGCAGACAGGCGGCATCGACCTCGTCGTCGAAACCGGCGGCCCGGCCACCTTCGCGCAGTCGCTGATTGCCAGCACGCTTTATGGACACATCGTGCTGCTGACGCTGCAGGACGCCAGTGGCAGATCGATCGAGATGCCGGCAGCGCTTTATCAGCGCAGCCTCGCCACCATCAGCCGCCTGTTCGTCGGCAGCCGCAGCAATCTCGAGGCCATGCTGCGCGCCGTGTCGCAGCATCGCCTCAAGCCCGTTATCGACAGGGTCTTCCCCTTTGCCGAAGCCCCCGAAGCGTACCGCCACTTCTGGCAGGGCGACGTGTTCGGGAAGGTTGTCATCGACTGCGCCTGACCCAATTGCCCGCTTTTCAACCCCGAACCAGGAGAACGACCATGACCATCCGTGAAGCTTCCGCAGAATGGCAAGGCACGCTGAAGGAAGGCGGCGGCCGTCTGCGGCTTGGCAGCGGCGTCTTCGAAGGCGCCTATTCCTTTCCGTCGCGGTTCGAGAACGGTCCGGGCACCAATCCCGAAGAGCTGATCGGGGCAGCACATGCCGGCTGCTTCTCGATGGCGCTGACCTTCATCCTCGGCCAGGAAGGCCACGTCGCCCGCACCATCCGCACCGTCGCCAAGGTGCATCTCGGCGCGACCGCCGCCGGGCCGACGATCACCCGCATCGAGCTCGAAACGGAGGCGGAGGTCACGGATCTCGCCGAAGACGAGTTCGAACGCCTGGCGCAGTCGGCCAAGGCGACTTGCCTCGTCTCGCGCGCCTTGGCCGGCGTGCCTCAGATCACCCTAAAGGCCGTGCTGGTCAAAGCCGTCAAAGATCGATGAAACCGGGAGAATATGATGAAACAGGAGCTTATCATGGACGCAGTCGGGAATGATTTGTCCCGGCAGACGGCCGAGATCATGCATCGCTTCAACGATGTGTTCCAGCTGCACGATCCGTCCGCTTGCCGAGTTGGTGGCGAAGGATTGCGTTATCGAAAACACCGTGCCGGCGCCGAACGGCGCCCGCCATGCCGGCAAAGAGGCATGCATTGACCTATGGTCGGCGATCGCCACCCAGCCTGGCACGCGCTTCGACCTCGAGGAGACATTCGTCGCCGGCGAACGGGCGACGATCCGCTGGCGCTACTTCATGGCCGGCGGCAACTCCATCCGCGGCGTCAATCTGATGCGCGTCGCGGATGGGCTGATCGTCGAGGCGATGGGTTACGTCAAGGGATAGAAGCGTTGCCCGATACGGCACTCCCGTTCCCAGCCCGGAATCTCGCTCCAGTCGAGTTTCCGGGCCGGTTTTCTGGTCACTGGATGACGCGGTGCAGCTTCACCGTGGTGCTGGGACTGTTCTGGATGGTCTGGAAGATCACGCAATAGCGATCCGTGAGTTCGAGCAGTTGGTCGAGCTGGCTTTGGGGAGCGTCGGTGTCGATGTCGAACCGCAAGCGGATTTCCTTGAAGCCGACTGGAACACCCGCAGTCACGCCGAGCGTGCCGCGAAGATCGACGTCACCTTCCGCGGAAACTTCGGCGGACCTGATCGGAATTTCGAGCACGGCCGCCGCCGCGCGCATCGAGACACCGGCGCATGCGATCAGCGCCTCCAGCAGCATGTCGCCGGAGCACAGTTCCTGGCCGCTGCCCCCGGCCATCGGATGGATGCCGGCAAGCGCCAGCCCGCGTCCGGTCTCGACCTTGCAGGTCACGGTGGACGCGTCGGCGACGCCTTTGGCCTTCAAGGTGAGGAACGCGGCCTTCGCATCCCTGCGATAGAGATCCTTGATCGGCTCCTGCGTGGCGCGAAATGTTGCGATTTCCATGAACAATCTCCTGTCTTGAATTGTCGTTGTCAAAAATGGCGAGCAGTGGCCGGGCCTTATTCCGGCACCGCGATGCCGGAGCCGCCGAGCTCAGCCGGAAAGTCCCTGAGCTTGGGCAGCCCGTCCTTCATCGGCAGCACGGTCTCAGCGTAGTTGACGTGAACCCCAGGCGTGAATTTCACGCCTGGTATCGTTGCCGCATAGACATCGACCAGGCCGAGCGGCGGATGAACGGTCATCAGATGACCACCGCATTTCGTGCAGAACTGGCGATCGCTCATTTCGGTCTTCTCGAACCCGGACAGGAACTCCGCGCCCCCGGTGACCTTGACGTTCTGAGGCTTCCACAGCGTGAATGCGTTCACGGGAGACGCCGACCACGATCGACAAGAACCGCAATGGCAATAGCCCATTGCCTCGGCGGCTCCGTGCACTTCGATTTCCACAGCGCCGCAAAAACACCCGCCCTTATGTACCGTCATGACATTTGTCCCTGGTTGGTTTCGACAGCACTCAGCGCCCTCTCTCGGCAGCGCTTGAGCACCGGTGCAGGTTTAGGAGTTCTGGCCGCGAACTGAATGATACGGCGTCCGCCTCGCTTGACAGCGCGTCCGGAACTCGAAAGGGATGGCTGACCGGCTAGCCGGGTGCGGGACGAAACGGAATGGCCGGGGATGCTCTGTCTGACCTGTTGAGGACGGTACGCCTTACCGGCGCGACGTTTTTTGACATTGAGGGCCACGAGCCGTGGGCCGTCTGCTCGCCGGCGCCATCGTCCATCCTGCCGAAGATCCTGCCCGGTGCGGACCATCTGATCTCCTACCATGTGGTAACGGCCGGTCGCTGCTTCGCGCGCATCGTCGGCCAGGAAGCGATCGCGCTGGAGGCCGGCGAAGTCGTCGTCTTCACCAGGAGCGACCCGCATATTATGTCCAGCAATCCGGCGCTGCGCGCCGATCCGCCGACAGCCGACGTTCTCGACATCGCAACAGCCGGCCGGATGCCGTTTTACATCAACTGCGCCGGCGACGGCGCGACCTCGGCCAGGCTGGTTTGCGGCTATCTCGCCTGTGATGCACAGCCTTTCAATCCACTGCTCGAGGCTTTGCCGCCGGTGATCAAGGCCGGAGATGCCAAAGGCGATGGCGGCTGGCTCAGCCAGTTCATCAACCTGGCTGTCACGGAGGTGGCGCAAAAGCGCGCAGGCAGTGAAACGGTGCTCACCAAACTGAGCGAACTGATGTTTGTCGACGTGTTGCGCCGTTACTTGGAATCGCTGCCGCCACAAACCACGGGATGGCTGGCTGGCCTGCGCGATCCGCACCTGGCGAGGGCACTGGCGCTGATCCACGACCGGCCGGCGCATAACTGGACGGTGGAGGCGCTGGCGAAGGACTCCGCGCTGTCGCGCAGCGTGCTCGCCGAACGCTTCACCAGGCTGGTCGGCATGCCGCCAATGCATTATCTCGCCAAATGGCGCATGCAGATCGCCTCGGAGCTGCTCAGCGCCGGCTCCAGCAACATGGCCAGCATCGCCGCTGAAATCGGATACGAATCCGAGGCAGCGTTCAGCCGCGCCTTCAAGAAGATGATCGGCCTTCCGCCCTCCGCCTGGCGTCTAGGCATCCGGACCGGATCCGGAACCGACGAAGAGTAGGCCGATGCCTGCCAGATCCTGTTCTATCGATCAGCCAGCGCCAGCTTGGCGCCGAGCATGACAAAGGCGCCGGCGAAGGTGCGGCGCATCCAGGTCAGCACCATCGGCCGCGACACGACATGGCTGCGGATCGAGGCGGCAAAGATGCCGTAAGCGACGAAGACGACGAAGGTCAGCAGCATGAAGACGCTCGAGAGCTCCAGCATCTTGGCAAATGCGTTCGGTTCGGTGGTGCTGACGAATTGCGGCAGGAAGGCAAAGAAGAAGATCGACAGCTTCGGGTTCAGGATGTTGATCAGGATACCGGAGGTGATGACCTTGGCTGCCGAGCGGGGTGCCGCGTTTTCATCGACGCTCAGGCCGCCCTTCTCCTTCAGCGTGTTCCAGGCCATGTAGAGGAGATAGGCGACGCCGAGATATTTCAGCGTCTCGAAGGCGACAGCACTTGTGTGCAGCAGCGCCGCCAGGCCGGTGATGGCGGCGGCCATATGCGGGATGATGCCAAGCGTGCAGCCGAATGCAGCAGTGATCGAGGCGCGCGCGCCTCGCGAAAGCCCGGCGCTCAGCGTGTAGAGAACGCCGGTGCCGGGCGAAGCCACGACGATCAGCGACGTCAACAGGAATTCGATGCTCATGGTTCCTCCAACGCCCTGCCCGTAGTGGAAGCTATCGGGGGATGTGGGAGTGAGGCAAGGTGGGCGTCGGCTAGATCGTTGGCATCCCGTGCGCCTTGCGCGCCATCAGGCAATCGTCGCCGCCAGGCATGCAGGCGTGGCAGACGTCCGGGCGGATCTCGTAGATGCCGCAGGCCGTGTGCTTGCCGATCTCGCCCGTAAGCGCCGAACAGCGCACGCCCTCGCAGCGCATGCCGGACAGGTCGGCGGACACGAACTTTTCCGGAATCCGGTCAAGTTGCGCATCGTCCTCGGTCGAGAAGCGCGGCCATTCGGCCGAGTAGGAGCAGCAGGCGCCGCAGCTCTGGCAATCGAAAACCGGCTGGTCGTCCTGTTTTGACGACCGGATATCCCTGGCGGCCAACGCGACCAGCCCAGGCGCTGCGAGATTGCGATCGGCTTGGTGCGGCAAGGCGCTATTTCTTCTTGCCTGCCTTGCCCTTGGGCGTGGCGGCTGGCGCCTCGAACAGATCGGTCGCCGACGGTTCGGCGGCCTTCGGCGCGGCAGCGGGCTTGGCCTGCTTTGCAGTGGCAGCAGCCGGCGCTGCCGGCTGGTCCTTGGTGGAAAACTTTATGGCCATGTCAGTCCTCGTCGGAAAAGCGGGATGATGGTGCGCGCGGATTGCGCAAGCGGCCGATCAGCGCCGAGACCGCTGTGATGTTCATTTCCTCGGGCGACCAGTTCCTCGCCTCGGCAATGTGGTGCGCCGCCAGTTCGCGATGCGTGCTGCCGCTATAGGCGGCATCCTGGTAGGTCACGCGCTCCTGGGTCTTTTTGTCCTCGCGGACATATTCGACCAGATAGTTCGGGGCTTCGGCACGGCCGCGCACGCCGACGCGCACCTGGGCATCGCCATGCGCGCGCTTGCAGCGCTCGAGCTTTTCCAGCACACGGCGGACATATTCGACCGGCTTGTCCAGGCCCGGGACCATGGACGCTATGGTCGCATCGGCATCGATCGGCGTCGGCGGTACGCGCTTGGTGGCCATCAGCGTTTGCCTGCCCGCTTCGGCAGCGCCGCAAGGGCTGCGGCCGCTGCCATGTCGTCGGCTTCCTTTTCCTTGCGCAGTTCGCGCAAGCGCGCGGTCTTGGCTTCGCGCGCCTCGCTGACGGCATCACGCTCGGACAGGATGCGGTTGAGTGACATCGACTGGGTTTGCGTCTTGCTGAACAGCGAGCCGGCCTGGTCGGCGGTCTTGGATTGAGTGGTCAAAACTTTTTCTCCTGTCGGGAGCCTGGTGCCGATAGAGCGAGAGCGGTCTTCGATTACGACCAAAGCAATACGGCAGCGGGGCAGTATGGGCGGTTCAGATTGCTGGAGCGTCCCTTAGCACGTTCCGGCCGGCGTGCGGCGCACTTTTAGCGGCACGACCCACAAAATGAAAAAGGCCAGGCACCGCCTGACCTTCCATGAAAGCGCCGCGCATCCAGTTGGATGCGCAAGGCGCCCCTTTCAGCCTTTCATCGGTGCCAGTACATCCGTGGTCACCGGAAGGCCGAATTCCTTATCAGGCCGCCTTCAACTGGTCGGCGGACATCTTGCCCGACTTGTTGTCGCGGGTCATCTCGTAGCCGAGCTTCTGACCCTCGACGATGTCACGCATGCCGGCGCGCTCTACGGCCGAGATGTGGACGAAAACGTCGGCGGAGCCGTCGTCAGGCTGAATAAAACCAAAACCTTTGGTGGCGTTGAACCATTTCACTGTGCCGGTGGCCATGAAGAACCCTTTCCCTGGCAAATATTCGTTCACCATCGTGCGACTGCACAACAGCGTTTTGTCTCGATTTTTGATGGGGAAGTTCGTCAAAGGCGCGCATCATGCGCGGATAACAAAAGTCGGTCAAACAAATATCGACATATTTCTTATAGACTTCTCTTAGCGCCGAGTCAATTTCTGGTTTGGCCACAGCCCAAATTCAACCTGAGGATGCCTGAGGCATAAGCCTCAACTGACGAGGTGGCGGAGCGCAACGCGTTTCCAAAAAATATTCCACGCCCCGGAACCAATCGCAAGCCGGCGCATTTCCGTGGTGTCAGCAATTCAGAGAGCAATCTCAGTAATGCTGGCAAAAGGACGCCTCCCGCACATTGAACGGTGCGAGAGGCGTTCTTGTATGTGCCGTTGTCTGACACAATTCCCAAGGGAAAACCGTTTCACACTTTTCCTTAAACTTACGCTCGCCTACAGGATCGCGCTGATCAGCGGCAGGATCTCGTAGCGGAAACCGCGGCCGGAGCTCGACACCGGATCGCCGTCGGTGACCGCTCTTGCCTCGGCTTCGCTGCCGACACGCAGGATCAGCAGACCCCAAGGGCCGGCCGGGTCGGCGACCGGCCCGGCGAGGATCATGGTGCCCTCGGCAAGCTTGCCGCGCAGATAGTCGGCATGCCGGCCCATCAACTCCCTCTCCTCCTCCGTCAGGGTGAAGGCGAAGTCCGGCCGAGGCGGGATCAGCCGGCAGTGGAAGATTGTTGGCGCGGTAGTCTCACGCGGTCCATCATTGCTGGCCATCGGTCACTCACCGTGATGTCATTAGTGGTCCTATTCGTCCGGGCCGGGTTCCGGCCAAGTCTCCTTCGCTGCTTCCGCATACCAGTGCCGCATCGCCGGCGTTGCCAACACGGCGTCGACGTAGGCGCGCGTGTCGGGCGCGAGCTTGCCGCCATAGGTGTCGAAGCGGGTGACGACAGGTGCATACATGGCATCGGCCGCGGTGAAATGACCGAACAGGAAGGGGCCGCCCTTGCCGTATTGTTCCCGGCACTGGCGCCAGATCGTTTCGATGCGCGCGCGCTGCATTTCGCCTTCGGCGTCGAGCGGCTTGTGGCCCTTCGGCCGGCGCAAATTCATCGGCCAGCCATAGCGCACCTCGCGAAAGCCGGAATGCATCTCGGTCGCTACCGAGCGGGCCAGCGCTCGGGCGCCGATATCCTGAGGCCAAAGCTTTTTCTCCGGAAACAGGTCGGCGAGATATTCAAGGATGGCAAGGGTTTCCCAGACAATCCTGCCATTGTGATTCAACACTGGCACAAGGCCGGTGGGCGAGACTTTCGCCAGAGCGGCAAAGGTTTCGGGCGTGCGCAGGCGCACGAAACCTTCCTCGAACGGGATCTCCAGATGCTTCATCGCCACCCATGGCCTCAGCGACCAGGACGAAAAGCACTTGTTGGCGATGATGAGCGTAAATTCAGCCAAGGCGGTCTCCCCAAAATTTCGTCACACTAGTTACACGATACGACGCGGCAAAGCGTTTCGGCGACCATATAAGCGACCAGATGCGACGATGATCGCCGCCCAGGGAACCTAAGCCAAGCCGGCCCGTTTGCCTCCTGCGAATGAATCCCCGAATCCCAGGAGATGCAAAGATGGTGAACAAGGATCAGGTTGCCGGCGTGGCCAAGCAGGTCAAGGGCTCGGTCAAGGAGGCCGGCGGCAAGGCGACCGGCAACAGGCAGACCCAGGCCGAAGGCACGGCCGACAAGACCGCCGGCAAGGTGCAGAAGGTCTATGGCGACGTGAAGGACAACATCAAAAAGGCGCTCTGATTCGATCTTGCAGGCAATGAGGAAGGCGGCTCAAGGCCGCCTTTTTCTTGTCAGAGGCTGAGGCTCTTGCTGAAGGCGCTGGTGAACTTGACCCCGCCCCGGTCGCCCGCCGCCTCGCCCAGCACCACGTCCATGCCGTCCCCGGTTACCCTCACCAGCGCGAAGCCACCCATATAGGCAGCCTTCGGCTTGAACAGGTCGAGGCCATCGCTTTTGTAGATCATAGGCACTTCGTGCTGATGGCCATGGAAGATGGCGATGACATTGTAGCCCTTCAGCGCCGCCAGCATCGCCTGGCGGTCGGCCTCGCTCCACCAGTGCGGCGCGCCTGCGCCGTCATCGTCATAGGTGCGCTTGGCCGGGTCCCAGCGCTCGACCGAGAAAGTGTCCCAGCCATAGTGCTGGAACAGGATGACGGGACGGCCATCCGCCGCGTAGGTCGCCAGATCCTGCTTCAGCCACGGCAGGCTGCTCACCGCGCCATGGCCGGTGTCGCCGGCAAAGCGGTGGGTCTGGACGAGATGCAGGCCGCCCCAGTCCCAGGAATAGCAGTCGGTGTCGACATCGTATTCGGTGGCCGGCACCGGGGGCTTGAAGAACACGCCGGGGCGGTGGTTGACCTCGACATAGTCGCGCAGTTCACGCCGATACCAGTCGACATGGGGCGGCGAGCCATTCTGGTCGAGATCGTGGTTGCCGAGGCCGACATAGACCGGCATGTGCACGCGGTCCGGGCCGACGCCTTGTTGATAGCGCTGGCTGAACTGCAACAGTTGCGTGCCTTCGCTGGGCTCGGTGATCTGGCCGCCGCCATCGTCGGTGATGTCGCCGCCGACAACGAGGCCGAGCGGCGCATCGATGCGGCTGCCGGCCGAACGCAGGCGGGTTGCAACGCCATCGATCTCGACTGGCCATTGCCGGCCGGCCAAGCCATTGAGGACAGCGACATTGCGCAACAGCGCGGCATCGGTCTTGCCTTCCTCCAGGCAGTTGGGGCTGAGGCCGCTCGACATGCGGCAGGCATGGACATCGGCGATGAACAGAAAGGTGGCGTCGATGGGCTGGATGCGCTTGCCGGTCTGGCCAAGCGCGGCGCGCGGCAGCATGCCAGCCATGGCAAGGCCGGCTGCCTGTGCGAGGAAATTGCGACGGGAGAGGACGAGCTTGCGATTCATGACCTGAAATTCAGCACAGCCGGCGCCCCACCGTCCAGGTGCCAGGAATGGCAGGTCGACACGGCACTGAGGCTCTGGCATTTCTTGGGTCATGCTGGCGCGCAGCAAATACAAGCAGAGGGGAGGATTTCATGAGAGCCGTTTCGATAGGCGTGGTGCTGGCTGGGTTGCTGCCGGGGGCTGCGGTGCATGCCGCCGATTGTGTCGACGCAAAATCGGCCAAGGCCGGCTTCGTTCTGGAAATGCCTGGCGTCCGCAGCGAGTTTCGGCCGGTGGCCGGCGGCATGGTGTCCGTCGCCAACACCTACGAATCGCAATCACCGCAGACACAGTTCCTGTTTGCAGGCCTGGTCGAAGTGTTTCGCGACAGCGATACCGGACGGGTGGCGACGATCCCGTTTTCCGATCTGCGAAAACTGTTTCCGCTGAAGACGGGAGCCAAGAGCACGATCGAATTCGTCGAGTTGTCGCCGAACAAGCAGCCGAAGAGCACCAAGACACTGAGCCTGGTCGTCAAGGGCAAGGAGACGTTCAGCGTCGGCGGCTGCAAATACAACGTGCTGGCGGTCACGGAGACCTTCAAGAACGGCGCCGGCGAAACGCTGGACACATTTACCGCGCTTTATGCGCCCGATCTGCAAGCGTCCCTCGCCCGGCGCTACGACGAAGGGACCAGCGCGGAATCGGTGAACGGTTACGAGACGATCAAGCCGCTTTCCGACTAGAACAGCGCAGTTCCGGCCTCAAGGTTTTCCCGGCCGAAGCAGGATCCTGCGACGCCGCTTCGCTCTGCTCGGGAATGGTGGCGTTGAGCTGCCCTGAAGTTCGGCCAGGCAATCGCGCAGCACGCTGGCATCCTGTGCCGCCTTGGCCATCGACATGGCGCCGGAATAGGCGGCGATGGCGAGTGCCGCAAAGCGCTCGGGGTCGGTGCCCTGCTCCCTCCCCGACTGCTGGTCGGCTCGCACCTTGTCGGCAACCGCCTGACGCCATCCGGCAAAGATGCCGGCCAAAGCGGCGCGGAAATCCGGGTCAGCGAGCGACAGTTCATGCGCCAGATTGTTGAGCGGACAGCCGCGCACGAAGCCTTGCTGCTCAAGCTCGGTCGCCACCGCCTCGAACACCGCGCGCACGCCTTCGCGCGCCGAGCCTGCCGCCCGTACAGGGTTGATCCAGGTTTCATCGAGGGCCGCTGCCACGCGCTCCTCGATCACCGCCAGAGCGAGCGCCTTCTTCGTCGGGAAATGATGATGCAGCGCGCCGCCGCTGACGCCTGCGGTCGTCATCAGCTCGCCAAGGGCGGATGCATGATAGCCACGCGCCTGGAACGACGCTTCGGCGACATCGAGCACCTTGTTGCGCAGCCCTTCGGGATCGTTGGTGCGTTTTCGCGGCGGCCCTTTCGGAGCCCGAGCAATCTCTGCTGACATTTGCCAACGATAGCAGATTGACAAAACAGGACAACCGGTCTGTTTTATAAACCGGATAATCATCCTGTTTTTGGAGACGACACAATGACCGTACCCCTGAATGCGCCTGCGACGGCAAGCCTGCTCGCTTCGCCTGTCGTCGAGTTGCGGCAGTACACGCTGAAGCCGGGCCGGCGCGAGACGCTGATCGACATCTTCGACAGTCGGTTCATCGAAGGCCAGGAACACGCCGGCATGACCATCATCGGACAGTTCCGCGACCTCGACCGCCCCGACATATTCGTCTGGCTGCGCGGCTTCGATGGCATGGAAGCGCGGAAGCAGGCGCTCACCGCCTTCTATGACGGGCCGGTGTGGACGGCGCACCGCGACGCCGCCAATGCGACGATGATCGATTCCGACGATGTGCTGCTCTTGAAGCCGGCATGGCCAGGCGCCGGCTTCGATCTGTCAGGCGCGCAGCGAGGCGCCATGCCGCCGGATGGAAAGCTGAGCGCAGACAATCGCTTGACCGCTATCGTTGCCATCCAGATTCATCATCTGCGGTCTGGCTCCGAAGCCGATTTCGCCGGCAATTTCGAAACGGATGCCGTTCCGGTCCTTATCGGCGCCGGCGGACGGTTGCTTGGCGCCTTCATCACCGAGCACGCCGAAAACAGCTTTCCCCGCCTGCCGGTGCGTTTGAGCGAAAACGTCTTTATCGCGGTGACGGGTTTCAACAGTCCCGAGGCGCATGCCAGTTACGAAGCCGCAGTTGCCGCTTCGCCCCAATGGCAAGCGGCCGATGTGACCTGGCGGACCGAAACCTTGCGCCTGACGCCGACGTCGCAGTCGCTGCTGCGGTAACCGGATCGGCACGCGGCCAACCGAAGTTCATACTGAGCGATAGGCCGGCGGCTTGACCGCCCTCGCCGATCGGCATTGCCTTCGTGACGCGGGCAACAGCGAGAGCATTCGATGCGACTTGGCCTTCAATGAGACTTTCTGGCAAACGAGCACTGGTGACCGGCGGCTCGGACGGCATCGGCCTGGCGATATCGGAAGCTTTCTTGCGCGAGGGCGCCGACGTGCTGATCGTCGGTCGCGACACCAGCAAGCTCGAGACCGCCCACGAGACACTTGCGGCGGCGGGCAACGTCGGCACCCAGTCGGCCGATCTCTCGACCTCTTCCGGCATCGATGCCGTGGTCGATCGCGCGAAAGCAACCGGCCCACTCGACATCCTCGTCAACAATGCTGGGGTCGCTTATCTGGTGCCGTTCGAGACCGTCACCGAGCACCAATTCCAGCAATCCTTCGCGCTCAATGTGACGGCGGCGTTCTTCCTTACCCAGCGGCTGCTGCCGCATCTCGGCGCCAACGCCTCCGTCATCAACATCTCGTCCTACTTCGCCGACAAGATGATCCCGAAGCGGCCGTCGAGCCTGTATTCCTTGTCCAAGGGCGCGCTGAATTCGCTGACCAAGTCGCTGGCCTTCGAGCTTGGTCCGCGCGGCATCAGGGTCAATGCGATTGCGCCCGGCACGGTCGACACCGCCATGCGGCGCAAGTCGATCGACAACCTGCCGGCGGCAGCGCAGGCCGAGCTGAAAACCTATGTCGAGCGCAGCTACCCGCTCGGCCGCATCGGCCAAACCAGCGATCTTGCCGGCATCGCCGTCTATCTGGCCAGCGACGAGGCGGCGTGGACCAGCGGCGGCATTTTCGCGATCGATGGCGGGTATACGGCGGGGTGACCGTTTGGACGGCCCTCGGCCTCGAACAAGCGGAGCACTTGACCAAACTTCCGATACCGCGTCTGTCTGCAGATTGAGCAATGCTTCAGACATTCGTGGTGCCATGCCGTCTATCGATCCACTGATCCTCTTCTACACAACGTTCTTCAGCAAACCCGTCGATATCGCGTCGATACAGTGCGAAATGCCCGGGCGGTGGACACTGGACAAACGACGGATTTCCGAGGCCGCGGCAGTCGTCTTCCATATTCCGAACTTTCGCGAAGTTGGCGATGCCTACAAATACCCTGGTCAATATTGGGTGGCCTGGTCGATGGAATGCGGCCAAAACTACAAGCGACTTGCCGACCCCAAAATCATGCGGCACTTCGATGTCATCATGACGCATGAATCCCGGTCCGATGTCTGGGTACCCTACCTTCCGCGTGCGGTGTGGTGGAAAGATGCGCTGGCCAGACCAATCGTGCCGAAAACGGAAGAAGCGCCGGTCGCACTCTTCCAGTCGGCCGGCCTGAATTATAGCGGCCGTGTCGATTTGGCGAACGAACTGGCGCGCCACATCAAGATCGATTCTTATGGCCGATATCGCAACAACCGATCGGTCTTTGGCCCCGATCTGGGCTCGAAGACCAAGATCGAAACCATTGCGCGGCACAAATTCTGCCTGGCCATGGAGAACTCGATCGAGGCCGACTATGTCACCGAGAAAATCTATGACGCGTTCATGGCGGGCACGGTGCCGATCTACCTTGGCGCTCCCAATGTGGACGAGTTCGTTCCGGAGCACTCCTTTATTGACGCCAGTGCCTTCGCCAGCGCCAGCGATCTTGCAGCCTATCTCCAGCACCTGATCGCAACGCCGCAAGACTACGAGGCTTATTTCGACTGGCGCTCAAAGCCATTGCCCGACAACCTCGTCAAACGGGTGCAATCATTGGAAACACCCGCGTTCTGCAGACTGCTGAGCGTCGTGCGCCAGCGTCTGGAGGCGCGGACAAGCACGCCTTCCGGACGGCGAACACTTCCGTTCGGCTATAGATCCTATCTCAGGACAAAGCTGCGCCGTTGGAGGAAAAAGGTTCCGAGCTGACGGTCCGCGATCAGGCGCGCTTTCAGCAAAATACGGAGGACAAAGAGCGTCTCTTGCGACGTCGAGACGGCTTCGACCTTGCCGCCATGCATCTTGGAAACTCCGAGGCTATGTGGAGGCGCTCCCAGGGTGGACTTGAAATTCTCGGTTTCGCGATCCGAAGCTCGATCCGGATGCGATGCCGGATGTTGGTCGGGAAACTGAACAGAAGGACAAGTGCATAAGCTACCTCATCGCTGCTGTTGCCAGTGAGACGCCGGCACGGATGGTAGTTTGTGTGGCAGCGTCGCTCGTAGGTAGAGTAGGTAGACATGAATTGCGCATTGCTGATCCTGGGGGAAGTTTGCGTAGAGCAATCCGCCAGCTCGACATGATCTTATCGAGCTAAATCCGCAAGTTTCCGTCCACTTCATGGGATCAAGCCGCACTGAGGAGCAATTTCCTTCACACGAAAGTGGAGGGTGCAGGATCCCGAAGGGCGGCGCTACTGCTTGAACCGATTTACTGCCTGCCGGCCGCAATCTCTGCTTGAAGGCAATTGTGCAACGCGATACGCCGTTGCCGAATTCGATCGTCGGAGAGACAAGTGACCGCTGCCAGGACCAGAACCGAAACCGACACGTTCGGCCCCATCGAGGTTGCCGCCGACCGTTACTGGGGCGCGCAGGCGCAGCGTTCCCTCGGCAATTTCAGGATAGGCTGGGAAAAGCAGCCGGCCTCGATCGTGCGTGCGCTCGGCATCGTCAAGCGAGCGGCGGCGGAAGCCAATATGGAGTTGAAGCGGCTCGATCCGGCAGTCGGCAAGGCGATCATCGAGGCGGCGCAAGAGGTGATCGACTGCAAGCTGAACGATCATTTCCCGCTGGTCGTCTGGCAGACCGGCTCGGGCACGCAGTCCAACATGAACGCCAACGAGGTGATCTCCAACCGGGCGATCGAACTTCTGGGCGGGGTCATGGGCTCGAAGAAGCCGGTGCACCCTAACGACCACGTCAATATGAGCCAGTCGTCGAACGACACCTACCCGACAGCCATGCACATCGCGTGCGCCGAGCGCATCGTGCACGATCTGCTGCCGGCGCTGAAGCATCTGCACGCTGCGCTCGAGGTCAAGACGAAGGCCTTCGCCCACATCATCAAGATCGGCCGCACCCATACGCAGGACGCGACACCCCTCACGCTCGGCCAGGAATTTTCCGGCTACGCCGCGCAGGTGGCCTCTTCGATCAAGCGCATCGAGATGACGCTGCCCGGCCTGCAGGAACTGGCGCAGGGCGGCACCGCCGTCGGCACCGGCCTCAACGCGCCGGTCGGCTTTGCGGAAAAGGTGGCGGCGCGCATCGCCGACATTACCGGCATTGCCTTCGTCACCGCGCCGAACAAGTTCGAGGCGCTCGCCGCGCACGATTCCATGGTGTTCTCGCATGGCGCCATCAACGCGGCGGCCGCCGCCCTCTTCAAGATCGCCAACGACATCCGCTTCCTCGGCTCCGGCCCGCGCTCGGGCCTCGGCGAACTGTCGCTGCCGGAAAACGAGCCGGGTTCCTCGATCATGCCGGGCAAGGTCAACCCGACCCAATGCGAGGCTCTGACGCAGGTCTGCGTGCAGGTGTTCGGCAACAACGCCTCGCTGACCTTCGCCGGCAGCCAGGGCCATTTCGAGCTCAACGTCTACAACCCGCTGATGGCCTACAACTTCCTGCAGTCGGTGCAGTTGTTGGCTGACGCCTCGATCTCCTTCACCGACAATTGCGTCGTCGGTATCGAGGCTCGCGAAGACAACATCAAGACCGCGCTCGACCGCTCGCTGATGCTGGTGACCGCGCTGGCGCCGACGATCGGGTACGACAATGCCGCCAAGATCGCCAAGACCGCGCACAAGAAGGGCACCACCTTGCGCGAGGAAGCACTGGCCACCGGGCTGGTCAGCGAGGCAGACTACGACCGGCTGGTGCGGCCGGAGGACATGACGCATCCGGGTTAAGCGATTCCAGGGAAAGTGCCTTCCTCGAAGCGCGCAGCCCTTCCTCTTTGGAATTGCGTCAACTAGAAATCCAAATTTTGTGGCGGGACAATTTGCTCCCGCCGCTGCTGGCCGCGACAAGAATTTTGCGTCGGTCGAACGATCCCGAAATGTACGTCCTGTGAACAATGTGTCGCCGGACTGGCGGCTTTGGTGAACAGTCGGCTTGGTCTATCTGACGGGACATCAACCCTTTTCGGAGAGCCACCATGTCCATCAACACTTCCGCTGCCGGCGCCGGCATCGCGTCCAACAGCTCCACCACCATCCTGCTCGGCCGCATCCTGCTCGCCGCCATCTTCCTGCTTTCCGGCTTCGGCAAGCTCACCGCCATTTCCGGCACCGCCGGCTATTTCGGCGCCATGGGCCTGCCGGTGCCGACCATAACGGCCATTGTCGTCGGCCTGATCGAATTGCTCGGCGGCCTTGCCGTGCTCGTTGGCTTTCAGACCCGCATCGCCGCCTGGGTGCTCGCGGTCTTCACCATCGCCTCGGCCTTTGTCGCCCATACCGGCTGGGCCGACCAGAACCAGATGATCCATTTCCTGAAGAACGTCGCCATCACCGGCGGCTTCCTGCTGCTGGCTTCCTCAGGCCCTGGCACCTACTCGATCGACGCCAAGCGCGGCTGAGCTTTCCCTTCCCAAGCCTGAAAAAAGCGGCGTGGAATTTTCCACGCCGCTTTTTCGTTGTCTGCCCAAGCGCACGCTCGACCCATCCCTGCTAGGATCGGTCTCGAAACAGCCGGCGGACAGACAACGGAGATGACCATGCCCCGCGATGCATTGCTTCTGATTTCCCGGCTGCTGCTCGCCGTCCTGCTCATTCCCTCCGGCTACCACGCGCTCGCCGACATTGCCGGGACGACCGGCTATTTCGCCGGCCTCGGCATGCCATTGCCGACGCTTGCTGCCTGGGGCACCGGGCTGTTCGAGTTGATTGCCGGTCTCTTGGTACTGGTCGGCTTTCAGACGCCGGTCGTTGCGATACTTCTTGCCGCTTTCTGCGTCGTTGCAGGCTCCATCGGCCACTACGGCCAGGGCGGCGATGACCCGATGCTCACCTTCCTGCACCAGCAGATGCTGATGAAGGATATTGCTATCGCCGGTGGATTCCTGGCGCTAGCCATGGCCGGCGCCGGGGCCTGGTCGATCGACGGGCGCCGCGCCGCGGTCTGATATCGTCAAATATCGTCCCAGGTTGATTCCTCGCCGAGGCAGGTCGGCCCCCACTCCGTCTCGGCTTCGCCGAGCCACCTCTCCCCGATCGACGCGGTAGAGGAAGGGCGCGAGCCTATTGCCGCCAACGCTTTCCAACGAGGCTCCCTTCCTTTCCCTCCGGAGGGGGAAGGTGGCGGTGCGAAGCAGCGACGGATTGAGGAAGCCGGTCCTCGAACGCGAGGCCGACGACGACATGGTTTTGCTGTCAGGCCGCGCCTACTTCACCGACACGCTCTGCCCACCCTCGACCGCCAGCACCAGCCGGCGGTTGGTGATCCGCGCCAGTTGCGCCAGCCGTCCGGCCGGGCGTTCGCCGTAAAGATCGGAAAGTGAGGCCGGCAGCACCAGCGCCAACGTGCCATTGCCGCGGTTTTCCCATTTCAGCCGCGGCATGACGCCGGGCATGGCCGCAGTCAGCAGATAGACGACGCGCAGCACCGCCGCCAGGATGCGGGCGCGCTCGAGATAGCGCGGCGTCGCCAGGCCGCGGATTTCCGGCGCCGCATCGTTGAACACGCCTTCGTGGCGGAACAGGCCGACCAGCGCCAGGAAGGCACGGCCGGGGTGATCGACGCCGATGAAGGAGGCGTGGGCAATGATGTTGAGCGACTGCTTGCCGCGATATTCCGGGTGTGCGCGCCAGCCTATATCGGCCAGCAGACAGGCAGCGTGGCGATAGCGCGCCTCATCCTCCGTCTCGTCGATGCCGAAGGCGGCAAAGGTCTTGTCCGTCCATTCGACAAGCTCATGCGCATGGGTGACCGAGCGCGACCGCAGCCGCGCCAGTTCCTCCGAAGCGGAGACCAGCGGATCGGCCTTCTGCTCGGCAGGGTCGAGCAGCGAATAGAGAAACCCTTCGCGCACGCCCAATGCCGAGACGATAATCTTCGACGGCTGCATCGCCGCCATGATCTCCTGCAGCACGACCGCGCCATAGGGCAGCAGCGAACGGCGGTTCTTCGACACACCTTCGATGCCCTTGACCTTCTCGATCTCGCCTTTCGCCACCTGCTTCAGGAAATTGGCGGCGCTTTCGACACCGATCTCATAGTGGTGCATGACGCCAAGCGGGTAGTTGGTCATTTCCATGTGCAGCCGGGCAAGGTTTCGCCAGGTGCCGCCAACGGCGTAAAAGGGCCGTCCCAGCCCGCCCTTCAACAATTTGGCGCGCGCCAGTTCGTCGCGGGTGATCTTTGCCGCCTGGGCGAGCGAATTCCTGGCCATGTCCTGCAGCCGCAGGCCACCCAGCGGCAGCGTGATGCCGTCGCCGATCGCCTCGCCATTGATGTCGATAAGCTCCAGGCTGCCGCCGCCAAGATCGCCGGCAATGCCATTGGCGGGGTGGAAGCCCGAAATGACGCCAAGCGCCGAATAATGCGCCTCCTGCCGGCCAGTGAGCACGCGGATCTCGGTCTTGAGCACATCCTGGGCGCGGTGGATGAAATCGGGGCCGTTGATCGCTTCGCGGGCCGCGGCCGTTGCCAGCACAAACATGTGCTCCGCACCCGCCTGGTCGGAGAGCGCGCGGAAACGGCGGAACTCCTCCATCGAGCGCGTCACCGCCTCGGGGTCGAGCTTGCCGGTCGAAACGATGCCGCGGCCGAGGCCGGCCAGCATCTTTTCGTTGAACAGCAAGGTCGGCGAGCGCGCCAATCCTTCATAGACGACAAGGCGGATCGAGTTCGAGCCGATGTCGATGATGGACAGCGGCCGGCGATCCTGCAGCCGGCCTTGGGACGTTGAAATCATCAGCCGGTGTTCTTCTTGCGACGCTTGAACTGCGCGATGCGCTTGGGCGCATGCGACTTCAGCGCGTCACCCCGTCCCGACAGGCTCGGATTGGTCATGAAATATTCCTGCGCGTTGAACGGTTCCTCACCCTCCTCCAGCACGACGCGCCGGGAGGTTCCGTCAGCCAATACGTCGAAACTTTGCTGGTTGTCCATGATGTTGCCCAGCATGATCTGGCCAAGGATCTGTTCATGCACCGTTGGATTGGTGATCGGCACCATGGTCTCGACGCGGCGGTCGAGATTGCGTGGCATCAAGTCGGCCGAGGCGATGTAGACGATCGCCTCGTCCGACGGCAGGCCATGGCCGTTGCCGAAGCAATAGATGCGGCTGTGTTCGAGGAAGCGGCCGACGATCGACTTGACCCTGATGTTTTCCGACAGGCCGGGCACCTGCGGCCGCAGGCAGCAGATGCCGCGCACGACGAGATCGATCTCGACGCCGGCACGGCTGGCGTCATAGAGCGCATCAATGATGTTGGGATCGACGAGCGCGTTCATCTTCATCCAGATGCGCGCCGGACGGCCAGCCAGCGCGTGGGCGACCTCGTCGGCAATGTGCTTGAGGATACGGCTGCGCAGCGTAAACGGCGAGATGGCGATCCGCATCTCATCGGTCGGCTCGGCATAGCCGGTGATGAAGTTGAACAGCTGGGCGACATCGCGCGCGATCGTCGGATCAGTGGTGAAGAAGGACAGGTCGGTGTAGATGCGCGCGGTCACCGGATGGTAGTTGCCGGTGCCGAGATGCACATAGTTGCGCAGCTTGCCGTCCTCGCGCCGCACCACCAGCGACATTTTCGCATGGGTTTTCAGTTCAAGGAAGCCGAACACGACCTGGACGCCGGCGCGTTCGAGGTCGCGCGCCCAGCGGATGTTGGCTTCCTCGTCGAAGCGCGCCTTGAGCTCGACCAGGGCGGTTACCGACTTGCCGGCCTCGGCCGCGTCGACCAAGGCGCGCACGATCGGGCTGTCGTTGGAGGTGCGGTAGAGCGTCTGCTTGATCGCCACCACCTCCGGGTCGGCCATCGCCTGGCGCAGGAATTGGACCACCACGTCAAAGGATTCATAGGGGTGGTGGACGACGATGTCCTTCTCGCGAATGGCCGCGAAACAGTCGCCGCCATGCTCGCGGATGCGCTCGGGAAAGCGTGGATTGTAGGGGGTGAACTTCAGGTCGTCGCGTGGCACGGCGACGATCTCGGAAATCTGGCTGAGCGCCAGCGGGCCGGTCAGAACGCTGATGCGGCTCGAAGAGACGCCAAGCTCGCCGGCGACGAACTCGCGCAATTCGCCGGGCATCGACTTGTCGAATTCGATGCGGATGACCGAACCGCGGCGGCGCCGCTTCAGCGCCGTCTCGAACAGGCGCACGAGATCTTCCGACTCTTCCTCGACCTCGATATCGCTGTCCCGGATGATGCGGAAGGTGCCGGAACCCTTGACCTCATAGCCGGGGAACAGCTTGCCGATATAGAGGCCGACAGCCTCCTCCAGTGGAATGAAGCGAACGTGCTGCTTGCGGTCGGGCAGGCGGATGAAGCGCTTCAGCGCCACCGGCAGGCGCAGAAGCGCGCTCATCTCCTCGCCATTCTTGCGGTGGCGCAATTGCAGCGCCATCGAGAAGCCGAGATTGGGAATGAACGGAAACGGATGCGCCGGGTCGATCGACAGTGGAGTCAGGACCGGGAAGACCTGGTCCTGGAAATGGTCTTCCAGCCAGACTTTCTCATCCTTGGTCAGTGCATCGCGGGTGATGCTCTCAATGCCTTCCTTGTTGAGCAGCAGCATCAGCGCCGAAAGGCTGTTCTGCTGGTCCTCCTGCAGCCGCTCGACCTCGCGCAGCAATTGTTCCAGCTGCTGCTCCGGCGTGCGGCCGTCGGGGCTCTTGAGCGCAATGCCTTCGCGCACCTGGCCGGCAAGGCCGGCGACGCGGACCATGAAGAATTCGTCGAGATTGGCGGCTGAAATCGACAGGAAACGGACGCGTTCGAGCAGCGGATGGTGCTGGTTCTGGGATTCCTCGAGCACACGCCGGTTGAACTGCAGCCAGGAGAACTCACGGTTGACGAACCGATCGGGGTTGCCGCCCTCGGGGCTCGCCACCTCGACATTGATGAATTCGCTCTGCACCGGCTTCAGTTCGTTCATGGTTCCTGCTCTTCCCCCGCCAACCGTCCCTTGGAGCGCCGCTGGACGTGCCATGCCTCTAACACGCTTTTGTGGCGCATGACCCTTCGGCGAAAACCGTTCCGATTTCAGGGACATGCACTTAACCGGCTCAACGTATCCTCTGACAGGCTTTTGCGACAGTTTCATTTCATCGATCTTGCAAACAGGCCTGTTATGTTCCAGATGCTTTTCGACGAGATCAAGGAGACGACGATGGCAGGCGGTTCCATTCCCCATTTCCAGAACGATGCGGGCCATCCGGCAATCGACATCGGCGTCAAGGAATTCATGTGCACCGGCGCCAACCCGCCCTTCGACCACCCGCATGTGTTCCTCGACATGGGCGACGACAATGAAAAGGTCTGTCCCTACTGCTCGACGCTCTACCGCTATTCGGCGAAGCTGAGGGCGACGGAAACGCTGCCGGCTGGTTGCCTTTATATCGACCAGGCCGCCTGATCCTTCCGCGACAAGCCCGATGGAAGACATCAGGTCCCGGCAGGTCATAATCGCCGGGGCCGGCATCGCCGGGCTGACCGCTGCCCTTGCCTTCGCCGGACGGGGTTATCCGGTAAAGCTTATCGAACAGGCACAGCACCTCGAAGCGGCCGGCGCCGGCATCCAGCTTTCGCCCAACGCAACACGCATTCTTGGAAAACTCGGCGTGCTCGACCGACTGCTGCCCGCAGCGTTGCGGCCGGAAGCGGTCGTGCTCAAGGACGCCGGGACGCTGCGCGAACTGGCGCGGGTACCGCTCGGGCACGCCGCCGAAGCGCGCTGGCAGTCGCCCTATCTTGTCGCCCATCGCGCAGATCTGCAGGCAGCGCTGCTGGGGCAAATGGCTGAACGGTCGCAGATTGAGCTCATCACCGGCGCCCGCGTGACCGGCATCGTCAAAGACGCGCAATATGTCGCCGTGACCGCCGAAGTGGACGGCCGCGAGATCGAGGCACGCGGCAAACTGCTGGTCGGCGCCGACGGCGTCTGGTCGGCGGTCCGGGCGCAACTCGCAGGCGAGGACTTCGTCAAAAGCCGTTTTTCGGGCGAACTCGCCTGGCGGGCTACAATGGCAGCCGACGGTGCGGCCGGAGAAGCCTTTGCCGCGATCGGCGCCGCCGACTGCGTCACCACGTTCCTGCATCCTGGCTTCCACATGGTCGCCTACCCCGTCAGCAAAGGCCAGGCCTTCAATCTCGCCGCCTTCACCAAGGGTGAGCGCATGGCCGAAGGTTGGTCGGGCCATGCCGATCCCGCGATCCTCACGGCTGCCCTGCGCGGCACCGCGCCGGGCCTGACGAAGCTTGTGGCACTGGCCGGCCCATGGACGGCCTTTCCGATCCATACCGTCGAACAACAGCGGTGGACGAGCCCGCAGGGCATCGCGATGATCGGCGACGCCGCGCATGCGATGACGCCGTTTGCCGCACAGGGCGCGGCAATGGCGATCGAAGATGCCATCACGCTTGCCGACGCTATCGCCGATTTCCCTGGCGATCTGCCCAGAAGTTTTCAAATCTGGGAAAATCTTCGGCGGCCGCGTGTCGCCAAGGCCGCGCGTCGTGGGGCCGTAAACCGCCTCGCCTGGCATGCTGCCGGCCCGGTGGCGATCGCCCGCAATCTGTTCCTGGCCATGCGCTCGCCCGACAAGCTCGCCGCCGACCTCGACTGGCTCTATGGATGGCGAGCGGACACTCGGCAGTCCAGATCGTCGACGTAGCGATCCTTCCCACCCCCCTCTGTCCTGCCGGACATCTCCCCCGCAAGGGGGGAGATTGGATGTCGCCGTCGCCTTCGCCAAAATCGCCGGCGTTGCAGCAGGAGCGCCGCGGGCAAAACGGCTGATCTCCCCCCTTGCGGGGGAGATGGCCGGCTGGCCAGAGGGGGGTGCCGTCCCGCTGACTTCAAAAGATCCAACACTGTCGGGGTGCGGCGTAGGAGCTGCTAATTATACAGCCGCATTGAAAATCGCAGCGAGGCCGGCAGCGGGTTCCACCAGCCGGTGCGCAGGCCGGCGGTGCGCAGGCCGGCGGCTGTCCAGGTGTTACAGCCGACAAGCGCGTTGAATTGGCCGTTCGCCTCGAAGAAGCGGTCGAAGCTGGAATAGGCGGCGTTCTCGATGACGACCGGACCATGCGGCCCTTGCTGGAAACTCGCGTCGATATAGTTGAGCAGCGCTGCAAAACGTTCCTCATCGATGTCGAAACCGGTGACAGCAGGGTGCGGCTCGGCGATGGTCCCGGCGATATCGACATGCATGACCGAGGCGTCCAGTGTCAGCGCCTTGAGGACGGGCACTGCTTTCAGCTGCGACCAGCTCGGCGTCTCCAGATAGAACGCCCGGCCGCCCCAGCCAAAGACGATGTAGCGCACTTCCGGGGCGTCGACAGGGATGCCGGCAGCGACCAGGAAATGGAAGCGCCGGCGCACCTCGTCATCGACGGGAATGGCGATGTCGGTGTGGATCGGATTCTCCAGCACCAGAATATGGCGCGTGCCCTCACCCGCCGCTGACGCCGGCCACAGCGGACGCGGCACCAGCGTGCCGAGCGTGGCAGCGAGCGCGACCACGATAATCAGCATGGCCACGAAACGCAGGGCTTTTCTCATGCGGCGCCGGCTTTGTGTTTCAATGGAGAAGATCAACCCCGACCCCAGATAGCAAAAGAGCCCGGCCGCATTACGGCCGGGCTCTTTTGGTTCGCATGAAAATGCTCAGTGCAGGATCTGCGACAGAAACAGCTTGGTGCGCTCGTGGCGCGGATGGTCGAAGAACTCGGCCGGCGTGTTCTGTTCGACGATCTGGCCCTGATCCATGAAGATCACCCGGTTGGCGACCTTGCGGGCAAAGCCCATTTCGTGGGTGACGCACAGCATGGTCATGCCTTCCTCGGCCAGGCCCACCATCGTCTCCAGCACTTCCTTGATCATTTCTGGATCGAGCGCCGAGGTCGGCTCATCGAACAGCATGATGCGCGGGTTCATGCACAGCGAACGCGCGATCGCCACGCGCTGCTGCTGGCCGCCCGACAGCTGGCCCGGATATTTGTTGGCCTGTTCGGGGATCTTGACGCGCTTGAGGAAGTGCATGGCGATTTCCTCGGCCTGCTTCTTCGGCGTCTTGCGCACCCAGATCGGTGCCAATGTGCAGTTCTCCAGGATGGTCAGATGCGGGAACAGGTTGAAGTGCTGGAACACCATGCCGACCTCGCGGCGCACCTCGTCGATCTTCTTGAGATCGTTGGTGAGTTCCTTGCCGTCGACGATGATCTTGCCCTTCTGGTGCTCTTCCAGCCGGTTGATGCAGCGGATCATGGTCGATTTGCCCGAGCCCGAAGGACCGCAGATGACGATGCGCTCGCCGCGCATCACCTTGAGGTTGATGTCCTTCAGCACATGGAACTCGCCATACCATTTGTGCATGCCGATGATGTCGATTGCGACATCGGTGGTCGAGATGTGCATCTTCTTGGCATCGACCTTGATCTCTTCGGCGCTGACGGCGTTTTCTATGACCATGGCAGGTTCCCCTTTTTGTTCTGTCTTTTAGCTATGATGCATGTCGTTGTCCCAAAACCGCTAAACACTTTTGGGCGACATGCATCAACGTTTGTGGCCGGTGTCGAGCCGGCGTTCCGTGTACATCGAATACCGCGACATGCCGAAGCAGAACAGCCAGAAGACGAAGGCTGCAAAGATGAGACCGGATCTCGCGGTCTGTGGGGTCGCCCAATTGGCGTCCGAGAAGTTCTGCTTGACGACGCCAAGCAGGTCAAACATCGAGATGATGATGACGAGGCTTGTGTCCTTGAACATACCGATGAAGGTATTGACGATGCCGGGGATGACCAGCTTCAGTGCCTGCGGCAGCACGATCAGCACCATCTTCTGCCAGTAGCCCAGGCCAAGCGAATCCGCCCCCTCATACTGACCCTTGGGGATCGCCTGCAGGCCGCCGCGCACCACTTCGGCCATGTAGGCGGCGGCAAACAGCGAGACGCCGATCAGCGCCCTGAGATATTTGTCGAACGAAACACCGGCGGGCAGAAACAGCGGCAGCATGACGCTGGCAAAGAACAGAACGGTGATCAGCGGGATGCCGCGAACGAACTCGATGAAGACCACGCACAGTGTCTTGACGATCGGCATCTTGGAGCGCCGGCCGAGCGCCAGCACGATGCCCATCGGCAGCGACACGGCAATGCCGACAAAGGACAGGCTCAGTGTCACCAGCAGCCCGCCCCATAGCTGGGTCTCCACATGCGGCAGGCCGAAGATGCCGCCGACCAGCAGCACGAACGCGATGATCGGCAGTGCCAGGAATAGAAGAATGGCGTTCAACCCCTTGCGCGGCACGCGTGGCATCAGCAACGGCACCAGCAGCGCCACGAACAGGACGGCGACCAGGATCGGCCGCCAGCGCTCTTCCAGGGGATAGCGTCCAAGCATCAACTGGCCGAACTTCGCGTTGACGAACGCCCAGCAGGCGCCTGACCAGCCGTCCGGCTGGATTCCGCCTTGCGCCACCGTGGCGCATACAGTCCGGTCCGGCCCCGTCCACTGGGCGTTGATGAAGGCCCAGTTGACGATGGGCGGCACGATCATCACCACCAGCGCAATAGCCACTACAGTCAGGATGACGTCGCCCACCGAACCGATCAGGTTCTTGCGAACCCAGGCCAAAGGCCCCCGCACGCCGGCCGGGGCTTGTTGAGCGAGTGCCATTTCGGTCCGCACCCAGGAGGTATCATGTTCCTGCATGGTCTTACCTCTCCACCAGCGCCATCCTGGCGTTGACCACATTCATCACCGCCGACGTCACCAGGCTGATGATGAGATAGACGACCATCATGATCAGCACACCCTCGACCGCTTGACCGGTCTGATTCAGCACTGTGCCGGCGATCGCCGTCAGGTCGGGGTAACCGATGGCTATGGCCAGCGACGAGTTCTTTGTCAGGTTGAGATACTGGCTGGTCAGCGGCGGGATGACGATCCGCATGGCTTGGGGAACGACGACAAGCCGCAGGATAGATCCCGGCCGCAGCCCCAGGGCGCCAGCCGCTTCGGTCTGACCCTTGCTGACGCCGAGAATGCCGGCGCGCACGATCTCGGCGATGAAGGAGGCCGTGTAACAGGACAGCGCCAAATAGAGAGACAGGAACTCCGGCCCGATCTGAAAGCCTCCGGTCAGGTTGAAGGTCGATTGTTTTGGAAAGTCGAAGCTCAAGGGAAAGCCGCTCAGCGCATAGGCCAGGAGCGGAAGGCCGACGATCAGCGCCGCCGAAGTCCAGAATACGGGAAACTGCTGGCCGGTTGCCATTTGCCGCTGGCGTGCCGTGCGCGCGACAAAAAAAGCCATGGCGATGCCGACAAGCAAGGCGACAAACATCAGCCAGGAGCCGTCGCCCCAGATAGCGCGCGGAAAATAGAAACCGCGTTGGTTGAGGAAAGAGCCGAACGGCAAATTGAAACTGTCGCGAGGCGCCGGCAGTACCGCGAGCACGCCTGAATACCAGAAGAAGATCACCAGCAGGGGCGGAATGTTGCGGAACACCTCGACATAGACCGTGCAAATCTTGCGAACCAGCCAGTTGCGCGATAACCGGCCGACGCCGACAATGAAGCCAATGATGGTCGCGGTGATAATGCCGGCAACGGCGACGATAATGGTGTTGATAAGCCCGACGACAATGGCCTGGCCATAGGTCGAATCGGAATCATAAGCGATGGGCCTGACTGGAATGTCAAAGCCTGCTCGGTTGTTCAGGAAGCCAAAACCGGAAGTAATATGCAGGCGCTGCAGGTTGACGATGACGTTGTGGACGATCCACCAGACGCCCGCCACCAGCAAGATGACAACCACCGCCTGGAAGAAAAACCCGCGGACTTTCGGATCGTTGATGAAGGAACCGCGGCTCGGCTCCTCGCGAAGAACTTCCTGCGACGCCATTGCTCATCCCCTGGAAAGAGAAACCGGAAGGCAGATAATCTGCCTTCCGGATCACATTTCGGTCAGCGGATCGGCGGTGCGTATTGCAGGCCGCCCTTGGTCCACAGCGCATTGATGCCGCGCGCGATCTTCAGCGGGCTGCCGGTGCCGACATTGCGCTCGAACATCTCACCGTAATTGCCGACTGCCTTGACGATGTTGACGACCCAGTCATTGCTCACGCCAAGGTCGGTTCCGATCTTGGTTTCGGCTTCCTGACCGAGCACGCGCTTGATCTCCGGATTATCCGAGGTCTTCATCTCTTCGACATTGGCCTGGGTGATGCCCAGTTCCTCTGCCTGCAACAGGGCGAAGTAGGTCCACTTGACGATGTGGTACCACTGGTCGTCCCCCTGGCGTACGGCGGGGCCGAGCGGCTCTTTGGAGATGATCTCGGGCAGCACGACATGGTCGGCCGGCGCACTCAGCGTCAGGCGGATGCCATAGAGGCCGGATTGGTCGGTGGTGTAGACGTCGCAGCGGCCGGCGTCATAGGCAGCGTTGACCTCTTCCAGCTTTTCGAAGACGACCGGGTTGTACTCCATCTTGTTCGCCTTGAAGTAATCGGCGAGGTTGAGCTCGGTGGTGGTGCCGCTCTGCACGCAGACTGCCGCACCTGAAAGCTGCAGCGCCGAATTGACGCCAGGCAGTTTCTTGGCGTTGATCATGAAACCCTGGCCGTCATAATAGGTGACGCCGATGAAGTTCAGGCCAAGCGCGGTATCGCGATTGATGGTCCATGTGGTGTTGCGCGACAGGAGATCGATCTCGCCCGACTGCAACGCGGTGAAGCGCTCCTTGGCGCTGAGCGGCGTGAACTTGACCTTGGAGGCATCGCCGAAGACTGCACCAGCGACAGCGCGGCAGAAATCCGCGTCGATGCCTTTCCAATCGCCTTTGTCGTCAGGCGCCGAGAAGCCGGCCAGGCCCGTCGAGACACCGCACTGGATGAAGCCCTTCGCCTTGACGGTATCGAGCGTTGTCGCCGACGCGGCCGAAGCCATCCATCCAAGCGCAGCGGCACCGAGAATGCCAATTGCAATATGTTTCATAACCCACAGACCCTTTTCTGTTTTCAGGTAAACCCTGATCCTCAGGCAAATCCTGATCTTTTCCCGCGTGAACCCGGCTCCCATCCGGCTCATTCCGGAACCTCGCGTCGTAACCGACGCCCGGCCCCTCCCATTCACGAACTGCATCGAAGGCGATTATCTCTGTGAGGTCAAGGGAAATGACCGTTTCACGACAGCTTTGAAAACCAATTGCCGCAAATGCCTGAATTGCAGACAACAGCATCAGGAAAGCAGCAAGCCCCGCAAATAAAACCGGCAAAGTCCGTCGACGCTAATCCACATCCACTCATGAAATCCGCGGCTCTGGATCGCCAGGCTTTCCAGACTATTCATGGGGGAATTGGCCTATGCAAAGGGCACCGCCTGGCGGGCGCCCGCTGTTGCACGGCCAATGCCGACGCTCTATGGCTAGCGCTTTCACCACAAGGCGAAGAGCAATGGCGACTGACGGCAACGAAATGGGTATCAACACGCGGCTTGCCCATTCGGGCAACAATCCGCACGACTATTTCGGCTTCGTCAATCCGCCGATCGTGCATGCCTCGACCGTGCTCTATCCCAATGCGTCGGTGATGGCGGCGCGCAGCCAGAAATACACCTATGGCACACGCGGCACGCCGACCACCGATGCGTTGGCGCATGCGATCGACGCGCTGGAAGGCTCCGCCGGCACAATAATCGTGCCGTCGGGCCTGGCGGCGGTGACCGTCCCGTTGCTGGCGTTTCTCTCGGCAGGCGATCACATCCTGATTGTCGATTCCGTCTACCATCCGACCCGCAATTTCGCCGACACGATGCTGAAGCGGCTGGGTGTCGAGGTCGAGTATTACGATCCGCATGCCGGCGCCGGTATCGCCAGCTTGATCAAGCCGAACACCAAAGTCGTGTTTACGGAATCACCGGCCTCCAACACCTTCGAGGTGCAGGACGTTCCGGCGATCGCCAAGGCGGCGCATGAAACGGGCGCCATCGTCATGATGGACAACACCTGGGCAACGCCGCTCTATTTCCGTCCGCTCGACCACGGCGTCGATATCTCGATCCATGCGGCGACGAAATATCCGGCCGGGCATTCGGACGTGCTGCTGGGCACAGTGTCTGCCAATGCCAACTGCTGGAAGCAGCTTTGCGAGACGTTCTACACGATGGGCTGCTGCGCCGGCCCCGACGACGTCTACCAAGTCCTGCGCGGCCTGCGCACGATGGGCGTTCGGCTGGATCACCATCAAAAGAGCGCGCTTGCCATTGCCGTCTGGCTTGAAGGCCAGCCCGGCGTGGCCCGCGTGCTGCACCCGGCGCTCCCCAGCCACCCCGACCACGCGGTGTGGAAGCGTGATTTTTCCGGCTCGAGCGGCATCTTTTCCATCGTGCTCAAAGGCGGCGGCCAGAGACAGCAGCATGCCTTCCTCGATGCGTTGAAAATCTTCGGTCTCGGCTATTCCTGGGGCGGCTATGAGAGCCTTGCCGTGCCGGTCTTCCTCGGCGACCGTACCGTCGCCAAGGGCCCCTATGACGGCCCGCTGATCCGGCTGCAGATCGGGCTTGAGGATGTCGAGGACCTCAAGGCCGATATCCTGCGCGGCCTGGAAGCGGCCGCTGCGGCATGACACCAGCAAACTTGCCAAGCTGATTCCGCTAGCCGGCTTAACCCGTTGAAAGGATTGGCGAGCGGCTTTCGTAGGGCGATCGACCTCGCAAAGCCGCTCATCGGTCAACCAAGCGCAATGTTATTTCCCCAACGCGCGCTTTTTCGGATCGGTTTGACTTTCAAAATCGTCGGGCCAACGCCATTGCAGGCGCTGCGCGCACAATTCCAGCCGGACTGAGCTTGCCATGGCCTTTCGTC
Organism: Mesorhizobium sp. M1004; assembly: GCF_040318795.1. Taxonomy (NCBI): domain Bacteria; kingdom Pseudomonadati; phylum Pseudomonadota; class Alphaproteobacteria; order Hyphomicrobiales; family Phyllobacteriaceae; genus Mesorhizobium; species Mesorhizobium sp. M1004. The sequence goes on from NZ_JAMYNB010000006.1 coordinate 220,088, forward strand.
TCTTTGTCCCCATTCTCGCCGGCGCGACGCTGCGCGAGCGCCTCATCGCCTGCATCGGGGCGATGATCGGCATTGCGCTGACCGGCGCGATCGGCGCGCTGGTGCTTGGCAATGGCCCGCATGTGCCGCTGCTGGTGGCGCCGATGGGGGCGTCGGCGGTGCTGCTGTTCGCGGTGCCTGCAAGCCCGCTGGCGCAGCCATGGTCGATCATCGGCGGCAATACAATATCGGCGCTGGTCGGCGTGATCGTGGCCCATTTCGTCCATCAGCCCGTTCTCGCCACGGGCATTGCCGTGGCGATGGCGATCGCCGCCATGTCGTTCTCGCGCTGCCTGCATCCGCCGGGCGGAGCCGCCGCACTGACCGCCGTGCTCGGCGGGCCGGCCGTGATCGGTGCCGGCTTCCTGTTTCCGTTCGTGCCGGTGGCGCTGAACTCCATGATGCTGGTCGCGCTCGGCTATGCTTTCCACAGGCTGTCGCGACGCAGCTACCCGCATGTGCCGGCCCCTGCCCCGAAAAGCACGCACGGAACCAGCGATCCGCCGGCTCAGGAGCGCATCGGCTTCCGGGCCGAGGACATCGATGCCGCGCTGGCTGCGCTCGACGAGACCTTCGACATCGACCGCAACGATCTCGAACAACTGCTGCGACAGGTCGAACTGCAAGCGACGATGCGCGCACACCGAACCATGTTGTGCGAGGACATCATGTCGTGCGACGTGATTTCGGTCGATGAACACGCGTCCGCCGATCGGGCGCGTCATCTGCTGCTCGACCACAATATCCGCACGCTGCCGGTTGTAGACAAGGACGCCAGGCTGGTCGGCACCGTTGGATTAAGGGAATTGGCGCGAGCCGACGAAGCCGTCGGAAGCGTTACCTCGACAGCGTCGACCGCCGCCGCCGGTACGCCCGCCATGGCCCTGCTACCGGTGCTCACCGACGGCCGCACCCATGCAGTCATCATCTTGGACGGGGACAGCCGCATCCTTGGCCTGATCACGCAGACCGACCTGCTTGCGGCCACGGCGCGAGTGCAGGCTGCTGACAAGCCGCTGGCGGAAGCAGTATTCTAGGCGCCGTCGGAGCCGGGCGAAAATGGCCGGGAACCTTTTGCCGGCGATGTCATCCAATGTCTTGATCGAGGTTTCGGACGGGGATTGGATCGAGGAACTGGCCATGCCTGCTATGTCTGTACCAATGCCCACGGCTGCTTCAAGCGAGATGCTTCTCGTGCGCCGCGCGCTGGCACGCGAAGGCAACGCCTTCTGCATCATCATGAAGACCCATAATCAGCGGCTCTATCGCATCGCTCGCGGGGTGGTGCGCAACGATGCCGAAGCCGAGGACATCGTCCAGGAGGCCTATGTCAGAGCCTTTGCCCATCTCGATGCCTTTCGCGGGGAGTCCTCATTGGCCACCTGGCTGTCGCGCATCGTCATCAACGAGGCGCTCGGTCGTCTGCGCAAAAGGCGGCGGACGGTGGCGAAAAACCCGCAAGCCGAAATCATCCAGTTCCCCCTCAATCCCAGCGACGATCCGGAGCGGACGATGGCGCAGCGGCAGATCCTCGAGTTGGTGGAACGGGCGACCGACAGCCTACCCGATGTTTATCGGACGGTGTTCGTGGCGCGGGTTATCGAGGGGCTCAGTATCGAGGAGACCGCCGAGCTGCTTGGCGTGCGGCCGGAAACCGTCAAGACAAGGCTACACCGCGCCCGCGCCCTGGTACGCAAGGCACTCGACGACCAGATCGGGCCGGTGCTGCTCGACGCCTTCCCGTTTGCCGGCCGGCGCTGCGACAGGCTGACCAGCGCCGTCATGCAGCGGCTCGGCCTGGAGAGCTGATCATCGGCTGATTTGGCCGATTTCCCCGGGAACGTTTGCCGCCGCTGCGCATCCAATGACCGTCAACTGAAAAACACGGCCCGGCGCGATCCCGCGTCCGGGCGAAGGAGATGCCATGGTTACCCGACACACCGCCGCCCTCGCTGCCTTGCTGCTGCTTGGCGCTGCCCCGCTCGCACAAGCCGCCGACAAGCCGACGGACCCGCAGATCGCCCACATCGCCTACACGGCAGGCGTCATCGATGTGGAAGCCGCCAAGCAGGCGATCAAGAAATCGAAGACCAAGGAGGTCGTGGATTTCGCCAACGACATGGTGCGCGACCACGAAGCGGTCAACGCGCAGGCACTGGAACTGGTAAAGAAGCTGAAGGTGACGCCGGAAGACAACGCAACCAGCCAGGCGCTGACCAAGGCTGCGGCCGAGGAGCGGGCGAAGCTCGCCAAACTCGACGGCGCAGCCTTTGACAAAGCCTATGTCGACAACGAGATCGCCTACCACAAACAGGTCGACGGCGCGCTTGAAACCCTTTTGATCCCATCGGCCAGTAATACCGAGTTGAAGAGCCTGCTGGAGACCGGCCTGAAGATTTTCCAGGGCCATGAACAGCACGCCGAGCATGTTGCAGGTATGCTGAAGTAAGGACCAGGCTATGTCGAAACGGCAGCTGTGGATTGCACTGGCGTTGGTCTTCGGGACCTCACCCGTGCAGGCCGAAACCATCCAGGTCACCATCAACAAACTTGTCTTTTCGCCGGCCACCGTCGACGCGAAGGTCGGCGACACGATCAAGTGGGTGAACAAGGACGTGTTCGCACATACGGCTACCGTCAAGGGTGGCTGGGAAGTGATGATCCCGCCGAAGACAACAGCGAGCCTGACCCTGCGGAAGGCGGAAGCGGTCGAATATTTCTGCCGCTTCCACCCCAACATGAAAGGTCATGTGGCCGTGACGGCGCCTTGATCCCGGTCCGCAAGCCCGTCCTGCTGCGTTGAGGCTCGCCTGGCTTCATCCGGACGGGTGATGTGTGTCCACGAGCCGTCACAGCCCGGCTGGCGCCGTGCGATCCAGGCATCCAGCCCTTCGCGCAGATCAGCGGTCGGAGCCATGCGGGCGAACTGCTCGGCCTCGGCAGCCAAGCCTTCCGCGATGCTCTGGTTCAGGCCCCTCGCCACTGCTGTGAGGATCGAGGCAATTGCTGCAGGAGAATGTCTGGTCATGCGCCGGGCAAGATCAATTGCGGCGGGCATCAGCTCCTCATGCGGCACCACCTGGTTGACGAGGCCGAGTTCGACGGCGCGGGGCGGCGGGAACCAATCGCCGGTCAACAGCAGCTCGAGCGCCCTCTTGCGCCCTGCCAGTCTCGGAAGCCGCTGCGTGCCGCCGAAAGTAGGCGGCATTGCAAGGTTGATCTCAGGCTTGGCGAACAAGGCGCGGTCGCTGGCGATAGCGAGCGGCACGGCTTCGGTGATCTCGCAGCCGCCGCCGAAGGCGATGCCGTTGACGGCGGCGATGACGGGCTTGCGGAATGCCTCCAGCCTTGCCGTCAGCCGCTGTCCGCGCATGACGAAGTCGCGCAGGGCAACGTCGACGCCGATGGCCACGCTGCCTGAGAATTCATGGATGTCGCCGCCGGCGGAGAAGGCGCGCTCTCCTGCTCCAGTGAGGATGACGGCGCGGATGGCGTCGTCGGTCTCGGCGGCATCGAGGAGCGCAAGCAGGCGATCAATCAGCGCATAGTTCAAGGCGTTGAGCTTTTCCGGCCGATTAAGTGTGAGGATGGCGATCCCGTTGCGGGCCTCGGTGAGCACAAGCTCGGTCATGTCTTTTCCTTCCCTGTGTTTGTCGACGGAGAGGATCAGGCTTTCGGTTGTATGTATATTCACTAGTCGGTATACTTGCGTATGAGCGAAGCACTAAGCCCTACCCGCAAACGCATTGTCGATGCCGCAACGAAGCTGTTCTATGCCGAGGGGATCGGCCGCGTCAGCGTCGATGCAGTGGCGGAAAAAGCCGGGCTGACCAAGCGCACGCTCTACTATCATTTCAAGAGCAAGGACGATTTGATCGCGGCCTATCTCGACGGTCGCGACCAGCCGAACCTCAAGCAGATGGCCGGCTGGTTCGAGACGGCCGAAGGCGATGTCGAGCGCAAGGTCGAGGCGATTTTCACCAATCTGGCGCGCGTGGCGAAGCACCCGAAATGGAGAGGCTGCGGCTTTCTGCGCACGGCAGCCGAACTCGCTTCCATGCCCGGACACCCGGCCGTTAAAGCGGGGGCGCGGCATAAGCAGAATTTCGAGACCTGGCTGGCCGGCGAACTCACAGGCCACGGAGTCGACGAGCCGCAGACCCTGGCGCGCGAAATCGTGCTTTTGATGGACGGCGCGTTCTCGATCATGCTGATCCACCGCAACCCCGACTATGTCAAGGCCGCCGGACATGCAGCTGCAACGCTGGTTCGGGCAAGGTCAGGATCGGCGACTATCCGCTAGAGCGTTCACCGTTTAGTGGAGGCGGCGAAACACGCTATCTCTTTGTTTCGACGCAATTCCGGACCGAAAAACCGCTTCACACTTTTTCCTGGAATTGCTCTAGAATCCAGCCGCCAGCCATGCCGTCCCGACTGCAAGGGTCAGCAGCGTCAGTGGCAGGCCGACCTTGAAGAAGGCTGAGAAGGACAGCTGCGTGCCGGCCGCCCGCGCCTGTTCGGCGACGATCAGGTTGGCGACTGAGCCAAGCAAGGTGAAGTTGCCGGCCAGCGTCGAGCTCATCGCCACCACCAGCCAGGCACGCCCGGGGTTTTCAAGGCCGGGTATGAATGGCCGCAGCGCCAGCACGGCCGGAACATTGCTCATGATGTTGGAGAGCATCGCGGTGAAGCCCGATAGCCGCCAGACGTCGTCCAGCCCTAGGTTCTTGGCCGAGGCGATGATGTCGGGCGTCAGCAGCGTCTTGTCGGCGCCGGCGACAACGATGAACAGGCCGGCGAACATGAACAGCAGCGGACCGTCGATCTCGCGGTAGATGCGCGCCGGCTTGATGGCGCGGGTGAGCAACAGGATGGCGCCGCCGATGAGCGCTGCCTTGGCAACCGGAACGCCGGCGAAGAAGGCGATGGCCAGGCCGATGCAGACAACCACCGCCTTCAGCACCTGTCCCGGCAGCATGCGGCCGCGATAGACTTCCGGGTTGAGATCGGCGGTGCGGGCGAATTCGGCGCGGTAGACGATGCGCACGATGACGATGACCGCGACGAGGCCGAAGAGGGCAACCGGCGCCAGGGCGGCCGAAAAGGCTGGGTAGGAAATTCCCGACAGCGCGCCGATGACCATGTTCTGCGGGTTGCCGGTGATGGTAGCGACGCTACCGCAGTTGGACGCGGTGGCGGTGGCGATCAGATAGGGAATGGGATTGCGATTGATGACACGGGTGACGTGGACGACGATCGGCGCCATGACCAGGCAGATGGCGTCGTTGACCAGGAACGCCGACAACACGCCGGTCAACAGCGTCACCATCACCAGCAGCACGAAAGGCGCGTGCGCATGCTCGATAGCATAGGCGCCAAGCGCCCGGAAGGCGCCGGACACCTTCAGATGCGCCACCACGATCATCATGCCGAGCAGCAGCGTAATGGTGTCGAAATTGATGGCGCGATAGGCATCTTCCATACTGAGTGCGCCGATGGCGATCATCGCCGCCCCCCCCAGCAAGGCGATCCCTGCCCGGTCGAGACGGAGGCCTGGAATACGCCCGATTGCGACGCCGGCATAAGTCAGGACAAGGATCAAAAGTGCCGCTGCGCCCATCAATGTCATTGGCAGACATCCTTGTCCAAAACGAACCGACGCAGGAACGGACTGTTCCCGCCCAGGCATTTGCCGGGCAGCTTTAACGCCGCTCCAGCAAAGCGAAAGCCTATAACGATCCGAATGCGAAAATCGGTGGGCAAAATCGCGGGTTGACCGATGCCGGGAGCAACCGGAGCTTGACCTTGAGACGGCCGAAATTGGGAACGAGACACGCGCGGCGGACTGCCGGTGGCCTGAGATTGCCATCCGCGAAACTTCCCCCTCGGTAGGCTCGTGGCTTATGTAATTAAACTCTAATTTAGGCTTTCCGGGTATGGATACCTTAGCCATATTTCGGCCTTGGGGTTTCAGATGGTCCAGGTTCTTGAGAGGGAATGCCGTGTCTCGGAGAACGAGGCTCTGCTGGCCCGCCCGATGGAATGTCCACAATGCCACGGAACCCGCAAGGTGTTTGTCTGTGCCCGGTGGGCGAGCTCGAACGGCCATTGCTGCCCCGGAGGAACACACCAGCTCAGTTGCCCCGGTCACAGCGTCGCGTGCATGGAGTGCGAAGAGAACCTTGAGCGTATCTGAAAGCGATCGCGACTATTTCCTGTCGGGAAAACGCAAAAAGCCCGCTCCGGCGGACCGGAGCGGGCTTTGCAACCACACGCCAAGAGTACCCTGCTGAGAGCCAGTACCCTGCCGAGAGCCGACCCGCTTTGCGTTTCCGCCACCGCAATAATTGGTAGCGGCACTTCCAGAAAAAGCGATTGTTGGCTAACCGCCGTCGGATTACTCGCCCGACTGGCCGTCGCCAGTCACACTGCTGCCCAGAATTCCAAAGTCCTGAGACTTTGTTCCTTGTCCCGCAGTCAGGAATCCATCCGCATCCAGGCCGCGCCGCAGCAGTTCCCGCACTGCCGCGGACCGGCTTGGCATGCGCTTTTCGAAGCGCCAGTTTTCCAAGGCAGCCAATTCCTCGGCTGTCAGCATGATCTGCAGTCGCTCGGGTCGTTCCAGCTCGGCCATTCGCGCCTCCAACCGTCAAGACCAAAAATATGGTGAGTTAGTATGTGTCTCAATTGCAGTATAGCTAGGGGTCCCCGTGCAGCGCGTCAAGAGAGGCTGATGGGTGACTCACATACAAGACCAACGATGAGGGAGACACGCCGATAGCACAACCCGCGCAATCTGCTAACTACTTGATTTACTTGAGAATTTTTTATATTCTTCTTGCCATCTGAAGGTCGTTGGCGCATCTTGATCACGACGGGACAACCGGCTCCTGAAAGGAAGGTTTCCATGCGCTACGGATATTCGGCTCGGCTACGGGAGGATCTCAATTCACGGGTCCTGGGCGCGCTTCGCTCGCGCGGAATGGTCAATATTGCGGTGGTTGCCGAGGACATACGATTGCGTAACCTGGACGAGAACGTCGCCCTTGAAGATGTCGAGCGGCTTGTGATGCAGACGGCCCAACTCTACGGCGCGGTGATGGAGTTGGACGGACTGACCTCCGTCGAGGCGGGGAGATTGACTTCGCTTGCCGACGATAAGCACGAACTGCCTGGCATCGGCAATTCCGACACCACAGGCGGCCAACCCGCTCCCCTGCTGGGATTGTCCTAAGGCGCGACCCGCTCTTTCAATCGACAAAAATCCGCGAGAGAGATTTGGACCGAGCGCAGCGGCGCCTTGAGCGTCCAGACAACGCCTTGTTCCCCAAATTCCAGGGATTCCAATCCCCGCATGTTTGGATGACGTATTCCCCTACCCCAAATTCCCACCTGCTCGATTTGCCCGTTCCGCGGTAGCTGAGATGCACGTGCGAGGTTTCGGTTCCCGTCGTCCCCTTGGGACGGCAATTGTTCTCCTGCGAAAAAGCGATCACCCGCCGGGCGGCGCCGGATCTCAGGGCTCGCGCAAATGTCGACAACGAAGCGCAACTCAGGCCGTTTTTGTCGGAACCCCGTCAACCCGAGGCGGTTCTCCCGTTAGCTCGCCTGACGCCAGCAACAAGTCGCCTGGAAACGGTGTCGCCGACGGTAAACGACAACCGTGCGGCAAACAGGCCCTGATCGGCGTTCAGCTTCAAAGGCCGCGGAACGCTGTTTCGCAGCCTTTACGTTGCGCCGGCGGCTTCGCATCGACAGGAACCAATCTATGGCCAGAGCGTTTGCCGCTGCGTACTCTTCTCAGACGTAGCCAGACGGAGTGAGGGACATGGCTTCATCGGTACTTATCGGCATTCTGATCACTTTCCTGGTGATCATCCTGGTGCTCTATCTCGTCCAGCGTCTGCCGCTCGATGGCCGCACGAGGCAGATCGCGCAGATCGTTGTCATCATTATCGGCATTATTTCGCTGTTGAAATACCTGGCCGTATTTTAGGATAAGGGTCGCCATGACATCCCAAACAATCGCATGGATCATCGGAACGGCGTTGTTTGCCGCAACAAGCACGGCCTACGCCCGACCCGACACGCGTTCGATGACCTGCGAGGAGACGCAGCGCCTCATCCAGAGCCATCACTCGGCGGTGTTGACGACCGGCCGGAATACTTATGATCGCTATGTCCGCCAATACGGCAACGAGTGCGACTGGCCGGAGGTGCCGGTCGCTGCCTCCGTTCCGACACGTGATGGCCAGTGCCGTGTCTATTGGTGCCGGGAACCGGTATTCGATTTCCCGAACTGACATATCCAGCAGCCTTGCGGCGGTCGTCGCCATGGCGCTGCCGGGTCCAGACAATGCATTGCGCGAGGCGACATGGAACCGTTGCGCCGCGCGTGAATTGATTGTGCGCATGGCGCTGCAAGATGTAGCGGTGTGATGCCCAACCAGATGGAGGAGCGGTCATGCCCAATGATACAAGGCGGAGCGGCAGCTGCCTGTGCGGCGGCATCCAGTTTTGGGTGACGGGAGATCCCTTTCGGATTGGCCTTTGCCATTGCAAGGACTGCCGCAAGGCTAGCGGGTCGGCTTTTTCGGCGTTTGCAGTGTGGCCGCTCGAGGCGTTCGAAACGACGGGTATCGTCAATAGCTACGGCGACAGAAGTTTTTGTCCCACCTGCGGCGGCCGGGTCCCTTTGGTTCGTGAGAATGAGGTGGAAGTGACGATTGGCAGCCTCGATGAGGTGCCCACCGAAGGGCTGGAGCCCAGCTATGAACTCTGGGTCAATCGCCGTGAGCACTGGTTGCAACCCTTGCCTGCCGCCCGGCAATTCGAGCACGACCGGGTCGATGACGAGCCGACAAACCGGACAGCCGAACCGATTTCTGACGGTGTCGAGACGCCGTCTAGCTTGCCGCAACGCAAGTCGGCCTAGCGCGAGCGGCGCAGAAAGCCGGCAGGCAGGAAATTCATTCTCGAAACCGCCCGATGCCGACAGGACCGGGTCCGACAACATTTCACCCGGTAGAAGCCAAACGCAAAAAGCCCGCCTTGGCGTCAAGCCAAGGCGGGCGGTAGATCATCCGGCCTGCGCTGCCGTGGAACGATGGGTTGGCCAAAGCCCTGCGCTGAGACCCGGTGCCGTTTGTAACCGGCGATTGACTACGGAGCGGCCCCGGTCAGCTGGAATTCGTCTTGTGGTTGCAACGATGCTACGTTTTGTTTCGAAACGAGAGCCTAAGGCCACGCAATATCGTTACGTCAACTATGCTGTCCAAGTATCTCGTGGTGTGAACTGAAGGAATCTTCCTGTCTTGTACAAAAGAACGCTTTGTTTATTTCTTTCCGTCAAATAGTGTAGCGAATCTTGAAGCCGGATGGGGCGGCTTTCATGCAGCCAGCGCCTTCGCAGGATCGCGGTCCGCACGTGCAATATCCACTTCACGGCAATCTTCATGCAAGCATAGCCAGCGCAAAGTTCATACGCAGACGTTGGGGGAGCACCGATGGACCAGCCGAGCAAAATGGAGAACCTGCAGTTCGCGCAAGGGATACTGCGGGAGCTTAGGCAAAAAGCCGAAGCCGACGGCGAGAAGCTTCTGACTTATCTCATCGACATGGCCTACCTTGAAGCCAGCGACCGCATCCGTGCACATTGGGTCGGCAATCACGAGCCCGAAAGCCGCAGGGCCATGGGGTAACCGAAACGCGGCGACGGTTGCCCCCACGGGCGTTTTTAACCAGACGCCTGGGGCCGGCGAGACCATTGGTCAGTTGGCGATACCGGCTGAGATGTCAGCCAGAGCCTCCCTCACCCGAGTTTCGCTGATGCCCCGCGTGTCCTTGACCCAGCTGGGCGTCGAAAGCGGTGGTTCGATAAAGCGAACATGGTTGTTTACGGGCCCATGCACATAGGGGCGATTCAGCCCGTAGATAAGCGCGCATGGGACGTTCAGGGCAGCGGCGGCGTGGGAAATCCCGCCATCAACCCCGAGGAACATGGTCGACGCAGCGATCTGGCACATCGCGTCAGCAATCGACGGGGTCGAGGTGAAGTCGATTGCCTCAGGAATGGCGGCGCGGATTTTTGCGGCACCGGCGTGCTCGCGCGGTCCGCCTACAATCCAGATTGCCCAGCCGCGATCATGATGGTCTCTGGCGATCGAAATGAAGCGCTCGACGGGCCATGAGCGGAAATTCTCAATGTCGGCAGTATAGAGCGCCAGGGCCGGTCGGCCGGCATCGATCTTCTTGTGCTGGCGCCAATCGTCCAACTCGGCCGGATCGACCACAAGCCGGGGCGCCGGCCACTCTGCGCCCGCAGCCGGCTTTTCGCCAAGCGAGGCAATCGAGCAGACCTCCTCGAAGAGCCGCGTCTTGCGGGGTCCGAAGGCCCATAGATGCGCCAACCAGCCGGCGGGGAAGCGATTGAGGAGGCCGAATTGCAACTCCTGCGGATAGCCGATGCGCTCCTCTATTCCGGCCATGAACGCCATCAGCGCCGCCTTGGTGCTGCTGGTCATCAGATAGGCCGTACGGTAATTTTCCTTGCGCAACTCACCAACCAGGCGGCTGCGCTCGCCAAAACCGGGGCGCTGATGACGCTTGGCAAGCGCCCAGCCCTTCCTGACATGCGGCATCAGGCGCGCCAGCGGCGCTGCGACAGGCGAGGTGACGACATCTATGGGGCGATCAGGAAATCGCGCAGCGATGATCTGGATGGCAGAATGGCAACGGACGAAGTCGCCGACCGCGGGGAAGCCGACGAAGAGGATTGGATCGCCGGTCGTCAAGGAAGCGCTTCGCCGTCAAGGATGCGGGCATAGAGATCCAGATAGCCGCGCGCCGCTTTTTGGATGGGAAATCTCGTCGCGGCCGATTCGCGGCATTGCTGAGGCGTAAGGTCGGCGACGGCCTCGAAAGCGGCCGCAAATTCTTCATCGGTCTCAAAGAAGCGCCCGCTGTCGGCATCGACCGTCTCGGGCAATGCGCCTCGCGTCGTCGTCAGCACCGGAGTGCCGCACAACATGGCTTCGACCGGTGCGTTGCCGAACGGCTCCTCCCAGGCGATGGGGTTGAGGAAGGCTCGCGCTTCGCCGAGAAGGCGAAGCTTCGGCTCGCCGTCAACGATTCCGTGGAAACGGTATCGCCTGCCAAGGCTCTTGAAAAACAACCCTTCGCGGCGGGTCTGACTTCGGCCCAGCAGTTTCCAACGCGAGCCACCGGCGATATCGAGACCGAAATCGAATTTTTTGGCGAGATCGACGGCGCGGTTGAGGCCTTTGCTTGATCGTGCAATGCCGGCGAGAAATAGCAGGCGGTCGCCCTTTGCAGCCGACAAACGATAGGCGTCCACCGGAAAGCCATTGTAGACGAATGTCTCGCGCCCATGCTGGCGGGCATGATTGGCGCTGATAAAGCTCCAGTTCGCAACTGGCATGGGCTGGTCCGGCATAAAGCCGCGCTGCGTATTCAGCGTTGGAAATGGCACCTCGACGGGCCAACTATGGGTGTGGACGATTTGCGTGTCGCGCGGAATGGCTGCCCGGCATTCGGCATCGGTCGAAGCGTGCCGGACCTCGAAGAGCGGGTGGCTGGAGCCAGGGCCAGCGATCACCACGACATCGTGTCCGAGGCGAACCATCTCCGTGGCCAGCCATTCGACCTGACGCTGAATCCCACCGTAACCTCGGCAGGGTATTACGCCCTTCAAAACGAGCGTCACCCGCATTGACCTTGCCTCACCATCCTCTCAAAGACGGTCCAGTTGCGTCACGGGCTGGGCATTGTCAAGGTCGCGCCAGAAACGCGAAAAGCCGCGGCGGCCTCGATCGGGTTACGGAATCGTTAATCAGCGCTTGCTACTATACCGGATGACCAAGAATCTCGGCAATGCACCCAGGACCATCTCCAGACAACAGCCAAAGACCTCCGCTCTTGGTCGGCTGACGCCCGCCCTGTTTCCCCTTGTGGTCGTCGCGCTTGGATACATGATCGGTCGGCAATTCTTCGGATTCTAGCCCGACTCGTCCACCGGCGCACGGCAAAGCTCGCTCCTCGCGCGGGGCATGCCGTCAATGTCCACCCACCTCCAGAGTCGAACAACCCGCGGCACGGTACGCCGCTACCCATCGCCCGCACGATATGTTGTGCAATCACGGGAACGTGATATTCACTGATTACCGGACAAAGGGGGCGCCGATGAGGTGTCTGGTGATCAATCTCGATCGTTCTCGCGATCGGCTGGCGCATGTCGCGTCCGAGTTCGGCCGGATCGGAGTACCATTTGAGCGTGTCTCCGCCATTGATTGCCCCGATTGCTGCTCTGTCGCCAAAAGCCCGCTGAGCGCTGCTGAGGTTTGCTGTTTCCTGAGCCACCGCTCGTGTTGGGAGATCGTTGCGAACGGCGCGGATCAATATGGCGCGGTTTTCGAGGACGACGTCGTTTTCGGCGCTGGCGCCGGCTCGCTGCTTGCTTCCGATCGATGGGTGCCACGCGATGCCGATGTGATCAAGCTGGAAACGCATTTTGCCAAAGTGAGGGTCGGACGCAAGGAAGTCGCTCTCGATGATGGGTTTTCGCTTGCCAGACTTTATGGGCTGCACGCGGGCGCCGCAGGCTATGTCCTCTCCAGATCGGCAGCGCAAAGATTGCTGCGCAGGACCATGCCATCTGAGAGGAGAGGTCGACTTCGTTCTTTTTCACCCAGGATTCATGACCTGCTCGCTCAACCGAATCTATCAGATCATGCTGGCGCTTTGCGCACAGCACCATTTTGTTTCGGGACGAGAGCGCTTTCCAAGCCTCGTGCGACGGCCCGGGAGGCGGCCAAAGCCGTTTCTCGATCGAATTGTTGGAGAAGCGGTGCGAACCTTCGCCTATCTTCGAAACCAGAGCCTGACCGGAACAAAGAAGATCGAGGCCGTCGCGTTCTCAGACTCTGAGGTCGACGACAAACCCGTCCACGGCGCGTTCGTCTATGGGCAGCCCGAGCACGGCCACCTCTACGAGGCGGCCGGCATACCGATCGCGCGGAAGAATAGTTCGACCGCCAGATAAGCAGACGATAGCGGCTGCGTTACGAAACAGCCTTTTCGCGGACCGGAAGCTTCCAGCCCGGCCTGACAAAGTGGCAGGTATAGCCGTTGGGGTATTTCTCGAGATAGTCCTGATGCTCTGGCTCCGCCTCCCAGAAATCGCCCGCCGGCGCAAGCTCGGTGACGACCTTGCCCGGCCACAGTCCAGAGGCATCGACATCGGCGATGGTGTCTTCGGCGACGCGCTTCTGCTCGTCGCTGGTGTAGAAGATCGCCGAGCGATAGCTCATTCCGACATCGTTGCCCTGGCGGTTCCTGGTGGTCGGATCGTGGATCTGGAAAAAGGATTCGAGCAATGTGCGAAAGCTGATCCTGGCCGGATCGAAAACGATCTCGATGGCTTCGGCATGGCTGCCGTGGTTGCGATACGTGGCGTTGGGCACATCGCCACCGCTATAGCCGACGCGGGTAGAGATCACGCCGGGACAGCGCCGGATCAAATCCTGCATGCCCCAGAAACAGCCGCCGGCAAGGACTGCACGTTCGGTGGACGTCGCCATATCATACCTCCATTGGATTGCTCCTTAGGTAGGCATTGTCGCCGGCTTCTTCCAGCATCTCAAGTGCATCACTCGTTGCCGGCCGAGCCGAACCGCCGCACGATGACCTCGAAGACGATGTCGGAAATCCACATGGCCGAGACGCCGATCAAAAAGGCGGCGGCGAGCGTCGTGGTGTCGTCGGCCGGATCGGGGATAGGCATGCCGGTTGCCCTGAACCAGGCGACGGCAGGCAGCGTCAGATACGCAGCCGCCAGCGCCCCGCAGATCGGCGAGGCAATCATCTCGCGCAGCTTGTAGCGATGGCGCGACAGTGCTCGCAGCACGCCGCCAGCTAGCCCGGCGGCGACGACCGGCCCCTTGATGCCGAGCATGTCGAAGAGGTCGTGCATCGGCTAAGGCCTCCATCCGCAGAGCTTTTGTCCCTTGCGGTTGTGCGCCAGGAGCGCTCTCGCCTCGGCGTCCGACAGGACGTCGACGGCTTCGGCCGACAGGCGCAGCGGGCTCGAAATCGCGCAGAAGCCGCCCGAAGCAGTCGTGCACCCGGCAAGCGCCACAAGCAGCGCAAGCATCAGTCCCTTGCCCATGATTTCAGCTCCTTTCGAACAGCGTCCGCCGGCAGTGCGCCGACGTCGTTCTGCACCTGCTCAGCGACCGCGCGCGCCGCGGCTTCAGCGGCCGCCTGTTTGCCGCGCTCGGCCCTGGCGCCGGCCAGCCGCTGGTGAACGCCCCAGCAAAGGGCGGCGATGACCGATGCCAGGAAGCCCAGCAGCGCTTTATTGCCAAGCAGGACGGCGAGGAGCGCGCTCACAGCAGCCACCCGGCGACAAGCCCGGCGGCAAAGCCGATAGCATAGGGTTTGGCGGCTTCGAGATAGGCGATGAGCAGTTGTTGCAACCCTTCCATGTCAGTGCTCCCAGCCGGATTGGCGGGCCAGCCAGTGCCAGGTCTCGGTGACCGAGGCGATGGCGAGACCGGCGGCGATCTCCAGACCAGCTTGAATGTCAGGATCGGAGGAAAACGCTGCAGCGTCGTCGGCCCCGAGCAGGCCACGGGCCACCAGAACGCCGGCGCCGTAACGCAAGCCGATGCGGATGAAGACAGCGATCATGTCGAACTCCTTGCGAAAATGGATTTCAGGATTTGAAGCAGCGCACGCCAGAACGGCAGGCGTTCGACGGGGCTGATCGGCCCGCCGGTAGACACCGGCATCGCACTGCCGGGCTTCGGCGAGAGCGCTGGTGGCTGGGCCGGGGGGCCCGGCGAAGGTGGGGCCAACATCAACAGCGCCTGGGAACGGACCGACCGGATGCGATCGCTCCAACCCTTGCCGAAAACCGGCCAGGTGGGCAGCCGCCGCAGGAATGCCAGGCGGGCATCGCAAAGATCGTCGATGACCGCGCCCGGTGGCCTGGCGCCGACAGCTTTGAGCGTGGCCGGGCCGATCCTGCCGTCCTGTGCGGTGCCAACTGCCGCCTGCAGATATTTAGCCGCCCTGCCCGGCCCACTGTTCACGGCGAAGTCGAAGACGGCATAGTCGACACCGCCGGGAAGCTCGGCGCCGGCAACGGCATCCCAATAGAAGCGGCGATAGACCTTCGCCACCTGAGCACCCGATATGGTGAAGGTCGTCCTTCGTCGCATCCGCCTTCACGTAGCGGCGGAAATTGGCCAGCGTCACGCCCTTCACGGTAGCGCCGCCGGGATCGGCCGGATTGTCAGACCAGCCGCCTTCCGATTTGAGGACGAGCGCAAGCGCCCGCGCGAAGTTGCGGTCCATTGGGATTTTCCTTTCTGCCCGCGAAAGGCAGGTTGTCGATTTGCGAAGCTGCTTGCGGTTAGGCGTCGATCATCGAGACAACGTCGCTGGAGACCTTGGCGGGGCGGTATTTGGTGGCGTCGGCCGGAAAGGAGATCGGAACGGCGAATCGAGCGACGGCACCATTGCCGTCGTCGCCGCTGCGATGGTGATCGAAGATGCACCTCCGTATGCAGTTTTAGGAAGAATTCCGGCAAAGGTGATCAAGAAGCGATTCGACGACGAAAATAGCCGAGGCTTATTGAGATTCGGTGGTGGATTGGGCAGACGCCATATCTCGGAAAGAGAGAGCGGCCCTTTGATCTTTCTTTTGAAGAATTAACTCGAATTTATGCTAGGCCCATGCCCTAATGACAAGCCGCCAGCTTGCATTAGTAATATTTAGAAATCCACCAGTGTCTTTGCGTGTAATCTGAACGGCACTAGAAGCCTGGGACCCAAATCTAACGACCATATTTGTGGCATCGGGAACGACACTTAGGCCTCGATTGGTGCTTGCTTCGTGCGATCCAATCGAGACAGGTTCTTCGTCTCCAACAGAATAGCCACCCTCAGCAGTGGTGCACTGTAAGAATGCAAGGTAATTTTTTCGGCTTCACCCCCAGCCCATGAGCCAACGTCAGCGACCCGCCGGATGTGATGGTCTGTTGCGGGCTTTCATAAAACTTCTGAAGCAACGCCGTGGACGACTGGACATAGCGTGCATCCTGTTCGGCCTGCGACCATTGCAGCTTGATCCATCCTCCCAGGCACCGCCAGCCTGCCTGCGCCGCCATAGCTTTTGGTCTGCCGCCGTAGTGTCGTTGACGAAATCATGCACCGTCTGCGTCCGGTAGCCAGTGCTGCCGTGCGCTTCCACAAACCCCAGGAACCAGTTTACGCCGTCCGGCGCATTAGCCGCCGCCGAGGCCATATACCAGCCATTGTCCAGGGCGTTGTTCCAATCGGTGATCGTCTGCGCGACGACACCAAGGTTGGAACGGCTATCAAGTTTCAGATCCAACCCAGCCTTGACGAACCCCGTTGTAGCCAACTGCGTGGTATTCGTTCCAGGCGCTGCGGTCGGCCCCGTTGGCGTCCCGGTGAATGTCGGGCTGGCCTTCGGCGCCAGGCTGGACACCGCGATCCCACTATCCTTCCCCACCTTGCCCGTCGTGCCCGCGAAAGTGACAATATTGTCGGTTGCCGAAGACGCAGGCCCCAAAAAATCTCCTACTCCCGTCCCGTCGGCGCCTCTGTCGCCGGCCCGGTCGAACATCAGCCAGATGCCGTTGGCCGTCGTCGGCAAAGTGCCGGCGCCACTGACATAGGCGAGCGTCAGTTTGCGGTAGCGCGTCGCGGCCATCAAATCGTCGCGCAGTTTCACCACCTTGCCGTCCTTGCGATGGTAAAGCCGAAATTCCTCGAACCAGGGCAGCAGCGACGAGAACACCTTGAAGCGGCCGGACTGCATGCGGTCGAGCATTTCCATCAGCCCGGCCTCGACCGAGACCGAGCCGTCGGCAAAGCGGGCGTGGCCGGTGAGCATGTTCAAGCCGTGGGCGGCATATTGCCTGGCGAGCGCCGTGCCCGCCCCTTCCAGCGTCTCGCGGCGGCCGTCGCGCGGCCAGGCCCAGGGCAGCCATTCGCCCCATGGCTTCAGCGCCAGCACCTGCATCGCCGGCGTCTGCTGCGAGGCCCTGGCTGCTTTGGTGACGTAAACGATATCAGCCTCCGTATCCCAGGCCAGCTCGACGGCGGCCGACGGATGGTCCCAGCCGAAATCGAGGGCGCCGATCCGCGGCCAGTAGCGCGGCAGCCGGAACGGCTCGCAGGCGATCAGCTCCTCGGCAATCGGAAAGATGCGGCCGGAGCCCAGCACCGGAATGCCCTTGGCCCTCGCTTCGCGCTCATGTTCGGGATAGGCGGCGATGATCGCGGCACGCTCGTCCGGCGAATAGTGTTCGACGTCGTCTATGGTCATGAAGGTGACGTGACGGGTCATGCAAGCATGCTCCAATAGAGTGTGGCCATTGATACCACCGCTCATCAATGCGAAGCTGACCCAAGACTTGGGGGAACACATGATTCGGATTGCAATCGTTGTCGCCATTGCCGCCAGTGCATCGGCATGCACCAGCCAGGCGAATGTTCCTTACGATACGAGTAAAAAAATCTGCAGAACCCGTACCGATCCAGGAACAGGGTTCAAACGCGAGGTCTGCGTCCCCGACACTCCCAATCAATCCTGTATGCTCTATATATATCAGTATACCGGTCGAGAGAAAATATTGTGCGGCCCATTAACGCGCAAATCGCCAACCGCCGAAGGTCGTGCCAGGCAACTTGCCGGCACCAAATACCCCTGATTCGACTTATCAACTGGGTTTGATGCGGATCACCTTTGGCGCCTGCGCATCCATGAACATGTAGCACCTGCCAAGCAGCGCCTTTTTGCCGAGCTCATCGAACACATTCTGCCCCAGCGGCGTGATCAGCACCTCGCCCGTAGCCAGCCCATCCTGGTGGCGGGCCTCGATCTCTTGCCAATGCGCATTCGCAACGTCGGAAAGCACGACATTGAAGGCTGGATGATTGTAGCTGACCAGCACGTTGCCATCATCCATGTCGGACGGCTTCATGTCCGGGTGATAGTTGTAAATCATGGCAAGCGTTTGGATGGCGGCCATGGCTGCCGCCTCATCGGACAGGCCGGCTTCCGTCAGCACGCAGGTGCCGTTTTCAAGGATGGCAAAGTCACGGCCTCTGTCGAAGTAATAGCCGAACCGTTCCTCGATGCGATCGATGGGTTGTGAAAACGAGGGTCGCCATTTGGGCACCTGGGGCTTTGATACCTCAGCACCACCCGCCGGCGACACGACAAGCGACGACAAACCGCCTGTCAATACCTGCCGCCTGTTCATGGACTTGGTTCCTCGACAACCTGGCCACCAGTCTAGTCGCGGTTCGCGATTCCGCAACGCGCCGAAACGGGAAAGCTTCGCTCTCATCTTTTCCTTTATCGCTTTATGCGGTAGGTCTTGCCGTGCATCGGCGACATCGATGCGTCTGGGCTGGTGCATGCTGCGCGGCCTGTACTCTACGCGGGTGGGACAGCCACTCTTTGCCATGACAGATCTATTCGAGGCGATGCGCCTGTCCGCCGAGGACAGCGAGGTTGCTCATCTTTTTTTCAGCGAAGGCGGTAAGATCCTGCTGCCACTCGGCAAATCGACAAATGCCATGACAGGTCAGGAGATGCTGGAGCGGCGGCTGTCGTCCCCGCATGATGACGATGGCGCGCTTGCCAACGACCTTCTCGGCGAGCTCGGCAAGACGGTGCCGTTGGAAAGCCTTCGTCTCCTGCTGACCTCTGCCAATGCTGAGACGCGAGCGGCGGGTGCGTTTATTGCCACCTTTCAAAACCAGAACATAAGTTCGATGGTGGGTGAGCTGGCCGCGCTGCTTGGGGACAGCAACCCGCGCACGCGCTTCGATGCCGTGGAGTCTATCTTGCGATGCAGTACGCGGAACGATGGTCAGCATCTCGCGCAGGCGTTGTTTGCCCTTGATGATTATCACGATGGTGTACGCATGGGAGCCGTCAAATTTGTGCGCTTTGCAAAAGACTGGCAGTTAAAGCTTGCGCGTCAGCACGCCGCGTTGCTCAGGCCGCAAACGCCGTTTTCGGCGATCGCCGATATCTCCGGGCAATGGCGAGATGATGCATCAGGCATGATCCGTGCGATGCTCGACCATTCAGAGCCGGTAGTGCGCCGTTACGGCCTGGGGCTGGCCAGCCGGGCGAGGTTGGTCGTTGTTGACGCGTTCGTCGAATGGGCGCAGGCGTCCGCCGATCCTGAAATCAGCAAACTGGCAACCGATTGCATCGAGCACAACCAGATATCGCACCACGCCGTATGGCAATCATCATTGCCGGCAATCGCCTGAGGCACCGCTGATCTCGAGGTCAAGATAGCGACGTGACAGGACGTAGAGCCTGCCGAACTGATTCAAAGTAATGTCGTATGATGTTGTCCGCGCACGATATTTGCGCCGGGCGTGGCGGTTCTTACCTTCTCCCCTTGTGGGGTGAGAAGCGGTCCGCGTGGCGGACGAAAAGCCAATTGCTTGGCTTTTCGAGCTTCGAACGCCCTGAGCCTGCGAAGGGCCGGGTGGTGGCCGATCCAACCTGCCGGGTCCCCGCTGCTCCGCAGCGTCCCGGCGTTCGCCGGCCTTTCGTCGTGCCACTGGCACGACGAATTCGCTTCGCGAACCAGCTGCTCACCCCACAAGGGGGGAAGGGAGAACCTCCTGCGCCGTCAAGAACCGCAGCACCACGTCGCTCATGCCAAGCAGCGGCGTAAACGTCACCATGGTGATGCCGCCCGTCGCGTTGGTGCGGGTCAGGCCTTCGGATAGATATCGAGCGGCGGCTCCTCGTCGAACCAGACGCCGTGCAGGGTTTCGCCCTGCCACTTTTCGCGGCCCTTCTCATAGCTCTTGAACGACAGCACCGATTCATCGGCCTGCACGTCGCCGCCGCCGCCCCAGCGCACCACGATGCTGTCGAGCGCGCCCGGCGCGCCGCGGCCCATCGTGGTCTGGCGGATGGCATCGGCGGGGATCATGCCGGTGCCCCATGCCGCCTGCTGCTGCGGCGGGCCGACCAGCACGCGCTGCGGGTTGTCGCGCGTGCTCTCGCCGGTCACGCCGGCAGCCCATAGCCTGACGGCGGTGTCGAAGGTCTTGCCCTGCCACCACGCGGGATAGCGGCCGGTGAGGTGCATGGCCCATTCGGCGCCGCCGGCCCTGGTCTTGCCGAGCTGGTTGCCGGCCATGAACAGACGTTCCCGGTTCTGCGCGCCGGCGGCGTGAAACTGCGCCTGCCTGGGATAAGGCCGGTAGGCGGCAAGCTGGTTAGTCCTGCGCCTGCGGTCCAGTTCCTGCAGCAGCGCCAGATAGTGGCGGCGCGTCTTCAGGCTGGTCGCCAAACGGCCCGAGGACGGCTTCGAGGCCACGGATGCGGCGGCGGATCTCGTCATCGCTCAGGGCTTCCAGATTGTCA
The DNA here is from genome assembly GCF_040318795.1 of Mesorhizobium sp. M1004. NCBI lineage: Bacteria > Pseudomonadati > Pseudomonadota > Alphaproteobacteria > Hyphomicrobiales > Phyllobacteriaceae > Mesorhizobium > Mesorhizobium sp. M1004. The sequence goes on from NZ_JAMYNB010000006.1 coordinate 240,591, forward strand.
GATGAAACATGCAAATCCTTGGCCAGATCCTTGGGCAGCACCGATTGCACGATCTTCAGATACTGGTCGGGCTTGTCGGCCCGGACCGCGGCAATCACGCCGGCGCCATGGGCGCGGAAATCGGCGCGAACCGCGTCGAGGAAATCATCGCCAAGCGTCTTCTTCGTCCGCTTCGGCTTGGCAGCGGCGGCAGTCGCCTTGCGGCCAGGGCGCGCACGCGGCGCCGTCCGGTCAGCCATGATCCGAGATCCCGGCGGGCTCGGCGGTCGCTGCCTGCTTCGCCTGCTTTGCCGGCCTTGCCCGCTTGATCTTGCCGGACTTGATCTTGCCGGACTTGCGCCGTGCCGATTTTGGCCCTGACCGTGTTTGGGCGGCCTTGCGGGCTGCATCAGCGGCCGGCGCGTGGCGCTTTCCGGCAGACGCGGCTTTCAGGCTTGCCCTGGCGATCGCCCTTGCGTCGTGCGCGCCGCGCGGAAAGCCGAAGCCGCCGATGGCATCGACAGGACCACCGCGAACCATGCCGATCAGCACGCCCGGCACGACCGGCTCGATACGGCCGATGCGCGCCTGCGGGGCAGCGCCCTCGAACACGCCAATGGCGCTGACGACCTCGCGGCCGTCATCGTCGGTGATGATGGTGGCATAGCGGTTGGACAAGGGAGGCCTCGCGGATAAGGCAGAATGAACCGAGGATGGCGTTCCTTCACGCCCCCTCTGTCCTGCCGGACATCTCCCCCTCAAGGGGGGAGATTGGCAGCTCCAGGGTCGCGACCAATTTGCAGCGCTGACGATTGGCGAAAGCAAGGCGGCAGTCCGATCTCCCCCTTGAGGGACCCTTGAGGGGGAGATGGCCGGCAGGCCAGAGGGGGGTGCTGTCCCGCCGACATCCGATATCCGCACGTTGTGGGCATCAGGAACACAAAACCCGCCTCATGGGCGGGTCGCTGGCGCAAATCAGCACCATGCACAAATCATAGCAAAGCTGCCCTCACCCGTCAATGCAGATAAGAAATAATTCCTAATTATATACTTGACGTACCAGACGGATTTTGCGATATCGAATCCAAGGACTTATCGCAATGTTCGATCTAACCAATGCCATTTACCACGACGCCGACAAGCCCGCGAGCATTTGGAGGGTATCCATTGGAGCCATGAAGGAAGACGTGAAGTCTTCCGGGCCGCTTGGCGGCGAAGGCAAGACCGTCGAGGCCGACGAGACCTACATCGGCAAGCGTGAGACGCCTCGCGTTTCAGAGCAGCGCAAGGGCCGCCCCTTCACCAAGAAGGGCAAAGGCGGCGGCGCGCATAAGCGCATTGTGGTTGGTCTGGTCGAGCGCGGCGGCAAAGCCCGTATGTTCCATTTGAACGACGCCACGGCCTCTACCGTGCGCGATGTGCTGGTCCGCAACGTGTCTCGCGACACGACGCTCTATACCGACTCGTCGCGCCTCTACACGCGCACTGGCGATGAATATGCATCGCACAAGACGACCAATCACGCCGCTGGCGAATACGTACGCTACGAAGGCGCAGAGACGATCCACTCCAATACGATTGAAGGCGTGTTCTCAGTGTTCAAGCGCGGCATGGTTGGCGTCTACCAGCATTGCGGCGAAGCTCACTTGCACCGCTACCTTGCTGAGTTCGATTTCCGCTACAATCGTCGCACGGCTCTTAAGGTGACTGACACCGAACGCCACGACCAGTTGCTTGCAATGATCGAAGGCAAGCGCCTTACCTATCGGCGGATTGGTGAAGCCGGTCACGCCTAAGCAGAAGGCGCGCCGGTTGATGGCAATTCGAAGTAGTAAGGGCTCTAGCTCGGGGCTTTGAACAGGCCCCGAGCGATCCAGCCCACCAAGCCCACGACAGCCACCGCTGTAGATCCAATAAGAGTGATGACGACCTTATCGTCCAGCTTGAAGGGGCAACTCGGAATTCCCTGTGCGATCAGGATAATCCCTGAGAATGCCGAGAAGACAATTAGGAAGCGGAATGCTTTGTCGGCGTACCCCTGCCTGAGATTTCGGTCGGCCCGCTGGTCAGTCACGCCTTCTTTTAGGCTGTCGATTTGCGTGCGCAGCTTCTCATTTTCCAGCCGCGCCTTCTCGAGCTCGTAAATCGCCTGAGACTCGTCCGTCTCTGCGGGCAACGACTCCACCTCGGCCCTTACCAGGGCCTTCATATCGGCGTCTGGCTTAGCGCTTTTCGGCGAGTCCACTGAAATAGTCCGCAATCACATTGTCTGGAATTACAACGCCGCGACGGCCGGGCTCAAAGACCCTCTCCCAAGGTGTGCCTCGCCGGTGGGTCAGGGATGAGAGCGTTGACGCCGGATAATCCGCATATGCCGCGTAAACTTGCTCCAAAACATCTCGCTCGTTCGGCTCCAAATTCTCGCGTGGGGCGTCAATTGGCTGCGTAACCGGATCAGGCCCCCACGGCGCTAGAGCGCGATACAGAGTGGGGATGACGGGACCAAACTCCCACGCCTGCACCTCGTCGCGGATAAGTGGATGGCGATGAAGAGCCATGTTCCAGCCGTGGGCAAAATAGACCAGCTTTTGAAGCTGCATATTTGAAAGCGCGCGACCGCCATCGCGTCTAGCGCGCTTAATGAACCAATTGGCTATAGCCCGCGAATCAACATATGGCATGGTGCCTCAATATGAGGAGTGCAAGCTAAAAGTCCAATTATTCAGGCTTTTCGGCCTTATTTTCGGACTTTTGCGTCTTCTGGTCTGTCTTATGCTTTTCTTCATGGTGCGATCTGGGCGGCGTCTTCAGCATCCGCTGTACCGTCTCGTTGAAGCGTGTATCGTTGGTTTTGTCGCTATCACGGTTGGCTGATTCTTTCATTGGACCCTATCCAGCGAGAAGATTTTGAACGCGCCATCGGCAAGTTAGCCATCAATTGGGCTGCTGCCGAACACGGGTTCGACCACTGCATTTCTATCCTATTTTATGAGAAAGGCGCTAGCTCGCTAGTTACTACATTGCCCCTGAATGCGCGGGCAAAAATCCGATTCTTCCAAAAGGCGATCAAAGCAATACCAGAGCTTGCTGGGGCCGTTCCACGGGCTGAGGAGCTTGCGAACGCTGCCTTCAGAATCCTGGATGATAGAAACTGGTGCATCCACGGGACGGCATCCATGATTGGCGGCACGCTCTTCGAGCAACCCTTCAATCTGTCGCGCTTCGAACGACCAGCCATGGAATCCATAGAACACAAGGAGGTCACCATGGGTTTCATCCATGTGACCAGCGAATCATGCGCCAAACTAACGCTGGCTTTGGCTGTGTTCATGTTCAGGAAGTTCGGTCTGTTCACTGAGAACGAGGTCGAGGATGCGCTTCGCGGTGTCCGCGAAGATATCACCTTCTAGCTCCGCGTCCCTGCCTCTATTTGCGCTTTCAGATCAGTGCCGGCCTGTCGGCTCGAATCATAGGACATTTTCCCATACTTTCTCAAGTATATAATTAGGAACTAATTCCTACTCCGGTCAAAGCCTCGTCCTTGGCGGCGGCGCGCATTGCGCGAGGGCCGCATCGATGGGATGCTGGGTCTCGTCGGAGAGCGCAATGAGCGATGTGACCAGTCACTATGGCAGCGGCGGCATTGTCGAGCGCATCCTGTCGGCTGTGCCGGACGCAAAGGCCGGCAGCCTCGCAGCCAAACAACTCTATCCGTTCGATCAGCTTCATGGCCGCGAGCTGATCGCCACGCAGGACCATGCCGCGCGTCTTGCGCCCTCCGCCGGCGATCGGGTTCTGGACATCGGCAGCGGCATTGGCGGCCCGGCCCGGTTCCTTGCCGAGACCTATGGGTGCAGCGTCGACGGCGTCGACCTGACGCAGGTGTTCGTCGAGGCATCCCGCCGATTGACCGAGTTCTGCGGCCTCAGTGACAAAGTGCGTTTCCATGAGGCCGATGCGACAAGGCTGCCTTTTGCAGACGACACATTCGACGCGGCAATCTGCTTCTATGTCGGCATGAATATCGCCGACAAGGCGGCGGTCATCGGGCAAGCGTGGCGCGTGCTGAAGCCGAAAGCCAGGCTTGTCTGGACCGAGGCGGTGCTGGCGGACGGCGAGCCTCACTATCCCTTGCCTTGGGCGGTGTCGTCGGCGGCCAGCCATCTTGTCGACGGCGAGACCCTGAAGGCTCTGTTTGCTTCAGCCGGATTCCGGGTCGACGATGTCATCGACGAAACCGGCGATCACGTCGAGCTGGCGTTGAAACGGGCAAATTCCGGCATCGTGCCCTCGCCCGCCCAGCAGCAGGCCAATGAGATCGTGCTCGGCGCCGAGTTCGTGCGTCGGCGAAAAAACTACATAAGCAGCCTGAGCGAGGGAAAACTCGCCTCACTGGCCGTTATTGTTTCCAAGCCGGCATGAAACAAAAACCCGCCTCGGCGGCGGGTTGCTGGCGCAAATCAGCACCATGAAAAAATTATAGCATAGCTGCCCTCACCGGTCAAGATATGTCAGGAAATAATTCCTACATCGACATCGATCGGAGACTCGGCGATGCTAGCGCTACCACATCCGGCGTCAAGTCATATGCATATGTTCTAAAGTGCCATGCCGTCGGCGGATGTTGTCTGATAATTTGCCCTTTGGCATCAAGGGGGCAAAAGAAGCCATGTCTGAGGACAAAATCCGAAATATAAATCTGACCGCCGACATCGTCGCGGCATTCGTGCGCAACAATTCAGTGCCTCCGGATAGCCTGCCGGCGTTGATCGAGAGCGTCAATGCAGCGCTCGCGGCCGTGGACAATCCCGTTGCTCCGCCGCAACCTGCGCCTGAGCCCGCGGTCAACCGCAAGCGCTCGGTAACGCCGAATTTCATTTACTGCCTCGAGGATGGCAAGAAGTTCAGGTCGCTGCGGCGTCATCTCGGCTCCGCCCATGGCATGACGCCGGAAGCCTATCGCGCCAAATGGGACCTGCCCGGCGACTATCCGATGACGGCGCCCAGCTACGCCGCCAAGCGATCGGAGCTGGCAAAGGAGTTCGGGCTCGGCATCAGGACACCCGAGGCGCCGGCCGCCAAGGCGCCGGCCAAGAGCAAGACCAAGGCGTAAAGGCACGCCCCCTCCGTGCCGTACGCCTGCTGGAGGACGATCGTGGTGGCCGGAGAGCCCAATGACGTTCGCGTGGAACGTGTCGACCGCCGCCAATGGGCGGTGCTGGTTGCCGAGAATGGCACGGTGACCCAGCATCTGTTCATGGCCCAGGAAGCGGCCGAGGAGTTTGCCGACGGCGAGCGGACAAGGCTCGGCCTTCCCGCCAGGCCGCCGGCGGCGGATCCGCTGGCCTGAACAGTCCTTCAACCGGCTGCAGGATACAAGACGCAGCCTTCGACAGGCCGTCTAGCGACTGGTCATTAGCTGGCTCTTATGGAATCATTCCACTCCAACTCGGGGGAGAGCGGGATGGACAAACCAGCCATGGCATCCGTGTTCAGGATGCGGCAAGCGCCAGCCACTGTTTCGGGCGTTCGCAGCGTCGGCCAAGGCCAGGCCGATCCGGTCATCGGCAGAAGGCCGCTCGGCGAGGCGATCCGCTTCGTCATCGACGCCCATCCCCATTACGACATCAGCTGCGTTTCGATCGCCTATGGCGACGGCTCGGCCCCGCGCCTCGGCAGCCGGGAGGTCAAGGCGCTGTGGGCCGAATATGGCCGCCGCTGGATGGAAGAGTAGCGCAGGCCATCGGCCGACGCCTATCGCTTGCATCCCCGTCCGGATCGTAACAGCGGCTCATGCGTTGAGCGTGAGCCAAATGGGAGCAACAGCCATGAACGTCGCCAATCTGCAACTCGAAGGCCTGCTGATGGCCGTCGCCTCGATCAATCAGGTGCTGGTGCGCAAGGGCCTGCTCACGGTGGAGGATATCGACATTGCGCTGCGCAAGGCCGAGGCCATCGAAACCGGCGAGGAGCGGTCCGACGGCATGTCGGAGTCCAACCGCGACGCCGTCAACTTTCCGATCAGACTGCTGGAACTGGCCAATCAATGCCAGCCGGAGGCGGACATGCCGTCCTTCTCGAAACTGGCCCGCATGGTCGGTCAGATGAAGGAACCCTACAACGACCAGGTGTGAGGCGGTCTGCCGACGCGGGGCCTCACCCTCGGCCAATCTTCGAGGCCAGCACGCTGCCCGGTCCATGCACGGCGGCGAACAGCAGGCCGGCGGCGAACGGGAAATGGGACATGAAGGCGCCGAACTCGGCCTGGTTGCCGGTCCAGTGCGACGGACCGTGGAAGGCAAAGCCGAGGAAGACCACGTAGACGGCGGCGACCAGGGCGGCCGGCGTGAAGAACGCTCCGGTCAGCAAGGCGATCACCAGCAGCGTTTCGAGGATCGCGGCGCACCAGGCCAGAAACAGCGGGAACGGGAAGCCGGCGGCGGCGATGTAGCCGGCGGTCATGTTCATATCCATGAACTTGAACGCTGCCCCCATCGCGAACATGGCGGCCAGGGTCAGGCGGGCGATGAGAATGGCCGCGGTCTGCCACGGCGATTGAACGGCTTCCATGATGTTCTCCAAAGGTTTGCAACGGGTTCGTCCCAAGGACGGGCGCCACGCCTCCGATCCTACACCAGCCCGCGAAATTCTTTCCCGGCAAAGCCGGACCTCGCAAAAGGAGGCGCTTGCAATCCTCTTGCCGCGCGTGGCCGCTCAGAGCTTCGCCATCAGTTCCCGCCCCAGCCGCTTCGGCGGCTCGGCCCGAAGCACCACATTGGTCGTCACCGCGCCGTAGCGGCCGATGGCGTCGACGATGCTTTCGAGGTCGGGCGGCGACGGGACGACCACCTTGACCAGAAAACAATCCTCGCCGGTCACCCGCAGCACCTCAACCACTTCCGGCATGGCCGCGAATTTCTTCAGGCAGGTCTGGATGTGCTCATGCGTGGTGCGCAGGCGGATCATGGCCATGGTGCCGAGACCAAGGGCGGTGGGATCGATCGCGGCCCGGTAGCCGGCGATGATGCCGCGCTCCTCCAGCCGCTTCACCCGCTCCGACGTCGCGGGCTGGGACAGGCCGACGCGGCGGCCGAGTTCGGAAATGCCGATGCGGCCGTCCTCCTGCATGATCTCGATGATCGCCATGTCGGTCGGGTCGAGCCGTGGCCGGTAATCGCCGTTTGCCATGAACACCTTCAATCCATCGGAATTCTTCGTCGCTTTCCGATGATCTCTCATTCCGCGAACAAGGAGAAGCCCTAGGATTAGGGCATCATCTGCGGCGAAGAAACAGGATTTTCCATGACCGACTTCATCATTCTGCCGGGCAGCGGCGGATCGGGCGAGGCCCACTGGCAGACACGCTGGCAGCAGGCCAACCCGGCGATGCGCCGCTTCAGCCCGGCAAGCTGGGAGCTGCCGGATTTCGACGACTGGGTGGCGGCGCTGGACGTCGCGGTGTCACAGGCAAAGACCCCGCCGGTGCTCGTCGCCCATAGTCTCAGCTGCCTGCTGGTCGCGCATTGGCAGGCGGTGTCGAGCCGTCGGATCGGCGGGGCGTTTCTGGTTGCGGTTCCCGACCCGGCCTCGCCGGTCTATCCCGCTTACGGAATTCCCTTCGCCGATACGCCGCGCGGGCCGCTTCGCTTCCCCTCGCTGATCGTGGCCAGCACCGACGATCCCTATGATCCGAACGGCTATGCCGGTGAGAAAGCCACACAATGGGGCAGCGAACTGCACATCGCCGGGCCGCTTGGTCACATCAACAGCAATAGCGGGCTGGGCGACTGGCCGGCGGGAATGGAGCTGCTGACGGCCTTCGTGAGAGACAGACAGGCCGACCACGCAATCGCACCGTAGGCGCCCGAAGCGTGCGCGCGGGCTTGCCCCGACTTGTCCCGCCAGCTATCTCTCGGGAGGGGCGTTTGTGAGGGAGCCTGCGAATGGTGTCCGTCCGATATCTGGTCCGCGATGTCGATCTGTCCATCGCGTTTTATACGAGCCATCTGGGCTTCGCGCTGAAGCAGCAATTCGGTCCGGCGATGGCCATCCTGACGCGCGGCGACCTCTCGCTCTGGCTCGCCGGTCCCTTGGCGTCGGCAGCCAGGCCGATGCCGGACGGCCGGACACCCGAGCCGGGCGGATGGAACCGCTTCGTGCTCGAGGTCGAGCAATTGCCGGCAATCGTGACTGAGATGGGCGAGGCCGGCGTGGGGTTCCGCAACCAGATCGTCGAAGGTCCGGGCGGGCGACAGATTCTTTGTGAAGACCCGTCCGGCAACGTGATCGAGCTGTTCGAGCCAAGCTAGACTTCGGCCGTCGCCTCGGATTCGGCGCCGGGCTTTGCCTGGCCTTCCCACTGCCGCTCCGCCTCTGCTTTGCGCTTCGGACAATCCTCGTAGTCATGCTCTCGCGAACCGCAATAGGAGCAGCATTTTGCCGGCGTGTCGGTTCGAAGCATTGTGGCCATGCACAAGAATGCACGAAAATTCATCCGGTTGCAGCAGCGTCTGCGACGTCGCTGCTGGGATGCGTGACCGCCAGCCTGGCGCCGCCCTCAATAGCCGCCGCCGAGGATCGGCAGAATCTCGGCGGCAGACATTGCGCGCGGCGCGTATTCGTCCGGCCTATATCAAAGTTAAATGCGGATGGTGGGGGTGAGGTGGTAGGTGATCGCCATGGGGGGACTCTCAACGCGCTCGAGGTGTCCCATGGACGTTCGAAATCTGATTGCCAAACTGTCTGCCGCGGTACTGCACCGCCGCGCCGCGTCTTCGCCGATACTGTACAGGCCGATCCGCAACTCGCTCGCCGACATCCCGTTGAAGCCGGCGCCGCGGCCGCCTTATCGTCCGCATCGGCCGATCTGGCCGGCAAGCAACATGTAGCTCGCCGGGCTGCAACCAGTTTGTGATTTCCTCGTTTATGGCGATCCCGTTTTCAAGGAGGCAAGTGATGAGATCGATCCGGGCGAGACGCGAATGGTTTGGATGGTGAGCGCATGAGCCGTTTTCTGCCCCTGACGATCAGATTCGTGGACGGAAGCGCGATGACGGTGTCGTCGATCGCCGACGCCAGGAGGGCGCTAGGCGGAACATGGAAGAACAAGCAGACGGCGGCCTACAAGGCGGCCGACAGGCTGGTGGACGACGCGTTGAACGGCATTTGCCGCCCGGACATCGCCTTTGCCGCTTTCCAGAATGCCGCCGCCCAACAGGGCTTGCTGAAGCCGGCCAAGCCAAGTGCCGCCCTTGCCATGCTCGACGAATTGGCGTCGCTGGATGGGCATCGTTGAAAGACCGGCTGACGGATTGCCGGCGATGTCATGGCGAACGGCGGATGGCCTATCTCGGCTCGCGGTTCATGCTGAGATAAGTCGGGTCGAACTCGGCGATTTCCACCAGTTGCTGCCAGTCCAGAATGGTCACCATGTAATTCGCCCAGCCGATCACACCGATCTTGCGCAGCGCGCCGATGACCCGGTTCATGTGGACGACCGAAAGCCCAAGCACATCGGCCAGTTCCGCCTGCGACAGGGGAAGCCGGAAACTCATGCCGTTGGTCTGCTTGACGACCTGGAGCCGCACGAACAGCTCGCACACAAGATGCGCCAGATGCGAAGTCTTGGACCGCCGGCCCATGGCCACGATCCATTCCCGATGGATGGCGCCATCGACGAGCGTGTCCAGCCAAAGCAAGCGGCTGAGATGAGGCGCCTGTTCGGTGATCGTCCTTAGCCGACTGTGGTCGGCGGCGATCACCCGGCATGGCGACAAAGCTATAATGCCATGGTCCATTGTCTTGAGCAGGAAGGCGTGCAAATCGACAAAATCGCCTGGCACCTGCAACGAGGTGAACTGGCGGCCGCCATCCTCCAGCACCTTGTAGCGCGCCGCCAGACCCTCGATGATGAGCGTGCTGTAGCCTGGCCTCGATCCCTCTGAAACGATGTCCTGACCGGTGGCAAAATCCATCTCGATGGTCATGGCGGCGGCCAGCAGCCCCTTTTCCTGCTCGGACAAAGCGTCATGCTGGCCAAGGTTGAGATAAAGCGGTTCTAGCATCGAGGATCCAGTTCGAGATTTCGTGGACATTCGTGGCCTAGCCAAACGCCGGAGATCGGGTGCGGTTGCAATCGGCCGGCACGGCGACGGCTCCTGGCAGGAAATCTGCTCAGGGCACAGTCGCATGGAACCATGGGTGCGGGTTGGGATTTAATCCATGTCGCTCAAAAATGGCCCCGATTTTGAGACAACGACATGCATAAAAACACAGACCTGAAGCGCGTCGCCTGCGTCCTTCAACCGCGATGCGCCTTAGCGTTCTCACGCAGGGATCCTTGCACACATGGAACGGTTCTACTTCGACTTGTACAACGCCGAGACCCAGATTGATGAAGAGGGGCAGCTTTTTCCCAGCCGGGAGCGTGCGGGAGCCGAAGCGCTGCGCATATTGCACGATGTGGCGCGCGACGAGATACCGGAGGGCGACCACCGGCGGATCACCGTCAAGATGCTGAACGAGAACAGGGAGCAGATATTCGAAGCGTCGCTGACCATGGCGTCGCTGTGGAGTTGAACTCGTCGACCCTGTCGAGGACTGTATGGAACCTCTTGCCCTCCCCTCTGTTTCCTAAGGAGGGGCCAGCGGCAGAAGCTGCACGGCTGATTGACTGGAGGCATCTATGTCCTTGCAAAAGCTTCATCCCGAGCAGGTCGACGACACACGCAGGCTTGCCTATTCGACCTTTGCCCCGGCGCTGATCGGTTCGCTCACCAAGCGTCTGGCGCGGTGTCAGGGCGTCAAGGAACTGGGCGCCCTGGAAAAGTCGCTCATCCGCCTGATCGAAGACTCTGATGTCGATGGGCCGCAAGCCGAGGCGATGAAAGAGTTCGCCATCGAGCTGGTGGTGTCGACGATATCGGAAGCCCGCGCTCACCCCGACACCAAGAGCGATGTCGAAGCCGTTGGCGAGCGCCGCGCCGAAGGCCGCTCCGAGAACCCGCAGACGCTCGAGGAGCAGTTGCAATCAGGCCTCGAAGACAGTTTTCCGGCCAGCGATCCGCCCGCCGTCCTCTCGACCGCCATTTCCGGCGGCTCGAAGGACCTTGTCGGCACCGACGAGGTGTTGCGCCGCAAGAAGGAGGCGGCGCAGCGAAAGCAGGAGAAGGCCGACGCCGGTTAGCCGGACAAGTCGCGCCAGCTCGGGCGATGAGAAGCCGTCAGCCGAAGCGCTTTTCCGGTGACTGTCCGCTGGATGGTGACTGTTCGCCGGCCCGCGCGACGATCGCCTCGAGCGGCTCCGGCCGGTGCAGCAGAAAACCCTGGCCATAGGCCACGCCCATGCCGCGCAGAATGTCGAGCGCTTCCTGCTGCTCGATCTTTTCGGCCACCACCGCGCAGCCGAGACTTTTGGCGATGCCCGCTATGGCCGAGACGATCTCGCGGTCGAAACGGCTTTCCGCGATATTCTCGATGAACGAGCCGTCGATCTTGATCTGATCGACCGGAAAGCGCCGCAAATATTCGAACGAGCTCATGCCGGCGCCGAAATCGTCGAGGCTGACACGGCATTGCCGCTCGCGCGCCTTGCGCACGAACTGCTCGGCGGCGTCGAAATTGGTGACGGCCGCGGTCTCGGTGATCTCGAAGCCGATGCCGGAATGCGGCGCCCCGGTCTCGGCGATGACGGCGTCGACGAAATCCCATAGCAGCGGATCGCTCAGCGTCTGCGCCGACAGGTTGAAGCCGAGCATGATGGCGCCTGACCGCATCGCCGCGCCATGCTGCGAAAGCGCTGTCCTGATGATCCAGCGGTCCAGCCGCGAGGCAATGCCGAAGCGCTCGGCGACCGGAATGAATTCGTTGGGCGGGATCAGCTTGCCATTGCGCCCGGCAAGCCGCGCCAGCACCTCGACGTGGCGGCTCTCCTGCCAGGGCTGGCCGAGCAGATGGATTTCCTGGCCGAACAGTTTCAGCCGCCCGTCATCCATGGCGTCGACCGTGTCGGCGGCGACACGCGCCGCGTTGAGGCCGCCGGAGCCCGACGCCGCATCGGCCGAAAACACCGCGAAGCGATTGCGCCCGGCCGCCTTGGCGGCATAGCAGGCGTCGTCGGCGCAGGCCAACGCATCGGCAACTGTGGTGGTGGTGTCCTCGACGAAGGCGATGCCGATGCTGGCCGCGAGTTTTCGCGAGGTCGCCGGCAGTCCGAGGTCGGCGTCACGGACCGCCGCAAGAATCGCGCCGGCCAGCGCCTCGGCCTTGGCCGATTGGCAATTGGGCACCAGCAGCGCGAACTCGTCGCCGCCGAGGCGCGCGGCACGCGCCGATGCCGGCAGGCAGCCCAGAATACCGGCGGCGACACCCCTCAGCGCCAGGTCGCCGGCGGCGTGGCCGGCAAAGTCGTTGAGCGCCTTGAAGTAGTCGAGATCGACATAGAACACCGCCAGCGGCAAAGCCCGCTCGGTGGCGATATGCACGGCCAGCAGCCGGTCGAAGGCGGCACGGTTCAACAGGCCGGTCAGCGCATCGTGGTGAGCGGCGTAGGCGAGTTCCCGCTCGCGCTTCTTGTCCTCGGTGATGTCGCGCACGGTGCCGAGAATCTGGCCCGCCGTCTCGGGCGCCGCGATGAAGCGCACCAGCGATTCGACATGGCGGATTTCGCCGTCGCGCCTGACGATGCGGTATTGCGCGGCGACGACGCCGTCGGTCGAAAGCGGCGCCAGATGGGCGCGCTCTGCGGCATCCTTGTCGTCGGGATGCAGATAGGAATGCCAAAGGTCGGCAGCCACCTCGTCGGTGTCGGCGACCAGGCCGAATATCTCCCTGGTGCGGGCGTCCCAATAGCTCTTGTTGGCGTCGATGTCGTGATGCCAGATGCCGGTGCCGCTGGCCGCCAGCGCCAGGCGAAAGCGCACATTGACCCGCTCGAGTTCGGCTTCCGCCTCTTTCTGCCGGCTGATGTCGGTCTGCACGCCCATCAGCCTGACCGGCTTGCCCGTCTCGTCACGCTCGACAATGCCGCCGCGGTCCAGCACCCAGATCCAGTGGCCGTCCTTGTGCTTGAGGCGCAGCTCGGTCTCGATCGAGGCGGTCAGGCCGGAAATGTGCCGCTCGCCGCTGGCCAGCGCCCGCTGGCGGTCGTCGGGATGCGTCAGCTTCAGCCAGAGGTCGTCGCTGTTGGCAAGCTCGCCATCCTCATAACCCAGCATGTGCGACCAGGTCGGCGAATAGAAACAGTCGCCGCTCAAAATATCCCAGTCCCATACGCCGAGATGAGCGCGTTCGAGCGCAAGCGCCCAGAATTCGCCGTTGCGTATTTTCTCTTCAGCCATGCCCTGGTTTCGCTCACTCCGTCGCCGCCACTATGCACGCAAGCAGAGAAGAAACCGTTACCGGGTGCGCCGCGCCCACAGTGCGGACAAGGCCTGCAATCGTGGACCATGCCGTAAGGCGTCATCATGCGATTGGGGCTCGTCATGCCATTGGCGCCCTGATTGGAACCGCCCTGGCCGGGCCTGGCTCGACGATCCTTATCGCGCGGCGGCGCGCATTGTCCTCGAGCAGGCCGCGCAGTTCCTCACGGCCGCGCGCGATGCGCGACATCAGCGTGCCGGCCGGAACGCCGAGCATCTCGGCGGCCTCGGCATAGGAGAAGCCCTCGATGGCGACCATGGTCAGCGCGGCACGGCGGTCCGGGCTGATCGCCTGCAGCGCGTCGATGATCTCGCGCGCGGCGACGTTCTCCAGCTGGTCGGCGGGAGAGGCTTGCGCCTCGCCGGCCTCCAGCGGCAGCATCGAGGCCTCGCCTCGCCGGTTCACCTTGCGCATCTGGTCGATGAACAGATGATGCATGATCGTGAACAGCCATTTTCGCGGGCTCTCTCCCGTCTGCCAGTTGTCCAGCCGCAGCAGCGCCCGCACCAGGCAGTCCTGGACGAGATCGTCGGCGGAATCGCGGTCGCGCAGCAGCGAGCGCGCATAGCGGCGCAGGCGCGGGATTTCGTCGAGAATGGCTCTCTGCTTTTCGTCCATGACATTTTGTCTTTGTTTCGGCATGCCGTTGCCGCAAAACCGCTGCGCCCCCGGGTGAGGACAGCTTTGGCTGATCTGAAAAATTCCTCTGTTCATGCCTGTCGTCGGCTCCAAAAACGCTGGGCACTTTTGGGCGACAGGCATGACGCGCTAGCGCGGCGTGGCGTCGATGGCGACCCGGTCGGGATAGAAGGCGCCGTGGGCGCGAATCTCGGCCATCTCGTCGAAGGGCTGCTCATAGGCCCACATCGCGTCGTTACCGGTTTCGCCCGCCGGCAGCACGTTCCAGTAGCTGGAGTCGCCCTTGTAGGGGCACAGCGTCGACCGCTCCGTCTTCCTGAGCTTGCGGAAGTCGATGTCCTCGAACGGGATGTAGAAGGAGAAGGGATGGGGCGGCTCGGTCACCATTTTGGCTTTTGCCGAGGAAGCGATGATGGTGCCGTTTGCAAACACGACGACACGCCCGTTGAAGGGCTCGACGGTGATCACCTTGCCCGGATTGCGCCTGAAGCCGGGTGACGGGTTCGCATGCTGATCCATGACTGCTCTCCTTGTCCGCTGGTGGCTCGATGCCGGTCGACGGCGTCAGCTCTCACTGGCCACTGATGGGCCGGCGACAGCGGTCACACGCGACAGCTTCTGGCGCTTTTCGAGCTGTGGCTTTTCATAGGTCTTCTTCATCGTTCTTCCTTTTCTGACGTCTGGCAGCCGGTCCGCGCGGCTGCCGGCCGTGGATCATGGCTCCAAGGGACAACAGGCGCATCTCCCGTCTGGCCGATGCGCCGCCGAAGGAAATCCGGGCCAGCGTGGCAAGAACGATTCGCATGTGTTTCGCCGCGATCCGACGGCGGTGGATTTATCTCAGCCGGGACGGCCATGCTTGGGCCGGGCGGAACACGGTTTTGGCGAATGCGGCCCTGTCAGCACGACCGCAAGGCTTGGACAGGCGCGAACAGCTACCGGCGCGGCTATGGCGATGGCCGCTTGGCGCCGGTGCACGCCGCGAAATATCGATAATAAAGGACGACAGGTGAGACTCTACAAAATCAAGATGATTTGCCAGATATTTTCGCCTTTTCGGCACGAGAAGCAAAATAAATTTTCGACAGACGAACTTTCATTTCGGAAAAATGTCCATTTCATCTCTGTTAACCAAATATTAACCAAAATTATCCGATACATACCGAAGTTATTCGCTGTCGTAATCCGAATCTAAGTTGTAATAATCATTGCACAGTTCGCTTCTGACATTACTGTATCGTTGATGTCTTGCGAAGCATGCAACGGAGGAGCTGTAGGAGTGAAATCCGGGTCAAGACTGTGTTGCGAGGAACGGTCTGCCCGACGGAGGAAACACGCATGAGATTGCTGAAATATGCGCTGCTGGCGGGAGCGTCGCTGCTTCCCATCCTGCCCGCGATCGCCGCGACCGCGACGGGCAGCATGAATGTCCGCATCACGATTACCGACGAATGCAAGGTGCAGACGGCGAGCGATCTCGATTTCGGCTCGCACGGTGTCATTGATGCGAATGTCGACCAGACCAGCACCATCAACGTGCAATGCACGACCGGCAAGTCCTACAATGTTGGTCTGAGCGCCGGAGCGGGCGCGGGCGCAACTGTTGCTGTTCGCAAGATGACCGGGCCGGCGTCGGCGACGATCGACTACACCATCTACAGGGAAAGCACCCGGACGCAGCTTTGGGGCACCACGATCCCCACCGACACGGTCGGCGGAACCGGCAACGGCGCCATTCAGCCGCTGACGGTCTACGGGCGTGTTCCACCGCAGACGACACCGGCGGCGGGCCTCTACACCGACACCGTTGCGATCACCATAACGTACTGACAATCGATACCAACACGAGGACGATCATGCGATCCATGCTTTCATGCATCGGAGCCACGGCTGTTCTGTTGCTGTGCGCCGGTCTCTCACAAGCCGCTTCGCTCAGGGTGGCGCCGACAGGTCTCGAGCTGATCTCGCCCGACGCCTCGGCGGTTCTCAACCTCAGCAACGATGACCCCAAGCGGCCGATCAATGTGCAGATACGCGTCTTCGCCTGGAGCCAGGCTGGCGGGATCGAGCAGCTGACGCCGACTACGGACGTCGTCGCCAGCCCGCCATCGACCAAACTCGGACCCAATGCCCAATACGTGGTTCGCGTCGTGCGCGTCAGCAAGGCGCCGGTGCGGGCCGAGGAAAGCTACCGCGTCATCGTCGACGAGTTACCCGACCCGTCGCGCAAGAAGGCCGGTACGGTCGCGCTCGCGCTGCGCTATTCGGTCCCGGTGTTTTTCCGCGACGCCGATGCCGCCGCGCCGGCAGTCGCCTGGAGTGTTTCGCGCAAGGGCGGCAGTCTTGTGCTGACAGCCAGCAATACCGGTGAAAGTCGTCTCCGCTTGTCCAACCTATCCCTGACCCAGAACGGCAAAAAGCTCGGCAACCGAAACGGGCTCGTCGGTTATGTGCTGGGCGGCGCGACCATGCAGTGGCCGATCGGCAGCGGCAAATCACTGTCCGCGGGCTCCGTGCTTTTGAAGGCACAGAGCGATCTTGGACCCTTCGATGCCAACGTTGCCGTCAAGGGCAAGTAGCGTCGCTGTCATCGTCGCGGTTGCGACTTTCACACCTTGCTTGGCGGTGCGTTCGCAGGAATTTCCGGCCGTGACGAACCTCGAACAGCCGGCTTCCGTTTTGCCAGCGGGCCGCAGCCTCTATCTCGAGGTGTTCATCAACGACGTTTCGACCAAGCTGGTCGGCAATTTTATCGAGATGCCGGATGGTGGGCTGGCGGCGGCGCCCCAAGAGCTGAAGGAGGTCGGCCTGAAACCGCCGGAGGACATAGCCGACGCCGGCGGCCTGGTCAGGCTCGACCAGTTGGCCGACGTTTCGTTTCGGATCGATGAGGTAGCCCAGCGCCTCTACGTCACCGCCGCCAATGACAGCCGCGAGGCGCGCATGGTGGATCTCGGCTTGCGCTTGCAGGACCGGCCGGCGCCGCAATCGGGCTTGGGCGCGGTTCTCAACTATTCGCTGTTTGCCAGCTCCAACACATTGTTCGACAAGGACGTCGAGCTGTTCCAAGGCGTTTCCGGCGGCTTCGATGCGCGCGTGTTCAGCCCCTATGGAACGCTCAGCCAATCCTTCATCGCCGGCTATTCCGACGGCAGGCTGGGCGGCTTCACGCGGCTCAACACGACATGGAGCTATTCCGACCCCGACCGGCTGATGACCTACCGCGCCGGCGACTTCATCTCCGGTGGATTGTCGTGGACGCGTCCGGTCTATCTCGGCGGCATCCAGGCGCAACGCAACTTCCACCTGCGATCGGACCTGGTGACGCTGCCGCTGCCCTCCTTCGGCGGCACGGCGGCGGTGCCGTCGACGCTCGAGGTCTATACGCAGAACGTGCGCACCTATTCCGGCGACATCCAGCCCGGGCCGTTCCAGGTCACCAATCTGCCGGTGTTCACGGGCGCCGGACAGGCGCAGGTGGTGCTGCGCGACAGCCTCGGCCGCGAGACCACGGCCACCTTGCCGTTCTATGCCTCCAGCATGCTGCTGCGCCAGGGACTGCTCGACTTTTCCGTCGAGGCAGGGATGGCGCGGCGCAATTTCGGCATCTCCTCCGACGATTATGACGGCCGCGTCATAGGGGTCGCCAGCGCGCGTTACGGCGTGACCGACCGGCTGACATTGGAAGCCCATGCCGAGGGCGGCGCCGATCTGATCAATGGCGGCATAGGTGCTGCCTTCCCGCTCGGGGCATATGGCGCGGCTTCGCTGGCGGTCGCCGGCAGCCATCATGACCGGCGCACCGGCTCGCTGGTCGATGCCAGTGTCGAATTCGGCTATGACGGCTGGGCGATCAACGCCCACATGCAGCGGGCCTTTGGCGGCTATGAAGACATCGCCTCGATGACGGCGGAGCCGGTTCTCGACCCCGACGACTTCACCCGTTTCAGCGCCGGCGTGCCGCGCGCGGTCGACCAGGTGACGCTCAGCGTGCCGATGCCGATCGATTTCTCCAGCTTCAACCTGTCCTATACGCATTTGAAGAGCGCCGAGGGCGAAAACAGCCAGATCGTCGGCCTGTCCTACAGCCAGGCGATCTTCAAGCGCAGCACGCTCTATGCCACCGCCTTCGCCGATCTCGACGACGACAGCAGCTATGGCGTGTTCGCCGGGATTTCGATCCCGTTCAACGACGACATCTCGGCGTCGACAGGCGTCGAGCAAGGCCCTGACGGCCTCAATGTCACTGCCGACCTCGCCAAATCGGAGCGGGCCGAGGACGGCAGCATCGGCTGGCGGCTGCGCACCTCGGAGGGCGAGGTCCCCAATCGTTCGGCAGCTGTCAGCTACCGCGCGCCGTTTGCGCGTTTCGAGGCCGGCGCCCAGCAATTCGACAAGGACTTTCGCGTGACCGGCCAGATGGACGGCGCCATTGCGGTCGCAGGCGGCGGGGTGTTCGCCACCAACCGCATCGACGATGCCTTTGCCGTCGTCGATGTCGGCACGCCTGATGTCGAGGTCTTGCATCAGAACCGGCCTGTAGGCAGGACCGACAGCAAAGGCCGCATCCTGGTCACCGGGCTCAACTCCTATGAGCTGAACACGGTCTCCATCGACCCGAAGAATCTACCAGTCGACGCGGATGTCCCGGCTACCAAGGAGACCGTCGTCCCAGCCGACCGCAACGGCGTCGTGCTGAAGTTCGGCGTGTCCGAGGCGGCGCAGGCCGCGCTGGTGACGCTGGTCGACTCGAGCGGAACGCCGCTCGAAGCCGGACTGTCGGGACGCGTCGATGGCGGCACTGAAGACTTTGTCGTCGGCTATGACGGGCAGGCCTACATCAAGGGCCTCGGCAAGCAGAATTCAGTGCAGGTCGAGCGCGCTGACGGCGGTTCATGCCGGGCAGAGTTTCCCTTCGAGGCGGCGCGCGGCCGGCAAGTGGTGATCGGGAACGTGGTGTGCCAATGAGAGCTGGAGGAAAAATGCTGCGCGCCGTAATCATCGCCCTGCTGCTGGTGCTGCTCCCGTCGCTCGCCCGGGCGCAGAGCTGCAGTTACACCGTCACCAGTTTGAATTTCGGCCTCATCGACACGCTGTCGGGCACCGCGGCGACATCGACAGCCACCTTCACCGCGACTTGCAGCGGCAGTTTGCCATTGCTGCTGCCCGTCCTGGTCTGTCCGCATATTGCCGCCGGCACCGGCGGTGCAACCTCGGCGGCGGCCCGGCAGATGGCGAGCGGCGTCAACAGCCTCAACTATCAACTCTATTCGGACCCCGCAATGAGCGTTGTCTGGGGCACCTATAACTGGGCCTATGCCTCGCGCCCGCCACCGCTGCTGCTGAGCCCCAATCTCTTCGGCAACTCAATCGACACCCTGACGCTCTATGGCCGGGTTCCCGGCGGCCAGGCGACCGTTCCGCCGGGCACTTATCTGTCGACATTTTCGGGCGGGCAACTCGAGTTCCGCTCCCGGACAACCCTGTTGAGCAGCAGCTGCAACACCGGCGCGGGCAACTTGGGCACCAGTCCGACCTTCACCATCAACGCCACGGTCGCGGCAAACTGCCTGGTCGCCACCCAGAACATCGATTTCGGCTCCAAGGGCGTGCTCGACGCCAATGCCGATGCCACCGGCCAGGTCTCGGTCACCTGCACGCCGTCGACCGCCTATACGGTCTCCCTGAATGGCGGCACGACAGGCGGCACGCCGACCAATCGCAAAATGTCGAAGGGCGGCGAGCGGGTCACCTACGGCCTCTACAAGGACATTGCGCGCGCGCAGCCCTGGGGTGATGCCGGAACGCCGGGAAGCACGGTGGCCGGCACCGGAACCGGTACGGCCCAGGCGCTCACCGTCTATGGCCGCGTGCCGCCGCAGACGACGCCCTCGGCCGGCGTCTACACCGACACGGTGGTGGTGACCATCACCTATTGATCGCGGCCCTCCTCGCCGTTGGCCGGCGCCAGCCAGCGCGCGTAAATCTCGCCGACGATGCCGCGGCGAAAGACCAGCACGCAGATCATGAAGATCAGGCCGGTGGCGATGGTCACCGGGAAGCCGGAGGTGGCGAGGGTGTTTTCCAGCCCGACTACCAGGCCGGCGCCGACTACAGGACCGACCATGGTGCCGATGCCGCCGAGCAGTGTCATCAGGATCACCTCGCCCGACATCTGCCAGGTGACGTCGGTCAGCGTCGCGAACTGGAAGACGATCGCCTTGGTGGCGCCGGCAAGCCCAGCAAGGGCTGCCGACATGACGAAGGCGGCGAGCTTGTAGCGGCCGACCGAATAGCCCAGCGAGATGGCGCGGTTCTCGTTCTCGCGGATCGAACGCAGGATCATGCCGAAGGGCGAGTTGACGATGCGCCAGACGGCGAAGACGCCGATGAGGAAGACGGCAAGCACGACGAAATACATGTTGAGCGTGACGTTGAGATCGACGATGCCGAACAGATGCCCGCGCGGCACGCCCTGTATGCCGTCCTCGCCTTCGGTGAACGGCGCCTGGACGCAGAAGAAATAAAACATCTGCGCCAGCGCCAGCGTGATCATCGAGAAATAGATGCCTTGCCGGCGGATGGCGAGGAAGCCCATGACCAGGCCGAGCACGGCCGCTCCGGCGGTGCCGAGCAGGATGCCGGCCTCGGGCGGCCAGCCCCATGCCTTGACGGCGTAGGCGCAGAAATAGGCGGCGGCGCCGTAGAAGGTGGCGTGGCCGAACGACAACAGCCCGGTGTAGCCGAGCAGCAGGTTGAAGGCGCAGGCAAACAGCGCGAAGCACAGCATCTTCATCAGGAAGATCGGATAGACGAAGAAGGGCGCGGCTATCAGCGCCAGTATGGCCAATGCCAGCAATACCCGCTCCAGCCGCACGGAGGCGGCGGTGCGCTGTTGGTGAAGGGTTGCCTCGCTCATCTCAGGCGTCCCTTCCGAACAGGCCGGCGGGGCGCAGGAGCAGCACGACCGCCATGATGACGAAGACGACGAGGTTCGACGCCTCGGGATAGAACACCTTGGTCAGGCCCTCGGCGAGGCCGAGCATATAGCCGGTGACGATGGCCCCAAGAATCGAACCCATGCCGCCGACCACAACGACGGCAAAGACGACGATGATGATATCGGAGCCCATCAGCGGACTGACCTGGTAGACGGGCGCGGCGAGAATACCGGCAAGGCCGGCGAGCGCCGCGCCGAGCCCATAGGTGAGCGTCAGCAGCAGCGGCACGTTGACGCCGAAGGCCTGCACCAGCTCCGGATTCTCGGTCGCGGCGCGCAGATAGGAGCCGAGCCTGGTCTTTTCGATCAGGAGCCAGGTGCCGATGCAGATAATGAGCGAGGCCACCACCACCCAGCCGCGATAGTTGGGCAGGAACATGAAGCCGAGATTGGTGCCGCCGGCAAGCTGCGCCGGAACGGCATAAGGGTTGCCCGACACGCCGTAGTAGAAACGGAACACGCCTTCGATGACCAGCGCCAGGCCGAAGGTGAACAGCAGCCCGTAGAGCGGATCCAGGCGGTAGAGCCGCGACAGCGCCACGCGCTCGACCGCCATGCCGAAGACTCCAACTATGAGCGGAACCAGGAGCAGCGCCGGCCAGTAGCCGATGCCGAGATGGACGAGCAGCAGGTAACCGATGAAGGCGCCGAGCATATAGAGTGCGCCATGGGCGAAATTGATGATGCGCAGCAGGCCGAAGATGACGGCCAGGCCGAGGCTCAGCATGGCGTAGAAGGAGCCGTTGATCAGCCCGACCAGCATCTGGCCGAGCAAGGCCTGGACGGGGATGCCGAAGATCATGGTCATGGCGCCGTCACCGAGGGTGTTGCAAGCGGGATGCGTCTGTGCGGCACGTACCCCCACCCGGACCTTCGGTCCGACCTCCCCACAAGGGGGAGGTAGGGCGGTGGCCCTCCACCCTCCCCCTTGTGGGGAGGGTCGCTGCGCAGCAGCGGGGTGGGGATACTGCCGTGGGCTGTCGTCATCATACCCCCAGCACCTCGTGCAGCTGTTGCGTGTGAGCGGAAAGCTCGCTTACGGCAAAACCCTCCATCACCTTGCCATGCTCCATCAGGTAGAAGCGGTCGGCGATGCGGGCAGCGAAGCGGAAATTCTGCTCGACGAGCAGGATGGTCATGCCGCGCTTTTTCAAGGTCGCCAGCAGTTCGCCGATGCGCTGGACGATGACCGGCGCCAGGCCCTCGGTCGGCTCGTCGAGCAGCAGCATCTGCACGCCCGTCCGCAGGATGCGGGCGATGGCCAGCATCTGCTGTTCGCCGCCGGAGAGTTTGGTGCCGGGGCTGTTGCGGCGCTCCTTGAGGTTGGGAAAGAGATCGAAGATTTCCTCGACGCTCATGCCGCCCTTGGCCACCACCGGCGGCAGGATCAGGTTTTCGTCGACGGTGAGCGTGGCGAAGATGCCGCGTTCCTCCGGCACGAAGCCGATGCCGCGATGGGCAACACGATGCAGCGGCAGGCGCATCAGGTCGCTGCCGTCGAAGGCGACGCTGCCGCTGCGCTTGCGGACCAGCCCCATGATGGCGCGCAGCGTTGTGGTCTTGCCGACACCGTTGCGGCCGAGCAGCGTCACGGTCTCACCGCGAAAAACGTCGAGGTTGACGCCATGCAGCGCATGGCCCTCGCCATACCAGGCATGGAGATCGCGCACGGCAAGCAGCGGCTCACTCATGCTCGGTCCCCCTGCTCGGTCCCCATGTAGGCGACCCTGACGCGCTCATCGTTGCTCACCGTTGCGTAGTCGCCGGCGGCGAGCACCTGGCCGCGCTGCATGACGGTGATCCAGTCGCAAAGGTCGGCGACGACGGTGAGATTGTGCTCGACCATCAGCACGGCGCGGTCCGTTGCCAGCGAGCGGATGATGCCGGAAATGACGCCGACATCCTCGTGCCCCATGCCGGCCATCGGCTCGTCGAGCAGCAGCACTTTCGGGTCGAGCGCCAGCGTGGTGGCGATCTCGAGCACGCGCTTTCGGCCATAGGAGAGATCGCCGGCCGGACGATGCGCGACATCGTCGAGACCGACGACGGCAAGCAGTTCGCGCGCCCGTGGCGTCAGTTGGTCAAGCGCGGCCAGCGAGCGCCAGAACTGGAAGCCGAGCCCGCTCGGCCGCTGCAAGGCGACGCGGACATTGTCGAGCACGCTCAGATGCGGAAAGATCGCCGATATCTGGAACGAGCGGACGAGACCCATGCGCGCCACCCTGGCCGGCGCGGTGCGGGTGATGTCGTTGCCCAACAGTTCGATCCTGCCGCTGCTCGGCTGCAGGAACTTGGTCAAGAGGTTGAAGATCGTCGTCTTGCCGGCGCCGTTCGGCCCGATCAGCGCATGGATCTGGCCGTGATGGACGTCGAGGTCGACATTGTTGACGGCGATGAAACCGGCAAAGTCGCGCCGCAGGCCGCGGGCGGAGAGCACCACCCGCGGCTTGATTTCGGCACCGTCCGGCTGGACGGCTACGGCTTGCGCCAGCGTCACTTGGTGACGAGCGGGCAGCCGCTGTCTTCGGCCTTGATGAAGGCCTTGTCGCCCGGAATGGTCGCAAGGTAGGTGTAGTAGTCCCAGTCCTTCTTCGACTCCTCGGGCTTCTTGACCTGATAGAGATACATGTCGTGCACCATCGAGCCGTCGGCCTGTACCTTGCCGTTGGCGTTGATGATGTCGTCGACGGGCATTTCATGGAGTTGCTTGGCGACCGCCTCGGTTTCGTCGGTGCCGGCCTTGTCGATGGCCTTGAGATATTGCAGCACCGCCGAATAGGTGCCGGCCTGGATCATGTTGGGCATGCGGTTGGTGCGCTTGAAGAAGCGCCCGGCGAAGTCGCGGCTCTTGTCGTCGCGGTCCCAGTAAAACCCTTCGGTGAGCACCACGCCCTGCGCCGCCTGCAGGCCGAGGCCGTGCACCTCGGCAAGCGTGAACAGAAGTGCTGCCAGCCGCTGGCCGCCGGCGACGATGCCGAACTCGGCCGCCTGCTTGATGGTATTGGAGGTGTCGAGGCCGGCATTGGCAAGGCCGATAACCTTGGCGCCGGAGGACTGCGCCTGCAGCAGGAAGGAGGAATAATCCGTCGATCCCAAGGGGTAACGCACCTCGCCCAGCACTTTGCCGCCGCTTGCCTCAACAACCTTTGAGGTCTGCTCCTTCAGCGAATAGCCGAAGGCATAGTCGACGGTGATGAAATACCAGCTGTCGCCGCCCTGCTGCACAAGCGCGCCGCCGGTGCCGACCGCCTGCGAGTGGGTATCGTAAGCCCAGTGGAAACCATAGGGCGAGCATTGCTTGCCGGTCAGGTCGGCCGATGCCGCTCCGGTAACGATGTCGATCTTCTTCTTTTCCTTGGACAACCCCTGGACGGCGAGCGCCACCGAGGATGTCGTCAGTTCCATGATCGCGTCGACCTGTTCGGTGTCGTACCACTGGCGCGCAATGTTGGAGGCAATGTCGGGCTTGTTCTGGTGATCGGCGTTGACGATCTCGATCGGCGCGCCCTGCACCTTGCCGCCAAAATCCTCGACCGCCATCTTGGCGGCCTCGACCGACCATTTGCCGCCGAAATCGGCATAGACGCCCGACTGGTCGTTGAGGATGCCGATCTTGACCTTGCCGTCGGAAATTTCGCCGGCCGCCGCCGGCATCGCAGTCGCCGCAAGCAGCACGGCTGAGACGAGATAGGATGCTTTCACAGGTGGTTCCTCCCTTGTGGCCGACGCTGGAAAACGCGGCGGCCTTGCAATGGTTCAACAACTCCGTCCGGTTCTCGCTGAAATCCGGGCCAGCGCCCGCCACTTCTCCTCTTGGCAACCCCTCCGCCCTGGGTGCGCCGGGAACCGTAGCATCACATTTCGCGAGGCGAGAATGCTATTTTCGTAGCATGGCGTGCTAGCGCGGCCGCTACCAGTCGGGCTCAATTGGAGAGTCTTCGGAAAAGCCGCTCGGGCCAGGCAGAGAGAGCGTTGCGGCCGCAGCGTCCAGCAGTGCCCCCGGAAGCCCTTTGAGATGCTCGCTGTCCAGCGGAAGCGCAAGATAGCCCGTGGCAATGCGTGCAGCCGCTTCCGCCTGTTCACGATCTCTCATTGCCTTGACCGCAGACCGATCAGGCCGCGTGGCCAGCCAAGCCTTGTGCAGAGCGAACATTCGAGGGTCGACCGTCGGTATGCTTACGGGATAGCCACGCTCATCGATCGCCACAGCCTCCACCTTCGGGGCGTTGATGAGCCATTGCAGCCCCTCCATGGGTGCGCTGTCGAGGTCGTCGGCAAGCTGTGTAATCGAGGTAGTGGCGTTGTCCTTGAGGACATGTCTTGCCCGCGGACGGATCAGGTCGACCAGATAGCCATCACGGTTCGCTGCCCTGAAGGCCCGGGGCTGGAGCGGCTTGAAGGACCTGTCCACTTTACGCAACACGCCTATCAGGCCGGACTGGCTTACCCTCTCGCCGGTCACGAAGCTGATGCGGCGTCGGGAATCGAAGAGCAGGTCGATGTCGCCGGTTGCCGTGGGACCGCTGGTGATCTGGACGCCCGCCAGAGCCTCGTAAGCGAACAGCGCATTCGTGCCGACGACCAGCAACTGCTTGCCCAGCGGGTCTGTTTCGGCGCACCGCCGCAATATCCGTGCGGCGATGGCCGGTACCCTGCCCAACCCCATTGCCACATTGACTTTCGCCAGGCCGTTCAGGCGATCGGCCAGACCTGCCAGCAGATCCTTGTTCTGCACCCTGCCCTCGGAAAACGCAGCGAACGCCTTCTCCGTCTGGCTGCTTTTCGGCCCGAGTGAATTCTCGACCTGCCGGACCTTCCGCAGCAGGTATTCAGCACCGCTGCGCTCAACCCAGCGCATGCTGCCTGCAAAGCGCCTTTGGCGCTGGTCATCAGCACGCTGCCAGGCCTCGTAGACCTGTTGCGTATCTATGAGTTGGCGCCGCTGCTCGCCGGTCAACTCTCTCAGCATCGTTTTCCACTCTTAAGCCAGGATCAAGTTAACATAGTGGAAAACTCTTAATTAACAATAAGTTGCTATGTTTTTTCCACTATCGCATCTATCACCCACACGCCGAGTGGAAAATACCGTAAAAACAATAGGTTATGTCCGAGAAAGGGAGGCCAGAACCTCACACGCGGGTTTTTAGCTGCGCGCGCCATGGCAGCCGCTTGCCGTCGCCTCACCGCTTCTGCGGATAGATCGGCTCGCCGCGCTTCAGCATCTCGACAAAAGCCTCGATCTTCTTCCTGCGCCCCGCCTCCGTCTTCATGTTGTGCGTTCGAAACGCCAGCGCGAACCGGTTCTGGGCGGAAAGCTTTGCCAGCATCTCCTTCGCCTTCGGCTCGGCGTCGATGGCGGCCTGCAGATCGTCAGGGATCTTCATGTCCTTGCCTGAGGCATAGGCGCGGTCCCAGCGGCCGTCGGCCTTGGCCGCCTCGACCTGTTTCAGCCCGTGTTCGGTCATGCGGCCCTCCTCGACCAGGCGGGCGACATTGTCGATGTTGATCTTGCTCCAGATGCTCTTCTTGCCGCGCGGCGTGTAGCGCTGCAGAAAGCTCTTGTCGTCGAGCGGCTTGCGTATGGCGTCGATCCAGCCGAAGCACAGCGCCACGTCGATGGCCTGCTTCGGCGTGATCGAGGCGAGGCCCGAGCCGACCTTGTGGACCTTGATCCAGACCTCGCTCTCGCCGGCATGATTTTCGCGCAGCCAGGCGTAAAAACTGTCGGGATCGGGGAATTCATGAACCTTGTCGGGATCGACCTTGAACGGCGCCATCATCACCTCGTTGTTGCCGGGCCGGCTGTATCGGCTGTCGATGCCAGTTTCCGTCAGCGGCGTCGATACCCCCTAGCCTATTGCGAGCCGGCTTGCGCCCAAGCCGGCGCTCATGGCAGTTTCCCGGCTGGTCGAGCCGGGCAAGGCAGACTGCAATTCGGGGGAAAATGCCATGCGATCGATGTTACTCGGCCTCATCCTTCTGCTGCCGGCCTCGGCGCTCGCCGAACCCATCGAAACCCAGAAGATCATCACCGCGCTGACCGGCGACTTCAATGGGGACGGCGCCGCCGATCTGGCGATGATCGTCGAGACCGAGCCCGAAGACGATACCATGGACATGCATTTCTTCCTGAGGGACAAAAAGTACAATTTTCTGAAACCCGCCGGCGTCGTGCATGAGCAGGTCTACGGCGAATGGAACGACTACGACCAGCCGCATTATGAGGGCTCCGGCATCGAACCGGAGTTGACCTTGCTGCCCAACGGCTCGATCAAGATCTATCTGCCGGGGCTGATCGGCCCCGGCGAGCGGACCGACATGACGCTGACCATCGCCTGGCGCAACGAGGCCTTCGTCGTCGCCGGCGTTGCCTATGACCATTACAAATACCAGTCCGTTGTCGTCTACAGCAGCTGCGACTACGACGTGCTGACCGGCAAGGGCAAAAGTATGCAGACGCAGGATGATGACAGCAAGGTGAACAGTATCGTGTCTGTCGAAGGCCAGGTCGTGCCCTTCGCGGAGTGGGACACGGGGACGCCTTTTAGGGTATGCGGGGATTGAGGGGGCAGCCAATCTCCCCCCTCGTGGGGGAGATGGCCGGCAGGGGGGCCGCTGTCCCGCCAACGCACCGGCCAGTGTCAGCCACGTTTATCCCGCGATTCTTGTCAGAAAATATAGATTGAGAGGTCGCGATCCTTCGCGCCCCCCTCTGCCCTGCCGGGCATCTCCCCCACTTGGGGGGAGATTGGCTTCACTGCAGATGCGGTTTCTTCAAAAAGCTGTTTCGGTCGGCGGATTTCACTCGCAGCCAAGTCTCACGACCGTCACGCACGACCCTGAGAGGAATCTCCGAACCCGCCGGATTCTGCCATAGCTTGCGGTAGAAATCGGCGAGACCGTCGACCTCGCCATCGCGCACGTCGGAGATGATGTCGCCCTGGCGCAGGCCGGCCTTGGCGGCGGGGCCGCCTTCGGCGACGCTCATCACCACGACCGCACCGTTCGACTCGGCCGAGAAGGCGCCGAGCCATGGGCGCGGCGGCTTCGCCACCTGGCCGCGCGTCAGGAGATCGTCGAGGATCGGGGTCAGAAGGTTGATCGGCACGACCATGTTGATGTCGGCGACCTCGCCGTTGCGGCTCATCTGCAAAAGCAGCGAACCGATGCCGAGCAGGCTGCCATCCTGGCCGATGAGCGCCGCGCCGCCCCAGGACGGATGCGCCGGGGCAATGAAGATCGCCTCGTCGAGCAGATATTCCCAATAGCCGGCGAATTCCTGCTTGGTGACGATGTGTGCCTTGACCGAGCGGCCGGTGCCGTCGGCAAACACCACGGGGTCGCCGATCTTCGCCTTCGAGGCGTCACCCAGCGCCACCGCCGGCAGGCCGAGCGGCGCCAGCGCCTGCACTAGGCCGAAGCCTGTCTCCTGGTCATAGGCCAGCGCATGCGCCGGCACGACGCGGCCGTCCTGGTCGGTCAGCCAGACCTCCTCGGCCTCGGTGATGAGATAGCCGATGGTGAGCACCAGCCCGTCGCCGCGGATGACGACGCCGCTGCCTTCCCGGCGCGTGCCCAGGGCATTGGCCGTGAAGGCATCGTCGGGAACCATGGCGCGCACGCCAACGACGGAGCGCAAGAGCGGGGAAACGGGATCGATCGGCATGCGGTCATCCTGGCAGATATGCGTGGGCAGTATCCTCTATAGGTATGCCGCGCTGCACAGGGCGCAAGGGCTTAGGCAACAAGGCAATCATTTCAGAGGCTGGCGCTGCCCCTCATCCGCCTGCCGGCACCTTCTCCCTGTATAGTGACGGGAGAAGCGACATGGCCGCAACATCGGCGCTCTTGGCAACGCTGGCAATTGGCGAAATCAGTAGGCGACAGCGTCCTTCTCCCCGTCACTATACGGGGAGAAGTGCCCGGCAGGGCCATGAGGGGCGGCGCTGACATCGATAATAGTTCAACACAAGTTGAACCTTTCTGAATTGCACCTATGTGTTCCAGTATCTACGTTCCGCCGACTTTTCCGCCATCAGTCTCGCGCCGTCGTTTTCGCCCCGCCAAACCCAAGGAATTTCCCGCATGACCGAATACACCCCGCCGAAAGTCTGGAGCTGGAAGAAAGCCAATGGCGGCACGTTCGCCAGCATCAACCGGCCTATTGCCGGTCCGACGCATGACAAGGTGCTGCCGGTCGGCAAGCATCCGCTGCAGCTCTATTCGCTGGCGACGCCGAATGGGGTCAAAGTGACTGTCATGCTGGAGGAGCTTCTGGCGCTCGGCCACAAGGGCGCCGAATACGACGCCTGGCTGATCCGCATCAACGATGGCGACCAGTTCGGCTCGGGGTTTGTCGAGGTCAACCCCAACTCCAAGATCCCGGCGCTGCTCGACCGCAGCGGCAAGACGCCTGTCCGCGTCTTCGAGTCCGGTTCGATCCTGCTTTATCTCGCGGAAAAGTTCGGCGAGTTCCTGCCGACCGAACAGCCGGCGCGCGCGGAAACCTTGTCGTGGCTGTTCTGGCAGATGGGTTCGGCGCCCTATCTCGGCGGCGGCTTCGGCCATTTCTACGCCTATGCGCCGGAAAAGTTCGAATACGCCATCGACCGCTTCGCCATGGAGACCAAGCGCCAGCTCGACGTGCTCGACCGGCGGCTGGCAGAGACCGAATATCTCGGCGGCGCCTTCTATTCGATCGCCGACATGGCGGTATGGCCCTGGTATGGCGGCCTGGCGCTCGGCCGCATGTACAATGATTCCGCCGAGTTCCTGTCGGTGCAGGACTACGAGCACGTACAACGCTGGGCCAAGGCGATCGACGCCCGCCCGACCGTGCAACGCGGCCGCATGGTCAACCGCGCCTTCGGCGACCCCGCCATGCAACTGCACGAGCGCCACGACGCCAGCGATTTCGAGACGAAGACGCAGGATAAATTGGTTGTGGCGGAGTGACTTTTTTACCCTCCCCCTTGTGGGGAGGGTCGATCCGCAAAGCGGATCGGGGTGGGGGTCGGCGCCAAGCACCCCCACCCGACCTTCGGTCGACCTCCCCACAAGGGGGAGGTAGGGCGCCTAGCCCTTCATCAATTTCGCCAGCCTCGGCACGCCTTCACCCACGGCGCGTTCATCTGCGAGCGTAAAGCTCATCCGCATCGTGTTGCGTCCCGAACCGTCGGCGTAGAATGCGTTGCCCGGCACGAAGGCCACGCGGGCTTCCTTGACCGAGCGGGCGAGCAGTGCCGTGGCGTCCGCACCTTCGGGCAGCGTCAGCCAAACGAACATGCCGCCTTCCGGCCGGCTCCAGCTGACGCCATCCGGCATTTCCGCTTCGAGTGCTGCAAGCAAGCCGTCGCGGCGCTGGCGGTAGGCGCCGATCAGCTTTTCCACCTGGCCGTCATACACGGCCTCGGAGACGCGGTGCATGACCAGCTGGTTGATCGACGGGCTGTGCAGGTCCGACGCCTGCTTCATCAGCACCAGCCGCTCGACGACGCGGCGCGGCGCGCAGACCCAGCCGACGCGCATGCCCGGCGACAGGATCTTCGAGAACGAGCCGCAATAGAGCGTGCGGGCGTTTTCGATGCCGCCGGAGCGTTCGCAGTCGAGCGCCAGGATCGGCGGCTGGCCCTCGCCGTCATAGCGCAGCGCGCGATAGGCGGCGTCCTCGATGACGGCAATGTCGAGCTCGCCGGCGAGGTCGAGCACCGCCTCGCGCTGCTGGCGGTTCAGCGTCTCGCCGGTCGGGTTGGCGAAATCGGGCACCAGATAGGCGAATTTCACCTTGCCGCCCTCTTTTGCAAAAGTAGAGGGGGCAGCAGCCGCCGCCTGGTAGGCGGCCGGCGTCATGTTGCCGCCATCCGGCGTCAGGCGGTCGTAGCGCGGCTCATAGGCGTTGAAGGCCTGGAGCGCGCCGAGATAGGTCGGCCACGTCACGAGCGCTGTGTCGCCGGGCGACAGGAACAGCTTGCCCAGATAATCCAGCGCCTGCTGCGAGCCGGAGGTGATGAAGATGTTGTGCTCGTCGCAGGCGATGCCAAGCTTGCCCATCTGGCCGGCCAGCCATTTTCTGAGCGGCAGATAGCCTTCGGAGACCTGATACTGAAGTGCTGCGCTCGCCTCCGCGCCGCCCAGCACCGAGGCGTAAGCATCGGCGATCGCCTGCGCCGGAAACAAAGCCGGATCGGGGATGCCGCCGGCAAAGGAGATGATGTCGGGCTGGTCGAGCAGTTTGAGCAGCTCGCGGATTTCCGACGCCTTCATGCGCGAGGCGCGCGACGCCAACAGGTCCATCAAACTCACGAGCCAACCTCCCGGGATACGGCATCTGGTCCAGCATGACCGTCCCGGCCATGCGAATTTAGGTCAATCTGGCTGACCTATTATCAGGCTCCCCCACCCGCGGGAATAGCCAGACCCTCATTCCGCGTGGCCCAGACGAAAAAGCAAACACATTTCTGCCCTGGACAGGGAAAATTGTTGCGCGCCGAGGGGCGCGGATGCAACCTCATTCCGAGCGGACCGGCATAAAAGAAAAGCGGTCTCAACAAGGGGGGTTAAAATGACGCTTGAGCTCATCGGGGCCGGATTCGGCCGCACCGGCACATGGTCGACCTTTGCCGCGCTGAACAGGCTGGGCCTTCCCAGCTATCACATGCAGGAAGTCATCCTCAACAAGGCCAACAAGGGCCATCTCGACTTCTGGCGCAAGGTGGCCAACAGCCCGCCCGGCAGCCAGCACGACTGGACCAGAGTCTTTGCCAATTACAAGGCGACGGTCGACAATCCGGGATGCTGCGTGTGGCGCGAATTGATGGCCGCCTATCCCGACGCCAAGGTGCTGCTCACCCTGCATCCGCGCGGCGCCGAGGCCTGGTACGACAGCACCATCGACACAATCCACTTCACCGAGACATTGTGGCAGTTCAAGGTGCTGGAATGGCTGACGCCGTTCGGCCGCAAATTCGGCGACATGTCGCACAGACTGATCTGGGGCCGCACGCTTGCCGGCGTGATGGACGACCGCGCCAAGGCGGTGGCGCGCTACAACGCCTATACCGAGGAGGTGATAGCGGCCGTGCCGCCGGAGAAGCTTCTGGTGTTCAAAGTCAGCGATGGCTGGGCGCCGCTCTGCGGCTTCCTCGGCGTGGCGCTGCCCAACGAGCCCTTCCCTAACCTCAACGACCGCGAAAGCGTGAAGAAGATCATCCGCGACATCATCAAGGGCAGCTACATCATGCTGGGGCTGTCGGTGGTGGCGGTGCTTGCGGTGATCGCGGCGCTGTGGTGGTGGCTGGGGTAGCCGCCGGACCGTCAGGGTACCGCTACTTGCGCGTGATCCAGCCGAGGAGATCCGGCTCGACGTCTTCGTGGTCGGTCAGGTCGCGGACCAGGGAAGCGGCGAGCGCGCGCCACCGCTTTTCCGGGACATTGTCTTCCATCACCGATTTGATGAAGGCGGCGCGCAGGATGGCGCAATCGAAGGCGGATACATCGAAAAGCAGTTCTGCCATTTCGGTTTTCCCCGTTCACATCGGGCGGGCGAGCCTGTCGAAGCCTCAGGCGCCAGCGCCCCATATACATGGTCACGACAGCGGATTCATACTCTTGCCGAACCAAGGTTCAACACAATTCGATTGTACGGTTTTTACCAAGCGATTGCGGTTCGTTGCCCGCTTTTGCGTCGATGCTAGATTTGCCGGGCGGCCTCTCCCCAGATGGCCGCAAATGGCCGGCGCGGCTCTGGCAACATGCTTTCACCGGCATTCGCGTCGGCCATTTCCAGCCCGTGCCAGGCTCAGCCCAGCAGGCGTTCGTATTCGGCCTCGGCCTGGCCGTAGAAGCCGTCGGCGACGGCGATCAGGCCATCCCGGTCGCGGATGACGATCTCGCCGCGCCTCGACCGGATCAGGCCGCGCCCTTCCAGGATCTGCAGGCCGATGGTGACGCCCGGACGCCTGACGCCGAGCATGACGGACAGGAACTCATGCGTGATCTGGATCTGGTGGCCGACCACCCTGTCGTCACACATCAGGAGCCATCGGGCCAGCCGATCCTCGAGTTTGGCGCGGGCATTGCTCAGCGCCGTGGATTTGGTCTGGCCGTGCAGATAATGGGCATAGCGGAGCAGGAAGGCGCGAAGCGTCGGGCTTTTCTGCAGCGCTGCCTTGAACGGCTCGGAATCGATGCACACCGCCTCGCCCGGCATCTGCATGTAGCAATCATGGGGCGCCCAGTCGGCCCCCATCACCAAAGCGGAGCCCGACATGCCTTCGTGGCCGATGATGCCGACCTCGGTGTCGAGCCCCGGCCGGTTCCTCGCCACCACCGAGGCCAGGCCGCTTTCCAGGAAGCAGACCGAGGCGACCGGCTCGCCCGCCATTTCGAGCGGGGCTTTGAGATCGAGCACACGATGGTGCAAATGCGGCGCAAGCAGTGCGAAGTCGGCCGGGTTCATGCGGCGCAAGAGGCCGCTTTTCTCCTTGCTGACCGACTGGTCCATCGCTCTCTCCCGTCAAGGGCAAGAGCACATGTCATCTCCCAGCCGTCGGCGCCCTGCCCAAATGCAAACGGTCATTGGACGATAGCTGACTCGGATTCAGCCATTGTACTTCGTACAAAACCGACAAATCAGGGGCGACGCCCCATGGATCAATCCAGCAGCTTTTTCCTGGATCAGCGCTTCGGGCGGTCAGCCGCAACCATGCGCGCTTCGCGCACGATGGACGAGCGATCGTTGCCGATCAGCGATGCGATCTCTTGTATCTGCTGCTCGGAGGCCCCGGTTTCCCGCGCCAAGGCCGCGAGCGTCTCGGCGCTCAGACCGGACTGTCTCGGTTGCTCCGCCATGGCTCCAATGCCTCCTCTCGGGGCAGGAGTGCGATGGTCGCTCCCAAGCGTCAGCGCCCATTGATGTGGCCGACGATGCTATACTGTACGCTTCCGAACAATCGATGGCGAGCGCTATATTAGCGTCGCTGGATGCGGCGCTAGAACGGCAGCCTTATCTCATCGATCGACCTCGACTCCGTCCAGCCAATGTCCTTCTGGATCTCCGTCGGCAGCGCGTTCAGTGCGCGCACGGTCTTCCTGTGCTTGCTGGCGCGCGCCAGGGCAGCACGAATTCTGCTGAGACTTTCAAACATCGGTTACCTCCATGCAGCAGCAGAGCGCTGCCTTAGGCCCGCTCTTGCACGGCCTCTGTAACCGATCGATTGCGCGACAACGGTGAAGCGCTTCACAAACCGATGTCGCCCAGAAACATTTGTATACAAATCAATTCAGGGAACGGGAGAGTCGCTAAGGAGGCCGCGCCAGATGCCCGCGTCCAAAGGGCCGACATCCGCGTCGAGCTTGCGGGACGCTGGACCAAGGGCATCTGCAATTTCGAGAAAATGGGGCGGCATGCACCATTTCGGCGGCACGGCGAGCGAGCAGACCGACTTCCGTCACAGCGTGGCGGTGAAGCTCGACCATGCGAAGTTTTGCGATCTGATCGTGGCTGCGCTGGAGCGGCTCAAGGGGTGACTCCCTCTTCCCGGGCAATCGCGTAGGATGCGCCGCCTTATGCGATTGCCCTGCCCTCCGGCGTCCGCCCGCCTCGGCTATGGACGAATCCCATCATGCGCAATAAGGATGGGGTCTGCCGTGGCGCTTTCGCGCCGAGGCAGGCGACGTTCGATCAATGACGCTGCGCCGGGCGCCTTTGACGCCCCGCAAAGTGTCGATACCGGGGGATCTGGTCATGACCGACAACAAGCCGACCGTAGACGTTACCAAGGACTGGCAGGCAACGCAGGGCCAGAAGTCCGGGGCCACGCGGCTGCGCCTGTTCGCCGTGGTGTCGTGGGTCATCGCCATTGGCGGCGAGATCGCCGGGATCGTACTGCTCTACAAGCACAAGTTCGACCAGGGCAACCTGCCGCTGCTGATCGGCATCCTGGTCGGGATCGCGATTTTCGCCATCGTTGGAAGCCTGCTCTGGAAGGCGGCCAACAGGAAGGACCCGGCCCGCGAATCCGACACGTTCCGGTTCTTTGTCCAGAACCAGCTCGGCGCGATCATCACCCTGATTGCCTTCCTGCCGCTGGTTCTCTTGATTCTCAACGACAAGAACATGGACCCGAAGAGCAAGAAGGTGGCCGGCGGCATCGGCGCCGTGCTGGCCGTGCTGGCGACGCTGATCGGGGTCAGCTACCAGCCGCCATCGGTCGAGCAGTACACGCAGGACATGAACACCTGCGCGGAACAGATCAAGGCGGGGCAGCCGACCACGGCCTGTTCGCCCGAGGTCGCCGCCCAGGCGCAGGCGATCGCCACCGACTCCACCACGGTGGCCGCGGCGACGAAGGACGCGGCACACCCCAATGGCCAGGATATCGTCTACTGGATCGCGCCGGAAAACGGCGCCGCGAAGTCCGACACCGAGCATGTCTTCCACCTCTGCGCGGCCGTCAGCCCGCTGAAGGACAAGACCGTCAACAGCGGCACCGTGACGGAAGCCTACGCCCAGAACGCCATCCGCATCACCAAGCAGATCGAGATGGAACAGAAGCAGTGCGGGTTCACGACCACGCCGTGAATGAGGCTGCGGGCTGGCGTGGCCGATTGGGTGCGCCAAACTGGTGGTCCACATCATAGTTGTCCGTCAGTGGCGTGCGGTCCCTCGTGGCGCGAAGGCTTACATGGCGGGACTAGACGCAACGTAAGCGGCTGGGGCACGCCAAATCCCTGGCAGGGGCACGACGAAAATTGAATGTCGCATTTGGGCCGCTTCCTGCCTGTCCGGTTTCGGGTGGTAGCATTCGGAAAGCGGACACACTCGTTGACTGGCGCGACAGCTAAATCCCGTTTGCCGGACACGGCGAGGATGCCGAGGGCCTCTCGGATATCGATGTGATGAAGCCTTTCGCGTTCGTGTCGACAGGATTCAATGGATCTCGGCCGGCGGTGACAACCAGGGCGCACAACATGGCCATCGTGCGGAACTCCCGTCGCCAGTTATGTCGCCGAGCCGATGCGCCCCACGCCCGCCCTCTAGACCGAGGACAGCCCCGAGACCAAGACACGGAAGGCCGTACCCAACCCGCGGAATGAGAGTCTGATCAACCGTCGTCTCTGAGCTCCACCCCCCAGCCCTGTGCAGCTTCAGCCGATCCGACTGCATGGCAAACCTGCCAAGCAGGCGAGCCTTCTTGCCTTCAACCTTGACAGGGAACATGAGAGACTAGTCGCTCAGCTTTCCGCCACGGTGTCCCATCGTCATCTTGGATGCGTACATCGTCGGTGAACGCTTGCCTGGAAGGTTCGCCTCGAGGACGATCTGTTCGACAAAGCCCTGGTTCATCTCCAACTCCACGCATTCGTTGAGCTTATCGACGAGCCAAACCGCGTAGCCTTCAGGTTCCTTGGCGTCAAATTCCGAATCGTCCGCCGGAATCTTGGGTTCCGGAAACGCCGGGATGATCATTATCTTGGGCTTTGGCAAATCGTAGGTATGTCCCTCATAGGCATAACCGACAATTATCCCGCACGATGTTTTCTGTTCTGGAGATGATCCGAGCATGAAGGTACTGCCTACCGTTGAAAGGACCGCAGCGCCAAAATTCTTCAGGTCGATCTTGAAATGGTAGGAGACTCTGATTGGTATTTTTGGAAATGGGATATTTCCATTTATTATATCTTGGCGGCCTTTGTTGCTGTCATACTTCTTCAATACTTCAAGTGCGTTGACATGTTGCTCGTCGGTGATAGGTTCCCCAGGCGCGGTTTCGACATACATGCCGGTGTCACCAAAGGGTGCTGGCGCACCGGGCACGCTGAGTCCAATTTCCGCCCCCAAGCCATAGAGCCTAACCTGTGTTGCGTTGTAAGCGCCTGACGGAAAGGTTAGTGTCGGTCGGTGATAGTCGTCGCTCATTTTCCTCGCTCCTTTTTGCTGCATCCTTCAGTTCACAAGATCTCCCGCCAGCTGAAGTTCTCATCGAATTTTTCCGCGAGCATCGGCGCGACGCGATCGCTGGAGTCCACCACCAACGCCGCGGCCTTTTCGAACGACAGGTCGTCCGCATCGAGGCGTGGCCATGCCTGAGCAAGTGCGAGAGCCACCTCGTCCCTTGCTCTGATCAGCATGCTCTTGAACATGAAGGGCCGAGCGCGGAAGGCGCGGGACGTGAAATCCGAAATGCGCTGCATGTCGGATTGGTCGACATCCTTAATATCGATCCCCAGCAGCCGCTCGTCGGCCAACCCCTCGTGCACCAGTGCCGCGTGGTAGACGTGGACGATCGTGTCGAACACAGCCCCCGTGAATGGCCGTGACCTGTCATGGATTTCCGCCGTCACCTCCGACATGCGGCGTGCGTTGCTGGCGAGGCGGATCTGCCGATCGCCAGTCAGCTCGGCAATCCGGTTCAACTCATTGAGAACAAGCAGGTTGCCATTGCAGTGCCGCAGCAGCCGGTCCATGCCGCTGTCGAAATTCAGGAAGGACAAGAGCGAGACCAGATCCGAGCTGGCTTCGTGGAACGGTCCGAAATCGCCTTGAGTCAGGCCGCCAGTTGGTGTCCCGAACAGCGAAAACAAGATTGCGTGGCCGACCTCATGTGCGATCACATCGAAGTTGAGCGCATAGGGATAGTTGCCTCCGTCGATGCCGCGCTCTCGGCCGAGTTCCAGATAGCCATAGCCCGATTGCGCATTCTCCCAGTCGACGAAGGGGATGATTTCGAGCCGCTCGAACGTCTCGGCGAAATACCAGACAATCGGTTTGCCGAGGTAGCTTTCCCAGATGTCCAGCACGCGGCTGACCGAGGCGAAAGCGTGCGCAGAAAGGAACTGCCGCGAGGTCAAGGAAAGCTGATCGAAATGGCCGTCAAAGCCAGCCTGTGCAGGTGGAAAGGTTTCGCCGACAAACGGTGGCAGATAAGGGTAGTCATAAGGCTCCTTGTCGAGGAGCGGATCGCGAACGTAGATGCGGTGATCTTCCGGGCCGGAGCGGATCAGATCGGGTGGAGTAGAAATCCATACTGTTTCGGGTGTTCCGTAACCCGAAAGGTGAGGGACCTGCGGGTAGACCAGGAACCGCGTACCCAGCACACCTTGCGCAACGGCACGATCGACCGCGTCCAATTGCTTGGCCCCCTCTGACGATGCCACGCTATCACGGTGCTTACGTTACGTAAATCGTCGGCCGCCAAGAGGTCAGGGCCTATAGCGCCAGCCCCGCATCATCCATATCCTTGGAGAAGGCCGTGGTTAGCTGTAATTCCGGCACGGGGTATGCTTTTTCAAATGCTTGCTCTCGCAAAAGTTCGAGTGCCCGCAGGGCATCTTGCTTTTTTTGCTGGACGAAAGCGGCGCCGAGCTCCCTGCACAAGTTCTCGACGTCGTCCTTGCCGTCGTGCGCATCCCGGACCATCCGTGCCAGGGTGCGATCGCGAAAATTGACGGCCTGTGCCGCACCCTCGAGCCTCGCCTGCTGTTCGGGTGAAATCACGCCGCGCCGGCAAGCAGCACGAAGGGTCCGGCGCAGGTCAATCAGCGCATGCGTCAATTGAGCGAAATTCACCTCGGCCGGTCCATGCAATACCGCTACTGCGTCGTCGGGTGCAAAGGCGCAGCGGCGATACCATCGGTAGATAAGCCCGACGCCTTGCATATGGGGGAACAGCTCGGCTGCTCGAAGGGCACCCATGCTGGCCGCGCCGACGACATGAATGCCGCGGCTGAGGGCCCACAGGATTTCCTTGTGCCGAACCGCCGGCTCGGTCTGAAAACCGCCATCTATGAGAAGGATCGCACTCGGGTCGAAATGCTGCACGGCCGAAACGATCGAGCCTTGCACGGCCGGGGGAAGGCATACCGCATCGACGACCTTCAACGCGTCGGAATGGGACACGGTAGGGCCAGTGAAGACGAGTTTCGGGCGCATAATCCCTACCCCTGCAAGAGCGGCTGCAAGGCAGGGATGACAATCCTGACAACCGACAGGGCGTCGAACGGTTTCGTTCCCACCCGGATTAGGTGAACCGCATCGAACCCTCTCTCTTCGAGAATTGCCAAGAGGACCGACAGCCCGTCCGACGCCGTGTTGAACTTCTGCTCGGCGAACGCGCCGAAATCCACGCTGCGCGGGCCGTCGCGGAGGAGCCGGCGATGCGCTGCAATCACCTGCCGATCGGGGTATTTCGGATAGGACGCGCGCGTCAGGTCATCGCGCGCGCCGGAGATCGCCGCCAGACGGGCCTGGGCCGCTTCGTAGATGGCGTGCA
Source organism: Mesorhizobium sp. M1004 (assembly GCF_040318795.1). Taxonomy (NCBI): domain Bacteria; kingdom Pseudomonadati; phylum Pseudomonadota; class Alphaproteobacteria; order Hyphomicrobiales; family Phyllobacteriaceae; genus Mesorhizobium; species Mesorhizobium sp. M1004. Next base: position 279,900 of record NZ_JAMYNB010000006.1, read on the forward strand.
CCGCCGCGCCGGCGGGACTGAAACCGGCAGCCGAGCCATCAGCCGGATGATCCAAAAGGACCGTTTCTGTCGGTTCGTCTTCCAGCAGATGGCACCACACCACCGGTATGCCCAACGGCGACAAAGCTTGCCAAAGGCCAACCAGCACGTTCTTGGCCGCCAAAGTTTCCAGGAGATCGCGGAGCGACGGATCATCGATCGTCTCGGGATCGATGCGTTGACGGTGGAAAAACCCGTGGGTCCGGTATGCCGTGGCGATCGCGTCGCGTTCGATGCATTCAAGCATGCCATGAACGATGGCATCCGGCTCCGCGAAGCCTGCTGCCAAACCGCTCGTCGATGCCGCGAAAATGCCGTCATGGGGCAGCGACGGCAACACATAGGCGGTGTGCACGAGCTCGAACGGGACCAGGTCGCGGCTGCCGGTAAGAAGATTGTCTGCGGCTACCCACGCGGTCTCCCTGCCGCGCCATCCCGGCGCGGTGCCCCCTTGGAGATACCTTTCGAAACGATCTGGCGGGATGCCCAATTGATCGGCGCAGCCGACGACTGGTTCGAAATTCGCCACCTGCTCTGCAAAGAAGCTCTCGGCCGATTCCAGCATGGCCGATATCCCGGCTTGCACCAGGGTGGCGCCCTTGCCTTGCGCGACCGCGTTGGAGAGCGAGAAAGGTCTTGTCACCTGCACGACCGGGATACCAAGCTGGTCGAGCCCGGTGATGTCGGCGATCCGCGTGATGCCCAGGCCTTCGCGCATCTTCATCAGCCTCGCCAGCGCCTCGTCGGGCGGCGGACCAAGGCGTTGATATCGCTCCAGCATCGCGGATGCTCTTGCAGGGCCCGCTAGTGCCGAACGGCCGATTCGGGATTGACGATCAGCGCGGCGCCCGGCTCGAGAGCGGATTTCGCACGTTCGACCCGATCGCGATAGCGCGACGACAGTTCAGGCGACAGGCCTGATGATTGAAGGGTCTCGTATGTACTGACGAGGAAAGGCACGGCACTTTGCTCCGCGGCTATGGCGATGCTCTTTTCGAGGGCAGCGATTACGTCCGCCTCCGCATCGCCCTGGAGAAGAAGTAGCTCCGCCCTTCGCCTGTAGAGCTCTGCCAGCCAGAAGCGGCTGCCGCCGGCCTCGGCCTGCGCCACAGCCGAGCCCAGCAACGCGAGCGCCTCATCGACCTCGGCAGTTCGTGTCAAAAGCTCTGCCAGCATGCCGCAATAGACCGGTTCGTCCTCAGGCGTCTGGAACTCGCCATGGAGGCCAAGGCCTTGCCGCATTTTCTCCCTGCCGCTCTCGACCTGGCCGGCGTTGCCGTCGCACCAGCCTTCGAAGATTTGCGCTGCGGCGGCGAGAGCGGGCATATAATGGCGCTCCGTCAAGTGGCGCAGATCCGCTATCACGCTTCGTAACCTCGAAAAATCTCGGCGATAGCAATGCAGCATCGCCTCGTTGAGATAGGCATGTGCGATGCTGCCGGCATGTCCGGTTTGCTGCGCCCAGCTCCTAGCTTCCGACATCGAATGGATCGCGCTTGCCGGCTTTCCGACAAACCAAAGCGACAAGGCGCGGTGGGCGAGCCCGCAGACCCTCGCGTCATGCCCGCCGAACAACGCAGCATTGGCTTTGCCCTGGCCGTGCTCATAGAGCGAAAGTCCTGCGTCGACTGCCGCGATGCAGCGGTCGTGGCGGCCAAGATTGAAGTCGATTGCCCACACGCAATGCCTGGCCTGGAGTTGCACTTCGGCATCCTCGACATCCCTGAGATCGCTGAGCACCACTTCCGCGCGCTCGCCGTCCATGACGGTATCCGTGAACCACCAGCCCCAGTAGATCGGGAACCACTTGGCCCGCTCGGCCATCGGCCGCCGCCGGGCTATCACCACGCCGTCCTCGTACAATTTGCGGGCGGGCCCCGAGTTCGGACCTTCGACAGCGGTCAGGATGGGACCGAGCACGATCATGGCCGATAGCCGCAGCGCGTCTCGCGTGTCGGCTGCCGCAACGTGCTCGCAGAGCGCCAATGCATGCTCGAGTATCTGCCTCGCTTCCGCCATTGCCGAGCGCGACGAGCTTTCCGTGCCTGCGATCACGAACTGAGCGATCGCGTCCTCCATAAGGCCTGCGCGCTCGGCGTGCTCGGCGACCTCGGCGGTGCTCAGCCACCCGGCCAGGTTTCGGTTGCGGCTCACCGCGGCAAACAGGTGGCGATGCAAGGCCTGCCGTTTCTTGCGCAGCGTTGCGTTGTAGATCGTCTCCTGGATAAGCGCATGGCGCACGCCATAGACCGGAACGCCAAAAGGCCGCACGCGGATCAGGAACCCGGCCTCGCTCAGTGAATCCAGCGCGTTTGCGATGATTTCGTCGTCGAGCTCCGGCAACAACGCGCGCAACAATTCCTGATTGAAACGATTGCCCGCGACGGCCGCGGCGCGCGCGACTTCGCGTGCCGGCCCCAGCGTTTCGAGCCTGGCCTCGATCACGCTTTCAAACACCGAGGCATGACTACGCGTCGCGGTCTGCGCCAGCCGATCCGTTGCCGAGGCCGCGTTCTCGGCCATCCACTGGCAGATTTCTTCGATGAACAGCGGGACGCCTCCGGTCACGCGTTCCACCACGTCGAGCAATTCCGGGGAAGTTGAAGGCTTGCCTTGCGGCCACATGGCCGCGATCGCCAGCCGCGTTTGCTCGCGGTTGAGCGGCTTTAGCGAGATATGCCTTGGATTCGATGCTGCCAGCCAGCTCCCGGATTCAGGGCGCGTGGTCACGATGACAAGCGCCCGGAAGTGACGGGCCGACTGTGCAAGCTCAGCCAACAATTGTCTAGACGTCAGGTCGATCCAATGGATGTCCTCGACCACCAGGACGATCGGTCCGCTGGCGCACAGGGCTTCGAGCGAGTGGCGAACCGCCCAATTGGCTTTCGCGCGCATCGCCTCGGCGTCGATTTCCTTAAGCATCGGATCGGCTCCCGCAGCGCCGAGCAGGAACGAGAAGACGTCTATGATTTCAGGATCGCGGACGTCATGATCGCGGAATACTTCTGCCACAGCGGCAGCGCTCAGCTGTCCTTCGTTGCCGGCGAAATCGCCGCGTACGTTCTGTAGCAGCGGATGCAGCGCCGAGCGCAAGCCGCCGGGCGTGCACTGGAAGAGCAGCAGTTTCGCGCGCTGGTGACGCGTGCGCCGGCGCACTTCGTGAAGAATGCGCGACTTGCCGATCCCGGCCTCGCCCTCGATCACCACCACGCCGCCGTTTCCTGCAACGGCGCTGTCCCATGCTTCGGCGATCGTGGCAAGTTCGGCCTCGCGATCGACGAGCGGACTGCTCAGCCGCCCGAAGGCGAAGAAGCGGTCGACCTCGCGCTTGTGACTCAGCGCGCGCCAGACCAGCTCCGGCTCGGCAAAACCCTTGATCGCATGGCTGCCCCTAAAGCTGAACACATGCGACCGTCGCGCCAGGTTGCGTGTCGCCTCCGAGACTAACACCGTATCCGGCTGCGCGATGGCCTGGAGCCGCGTGGCCATCGCGAAGGCAGGGCCGGTGACATTGTCACGACCCGTCTCGGCGTCACCCTTCTGGATCAGGGTCATCGATGTCGCGATTCCGACCCGGACATGCAAATCGGCGCGGCCTTGGTTCGAACCGACGCGCCTGCAGGCGTCGATGATTTCGAGCCCGGCCCGGATCGCCAGCGATGCCGCATCCTTGGCGTCTATTTCGGCAGGAAACAAAGCAACGCCGCCATCGCCGACCTCGACCTCTACGGCACCCGAGCACGACGCGACCGCCTGTCTCGCCGCCCACTGGAAGGCTGATATCAGTTCCTCGAACTCTTCAATGTCCAGGATGCCAAGAAGGTCAGTCGATCCGACCAGGTCGTAGCAGAGCGCGGTCAGGATCCGGCGCTCATGCCGGGCTTCCGACGCATTGTTACCGTTGCCGCCCAGAAAACCTGTTGCCACCGACGCCGCCGGCAACGCGACCGGACTCTTCTCCGACATGCTGGGATTTCCTCGCCGAGCACAGTGACGGCAATATTAGCAAAGTGCGATGCTGTTCACAAAACACTTGATCAGTAGGGAGGGCAGGAAAAAGCCGATGCTGGGATCATTATGGAGAGAAATGCTCACGGCGCAAACTCCCCATGGCGTTGACACCAACTGTGACCGCTTTTGGCGGGCGGCCGGGATGACTTCGATGACCGAGATGAGGCGCGAAGCGGCCGTTCCCATACGTTGCCGCAATGCAACAAGGCCCCTCGGGGCCTTGCGCATCACCTCAATAGACGCGCTCTGCCCGCCCCTCACTTCCCCATCAGCTGCTTGGCATTCTCGGCCGTGATCGCGGTGGTTTCCACCGTCACCGTCTTGTCCACCTCGGTGGCGCAATCGAGCAGGATCTTTTTCGACATTTCGATCGCTTCCTTGGCGCCCGTTGGGTAGGTGAAGGTTGCGACCCAGTCGCCCTTGGCGACGGCCTCAATGCCGCCTGCCGGGCCCGGCAGGCCATCGGTGCCGATGATCTTGACGTCCTTGCCCGCGCCCTTGGCGGCGAGCAGCGCGCCGGCGGCCATCATGTCGTTGGAGGCGTAGAGCACCTTGATGTCGGGGTGCGCCTGCAGCATGGCGGCGAAGGCGACCTGCGCTTTGTCCGGCACCCAGTCGGCGGCCTGCTCGGCGACGATCTGGACCTTCGGGTTGCCCTTCACGCCTTCCTTGAAGCCGTTGAGGCGCTCGACGGCCGGCGTCGAGCTCGGCAGGCCTTGCAGCACCGCCGCCTCGCCGCCATCGGGCAGCAGCGTCTTGGCGGTGTATTTGCCGGCTTCCTCGGCGATCTTGAAATTGTCGCCGCCGATGAAGGCGGTGTAGTCCTTGCCGGGGTCGCCGACCGTCTTGCGGTCAAGCTCGATGACCGGGATGCCGGCATCCATGGCGCGCTTCACCGCCGGCGTCAGCGGTGCGGCCTCGAAGGGCGAGATCAGGAGGATGTCGACCTTCTGGGTGATGAAATTGTCGACCTGCGAGGTCTGCGTGTTGACGTTGCCGGCGCCGTCGGCGATCTGCAGCGTGAAACCAGGCACTTCCTTGGCGGCCGCCTCCAGCTCGTCATTGACGTGCTGGCGGTAGGGCTCGGCATTGTTGGCCTGCGAAAAGCCGATGACGAACTGGCCGTCCTTGGCGCAGGCTTTCACCAGCGGCTCGGCGGCGTAAGCGGAGTCTGCAATGCACAGGCCAGCGCCGGCCAGCAGCACGGCCTTGAGGGTCGATCCTCTTAGTGTCGTTTTCATAACTCACTCTCCTCCTCGTCTGGCCGGGGGGCCAGACCTTGGTTTGACGTTCACGTGTTGCCGTCTCCTCCTTGTTTGTTTGTGCATGTCGTCATCGCAAAACCGATGTCACTTTTGCGCGACATGCACTAACGACCCAACCCCTCGCGGCGGCGAACGAGGGATTGAAGCACTGCCGCCAGGACGATGATCGCGGCGGTCGCGAGCAGCTGCATGGCGGGCGTGATGTTGTTGAGCTGCAGGATGTTGGCGAGCGCGCCCAGCATGATGGTGCCGGCGACGGTGCCGACCATCGAGCCGGCGCCGCCGAACAGGCTGGTGCCGCCGATGACCACGGCGGCGATGGCCGTCAGCTCATAGCCCATGCCGTCATTGGCGCTGCCGAAATTGAACTGGCCGGCATGGACGATGCCGGCAAGGGCAGCGGCAAAGCCGGTGATGGCGTAGACCGAGATTTTTACCATCGCCACCGGCACGCCGGATATGCGCGCGGCGCGCTCATTGCCGCCGACGGCAAAGACATAGCGGCCAAAGCGCGTGGTGTTGAGCACGATGGTGGCGATCGCGGCAAAGACGACGAACACAAGCGTCGCCACCGGCACGGTGTTGTTGAACAGCCGCTCGCCCAGCACGGCGAACACCGGCGGCGCCAGGCCCGGCCCTTCGCCGTAGGAAATGTTGATGTACTGGTTGCCGGAGACGACCAGCGCCAAGCCGCGCGCGGCCTGCAGGCCGGCCAGCGTGACGATGAACGGTTCCAGCCTGAAACGGGTGGAGATGGTACCCTGGATGGCGCCGAAGACGATGCCCAAAGCGAGCACGGCGAGGATGGTGGGGATCAGGCCGAAGCCGCCGGAGATCATCATCGATGCGGTGACGACGCTGGACAGGCCAAGCACCGCGCCGACCGACAGGTCGATGCCGGCGGTGATGATGACGAAGGTCATGCCGATGGCGATGATGCCGGTCTCCGACACGGCGCGCACGATGTTGGCGATGTTGTCGGGGTTGAGGAACAGGATTTCGCCATGGCGGTGCGGCGAGAAGATGATGCCGCCGATCGCCACCAGCACCAGGCCGATAAGGCTCTGGAAGCGCACGATGAGCGCCAGCGGGTCGCGATGTTTTTGAGGCGCCGCCATCACCGGGCTCGCTGCCGCTGGATTGTTGTCCTGAGACATCAGGCCTCCCTGCCGTTAGCCGCGGCCAGCACCGTGTGCTCGTCGACGCCGCCCAAGAATTCCGCCACATTGCGCCCCTGGCGCAGCACCACGATGCGGTCGCACAGACCGATCAGCTCCGGCATCTCGCTGGACGCCACCAGAATGCCCAGCCCTTGCGCCGCGAGTGCCCTGAGCCGCTGGTAGATCTCGCCCTTGGCGCCGACATCGACGCCGCGCGTCGGCTCGTCGAGCAGAAGCAGCCTGGGGTTGCCGAGGATTTCTTTTGCCAGCACCACCTTCTGCTGGTTGCCGCCGGACAGTGCGCCGACGGCGATATCAGGGTTCTTCGGCCGGATGTCGAACTGACCGAAGGATTCCTTCACCGCCTCGGCCTGGCGGCGCGGCGAGACCAGCCAGTTCGGCGAGATTCTGGATATGACCGACATCACCAGATTGAGGCCGACCGCCATGCGCAGCATCAGGCCCGAGCCCCGGCGATCGTCGGTGACGAAGGCGATGCCGGCGTGGCGGGCAGCACTGATCGAATCCAGTTTCACCGGCTTGCCCGATATGGCGACCTCGCCCTCCCAGCGGCCGGACAGGCCGGTGCCGTAGAGCGCGGACAAGAGTTCGGTGCGCCCGGCCCCCATAATGCCGGCCAGGCCGACGATCTCGCCTTCATGGACATCGAGCGAAACGCCTTGCGGCGCCTGCCAGCCGGCGCTGTCGCGGGCGAGTTTGAAGCTGGCGTTCCTCAGGCTGAGCAGCGGCTTGCCCGCCGCTTTGGCGCGTTGGGGATAGAGCTCGTCGAGCGGACGCCCGACCAGCAGCCGCACCAGCTCCGCCTGCGGCGCGTGCGGCTCGGTGATGCCGGCAACACGGCCGTCGCGCATCACCGTCACCCGGTCGGCAATCCCTGGCACTTCCTCCAGCCGATGCGAGATATAGACGATGCCGACGCCGGTGGCGGCGAGCTTGCGCATGATGTCGAACAGCCGCTCGACTTCGCCGACGGTAAGTGCGGCCGTCGGCTCGTCCATGATCAGCACGCGCGAGGCGTAAGACAGCGCCTTGACGATCGCCACCACCTGGCGCTGGCCGATCGACAGATCGGCGACCATGGCAGCCGGATCGATGGCGATCTCGATCGCCTCCAGCCGCTTCTTGGCCTCGCGGCGCATTGCCGGCACGTCGAGGAAGCCGCCCGGACGCATCAGTTCGCGGCCGAGGAAAAGATTGGCCGCGACATCCAGCGACGGCACCAGGTCGAGCTCCTGGAAGATGGTGGCGATGCCTGCCGCTTGCGCCTCGCGCGGGTTGTTGAAGCGCACGGGTTTGCCGTCGATCTCGATCGTGCCTTCGTCCGGCGTGTAGACGCCCGACAAAAGGTTCATCAGCGTCGACTTGCCGGCGCCGTTCTCGCCGAGCAGCGCATGGATCTCGCCGGCCTTCAGGTCGAAGTCGACGCCGCGCAGCGCCTGCACGCCGCCGAAGCGTTTGACGGCGCCGGTCATTACCAGCAGCGGCGCGGTCATGTTAGCCTCGTGTGGTTCGGCCTCCCGCAGGAGGCGCGCGCCCGCAGCGTCGCCTGCAGCCGCACCGAACGTGGCTCTGAACCGGTCGCCGCGATACGGGCGCTGAGTAGCGCCGCCGCCTGCCTGCCGATCTCGGTGCAGGGTTGCGCCACCAGCGTCAGCCGCGGCTCGAAACAATCGGCCCATTCGAAATCGTCGAAGCCGGCCAGCGACAGATCGCCCGGAATGCTGAGGCCTTTTTCGCGGATGGCGCGGACGGCTCCGATCGTCGTCATGTTGTTGCCGGTGACCAATGCGGTTGGTGGCGACGGCAGCGACAGGATGGCGTGGGTGGATGCGGTCGCCGCCGCCGTGTCGACATTCTCGGCCGAGAGATAGCGCGGCACGCTTTCAAGTCCATTGGCGGCGAGCGAAGCCTGGAACGCCTCGATGCGCTCGCGCGTCGTCGTCAGGCCCGGCTGTCCGGCGATATAGCCGATGCGCTTGTGGCCGAAGGAGGCGACATGGTCGATCAGCGCGCGCATTGACGTTTCGTTCTCGACGCCGATCTGATCGAAGCGCTGGTCGGCGAAACGGTCGATCAGAACGCATGGCATCTTCTTGTCGGCGAGGTAATCGATGGCGCGCTGCGGCGAGCCCGACGGGGCCAGGATGACGCCGTCGACGCGGCGCTGATGGAAAGCGCGCACCACCTGCAGTTCGCGGTCGGGATCCTCCTGGGTATCCGACAGAAACACCATCAGCCCAAGCCGTGCGCATTCGGCCTCGACCGCGCAGATGATGTCGGTGAAATAAGGGTTGGAGATCGCCGAGATCGCCAGGCCGACGCTGTTGGTGGTCGAGGCCTTCAGCGAGCGCGCCAGCTCGTTGGGCTGGTAGCCCATGGCGGCAATGGCGTCGTTGATCAGCCTCGCCTTTTCCAGCGAAACGAAGCGCGTGTTGTTGACGACATGCGAGACGGTCGACACCGACACGCCGGCGCGCCGCGCCACTTCAGCCATTGTCGGCAAGACATATCAGCGCCTGCAAGCGCTCCTCCCTTCTGCGTTTCCCGTCCGCTCTGATGGCGGATTTCCAGGGAGCTTAGGGCGATCGAAACGTTTGCGCAATCGATTCGATGAAATTTTTAGCTGGGCTTATCTCCCCCCTCGAGGGGGAGATGTCGCCGAAGGCGACAGAGGGGGTCGCCGTGCGTGAAGCGCCAACCTTCCATCTGCAGCAAGGACGTCGAGCCCAGTCGCACCGACCCCCTCTGGCCTGCCGGCCATCTCCCCCTCAAGGGGGGAGATTCGCGGTTTCACCGAACTCCGCCACCAGCCCCTCATATTCCTCAAAGGCCGGCAGCGCCTCGTAACTGTGCACCGCAGGCGTCGTCACCCAGGGCAGTTTCTCGCTGGTCCATGTCTCGATGAACGGCGTGAACCAGCCGGGCTCGTCGAGCATGGTCGGACGCAGATTGACGAACCAATCGAGCCCTTCGGGGCGCGTGAACATCCAGCTCATGCAATGTGGGCAGAAGTAATGACGCGAGGCGCCGTGCAGCCCGCCGATCACCGGCTCGCCTTGCATGATTTCGAAGCCGTCGGAGGGGATGGCGGCGCTCAGCGAATAGGCGCTGGCCGACATGCGCTGGCAGCCGATGCAATGGCAAGCCATGGTCAAGAGCGGTTTTGCGGAAATCTTGAGCCGCACACGTCCGCAGCGGCACCCGCCTTCGGCCGGCAATTTCAGGGTTGGCACGGCAGTCTCCCAGTCTTCGAAGCGCCGGCGCTTCAGTCGCCGGTCAGCGCCTTCGTCGTCACCAGCGTGACGCCGGCATCGGTGAAGTCCGCATTGTACCGGGCGATGATCTCGGTCGCGGTTTCGCCTTCAGTGTCCAGCGTCGAGTGCGCATCGGAAACGACAGTGACGCCGAAGCCTTCGGCCAGGGCGCCCTCAACGGTGCCGGCGATGCAGAAATCGGTTTGCGCTCCGGCAAGCACGACTTCGCCGGCCCCCTGCCCGGCCACCCAGGCGCCAAGCTCGGCATTCGAGAAGGCGTTGCGGACGGTCTTGGAAAAGGTCGGCTCATGCTTGGCCTGGCCGAGTTCCGGCCACACTGGCCAACCCGGCTCGCCCGGCGCCAGCGGATCGCCGGCCGGCCCGTCATGCCGCACGAACGCGATTTTTCGCCCGCTGCGCCGTGCCCAGTCGATCAATGAGCGGGTACGCTCGGCTATGCCCGGCGCATCATGGATCGGCGGCTCGACGCGCCCGTCGAACATGTTGGTCTGGAGATCGATGACGATGAGGGGAGCGAGGTTTGGCATGGCGAGAAGATAACGCGGGCGATGGGAGGGTCAAGACGGCGAAGCTGCTGATCTCCCCCTTGGGGAGATTACATGTACCTCACCCGATTCCACCCGCGACCACGTAAGCACCAGCCGTGCGTCCATCCTCCAGCCGTATGACGGCCGTAACGATCGAGCCGTAAGCGCCTCGCCACACACTGTGCATTCTTTCGTGCTCGCCGGCGGGCACCAGGATGCGACCGTGAAAGCTTGTGCCGCTGCGCCGCAGAGCGACCGGTTCGCCATTGACGTGAACCTTGACGCCAGCGGTCTCCGCATCGAGTTCAACCGTCACGGCGATCTCGGCCTGGTCTCCTCGCCGCGTCGTCTCGGCAACAAGCGTAAGCCTCGGCGCCGGCGCATCGCTGGCCCGCAATCCACCAGGCCGCCCCGCAAACACATCGTCCGGCAATTCCGGCGTGCGCGGCGGGCTGGTGCGGCGTTGGGTGGCGCGCTCGTAATCGCCGGCGAGCCGCAGCAACTCCGCATCATCATAGGCCTTGCCCGCAAAGGTCAGCCCGACCGGCATGCCGATATCGGCCATCGTTCCCATAGGCACGGTGACGGTCGGAATGCCGAGATGACGCCACACCAGATTGCCGTTGGCAACCCAGGTGCCGTTGCGCCAGGCGATTGCTGCAGAGGTCTCGTTGACGTCGGCATCGGCCGGGCCGACATCGGCGACCGCCGGCAGCACGACGGCGTCGAGCCGGTTCGCGTCCAGCCAGTCCTCGAAGTCGATGCGCCGCGTCGCCTCCAATCCCTTCAGACCTTCCGCCAGCATTGGAATATCCAGCAATGGCGTCACGCCCTGTTTGGCGCGTGTGACATAGTCCGCCAGATCGAAACCGTCATCGCCATAGCGGTCCGGCAGCGCGCCCGGCGGCTGCGGGAAAATCTTTGGGCCGTCGACCGCAGCCAGGTCGGGGACCACCGGATCGGCATTTGCGCGCAGGAAATCGTCCCAGCCCCAGATGCAGAGATCCCAGATTTCGCGCTCTGCAAAGGCTTCCGGCACCAGCCCGCGTTCGACCATGGTTTTTGTGCCCGGACGGTCGCGCTCATAGTTCGAGACGACGGGGAAATCGACCTCGACCACCTCCGCGCCGAGCTTTTCCAGGTCACGCGCCGCCTGCCGCCAGAGGTCGAGCACCGGGGCGCGGGTCTCGATGGGTTTGGGCGCGCCGCCGTCGCGGCCGATATACATTTTCGGCACGCCGAGGCGTTTGCCTTTCAACGAGCCCTCCAAGGCGAGTGTAGTGTAGCTTGGCGGCCCGAGAGCAGCGCTTTTCGCGATCGAGACCCAGGGCTGCGCGCGCCAGAAATCGCCGCGCGTCTCGGTATCGTCGGCGACGATCACGTCGAGCAGTTCCAGCATGTCGGCGATGCCGCGCGTGTGCGGCACCACCACATCCATGGTCGGCACCAGCGGCCAGTTGCCCCTGACCGAAATGACGCCGCGCGACGGCGTGTAGGCGACAAGTGCATTGTTGGACGCCGGCGCGCGGCCGGAAGACCATGTCTCCTCGCCCAGCCCGAAAGCGGCAAAGCTCGCAGCGGTCGCGGTGCCGGAACCGTTGGACGAGCCGGAAGCGAAGGCGGCGGTCAAATAGTCGGCATTGTAGGGGCTCTCGGCGCGGCCATAGACGCCACGCTGCATGCCGCCATTGGCCATAGGCGGCATGTTGGTCAGCCCGATCAGCACAGCACCACCGGCCCTCAGCCTGGCAATGGTGAAAGCGTCCTCGTTGGCGACGAGATGCTCGAAGGCGGGCGAGCCGGCGGCCACCGTCAGGCCCTTCACCTTATAGCTGTCCTTGGCGGTGTAGGGGATGCCGTCGAGCGGCCCGAGGGTGGCACCATTGCGCCGCCGCAGGTCGGACGCCGCCGCCTCCTCGAACATTGCCGGGTTAAGCACCGGCACGGCATTGAGCGCGATGCCATGGCGGTCGTAATGCGCGATGCGCCTGAGATAAGCGCCCACCAGCTCGACGCTGGTGACGGTGCCGGCCTCCAGCGCCCGGCGCAGGTCGGCGATCGTGGCTTCGACGAGCTGGAGGTTGGGCATGGGATTCTCGAGATGCAGCGGCAAATGAGTCTTCGCATCGTGCGATGCGAGTGTCACGCCGCAAACGAAAGGCGTGACGGCGACGCTGCTGATCTCCCCCAAGTGGGGAGATGGCCGGCAGGCATAAGTGGCCTCCGAAATTGACTGATGAAAGACAGTTTTGGTATCCGCTGCCGATGTCCATTATATGACACGACCTCACCGACGTCATCGGCGTTGCCTGACCCTGAGCTCACAGCGTCTTGCTGTCGAACTGGCCTTTTTCCTTCATCATTTCGAGGAAGGTCCTGGCCTCCGCATTTCCGTGGCTTGCCGATGTGGAAAACCACTTGGCAGATTCCGGATAGTTCGGCTTGCCGCCGATCCCGGTGTAATAAAGCTTGCCAAGGTTGAGTTCTGCTTCGACATTTCCCGCCTTGGCTGCCTCCAGCAACCAGAATTCGGCGGATTTTTCATCCTTGGCTATCCCTCTGCCGCGGGCATAGGCAACAGCCAGGTACAGTTCAGACGAAACGTCCCCCTGCTTTGCGGCCTTGAGCCACCACGAAACGGCATCAGCGTCGCTCTGAGTCAGTCCGGCGCCCGTCCAATATGCCAGGCCGAGGTTCGCCTGCGCATAAGCGTCTCCCCGGCTCGCCGCCTTCAGCCACCAGAATGATGCTTCGGCATCACTTTTGGCAGTGCCCTTGCCCGTAGCATAGGCATAGGCCAGCGCAGACTGCGCCCGGACATTGTCCTGTTCCGCCGCCTTGACCAACCAGGCGAACGACTGGGCGTCGTCCTTGCCGATGCCTTTTCCCAATTCATACGCGTTTGCTAAGGAGTATTGCGCTTCCGGCACACCGGCGACCGCGGCCTTCATCCACCATTCGAAGGCCAGGCGGTCATCCTGACCGACGCCGTGGCCAAGCGAATACAGCGTGCCCAACAGAGACTGGGCATTCGGCTCACCCTTGTCGACCGCCTTTCGCACCCACGTCACGGCGAGCTGATCGTCCTTCTCAACGCCTTCACCGAGATAATAGGACCGACCGATGCAGTAGGCAGCTTCGGTACTGCCGCCATCGGCTGCCTTGCGCCACCAGGAGAGAGCTTGCTCATAGCTTTGCGGAACACCTTGGCCCTGCGCGTACAGGGTGCCGATGGCATAGTAACCATTCGCGTTGCTCTTGTCGGCCGACTGTGTGGCAAATTTTAACGCCAGTTGGTCGTTTCTTTCGACACCTCGGCCATGGGAATAGGCCTGGGCGAGCAAGGATGCCGCATCTGCATTTCCTTGCTCGGCTGCTTTGCCCCACCAGTAGGTCGCCTGCCTGTCATTTTGGGCAATACCCTGGCCACGCCAGTACATTAATCCCAGATTGTACTGTGCGTCAGCATTTCCCATGTCGGCCAGCACGGAGATCTGATGGAATTGCTCGCGATAATCCTTTGCCAGGACAGCCGCTTGAATCTTCTTAATGGCTGACCACTGCACATAGTAATTTCGGCCAGGCCCGAGCAGCACAAAAGCCGCCAGCAACACCAGAACGACGGTAAGGACCCCTCGGCGACGCGACGTGGGCGGGCTGTAGACAGGTGTATCCACTTTGGGCGCCCAGTCGTTGTTGCTCACCGTCCCCAATCCATTTGCAGCCACCAGTAATCCATAGCGCAAGCCAGGCTGTTCTGGAATATCCAAAGCATTTGATGTCGCTACTGCGGTGCGCCGGCGAACAGGATTTCGCCATCGCCGCCAGCCGCCGGCCAATCCCTGATGGTGCGATCGTCGCCGCCGGTGAGCAGCGTGCCGTCGGTGGCGAAGGCAACGGCGTAGATCGGGCCGGTGCGGCTGTCGAACATGGCGGCCTGGCCGCCGGTGCCGACATCCCACAGCCGCGCCGTGCCGTCGAGCGAGCCGGAGGCCAAGCGCTTGCCGTCGGCCGACAGCGCCAGCGTATAGACGGTGCCTTCGTGACCCTCGAAGCGGCGCAATTCCCTAAACGTGTCGAGGTCCCAGAGCTTGATCGTGTAGTCGCCGCTGCCGGTGACGACATGATGGCCGTCGGCGGTGAAGACAGCGCCGTAAGTGCCCTGCTCGTGGCCGTGCCAGCTTCGCAATTGCTTGCCGCTTTCGACGTCCCAGAATTTAAGCGTGCCGTCGATGGAGCCGCTGAGCGCGCGCGTGCCGTCGGGCGAGATTGCGACCGTGCTGATCGGCCAGTCATGTCCGGTCATCACATGCAGCACCGATTTGTTGACGAGATCCCAGACGATGACGTTGCCGGTGTCGTGGCCACTGACGGCGCGCTTGCCGTCCGGGCTGATCGCCAGCTTACGCACGCCGCCATTCGCGCCCGACGAGAAGACATGCAGCACCGCGCCGTCGGCAAGCTTTCGCAGCACGATCTCGCCATCGTCGCCGGCGGTCAGCGCGGTTGCGCCGTCGGGCATGAACAGCGCCGTGCGCGCCATGTCCTTGTGTTCACCAAGGTTGCGGATCAGCCGCTTGCCGGCGATGTCCCAGAGCTTGATCATATGGTCGGTGCTGGCGCTCATGATGTCGCGGCCATCGGCCGAGACGGCGAGCCAGACGACGGCGTCGCGATGGCCGTCGGGCTCGGTCGGCAGCGCCGGCGGAGGCGGCGGCAACGGCGCGACGGTTTGCGGTGGCGGTGTCGCCGGAGCCGGCGGTGGAGCAGTCTCCGGTGGCGGTGTCGCCGGAGCGACTGCGACTTGTGGCGGCCGAGGGGGAGCAGCCGGAGGCGTAGGCTGCGCCGGTTCCGGCGGTTTGGCAGCCTGCTCAGGCGGGGTTGGCTCGGGAGGCGTGGCGAGCGGCGGCGAACTCGGTGGAACCGCCGGCGTCGCCAGGTCCGGTGGGACGCCGGCGATATCCTGGCCCTTCGGCTCGGCTTTGGGCTCCCTCGGGGCGACGACCTCAGCGCCCGGGCCGGCGTCACGCGCCCAAGGGAAGTGGTCGGCCAGCAGCGCCAACACGGCGAGCACCGGCAACATGAGGAAGGCGCGCCGCCAGCCTGGGCGACCCTTGGATTCCATCTCGGCGTCGCGGCCAAAAAGCGGCGTTCCAGCAGGCTGGCTTCGCCGACCCGGCAGCAGTCCGGCCCAGAACAACAGGGCGCCAAGCAGGCAAAGCCCGCCGACGGTCAGGAACACCACCGGTCGCAGCGTGGCTGGGCCGTGCAGCATGTGGTCGATCCCGCTCCAGCTGAAATCTCTGTCGCCGAGCAGCAGATACGCCCGCACCAGACAAGCCAAAGCGGCCGCCAGCAGCGGAAGCGCAAACAGCCTTTCGGCCAACCTGTCCATCGGACTCCCCCTCCGGGTGCCGCACCTTGCTCATCATGCGGCCGCCGCAGCGAAACAAATAGCGCAAAACTGCGCCCACGAAAGTGGGCGCGATCACGCAGCCAAATTCACTTCAATTCGACCCATACCGGCGCGTGGTCGCTGGCGCCGTCCTCACCTCTGACATCGCGGTCGATGCCGGCAGCGGTGAGGCGGCGCGCCAGTTTCTTCGACAGCAAGATGTGGTCGAGCCGCAGCCCGGCATCGCGCGGCCAGCGGTCGCGGCGATAATCCCAGAACGTGTAGAGCGTTTCCTTCGGATGCTTCTTGCGGAGCGCATCGGTCCAGCCCTGCTCGAGCAGACGCTGGAACGACGCCCGGCTTTCCGGCTGCACCAGCGCGTTGTCGTCATAGGAGCGGGTGGCGTAGATGTCGCGCGGCTCGGGCACGATGTTGTAGTCGCCGACCAGCGCCACCGGCAGGCCGGTGTCGAAGAGTTCTGCGGCATGCGCCTCCAGCCTTTCATGCCAGGCCAGCTTGTACTGGAATTTCGGCCCCGGCTGCGGGTTACCGTTGGGCGCGTAGAGACAGGCGATGACGACGCCCGACACCGCCGCCTCGATGTAGCGGCTCTGCTTGTCGGCGGTATCGCCGGGCAGTTCGTCACGGGTCAGCACCGGCTCGGACCCGCGCGCCAGTATGGCAACGCCGTTCCAGGTCGGCTCGCCCTTCCACACCGCGCCATAGCCGGCGTCGGCCAGTGCCGTGCGCGGAAACTGCAGGTCGCGCGCCTTCAGCTCCTGCAGGCAGACGACATCGGGCTTGGCTGCCGCCAGCCACGCCAGCAGGTTTTGCAGCCGGCTGTTGACGTTGTTGATATTGAAGGTGGCGATTTTCATTTGGCGATCAGGAAACGATCCGCCCTGTCCACGCCTTCACCGTCCCGGCCAGCGTCTTCAGATGATCGGCGGTCGAAAACCCCGACACGCTCTTGCGCGGCTTCAGGTCGTGGTCGCCATCCTCCAGCCAGATCACCTCGATGGCTTTGGAAAGGCCGTAGGTCGCGACCTCTTCTTTCGTGCCGAACTCGTCGCGGGTGCCCTGGAAGATCAGCGTCGGCGTCTTGAGGTCGGCGAGATGTTTTGTCCTGAGTTGCTCGGGCTTGGCCGGCGGATGAAAGGGATAACCGAGGCAGACGAGGCCCGAAATCTCGCCCTTGGCGAACATCTCGTCGGCGACCATCGAGGCGACGCGCCCGCCCATCGACTTGCCGCCGATGATGAGCGGACCAGCGACGCCCCTCGCCCTCAGATCGGCGATGGCCTTGATGTATTCCGGGTTGACCGTTTCGGCGCGCGGTGGCGGCTTGCGCTGGCCATAGCGGCGGGCCGCCATATAGTGAAATTCGAAGCGCGCGACCTGGAAGCCGGCGGTGGCCAGCGCCTTGGCGGTGGCGGTCATCGAAGGCGAATCCATCGACGCGCCGGCGCCGTGGGCTAGCAAGATGGTGGCCGCGGCGGTTTCGTTACCGTCGAAGAGGAAGGCGGTCATGGGGTGCGCTGCCAGTAAAGGCCGAGTTCCTTCGCGCCCCCCTCTGTCCTGCCGGACATCTCCCCCTCAAGGGGGGAGATTGGCAGTTTCAGCGCCTCACGGACCTCGCGACGATAGTGATTGGCGAAAGCGATGGCGACATCCAATCTCCCCCCTTGAGGGGGAGATGGCCGGCAGGCCAGAGGGGGGCGCTCAAGCGCTGCCATTGCGCCCTACCCCGCCGTCCGTGCCAATTGCAAATCGACGAACTGTATCCCCTTTTGCGCCATGCGGGCCCATTCGCTATCCGCGTCGAGTTCGAGATAGCGCACCCAGTGGCGGCGGGCTTCAGCCAGATTGCCGGCGTCGAATTCCAGTCGGGCGAGGTTGAACACTGGATCGGCATAAGTCCTGTCGAGCGTGATCGCTTTTTGCAGATGCCGGCGCGCCGAGGCGATCTTGCCTTCGTCGCTCATCAGCCCGGCGAGGTTGAACCAGGCCTCGACGAACGCCGGATCGAGCTTGATCGCTCTTGCATAGTCATGCGCCGCGTCGGCCACGCGACCGGCGCCACGCAAGCAATTGGCGCGGTTGAACGCCGCGATGGCGTCGCTCGGATCGATGCTGAGGCAGCGTTGGTAGAGCGCCGCGGCATCGTCGTGCCGGCCCTCCTCTTCCGCGCTTTCAGCCTCGGCGAACAATTCTTCCAGCGTGTCGTCGCCGGCTGCGCTTGCGCTGCCGAGATCGAACAGCAGCTGGCCGTCGAGTTCGCTCTGGCCATCCTCGAGATAGATCTGATCGGGCCGGCCATGCTGCGAGCCGACATTGAGCGATTTGGCGGTGAGCGAAGCGACCGGACCGGAGCGATGCACGGAGCGCGCGATCGCGCCCCAGGATGCACCGCCGGCGACCAGCCCGGCATATTTGCGGGCAAGGATCAGATCGCGGAACGAGTAGGGTTCACAATCGTGCTCGAAGGCGTCGAACAGGCTGAGCAGGTCGAGGTCGGCACCGGACAGTCTGGACTGGTCGACGAGAGACTGCCTGGACAGCGAAGACGCCTCCGGCGCCTTCATCAGACCAAGCAGGCGCAGGAAGCCATTTTCGCTAACGAGTGTTCGGCCAGCGGAGCCCTCGGCTGCAACCCGGCGCTCGATCTCGGCATCGCCGCCCTTCGCCGTGCCGGCCTTGGCGATCAGCGTTCGGCCGAACACAACATGGCTGGTGCGCCTGGTGACGCCGCGCCGCAACTGGCCGTGCTGACGCTCCACCTCACGGGCCGCGAGCCGCAGCGGAAATGCCGCCAGCGCGCCGATGGCGCCGAAGACGGCGCCCGGGATTATACCGGTCGGCGCCGTCACCCCTTGCTCTTGCCGACGGCCTTGAGCAGATTGGCCTTCAACGGGTTTTCCTTGGCCGCACCCGCCTTACCCTTGGCGGCAGGTTTTTCAGCGTCGTCGGCCTTGCTCTTCGACTTGGCCGGCGGCTTGGCTGATTGCGACAGGCTCGCCTTCAACGCGTCCATGAGGTTGATGACATTGCCACGCTCGGGCGCCGCCGCAATGATCGGCTTATGGCCCTTCAGTTTCTCGCGGATCATCGTCATCAGCGCGATCTCGTAGCGGTCCTCATAATTCTTCGGATCGAAGGTGGTTTCCTTCTGCTTGATCAGCGCTTCGGCCAATTGCAGCATTTCGGGATCCGGCTTGCCAGCCGGGATGTTGCCGAAATATTCAGCCGTGCCGCGCACTTCGTTCGGGTTCCTCAAGGTGCAGACGAACATGCCGTTCTCGCGCGCGCCGATCGTCACCACGCGCTCGCGGCTGGACAGGACAAGGCGGGCAATGGCCAGCTTGCCGGATTTGCGCATTGCCTCGCGCAGCACGGCGAAGGTTTCCTCCGCCATGGCGCCATCCGGCGCCATGTAGTACGGCGCATCCTGATAAATGACGTCGACCTCGTCTTCGTCGACGAAGGCCTCGATGTTCATCGTGTGATTGGATTCGATGCGCACTGCTTCGAGGTCGGCCTCATCGATGATGATGTACTGCTTGTCCTCGTATTCGTAACCCTTGACCAGGTCCGCGCGCTCGACGAGGCCGAGTTCAGGGTCGACCGGCTTCATGTTGATGCGGTTGTGGGTCTTCTTGTGCAATTGGTTGAACGATATGCGCTCGCTGGTCGTCGTTGCCGGATAGAGCCGGACCGGACAGCTGACGAGGCTGAGCTTGAGGTAACCTTTCCAACTTGCCCTGGGCGCCATGATACTCTCCTACGCGGCCACGCACTGACATTTCAGACTGAGCATGATCTTACCGACAACCGGTTGCCACTTTTCGGGATCATGCTTACTGCAGCGCTTCGTCCAAAGGACGAATGGTGCTGCGGAAATCCTACACCGACCGGGCACGATACAGGCAAATCCCTAGCGAAATCTTCCAGTCGCCCTTAAGGTCCAAGGCCGAGAATAATTCAAATTGTCCGAAGCGTCGATGGACTTGGGTTCCTCGCCCCCATGAAATGGGGAGAAAAACCTTATTTGAAGGCCGGCAAATCCCTCGCGAAATCCTCCATGTCCGCCCAGGGGTCGCCCGAGGTCGCCAACAACCCCGGCAGCGAGGAATAGTTCAGATCCTGCGGCGCATCGATCGTCTCAAGGTCGCTCCAGCTCACCGGCGTCGACGCCGGCAGGTTGGTGCGGGCGCGCAGCGAATAAGGCGCCGCGGAGGTGTGGCCGCGCGCGTTGCGGTGATAGTCGATGAAGATGCGGCGCCTGCGGTTTTCCTTGCCCATTGTGGTGGTGAAAGTGTCGGGCGCGGTGGCCGCTAGGTGCGTGGAGATGGCGCTGGTCGCCTGGTGCAGCTTCTTCCAGTTCTGCTTTTGCGTCACCGGCACGGTTATGTGGATGCCGCTGCCGCCGGATGTCTTGGCGAACGGCACCAGGCCGAGCCGTTCCAATTCGCCCTTGATGTGGACGGCGGCCTCGACCACCTCGCGCCAGGCGATGCCCTCACCCGGATCGAGATCGAAAACGATCTGGTCGGGCTTGTCGAGGCTCAAGCGATGCGTGCCCCAGGTGTGGAACTCGACGACGCCGAACTGCGCCAGCGCCAGATAGCCTTTTGCTCCCTCGACCGACAGATAGGATTTGGTTTCACCTTCGGAGTTGGTGGCGTCAAAAGTGACCACCGACGGCGGCATGCCGGTGAAGGCGTGGCGCTGGAAGAAACAGTCCTTCGGCAGGCCCGTCGGGCAGCGCACCAGCGACACCGGGCGGCCCATAATGTGCGGCAGCATGAAATCGCCGACCAGCGCGTAATAGACGGCGATGTCGAGTTTGGTCGGCCCGGTCTTGCCGAACAGCCGCCGCTCCGGATTGGTCACCCAGATGGTGGCGAGATCGGCTTCGGCGATCAGCCGCTTGCGCTTCGGCGACACCGGCGTCGACAGGCCGACATCCCGGAGGCCCCGAAACACACCGTGGCGCAGCGAATTGTCCGCCGTTCGGTTGGCGTAGTGGATGCGGGCCGACAGCATCGGCCGCACCCATTTCATCTCGCGCATGATCTCGCGCGGCACACCCTCGGGGGCTGTCGCGCCGTCGCGCAGCGGCTGCAGCCGGGCCAGCAAGTCGCCCGCCGTAGCGGCATCGAAGCCGGTGCCAACCTTGCCGCGATAGTGCAGTTCGCCATCCGCGAATTCAGCCATGCCGAGTGCCGCCAGTCCTTCGGCCGCGCCGGAAACGGTGTAGCCGGCGATGATGAAATCGCCGGTCTCCAGCGCCTTGACCTTGGTCCAGGTCTTGGTGCGGCCGCTCTGGTAGATGGCGTTGGCGCGCTTGGAGACGACGCCTTCCAGCCCAAGGATCGAGGCCTGATCGTAAAGCCCCTGCCCGTCGCCTTCGACATGGTCGCTCAGCTGGATGGCGGAGTTGGCGCCCTGCCCGGCTAGCAGTTCGGCGAGCAAGGCCTTGCGTCTTGCGAGCGGCGCCTTGCGGAGGTCCCAGCCGTCGAGATGCAGCAGGTCGAAGGCATAGAAATGGAGCTTGCTGCCCGCACCCGCCGACAGCGCATCCTGCAGCAGCGCGAAACGCGAGATGCCCTTCTCGTCGAGTACCATGATTTCGCCGTCGATGATCGCCTTGCTGAGGGGCAGCCGGGCGAATGCCTGCGGCAGGTCGCCGTAACGCTTCGTCCAGTCGATGCCGCCGCGGGTGATCAGCCTGACCTCGCCATCGGCGATATGCGCCATGGTGCGGTAGCCGTCGAATTTTATTTCGTGCAACCAGAGTTCACCTGTGTCTTCCACTGGCCCACCCGGCGGCTTCGGCACCTGCGTGGCGAGCTGCGGCTCGATGCGCGACGGCGGATCGCCCCTGACAGCGCCGGGCAGCGCGCCGGGTTTCAGCGCGCCGGGTTTGGGCGGCAGGCGGGCCGGCTTCTTCGGCGGCGCCACCAGCTCCTCGATCCGCTTGCCGGACTTCACGCTTTCCGGCCGCGCTTCCAGGATGTCGAGGCCGGTATCGGCGGCGAGATCGCGCTCCTTGAACAGCAGCCAGTTTTTCTTCTCGCTGTCTTCGCCGGGCTTGGGCTTCAGACGGGTCAGCATCCAGCCGCCATTCAACTTGTCGCCGGCCAGCCGAAACTTGAACGCGCCGGTGCGCAGACTCTTGTCGACATCGTCCATCGGCGCCCAGGTGCCGGTGTCCCAGACGATCATCGGACCGCCACCATATTCGCCTTCGGGAATGACGCCTTCGAAGTCGATATATTCGAGCGGATGGTCCTCGGTCTCAACTGCGAGCCGCTTGTCGGCCGGGTTGAGCGAGGGCCCGCGCGGCACCGCCCAGCTTTTCAGCACGCCGCCGACCTGCAGGCGCAAATCGTAATGGTCGGCGGTGGCGTGATGCTTGTGGACGACGAAGCGGTTGCCGTCGCCTGAAATGAGCCCGCCCGCCGGTTCCGGCGTCTTCGTAAATTCGCGCTTGGCGCGATAGGCCTTGAGTGTTGGCGGGGTTGGCATGGGTCAGGCGGGAGCGGCGGCGGCGAACGAACCTTCCCTGCGCCGCGTTCCTGCACAGTGCTGTCCCGCCAACATTTCAAATTTCCCAGCGCGGTGCGAAGAATGTGGAGATCACGCTCAATCGTCTGAGGCGGGCGTCAGGTCTAGCTCGGCCGGGGACAGCCCTTGCTGGAGCTGGCTCAGCCGGAACTCGTCGACCCAGTAGGCCTCGCCGTCGACCAGCACGCGGGCCGAGTAGACGCCGCCGGAAAAGCTTTGCGCGGTGACGTAGACCTTGTGGCGGTCGAGCGCCTTGCGCACCGCGGCGCGCTTGGAATTCTGGCTGGTGACGGAACTGGCCATGGCTCACTCATACACAAGACCGCAAGACATGGCGGCGGCATAAGGATGCTGGAGATCGGCCGCTCTGTCAATTTTGACCGCCTGCTTCTGGCAGCGCTACGATCCGACGGCAGCAAAAAACCGCTGCGCCTCGGCAGCGGACTTTGCAATGGCGACGACAATATTCGGTTAGTGGTCCGAAGGAATTATGAGCGCGGTGACGCGCGAGAGCTGCTGACGCCGGTTCCGCGTCGGCTTCTCGTAGATCTTCTTCATTGGTATCCCATGTTCCCCAATGGCCGCCGGCAAAGGCGCTTGCGGCTGGGTTTTGTCAAGGGAAGCGCTGTTCTTCCGCCGAACAGCTTGGAAACTGGAGGAGCGGCCGCTATAGTTTTCCTCAGCCCCAAGGAGAACGGCAATGACCCTCAGCACCCGCAAACTCGGCAGCCAGGGGCTGCAGGTCTCGGTGATCGGCCTCGGCTGCATGGGCATGAGCCAGTCCTACGGCCCTGCCGACGAGGCGGAATCGATCGCCACCCTGCACCGCGCCATCGAACTCGGCTGTACCTTCCTCGACACGGCGGAAGTCTACGGCGCCTATGCCAATGAAGAGCTGCTCGGGCGGGCGCTGAAGGGCCGGCGCGATGAGGTGACCCTTGCCACCAAATTCGGCTTCCGCATCGAAAACGGCAGACAGGTCGGCACGGAGCGTGACAGCCGGCCCGACCATATCCGCGAGGCGCTGGAGGGCTCGCTGAAGCGGCTCGGCACCGACCATATCGACCTTTACTACCAGCATCGCGTCGATCCGGCCGTGCCGATGGAAGACGTCGCCGGCACGATCGGCCGGCTCGTCGCCGAGGGCAAGGTGCGCTTCTTCGGCCTGTCGGAGGCTGGTGCGGCCAACATCGGCCGCGCACATGCCGTGCATCCGGTCTCGGCGCTGCAGAGCGAGTATTCGCTGTGGGAGCGCAATCTGGAGCCGGAAATCATCCCGCTGCTCAAAAAGCTCGGCATCGGCCTGGTGCCGTTCGCGCCGCTCGGCCGCGGTTTCCTCGCCGGCGATGTCAAGCGCGCCGAGGATTATCCGGAAGGCGATTTTCGGCGCGGCGACCCCCGCTACCAGGGCGCCAACTACGACGCCAATGTCGCGGCAGCGGCTGCGGTGCAAGAGGTGGCTGCGGCCAAAGGGGTAAAGCCCGCACAGATCGCGCTGGCCTGGGTGCTCGGCAAGGGCGACGGCTTCGGCATCGACATCGTGCCGATCCCGGGGACAAAGCGGCGCAAGTATCTGGAGGAAAATGTCGCTGCCGCAGCGATCACGCTCGAAGCCGCCGAGATGGCTGCGCTCGACGCGGCACTCGCGCCGGGCAAGGTCTCAGGGCCGCGCTACAATGAGCGGGTGATGACGACCATCGACAGGTAGAGGCGTCTAAGCTGCCAATTTCCCCCCTCGTGGGGGAGATGCCTGGTAAGGCAGAGGGGGCGCGAAGGATCGCCCGCATCAAGTATTCTGCGTAGGGGTTAGCTCAAAGATGTAAGTGAAATTGGCCAATGTCGGCGGGACAGCGCCCCCCTCTGTCCTGCCGGACATCTCCCCCACAAGCGGGGAGATTAGCAGTTTCAGCCCCTCGCCTCACCTTGCGTAATCGATTTTCCTTGGCTAGCATCCTCGGGTCGGCGCCGTGCGGAGGAGAACGTTGCGGCGGACCGGCTGGAGCGCCTCGCGTCCCCTCGGGGCGTTCACAGGACACTCCATTTTTGAATTGACGCAAGGACCGTCCCGAGCCGCTCCCGGTTTCGGGCTCCTGCGTTCATGTGGAGGATATCTGATGAACAGACGCGAATTCCTGTTGTCGACCGTGGCGACCGGCGCCATGGCGCTGGCCGCGCCCATGGCCTTTGCCGCCGACAAACTGACCATATTGGGCTCGGTGCCCAATCTCGGCTTTCCGTTCTTTGTGCACATGCTGAACGAGATCAAGGCGGAGGCGCAGGCGCAAGGCGTCAATCTGACCGAGAGCGACGGCCAGAACTCGGCGCCGAAGCAGACCGCCGACATCGAGGCCGCACTTGTGCAGAAGGTCAACGCCATCGTGATTTCGCCGCTTGACGTCAACGCGCTGGCGCCGGCGATCGAGGAAGCGGTCAAGGCCGGGGTTCCCGTGGTCACCATCGACCGCCGCGTTGACGGCGTCGAGGGCATTCTGGCCCATGTCGGCGCCGACAATGTCAAGGGCGGCGAGGCCGAGGCGCAGGCCATGGTGGCGGCGTTCCCCAACGGCGCCAAGCTGTTCCATTTGCAGGGCCAGCCGGGTGCCGGGCCAGCGATCGACCGCAACAAAGGCGTCCACAATGTGCTCGATACGCTCAAGGACAAGTACCAGATCATCTTCGAGCAGACCGCTAATTTCGCCCGCGCCGAAGCGCTGTCGGTGACCGAGGCCGGGCTTGCCGCCAACGGCAAGCCGGACGCCATCATCTGCGCCAATGACGACATGGCGCTCGGCGCGCTCGAAGCCTGTGCCGCGCGCAACTTCACCGACGTCAAGATCTACGGCTTCGACGCGCTGCCGGAAGCGCTGGTCGCCGTGCGCGACGGCAAGCTCGCCGGCACTGTCGAACAGTTCCCCGGCGAACAGTCGCGCAAGGCGGTGCAGATCGCGGTCGCCTTCGCCAGGGACAAGACCGAGCCGAAGGAGAAGCTGGTGCTGTTGACGCCGATCGTCATCGGCAAGGACAATCTCGACAAGGCGGAGAGGTTGAACGAGACGAAGTGAGAGTAGGGCCCATGACGGGTGGAGGTCGCGCGCTGTCGCGCCCCCCTCTGTCCTGCCGGACATCTCCCCCACTTGGGGGGAGATTGGCCGTCACGTCTGCTTTCGCCAATCGCCAACGTTATAGAAATAGTGCTGCCGGCAAAACTGCTGATCTCCCCCCGTGTGGGGGAGATGTCCGGCAGGACAGAGGGGGGCGCTGTCCCGCTGCCTATCGCAATCCGGGAGCAATGCTTGTCCGCCGTTGAACCCACCGCATCATCGCCCCCGCTCCTTTCCGTCGAAGGCGTGACCAAGCATTTTTCCGGCGTCACCGCGCTCATCGACGTTTCGCTCGAGGTGCGGCCCAGTGAGATCCTTGGCCTGCTCGGCGAGAACGGCGCCGGCAAGTCGACGCTGTTGAAAATCCTGTCCGGCGTGATGCCGCCGTCAAGCGGCCGCATCGTCTTCGACGGCGCCGACTACGCGCCGTCCAGTCCGCAGGATGCGAAGCGGCATGGCATCGTCACCATCTATCAGGAACTGAGCCTGATCCCGACGCTGACGGTTGCGGAAAACATTTTCATCGGCCGTGCGCCGCTCGGGCCGCTCGGGCTGGTCAGCTGGCGCAGGATGGAGGACGCCTCGCGCGCGATCATCGCCCGCGTCGGTCTCGACATCGATCCGGCGACGCCGGTGTCCTCGCTGTCGGTGGCCGAACAGCAGCTGGTCGAAATCGCCCGCGCTCTGTCGCTGGAAAGCCGCCTGATCATCATGGACGAGCCGACCTCGGCGCTGACCGAGACCGAGGTGCAGAAACTGATGTCGATCATGGACAGGCTGCGCAAGGACGGTGTCGCCATCATGTTCGTCACCCACCGGCTGGAGGAAGCGTCCGCCATTTGCGACCGCATGACCGTGCTGCGGGATGGCAGGCTGGCCGGTCATCTCGACCGTGACGGCCAGCCGATCCAGATCCCGAAGATCATCGAGAAGATGGTCGGCCGCGCCGCCTCCGAGCTCTACGCGCGGCCGACGCAGCGCGATGTCGCCGGCGAGGTCAGGCTCTCGGTGCGCGGGCTGCGGACGGTACGCGACCCGTTGGCGCCGCATGCCATCGTACTCGAAGGCGTCAACCTCGATCTGAAGGCCGGCGAAATCCTCGGCGTTGCCGGCCTCGTTGGTTCCGGCCGCACCGAGCTTGCCCGCGCCATTTTCGGCGCCGACCGCATCGCCGCCGGCACGATTGCGCTCGACGGTAAGCCGATCGCCCCGGCCTCCCCCGCAGACGCCATCAAACTCGGCATCGGGCTGGTGCCGGAAGACCGCAAGCACCAGGCGATCTTTGCAGCACTGGGCATTCTCAACAATTTCTCGATCGCCTCGCTCGGCCGCTACAGCAATGGGGCCGGCTTCATGGCCGAACGGCGCGAGCGCGAGGCGCTGGCCGGCTATCGCAAGGCACTGTCGATCCGCATGGCCTCGCCCGACCAGGCGATCGAGGGCCTGTCCGGCGGCAACCAGCAAAAAGTCATCCTGGCCCGCTGGCTGGCGCGCGACCCGAAAGTACTGATCGTCGACGAGCCGACGCGCGGCGTCGATGTCGGCGCCAAGGCCGAAGTGCACCAGATCCTGGTCCAGTTGGCTGCGCGCGGCATCGCCATCATGATGATCTCGTCGGAACTGCCGGAAGTGCTGGCGGTGTCGGATCGCATCGTCACCATGCGGCGCGGCCGTATCACCGGCGAAATGCCGGGCATCGAAGCGACCGAGGAAAAACTGATGGAACTGATGGCGCTCGACCGCAAGCAGGACGCAATGCAATGACCAGCACCACCGAACAGACCCAGCGCAGCGGCATCAACATCGCGCGGCTTCTGATGAGTTTTGGGCCGCTGATGTTCCTGGCGGTGTTGATCGTCATCTTCACCGTGCTGAAGCCGAGCTTCATCGATCCAATCAACCTGTTCAACATTTTGAGGCAGATCTCGATCACCGGGCTGATCGCGCTTGGCATGACTTTCGTCATCCTCACTGCCGGCATCGACCTGTCGGTCGGCTCGCTGCTCGCCTTCTGCGGCATGGTGGCGGCGGTGGTGGCCAAGGGCGGCACCGCCAACACGCTGTCGCTGTCGACCACGGGCACGCAAGGATATGGCTGGTTCGCCGCCTTGCTTGCCGCCGTCATCGTCGGGGCGCTGGCCGGCGGCGTCCAGGGCTTTGCCATCACCAGGCTGAAAGTGCCGCCCTTCGTCGTCACGCTGGGTGGTCTCACAGTGTTTCGCGGCCTGACGCTGACCATCTCCAATGGCGGACCGATCTCCGGCTTCGACGCCTCGATGCGCTGGTTCGGCACCGGGCTCATCGGACCGGTGCCGGTGCCGGCGATCATCTTCGCGGTGGCGGCCATCCTGTGCCACATCGTGCTGCGCTATACGCGCTATGGCCGCGCCGTCTATGCCGTCGGCGGCAATGCCGAGGCCGCGCGCCTTTCGGGCCTGCGCGTCGACCGCATTCTGATCTCGGTCTATGTCATCGTCGGCTTCTTCGCCGGGCTGGCCGCCTTCGTTTTGTCAGCACGGCTCAACTCCTCCGAAGCCGTGGCCGGCATCGGCTACGAGCTTACGGTGATTTCGGCCGTGGTCATCGGCGGCACCTCGCTATTCGGCGGCATCGGCTCGGTCGGCGGCACGGTGGTGGGCGCAGCACTCATCGGCGTGCTGCAGAACGGGCTACAGTTCAACAATGTCTCTTCCTACACACAAAGCATCGTCATCGGCCTGATCCTGATCCTGGCCGTGGCCTTCGATCGTTGGCTGAAGTCGCGGGTGAGGCGGTGAGGATTTCGGCACACCGAGATAATGTCGTCCATGACATTCACTTGACATTATATAAGGTGAAAGCTATTTTTAATGACATGGATTGTGGAATTCGATGATGACTTCAGAACGGAATTCTCCAAGCTGAAGGACGACGTAAAGGTCGAAATCCGTGCTTTGGCAAATGTTCTGAAGCACTGGGTCCGTCTTATGGCAGGCCGAGGGTCGATACGCTGAACGACTCAAGGCACGCGAACATGAAGGAATGCGGTTCGATGCTGCTGATGGCGTGTGGAGAGTGGCGTTCGCGTTCGATCCTGAGAGAAAGGCCATTTTCCTTGTTGCGGGAGGTAAATCGGGCGTCAACGAGAAGCGCTTCTACAAGAAGCTGATCGAGATCGCCGATAGGAGGTTCGACGTCCATTTAAAGCGCGTGAAAGAGGGGCAGAAAACTGCCAAGGAAGGGCACAAGAAGGAGAAGAAGTGATGGCCATTTCCGCCGATGACGTATTTGCCGAAACGATGTCTCCCGAACTGATCAAGGCGTCCGACCTCCGTACCAGGGAGCTGCTTGAGGAGTTTGAAACCCTTCAGCAGCTTCGCAAGGCTCGGGCACTTACACAGGAGCATGTCGGCCGCAAGTTGGGCAAGAAACAGGTCTCCGTTGCCCAGCTCGAAAAGCGCTCGGATTTTCTTCTGTCGACCTTGCGCGGCTACGTTAAGGCTCTCGGGGGCGAACTCGACCTTGTCGTCAGATTCAAGGACCATGCTCCGGTGGTGTTGGCAGGATTGGGTGATGTACGTCTCGCAGAAACGTCGCGCAGCCCAGATCGCACCAAGACGACGAAGAAGCAGATCGCGCGTCGTGCAGCTTGATTGCCGGCGCGAGCTTGGCATGATGGCACAGCCATGACCGAGATCAGAACCATGACCGCAAAGGACGTGCCGTCGGTGTCGCGGCTGCTGGGAGACTCCTGGCGGCGCACCTATTCGCCGATCCTGGGACCCGAGACCACGGCACGCCTCTCGGACGACAAGCATGCGCCCGAGCGGCTGGCAGCCGAACTTCTGGACGACAACAAGATGTCGTTCGTGGCCGAACGGCCGGACGGTTCGATCGCCGGCTACGCGATGGCGGCGATGGACGATCGTGGCGATGTCCTGCTCGGCCGGCTGCACATCGACAAGTCAGAGTTCGGCAGCGGGCTCGCCACCGACCTGCTGCACGCGGTGCTTGTCGCGCATGCCGGCATCCCCAGCATTGCGCTGGAAGTGATCGAGGGCAACGACCAGGCGATCGCCTTCTATCGCAAGCACGGTTTCGAGGTGGTCGAACACCGCCCGGCCGCGCACGGCGTTGGCGGCCACGCCTCGCTGATCATGCGCCGGCTGCTGTCGAGAGCATGAAGTGAATGGGAAACCGCGGTAGTCAGGGCCCTACTGCCCTAACCCCTGCGCCGCCACAGCCTGTGGACCGTCCTCGTCGTCCGGCATATCGAGGAGTTCGATCAGCCGCGCCACCTTCGTTCCCGGCAAGGGGCGGCCCTCGTTGACCAGCGCCTCGTCGGCACCGAGCCAGGCGAACGCCTCGCGCAGTTCTTGAAGGGTGGCGCCGGTCAGCGCGATGTCGGCTATGACCGCCTCGTCTACCGGTCCCAACACCGAAATGATGTCGTCGCGTGTCATGGTCACCTCCATGCTAAGTGCCGGCAGGTCGTCGAGTTGACGCCGGGATCCGGCCATCCAGTCAACGGATTGCGAGCGAAAGCCGCCGACAAAGCAGAATCTGGGTCTTCTTTTCGACTAAGCAAGGTGAACGCGCCTTTTGCCTTCAAGCAGCCGAATGCCGATCGATGCTGTAGAGATGCACGGGATAGCCGGGACCGATGGCGTCGCGTACCCGGCCCGTCCAGGCACGAACCGCCGGATAAGCCGCCAGCGCAAAGCCGCAATCTTCGGTACGGTGGCCGTAGGCATAGACAGCAATGTCGGCGATGGTGAGCATGTCGCCGACAAGGAACGGCGTGTCGTTCAGGCTGCGCTCCAGCGCTGCCAGCGTGCGGGCGCCGGCTTCGCGCTTGGCCGGAAGCATCGCCTGGTTGCGCTCCAGCCTTCCGGCCAGCGTCCAGAAGCGCAGGGAGCCGATGACCGGCTCGACATGGTACGGTTCGAAGAACAGCCATTGCATAATTTTCGCGCTGACATAGCGATCCGCCGGCAGCAAGGGCGTGCCTTCGGCAAGATAAATGAGGATCGCATTCGATTCGGCGATTGCACGGCCATCCTCGAGTTCGGGCACAGGAACGGCGCCGGCCGGGTTGAGCTTCAGGAAAGCGTCGGTGTGGCTCTCGCCCTCGAAAATCGACACCAGGCGGCTTTCATAGGGAATGTTGAGCAGGCCGAGCACGACCCTCGCCTTCCAACCGTTTTGCGACGGCAAATAATCATGAAGCGTGAGCATGGCTGTCCTTTCGCTGCGGTCGACGCCTGATTTGCACGGTGCCACGATCCCAGCCACCCGAATCCTGCAATGTGTACGCGCAGAATAAGTAAACTATACGCATGTAAAGTTTTATTGACTTCGCCCTATGTGCGATTTACCCGATAAACATTTGTGCCGAACAACTGCGCGAGCAAGCAATCAGTCTGTGACAAGGAGGAATCGCAAGCATGAGCCTTTCGCGCCGCAGCGAAATCGCCGCCGAGGCCGCGGGGCCAACTATTGTCGCCGGCGAAATCCTGGTCGAGATCATGGCGACGGAACTGGGTTTCGGCTTCCTCGAGCCGCAAACGCTCGTCGGGCCATTCCCCAGCGGTGCGCCGGCGATCTTCATCGATCAGGTTGCGCGGCTGGGGGGCGGCGCCGGCATTATCGGCTGCGTCGGCCGCGACGATTTCGGCACGCTCAACCTGGACAGGCTGGAGCTCGACGGCGTCGACGTCTCAGCCGTCGATATCAGCGACCGCTTCCCAACGGGATGCGCCTTCGTGCGCTACCGGCCCGATGGTATCAGGGACTTCGTCTACAACATCGCCGAATCCGCCGCCGGGCAGATCCACCTGACCACTGCTGCGCGCCTGCTGGCGGACAGGGCCGGCCATCTGCATATCATGGGATCGACGCTGTCGGTGGCAGGGCTGAAGGAGATCGTCAGCCACGCAGTGCAGGCGGTTCGTGCCCGCGGCGGCTCGACCTCATTCGACCCGAATGTGCGCAAGGAGCTGATCGACGGCTCCGACGGCGCACTGTTTTCCGCACTCATCGACGACGCCGACCTGCTGCTGCCGTCCGGCGACGAATTGCTCGCTACGGCGGGCGTCGATGACGAGCATCAGGCGGTGGCGGCGCTGTTTGCCAGGGGCGTCGGCGAGATCGTGCTGAAGCGCGGTGCTGACGGATCTTCCTGGTTCGGCGCCGAGGGCGCCAGGACCGACTGCGCCGGTTTTCAGGTCGAGGAAGTCGACCCGACGGGCGCCGGCGATTGTTTCGGCGCCACTTACCTGACCTGCCGGCGCCAGGGGATGGAGCCCGGCAAGGCGCTGCTTTATGCCAATGCCGCCGGCGCCCGCAACGTCACCCGGCGCGGCCCGATGGAAGGCACCGCCGGCTTCGATGCGCTTGACCAATTCATCAAGGGAACAGCGAGACGGACATGAGCGCCAACCCGCTTGCAGGCCTCGCCAGCGCGCGCAAAAACGGCTCGCCCTACGGCATCACCTCGATCTGCTCCGCGCATCCGCTGGTGATCCAGACGGCGATCAGGCGCGCCGTTGCCGACAGGGAGAAGAACCTGCTGATTGAGGCAACCTGCAATCAGGTCAACCAGTTCGGCGGCTATACCGGAATGACCCCGGCGCTGTTCGTCGCCTTCGTGCTGGAGATTGCCTGCCGCGAGGGGCTGGAAGCCTCGCGCATCATCTTCGGCGGCGACCATCTGGGACCGAACCCGTGGCGCGCAGAGCCGGCGGCGCAGGCGATGGACAAGGCCGAGGCCATGGTCGGCGCCTATATCGCGGCCGGCTTCACCAAGATCCATCTCGACGCATCGATGGGCTGCGCCGGCGAGCCGGCGGCGCTTGACGACGAGACCATCGCCACCCGGGCGGCGCGGCTGGCAAAGGCGGCCGAAACGGGCGCGCACGCCGCAGGCAGCACCTTGCCGGTCTACATCATCGGCACCGAAGTTCCCGCCCCCGGCGGCGTCGACCATGCGATCAGCGAGTTGAAGCCGACCGAGGCGGCGGCGGCGCGGCGCACGATCGAGGTTCACCGGGAGATCTTTGCCCGCGAAGGCCTGACCGAGGCGTTCAGCCGCGTCATGGCCGTGGTGGTGCAGCCGGGCGTGGAATTCGGCAGCCAGAATGTCGTCGCCTACGCGCCCGAAAAATCCAAGGGCCTGACCGGCTTGCTCGATGAGCAGCCGTCGCTCGTCTACGAGGCGCATTCGACCGACTACCAGACCCGTGCGGCTTTGACCGCGCTGGTCGCAAACGGCTTTCCTATCCTCAAGGTCGGCCCCGGCCTGACCTTCGCCTTGCGCGAGGCGCTTTACGGGCTCGACCTGATCGCCTCCGAAATGGCCAGGGACTATGGCGACCGGTCGCTCGCCCGGACCATGGAAAGCGCGATGCTGGCAGCCCCCGGCCATTGGCACAGCCACTATCATGGCAATGAAGCAGAGCTCTATGTGCAGCGGCATTACAGCTACAGCGACCGCATCCGCTATTATTGGAGCAACCCCACCGCTGTCGCGGCCGTCGAGCGCCTGCGCAAGGCGCTGGACGACGTTGCCATTCCCGAAACGCTGATGCGGCAATTCCTGCCGGCGCTGCCGGCCGAACTCGGGCCGGCGGGCAATCCCGAGGCTATCCTTCTCGAAGCTGTCGATCAGGTGCTGGCCGACTATGACGCGGCCTGCCGTGGGACCTGAGTGCATTGCGCCGGGTTGATCTTTGCCTCAGCCCAGTGTCTCTGACGTTTCCATGAAACCAGCCATGTTCTTTCTCCTGTTCGCGGCCTCCCTGCTGGCGTCGCCGGCACGCGCCGACTGGAAGCCGGTCGAAAAGGTCGAGACCTACGCCATCGCAGGGCGGACCGGCCCGGAACTCTATGCCGCGATCGGCGAAGCCGGCCCCTTGCTCGGCAAGGGTCGGGTCATTGCGCACACCAATTTCAAGCTGACCTGGACCAGGGACTACAGGCCGCAAGGCGACGCCTGCGTGCTCAAATCGGCGCGCCCGAAACTGATCATCACCTACACCTTGCCGAAGCCGGCCGAACCGTTGCCGGCTTCCGTCCAGAAGAACTGGACGGTGTTCATCGCCGGGCTCGCCGCCCACGAGAGAGTGCATGGCGCAGCCATCGCCGAGATGGTGCGCAAGATCGAGGCGGTGAGCGTCGGCCTGACCGTTACTGATGACCCCGCCTGCAGCAAGATCAGAACCGAGCTGACGAGGCAACTCGCCCAGATCTCGCTGGCTCAGCGGCAGGCGAGCCGCGACTTCGACCGGGTCGAATTCGGCCCCGGCGGAAACCTGCAGAAGCTGGTGCTGGCTTTTGTGAATGGGGGGTAGTTTGCCGGCGAACCGGTCATTGCGCCGGTGTTCCGAACGACAAGAGCACCGGCCGCATGGCCGCTTTACAGGCAGGCTTGGTAGCGCTACCGTCTGATCGTCACGCGACCTGTTGGGGGAATGGGAGACGGTCGCGAGGCGGGAGAGGAGCGGTTTCCTTCGGGGCGTCGCAAGAAGCATTCGGGAGGAGATCGATGGCGTCTGTCGCGATCGGCGATGTTTACAAATCGTTCGGTACCGTCGAGGTCCTGCATGGCGTCAGTGTGGATATCGACGACGGCGAATTCGTCACGCTGGTCGGCCCGTCGGGTTGCGGAAAATCGACCCTTCTCAGGATGATCGCCGGCCTGGAAAAGATTTCTCGGGGCGAGATCGCGATCGGGGATCGGGTCGTCAACAACGTTGCGCCGAAAGAGCGCGACGTTGCCATGGTGTTCCAGAACTACGCGCTCTACCCGCACATGACGGTCGCCGAGAACATGGCGTTCTCGCTCATGCTCAAAGGTGTTTCGAAGGCCGATTGCGCTACCAGCATTCAGCGCGCCGCCGAAATCCTCGGGCTGGTGCCATTGCTGACGCGATATCCGCGCCAGCTTTCCGGCGGCCAGCGCCAGCGCGTCGCCATGGGCCGGGCGATCGTGCGCGATCCACAGGTTTTCCTGTTCGACGAACCGCTCTCCAATCTCGACGCCAAGCTCAGGGTGCAGATGCGCGCCGAGATCAAGGAACTGCACCAGCGGCTCAAGACGACCACAGTCTATGTCACCCACGACCAGATCGAGGCCATGACCATGGCCGACAAGATCGTCGTCATGCATGACGGCATCGTCGAACAGATCGGACCGCCGCTGGAGCTCTACGACAGGCCAAACAATCTCTTCGTCGCCAGTTTCATCGGCTCGCCCGCCATGAACCTGATCAAGGGCGAGATCGTCACCGACGGGTCTCCGTCCTTTCGCGGCGCCGGGGGAATTTCCGTGCCGCTGGCCGGCGCGCCGGCCGTTGGCAACGGTCATCCGGTGGTGCTGGGAATACGGCCCGAGCATTTGCGGCTATCGTCAGCCCAAGGCATTCCAGTCACCGTCGCGGTGGTCGAGCCGACCGGGTCGGAAGTGCAGATCATCGGCCGCACCGCCGGCGGCGACGAGATCGTCGCCAATTTCCGCGAACGCCATGCCTTAACACCGGGCGAATCCATACGGCTCTCTGCCGCGCCTGGCCTGATTCATCTCTTTGACGGCACGACCGGAACACGATTTGAAACGCGTAACGGATGGTAAGGACCGCATAGCAAGGAAGATAAACCGGAGGAGACGACCATGAAATTCACGAGACGCGATGTAATCCGCACGACCGCAGGTGCCGCGGCGGGAGCTCTGGGAAGCCGGTTCGTCGGCTCGCCGGCTTTTGCCCAGGAGGGCTTGAAATACAAGCCCGAGGAAGGCGCAAAGCTGCGGCTGCTGCGCTGGTCGCCCTTCGTCAAGGGCGATGAGGATCAATGGCTGGCCAACACCAAGCGCTTCACCGAGGCGACAGGTGTCGAGGTTCGTGTCGACAAGGAAAGCTGGGAGGACATTCGCCCCAAGGCAGCGGTCGCGGCCAATGTCGGTTCCGGCCCGGACCTCATGTTCGTCTGGTTCGACGACCCGCATCAATATCCCGACAAGCTGCACGACGTGACCGAGCTCGGCGAGTATCTGGGCTCGAAATATGGCGGCTGGCACGACGGACCAAAGCAATATGCGACGCGGGACGGCAAGTTCGTCGGCCTGCCGCTGGCCACGATCGGCAATGCCATCGTCTATCGCGAAAGCTGGGTGAAGGAGGCCGGCTTCTCCGAATTTCCGAAGGACACGGCAGGCTTCCTCGAGCTTTGCAAGGCGTTGCAGGCGAAGGGACATCCGGCCGGCTTCACGCACGGCCACGGCGTCGGCGACGGCAACAATTACGCGCACTGGCTGCTGTGGAGCCATGGCGGCCAGATGGTCGACGAGAGCGGCAAGGTGGCGATCAACAGCCCCGAGACGCTAAAGGCGATCGGATACGCGCAGGAACTCTACAAGACCTTCATTCCCGGGACCGAAAGCTGGCTCGACGTCAATAACAACCGCGCCTTCCTGGCCGGCGAACTCGGCGTCATCGCCAACGGCATTTCCGCCTACAATACGGCCAAGATCAACAAGGACAACGATCCGAAGCTGGCTGAGATCGCCAAGGACATCCGCACCACCAACCTGCCGATCGGTCCCGTCGGGAAATCGGTCGAACTGTTCCAGGTGACCACCGCCGTCATCTTCAACTACACGCCCTACCCCAATGCGGCCAAGGCCTATCTGCAGTTCATGTTCGAGGATCCGCAGATGACCGACTGGATCACCTCCTCGGCGGGCTATTGCTGCCAGACGCTGAAGGCCTTCGACAACAATCCAGTGTGGACGGCCGACCCGAACAATGCCGCCTATGCCAAGGCCTCGGCGACGCTGCGCCCCAACGGCTATGCCGGGCCGCTCGGCTATGCCTCGGCGGCGACCATGGCCGACTATGTCCTGGTCGACATGTTTGCCAAGGCGGTGACCGGCCAGGCGACGCCGCAGGAGGCGATGGAGGAGGCGGAGAAGCGCGCCAACCGCTACTACCGCGTTTGATCACGGCACCGCCGAGCAGCGTCTAGTGCGCTGCCCGGCCCGTCGCACAATCCCATGGCGGCCGTTGACGCCGTGACCTGATTCCCCGATGAGGAGCCCTCCATGGCCGTGCCGTCCGTTGCCGCCCAGCCGCGTCCGTCGATGCTTTCGCGGATCTCCGAAAGCCGCAACGCGCTGGGCTTCGGCTTCATGCTGCCGGCGGCGGCGCTGCTGCTGGTCTTCCTGACCTATCCGCTCGGGCTGGGCGTCTGGCTCGGTTTCACCGATGCCCGGATCGGCCGCCCCGGCATCTTCATCGGCGTCGAGAATTATCAGTACCTTTGGAATGACACCGTCTTCTGGCTCTCCGTCTTCAACACGCTGCTCTACACGGTCAGCGCCTCGATCCTGAAGTTCGTGCTCGGCCTGTGGCTGGCGCTCATCCTCAATGAAAACCTGCCGTTCAAATCGTTCTTCCGCGCGATAGTCCTGCTGCCGTGGGTGGTGCCCACCGTACTGTCAGCCATCGCCTTCTGGTGGATCTACGATTCGCAGTTCTCGATCCTGTCCTGGGCGCTGCAGCAAATGGGCCTGATCGACCACCGCATCAATTTCCTCGGCGATCCGGAGAATGCGCGCGCTTCGGTTATCGCCGCCAACGTCTGGCGCGGCATTCCTTTCGTCGCCATCACGCTGCTCGCCGGCCTGCAGACCATTCCGCAGTCGCTCTACGAGGCGGCCACGCTCGACGGCGCCAGTCGCTGGCAGTTGTTTCGTTATGTGACTCTGCCGCTGCTGACGCCGATCATCGCCATCACCATGACCTTCTCGGTGCTGTTCACTTTCACCGATTTCCAGCTGATCTACGTGCTGACCCGGG
This sequence comes from Mesorhizobium sp. M1004, assembly GCF_040318795.1. Taxonomy (NCBI): domain Bacteria; kingdom Pseudomonadati; phylum Pseudomonadota; class Alphaproteobacteria; order Hyphomicrobiales; family Phyllobacteriaceae; genus Mesorhizobium; species Mesorhizobium sp. M1004. Next base: position 317,098 of record NZ_JAMYNB010000006.1, read on the forward strand.
GCGGACCGGTGAATGCCACGCATCTGATGGCGACATTGTCTTTCCAGCGCGGCATTTCCGGCGGCCAGCTTGGCGAGGGCGCGGCCATCGCGGTGGCCATGATCCCGTTCCTGCTGGCGGCGATCCTGTTCAGCTATTTCGGCCTGCAACGCCGCAAATGGCAACAAGGCGGCGGAGACTGACATGGTCAAGACGGCCGCGACAAGGAAGGCGAAACGTGGGGATATCAACGAAGGCGGCATGGGCTACCTGCAGAGCCTGCCGCGCCGCGTGGTGACGGTCTATCTGCCGCTGCTGGTGTTCGTCTTCGTGCTTTTGTTTCCGTTTTACTGGATGACGATCACGGCGGTTAAACCCAATCTCGAAATGACCGACTATGCGCAGTTCAATCCGTTCTGGGTGGTGCATCCGACATTGGAGCACATCCGCTATCTCCTGTTCGAGACCTCCTATCCGGGCTGGCTGCTCAACACGATCATCATCTCGACCGCCGCTACGTTCCTGTCGCTGCTGGCGTCGGTGTTCGCCGCCTATGCGATCGAGCGGTTGCGCTTTTCCGGGGCGCGGCAGGTCGGCCTCGGCATCTTCCTCGCCTATCTGGTGCCGCCCTCGATCCTGTTCATTCCGCTGTCGGTGATGGTGTTCAACCTCGGGCTCTACGACACGCCCTTCGCGCTCATCCTTACCTATCCGACCTTCCTGGTGCCGTTCTGCACGTGGCTGTTGATGGGCTACTTCCGCTCCATCCCGTTCGAACTGGAAGAATGCGCGCTGATAGACGGAGCGAGCCGGTGGCAGATCCTCACCAAGATCGTGCTGCCGCTGTCGGTGCCGGGCCTGATCTCCGCCGGCATATTCGCCTTCACCCTGTCATGGAACGAGTTCATCTATGCGCTGACATTCATCCAGTCCTCGGAAAACAAGACCGTGCCGGTGGGTGTGCTGACCGAGTTGGTGCGCTCCGACGTCTACGAATGGGGGGCGCTGATGGCGGGAGCGCTGATCGGCTCGCTGCCGGTGGTGGTGCTCTATTCGTTCTTCGTCGAGCACTATGTCTCGTCGATGACCGGCGCGGTGAAGGAGTGACGCGCCGGCTCACGCAAGGCGACCGGCGCGGTCAGATCGCGCCGATGATGCCGCCGTCGACGCGGATGTTCTGGCCGGTGATGTAGCCCGCACCTTCGGAAGCGAGGAAGGCGATGGTCGCGGCGATCTCCTCCGACGTGCCGTAGCGCTGCATCGGCACGCTGTCGCGGCGCTCCTCGGTGGCCGGCAGGCTGTCGATCCAGCCGGGCAGCACATTGTTCATGCGCACATTGTCGGCGGCGTAGGTGTTGGCGAAGATCTTGGTGTAGGCGGCAAGCCCGGCGCGGAACACGGCGGATGTCGGGAACATCGGGCTCGGCTCGACCACCCAGGCGGTCGAGATGTTGATGATGGCGCCAGCCCTCTGCTTGACCATCTGCGGCGCCACGATGCGCACCGGCCGGATGACGTTCATCAGATAGACGTCGAGACCGGTGTGCCACTGCTCGTCGGTGATTTCGAGGATCGGCGCGCGTGGCCCGTGGCCACCGCTGTTGACCAGCACGTCGATGCGGCCAAAGCGCTCGAGCGTCAGATCCGCGAGCCGCTGCAGATCGTCATTCGACTGGTTGGAGCCGGTGACGCCGAGGCCGCCAAGCTCCTTGGCCAGAGCCTCGCCCTTGCCGGAGGACGACAGGATCGCGACCTTGAACCCGTCCGCCGCCAGCCGCTTGGCCGCCGCCGCGCCCATACCGCTGCCACCGGCGACGACGACTGCTACTTTTTCTACACTCATTTTTCTCTCCTTGGGGTTTTGCGGCGTGTGTCTCGCGACTTCAAAGGATGATATAGCCGGTCTTGCCATCTGGTTCGAACCAGAAAGCCTGAAATCAAGCTGTAGAAAAACTCCTGCATGCCCGAAGCCTTCCTGAGCCTGCCGCCGTTGAATGCGCTGCGTGCCTTCGAAGCCGCCGCGCGTCATCTCAACTTCCGCATCGCCGCGCAGGAGCTGAACGTGACGCAAGGGGCGGTGGCGCAGCATATACGCGGGCTGGAGGCGGATCTCGGCGCAAAGCTGTTCGACCGGCTGCCGCGCGGCCTGGCGCTGACCGATGAGGGACGTGCCTATGCGCCGAACATTCGCCGCGCCTTCGAGCTGATCTCCAAGGCAACGCTGCTGTTGCGGCCCGAGCCGGCGCGGCTGACGATCAGCGTCACGCCGAGCTTTGCCACCAAATGGCTGATCCCCAAACTGCCGGAGTTCGTCGCCCACAACCCGCTCGTCGATTTGCGCATCCTGGCCAGCCAAAGCCTGTCGAGTTTTCAGGCCGATGGCGTCGACATTGCGGTCAGGCAAGGCCGCCTGCCCTCCGGCGCCGGCCTGATGGTGGATCTTTTGTTTCCACAGCAGATCATCGCCATCTGCAGCCCTGCCCTGCTGCCGACCGGCGCGAACGAGATCGCGGCGGCCGATATCCAGCATCACGTCCTGCTGCACGACTCGCACAATCTGTGGCCGGAATTCATGGAGAGAGTACTCGGCCTGAGGATGGCCACCGAGGCCAAACGCATGCGCTTCAACCAGACAGGCCTCGCGATCGACGCCGCCATTGCCGGCCAGGGCATCGCGCTGGCCAGCCGGTTTCTCGTATCCGCCGACATTGCCGCCGGCCGGCTGGTGCAGCCGATCAACGCGGAGATGCGGGGGACGCACGATTTCTATGTCGTGATGCCGCGCAAGCAACGGCACCCAGAACCGACGCAAGCCGTGCGGCAATGGCTGCTGGATGAGGGCGATGCGGCGCGGCTGTGATGGATAGCCGATCTCCCCGCAAGGCGGGAGATCCGCAGCTTGGCCGACGCCGCCCCTTCAGCCTCGCCGAGCAATGTCGGCCGCCACTGCCTTCGCCTCGCGTCCAATTTCCCTGAGCAGACCGGTGACCGGATTGTAGAAGCCGACGAGGTAGAGGCCGAGTTGCGAGGCGCGGGCGTTGACGCCACTGCGCTCCGGCTGCAATTCCACGGGCAGAAACTTTTCGTAGCCCGGGCGATAGCCGGTGGCGAGGATGACGGCGTCGAAATTTTCCTGACTGCCGTCGGTGAACGCAGCGCTGCGCTCGGTGAAGCCCGCTATGTCGGGCGCGATCTTGATGGCGCCTTTGGTGATGGCGTCGACCGTGCCGACGTCGATGACCGGGATGCGGCCGACTTCGTCGATCTGTTGCAGGATGCCCTGCTTCGGCCTGACGATGCCGTATTTCTCGAGCTTGCCCAGCGCGAAATCGAGGATGATCGGAAACATCCAGTCGTTCAGCGCCTGCGGCATTGGCCGGCTGGCGATGCCGACCATCTGGATCGGCACGCCAAACAGCTGGCGCGGCACGATGTGGACGCCCTTGCGCACCGAAATGGTCGGACGCGCGCCACTTTCCGCCAAGTCGAGCGCGATCTCGGCGCCGGTGTTGCCCATGCCGACGATCAGCACCGAGCGGCCGGCAAAAGGCGCCGCTTGCGTATAGTCGGCGCTGTGCAGCACCTCGCCCTTGAAAGCCTCGATGGCAGGGAGCCGGGGGATGATCGGCTCGGCATTGTTACCGCTGGCGATAACGACATGGCGCGCCTTGAGGTTGTCCGATCCTGTCTCGACCAGAAAACCGCCGTCCCCGAGGCGAATGGCTTTCACCGTCACACCGAAGCGCGGGCGCAGATCGAATTTTTCCGCGTAGTCGTCGAGATAGCGGACCACCATTTCGCGCGGCACGTAGCGCGGATAGTTTTTGGGAAAGGGCAGGAACGGCAGCGACGAGAACGACTTGACCGTATGCAGATGCAGCCGCCGATAGTGCCGCCGCCAGGCGGGCGCGATCTCCTGCGATTTTTCGAGCAGGATGAAATCCACTCCTGCCCGCTTCAGGCAGGCACCGACCGCAAGGCCGGCGGGCCCGGCGCCGACAATAACGACAGTGGTGTCCAAGCGATTCTCCTCCCGCTAGCTCCTTAGGCTACGCGTAGAAGCGCAGGCGGGACAAGGCGCGCCTCACCTTCTCCCCTTGTTGGAGAAGGTGGATCGGCGCGCTAGCGCCGAGACGCCTTCGCATCGCGGCGCGCACGCTGCGCATCCTGTCCGGTCTCGGCTCACCCCCGGTGACGAATGTCTATCCCGGCAATCGCCCCATGCTGTCGGACGGGCTGCCTGTCGCCGGCCGCACCGCGACCGAAGAGCTCTACGTGCATGGCGCATGGCCCAATCGGCATGCATGCCGCCCCCGCCACCGCGCGCTGGCTGGAAGAGGCCGTGGTTCGGGCGATGGCAATCCGAAGCAGACATGGCTCCGGCCACAGCGATTTGCGGGATGGGAAGGGTGAGGCTGCGCGACGTCGTGTCGATCTAGCCCGCCACCAGCGCGAAGGGAGGCGTTCCTCCCTAGCCGACATGCTCGGCGCGCAGCTTCTTCTTTATCTGCTCGAGCGCTGCCTCGCCGCCCCTCGCCAGTTCATCGGCGATCCTTGCCAGCTTGTCATCGGCGTTGCGGTATTTGCTGCCCCAGGCGCCGAGCGTCGCCAGCACCGGCAACAGGTCGATGCCCGCCTCCGTCAGCTTGTAGATCGCCTTGAGCTTGTGCGTGGGGTCGTCGCTTCTGGTGACGATGCCCTCATCCTGCAAGGTCTGCAGCCGCTCGGCCAGGGTGCGCGACGAGATGCCTTCGCCTGATAGCAGAAACTCCCGGAAGTGCCTTTTTCCGGCGAAAATCATGTCGCGGATGATCAGCAGCGTCCAGCGGTCACCGAGCAATTCGAGCGATAGGCTGATGGGACAGCCGGATCTTTCCCTGGTCGACATTTAAATGCTTCCATTTTTAAATCACTTTACTATTGACATCATTTTTCACTCATGTCAATGGTTCCGAAAGTAAAGCAATAACCAACGCCGCCTGACCTGGCGCTGGTGACACCAGAGCTCAGGAGAACGACGATGAGAAAACTGATCCTGCAGATACAGATATCGGTCGACGGTTTTGTCGGCGCGGCCGGCGATGAGCACTGGCAGCTCTGGGAATGGGGCGCCAACTGCCCGTGGGACGACGACTTGAAGCAGGATTTCAACGCGGTGTTCGCCGGCATCGACACCATTCTGCTCAGCCGCAAGATGGCCGAAGAAGGCTATCTAACCCATTGGGGCAATGCGGCAAAAAACTATCCGCGCGATCCCTTCTACGCCTTTGCGCAGCGCATCGTCGAGGCGCGCAAGGTGGTGCTGAGCGACAAGCTCGCGGCATCGCGGTGGGAGCGCACGACGCTTGCCAGCGGCGACCTGCCGCGCGAGGTCAAGGCGCTGAAAGCTGAAGGTGAAGGCGACATGGCGGTGTTCGGCGGCGCCGGCTTTGCCTCGGCGCTGATTGCAGCGGGACTGGTCGATGAGTTCCAGCTGTTCATCAATCCGGCCGCGCTGGGCGACGGCGAGCGGATTTTCGACCGTGGCGGCTTCCGGAAATTGCGCCTGCTCGGCTCTAAAGCCTATGCCTGCGGAATGGTGGTGAACCGCTACGCGCCGCCAATGTGAAGCAGTTCAGCGATTGAATCCGTGGACCGCTTCAACTCTTTGTTTTTACGAGAACTCCGGACGGATCACCGCAACCCGCTCCTCGTGAACCTGCGCTAGAAATTGATCTCGACCGAAGCGGCACTTCGCTTTGCCGGCCCGTGAAACACCGCCTCGATGTTGTTGCCGTCGGGGTCGAGCAGGAAGGCGGCGTAATAGCCGGGGTGGTAGGGCCGCTCACCCGGCGCGCCATTGTCGGCCCCGCCGGCATCGAGGCCGGCCCTGTAGAAGGCATCGACCATGGCGTTATCCCTGGCCTGGAAGGCCAGATGATGGCGCCCGGTCAGTTGTCCCCTCGCCGCCCGGCTGTCGAGGCTTGAGATGAACAGCTCGTCGGCCCAGAAATAGTCCTCGGCCTCGCCGCCGATCGGAATGCCGAGCATCTTGAAGACGGCTTCATAGAAGCGCCGGCTCGCCGCGAGGTCCCTGACCACCAGCTGGACGTGGTCGATGAGGCGGCCGCGATGCAGTTCCATGAGCGATATCTCCCGTCGCGAGACCACAAAGCTAGTGCCGCGGAGCGGCTCGTCAATTCGGCAGTCTATCTTGTCGGCGCGCTTGGCAGCCTTACACCCTGCTTTTGTCATATCCGGATGGACTTCCACGCAGACCGGATAAAAAATGCGACCGGATTGTCGGATTCGAAATCCCGCCAACGTCCTTCGGACGCAAGCGGCGCAACGGAGCTGGAGCGAGTGGCGCCGCATCGAAACCGATCTCGGGAGAAGAGCATGAACAATTCCTACCGTTGGGTGATCGTCGCGTGCGGCGCGCTGATGACCTGTGTGGCGCTCGGCGCGATGTTTTCGCTGGCGATCTTCCTCGAGCCGATGGCGCTCGACACCAACTGGTCGCGAACCGGCATTTCCAGCGCCATGACGCTGAATTTCTTGGTGATGGGTGCAGGCGGTTTCGCCTGGGGCGCCATCTATGACCGTGTCGGCGCCCGCCCGGTGGTTTTTGCCGGCGCGGTGCTGCTCGGCCTGTCGCTGGTGGTGGCGAGCCGAGCCCAATCGCTGCTAGTCTTCCAGCTGAGCTATGGCGTCATCGTCGGGCTGGCGGCCAGCGCCTTCTTCGCGCCGATGATCGCGCTGACCACCGCCTGGTTCGAGACCCATCGCAGCCTGGCCGTGTCGCTGGTCTCGGCCGGCATGGGCGTGGCGCCGATGACCATTTCACCCTTCGCGCGCTGGCTGATCACCGCCTACGACTGGCGTACCGCCATGTTCGATATCGGCATCATGGCCTGGGTGCTGTTGCTGCCGGCCGTCTTCCTGGTGCGCCAGCCGTCGACGGCGGTCGCGGCAGCGGATGGCAGCGCGCCCGCGCCTGCCGCGGCCCCCGGCATGTCAGTCGGCCAGGCGCTGCGCTCGCCGCAATTCCTGGTGCTGGGCATGACCTTCTTCGCCTGCTGCGCAGCGCATTCGGGGCCGATCTTCCACATGGTGAGCTATGCCATGTCGTGCGGCGTGGCGCCGATGGCAGCCGTGTCGATCTACAGCGTCGAGGGCCTTGCCGGCCTTGGCGGGCGCGTGCTCTACGGCGTGCTCGGCGACAGGTTGGGCGCCAAGCCGGTGCTGATCGTGGGCCTCGCCATCCAGGCGGTGGTGATCGCCGCCTATCTCGCCGTCGGCAATCTCGAGCAGTTCTATCTCCTGGCGATCATCTTCGGCGCCACCTATGGCGGCGTCATGCCGCTCTATGCGGTTCTGGCGCGCGACTATTTCGGGCCACGCATCATCGGCACGATGCTTGGCGCCGCGACCCTGTTGTCCAGCCTCGGCATGTCGTTCGGCCCGCTCGCCGGCGGCATGATCTTCGACGCCTATGCCAGCTATTCCTGGCTGTTCATCGGCTCGGCGCTGATCGGCCTCGGTGCTGCCGGCATCGCCATCGCCTTCCCGCCGCAGCCCGGCCGAGAGAGGCTGCAGGCGGCATGAGCGAAATTTCCCCTCGAGGGGAAATACTCATCACCCTGTCCCCGTTCCCGAGCGCAGCTCTTCCCTGCCCTCGTCGTCGCGGCTGAGCCTGGCGTCCGAGATCAGCACCACCGGGCATTGGCAGCGCTGCAGCACGCCGGTAGTCGTCTCGCCGAAGAAGAGTTCCTCGCCAGGGCGCCGCGCCACGCCCATGACGATCAGCGCCGCCCCCCTGCCGGCCTGGCGGGCAATGGCATCGGCGGCGGCGGCCCGGCTGCGGATGGCCGTCTCGATCTCGACGCCATAGCGGTCGGCTAGTGCGACGGTATCCTTCAGCACCGCCTCCCTGCGGCGATGCGAGACAGTGTCGCGCGGTTCGTCGCGGCCGACGCGCGCGACATAAAGTATCTTGACCCGCGCACCCGTGACCGCTGCAATCGCCAGCGCCATTTCTGCACCCCGGCGGGCGATCGCGGTGCCGTTGACCGGAACCAGAATCTTCCCGCCTTCAGGTCCTAGCCTTGGCATCTGGCGGCCGGCGCCGGTCGCCTTCAGCACCAGGCATAGCGGGCCCTCGAAGGCGCCGGCGATCTCGTTGATGCGGCGGGCAAACCCACCTTTCGACGTGACCGCGCGGCCGAGCCCGATCAGCAGCAGCCCATAGCCTTTGCGCGCCTCCTTGGCAACCGTTTCGGCCGAAAGCTCGGCCTCGTGGCGCCGCGTGACAGGCGCCGCGCGGGCCAGCTCCTCGTCCGAACTCCTGGCGGCCTCGCGGCTGTCCTCGGCACCCTTTTCGATCGGCTCGAGCTTCGCATCCGTGCCGGGCTCGGCCTCCTCCCCCTCGCCTCGGGCATGCAGCACCGTCGTCGGCCTGCCGGCGCCCACGACTCCTGCGAGGTAAGCAGCAAAGCGGCCGACAACGCCCTCATCGGTCACCACCAGCAGTCGTTCCAGATTGGCGATGAAGCCGCGTTGGTCGATCTCCTCGCGCTCCAGACGCTTCTTCTCGGTCTCGCCCATCGGCAAGCGGCCGAGTGCCCAACGCAAGGTCGGCGGCATGGCGAGCGTGGTGATGACGGCCATGGTCACGATCATGGTGAAAAGATTGTGCGACAGAACGCCGATCGACAGGCCAATAGAGGCGACGATGACTTCGGTCGAGCCGCGCGCGTTCATGCCGCAACCGACGGCGATGCCTTCCTTGCGGCTCAAGCCGGCAAGCTCGGCGCCGATGAAGGCGCCGGCGAATTTGCCGAAGCTGGCGATCAGCACCAAAGCGGCCGTGAGTAGCGCAAGCTCGTGGTCAACAAGCACGGTGAGATCCGCCGAAAGGCCGGCGACGCCGAAGAAAACCGGCATGAACAGCGCCATGATGACGCCGCGCAATTGCCCTTCGATATGACGCGACAGGATCGGCGATTCCCCAACCAGTATGCCGGCGACGAAGGCGCCGAGCACGGTGTGGACGCCGATCAGATCGGTGATCAGCGCCATTGCGCCCATGATGGCGAGAATGACGGTGACGACGGCGTATTCGCTGCGGAACGTATCGTTGGTCCAGCGGATGGCGTCGAAGACGATGCGGCGGCCAATCGTGAAGGAAAACCCCATGAAGGCGGCGACGCCGACAATGGTGAAGGCAAGGCTGCCGAGCTCGATGCGCCCCTTGGTGGCGATGCCGATGGTGATGGCGATGATCACCCAGCCGATCGTGTCCTCGATGATGGCCGACGAGACGATGATCTGACCGAGATCGCGGCGCATGAAGTTCATCTCGCGCACCACCATGGCGACGATCTTGACCGAGGAGATCGACAGCGCCGTGCCGAGGAAGAGACCGGCGATAATGCGCTCGGTTCCGTCGGCCAGCAGCGAGGCCGGCATGAACTGTGCGGCGGTGAAGCCGAGCGCGAAAGGCACGGCGACGCCCGCGGCGGAGATGGAAAAGCACGCACGGCCGACCCTGCGCACCAGCCGCAGATCCGTCTCCATCCCGGTGAGCAACAGAAGCATCAACACGCCGAGCTGGGCGATGGCGCTGATCATGCTCTTTTGGGTGGCGTCGCCTGAAAAGATCACGCGTTCTGCTTCCGGCAATAGCCAGCCGAGCAGCGATGGCCCGAGCAGGATGCCGCCGATGAGCTGACCCATCACCGCCGGCTGGCCGAGACGCTCCAGCAATTCGCCGATGCCGCGGCCGACGAGAAGCAGAAGGAGGATTTCGAGAACGAAAATGCCCTCGCTGGACATGCCGGTCTTTTCGGCTGCCAACGATGCGGCCGGGATGAATGCGAAAGCTGCCGCGGCAAGCGCGACCGGCCGGCGCCGGTTGACCACGAAGGACATGCACCCCCTCATCGTGCCCGGTATAACGTTTGCGGGCGAGATCGGTTGCACGCCACGCTCCCTTGGCGCGCCGCAGGTTACTCATTACCTGAATCGCATAACAGGCCTATCTGACTGCGGATAAACCGCCGAGACCCGGGCCGGCGACGGAACATTTTCAACCGATTGCGCGTTGCGCAGATGGGGATGACCGGCGTCGTTTCGGCCGGCCATGGCGTTGGGAGGCGCATGGCAAGGGATGTCCCAGGTCAAGACCGTGAAAACCGACGAAGCGGCTGCAGCGCCGCGGGCGTCTGATGCGTTCGCGCTGAAGCTCACCTCATCGGAATTCGTGGCCACCATGTCGCATTTCCACCGCGCCGAAATCGCCCGCATGGCCGGCTGGCGCGACCGGCTGGACCGTACCAGCAACTGGGCGATTACTGTCGTCGCCGCCATGCTCTCAGTCTCACTCTCGACGCCCAGCGCCCATCACGGGGTGCTGCTCTTTGCCATGCTGCTGACCACGCTGCTGCTATGGATCGAGGCGCGGCGCTATCGTTTCTTCGACGTCTACCGGGCCAGGGTGCGCCAGTTCGAGCGCTATTATTTCGCGCAGATCTTCTCGCCGCAGCCCGACTACGCCTCCAACTGGCTGGCCATCGTCGGCGAAGGCCTGCGTTCGCCGCGCTTCCTGATCTCGCAACGCGCGGCGTTGGTGCGCCGGCTGCGCCGCAACTACATTTTCATGTACACGATCCTGATGCTGGCGTGGGTGCTGAAGATCACGACGCCCAGTCTGCAGCGCGAAGGGTCGCCGATAGGCTTGGGCGCGTCATTTCTCGACGCCGCGCGCGTGGCGCAGCTCGGCCCGGTTCCAGGCATCTATGTCGCGTGCATGGTCGGGCTGTTCTATGTCGGCCTGCTCGCAGCCGCTTTCCTCATCTCAAGCGACGATGGCGAGCTTTCGCATGGCACCGTGCATGTCTGAGAGCGGCCTCGAAAAGCGCAATCTGCCGCGGTGATCTTCAGCAGACATTGTCGACCATCAGAGCGGTCGCTTCCGACCGGCTTGCGGCTTCCTCAACTGGAAGCCGTGCGCGATGGCGCTTGTAGGCGGTGAGCGCGATGACCAGCACGCAGCATACGGCGTTCAGCCAGTTGATCGCCGCCAGAGCGGGATCGTTCAGATTGATGTGGGCGTAGAGTCCCGTCGTGGCGTTGGCGCCTGTCCACAACAGCCAGGTCGCGTAGGAAATCGCCGACGCCCCGTGCCTGTCCCGGGCCACCCGCACGATCTGCGGCAGGTAGGACACCACGCGCAAGCCATTGAAAATAGTGAAGAGATAAAAAGACAGATCAGCAAGTGTCATCCGAAACCCCTGTCATGGCCGGACGTCCCATAGCGTTCCTTGCAGTGGCGGCATGTGAGCCCGTTCACATGCCGGCTTCGATTTTCCTGTTGCGGCCCGGCACCCGGATTCTTTCGCCATGTGGGCGTTCGCCGTGAGCCAGCCCGACGAGGTCGACATGAACCAGATCCAGTTTCGGCCGACGGCGCGGGAGTACTAAACAGATCTCGTGCTTGGGCAAAGTTCGGGTTGACCGCTGCCAAGAGCGCGGCGACTATCCCTGCAACGTGCAGGAGGACATGAGAATGGACGAACCCGATCGCTGGCGGCACATGGCGAGCGCGCCCAAGGACGGCAGCCGCATCCTGGTCACGGTCAGGCCATCGGAGCAGGGGCCGGCCGAGGTCGACCTCGCTTACTGGTCGCGCGCCGACCAGTTCGGCACGGAGGGCTGGCGCTCTTCCGATTCGTCGCCAGGACGGGTGATCGAATACCCCGAACCGGAGTTGAAATGCTGGATGCCGCTGCCGACGGCCAATCTGAGCCGGGCTTCAATGCCAAGTCCGTGGCAAGGCGAAGACGTCCCGCTGCTCGACGGCTCCGGGATATGATCTCGGCGGGATGACCGTAGGAAATACGCTGCCGGCCCAATACTTGACGGCCTTACTTCGGCCGACGCACCGATCGCACCATGCCGCCGGGGCCGCTGCCGCAAAAGAAGCGGTCGCCGCCGTCGGATTCGAGCCCGGAAACGCCCGCCCCCGCCGGCATGTCGAGCCGTTCCAGCACCTTGCCAGTTTGCGGATCGACGCGCCGGACATCGCTCTGGTCGCCTTCCCAGGTGCCGTGCCAGAGCTCGCCATCGACCCAGGTGACTCCGGTGACGAAGCGGTTTGAGTCGATGGTGCGCAGGATTTTCCCGGTCTCGGGATCGATCTGGTGGATCTTGCGCTCCCGGTTCTGCCCCACCCAGAGCGTGCCCTCGGCCCAGGTCATGCCGGAATCGCGGCCGCCGCCGGGCGCCGGGATGGTGGAGAGCACCTTGCCGGTATCGGGGTCGATCTTCTGGATGCGGTCCCCGGCGAGCTGGAACAGATGCCGGCCGTCATAGGCGGTGCCGGCATGTGCCGCGACATCGATCGAGCGCAGCGTCTCGCCGCTTGCCGGATCGAAGGCGGTCAGCCGCTCGCCCGTCGCAAACCAGACATTCTGTCCGTCGAAGCTCACGCCGTGCACGGTGTCGACATCAGGAAAGGGCCCGTATTCGCGCAGGATTTCCGCTGCTGAATGTTTCATGTCCTGGTCCTCGATCATGGTCACCTTTCCTAGCCGTTCGGCAGCGGCGACGGGAGTAACAAGGTGGTCGTGAAACCAGCGACCGGGGGCGTCATCCAGCGCCGCGCCCGGCCGTGGCCGAAGGACTGCACTTTGCCGGTCTCGGCCAACTGCTCGAGCGCCCGCTGTACGCTGCGCTGTCCGGCGCCCAGCGCCAGCGCCAACGCCGAGCTGGCCCAGGATTCACCATCGGCCAGGAAGGCCAGCACCGCGGCGTGCCGCTCCTCGATCGGCCGCGCCAGCACCGCCACGGAGCCTGCTTCGCGCGGCTTTAGCGCAAAGCCCTGGCTGGTCGCGCCGATGCCCGCCAGCGGCCGCAATTCGGCGCGCAGCCGGCCGATCTCGACCCGCAGCCTGGCGCGATGCGATTCATCGGCATGCCGGCCGCCAAAGGCGCGGGCAATCAGCGTCGCCCTCGGCACATCCGCCGGCCAGGCTTCGGCAAGCGCGCGCGCCAGCGCAAACAGCACCGGCCGCGTTGCCAGCGAGATCGTTGTTTCCTGCTTGTGCACGATATAGCGGAACGTATCGACGACCAGCGCGCGCGACGCCTGCAGCGCCTCGACCTCTTCGAGCAACAGCGGATGCTCCTCGCCGCCTGCGATCAGCCGCGCCGCCGGCGTCTCCAGCGCCAGGAAGGCGCTGTCGACCTCCGCCATGAGACCCGGAATGCCGGCCCGGCGGGCGGCATGGCGCGCCCACTCAAGGGCTGCGCGCGCGGCCTTCGTCTTCAGGCGCCGCATGGCGATGCCGGCAACCGCGAGTTCATGCGCGGCGCGTGAGGCCGGCGGAAGCGGCGACGGATCGAGCCCAGCCAGCACGTCTTCAGCCTCGTCGAGGCGGCCGATCAGCAGCAGGCGGCGCACTTTGAGATGCCCGGCATGCGCCGCGTTCAGCCGGTCGCCATGCTTTTCCAATGTCGACCGCGCCGCGTCGAGCGCCTTGGACGGCCAGCCGAGATCACGCGAAACAAGTGCGATCTCGGCTTCGGCGACAACGCACCTGGCGCGCGCCACCGCCTCCTTTGGACCGAAGGCACGGCCGGCCCTACGCAACAGTACTTTGGCGCGATCGAAATCGCCGAGCTGCGCCATGGCAATGCCGCGCAACGCCAGCGCCGGGGCATCCTCGCGCAAGGCGACGCGGTCGAGTGCCGCCAGCGGATTGCCCGCCGCCAGCGCCAGCCCTGCCGCGGTGATCAGCGAGTCCATGCAAATCCCGTCACATTTGTAACTCCCACCGCTCCCCTTATCGGCCCTAACTTAAGTCACCACCGCCAAGCAGCAAGCCGCGGACGGCGACCTAGCCATCTGGACTGGTTGAAGACGCCCAGGCCTGCGTTGACGGCAATATTCGCATTCGCTAGCCTGAGCATCTCAGACAGTCGTGTTAAGCTTCTCAATAAGGAAAAACCGACCATGCCTGCTTCCGAGGACTTCGAGCCCACCGTGCGGCCTCGCCACCCCTGCTGCGGTGGCCCGCCTGCAAATGCCGTCACATTTGTAACTCCGCCCTCGCCGCCTCGCGGCCCTAGCCTGCCTCACGATCAACAGGCAACGACAAGCCACAACGGCTCAACAACTGGCAAAGGAAACAAGCAATGACCAAGCACGTGGCAATGAAGACCCCACCGGTCGTTTCAAGGCAAGAATGGGAAGCCGAGCGCGAAAAGATGCTGGTGAAGGAAAAGGCAACGATGCGCGCCAGGGACGCGCTGTCGGCCGAGCGCCGGCGCATGCCATGGATGGAAGTAGACAAGGCTTATGTGTTTGAGGGTCCCAACGGCAAAGCGAGCCTGCTCGATTTGTTCGAGGGCCGGCGGCAGTTGATCGTCTACCGCGCCTTCTACGAACCCGGCGTCCACGGCTGGCCCGAACATGCCTGCCGCGGCTGTTCGCTCGGCGCCGACCAGGTCGGCCATCTCGCCCATCTGAACGCCCGCAACACCACGCTTGCCTATGCCTCCCGCGCGCCGCAGGCCGACATTGCCAGCTTGAAGCAGCGGATGGGTTGGGAGATGCCCTGGTACACAATCACCGACAGTTTCGACAAGGATTTCGGCGTCGACGAATGGCACGGCCACAACGTGTTCATCCAGGACGGCAAGAAAGTCTATCGCACCTACTTCATCAACAACCGCGGCGACGAGCAGATGGGCACGGTCTGGAGCTACCTCGACGCAACGCCGCTCGGCCGCCAGGAAATCTGGGAGGATTCGCCCGAAGGCTATCCGCAGACCGAGCTCTACAGCTGGTGGAACTGGCACGACAATTACGACGCCGCACCCGACAAGACGTGGGAGGAAGTGTCGGCGGCCGGCGAAGCCGCGTTCCGCAACAAGGACGGCAAGTAAGGACCTGGAGCGGCGCCCATCCAGCTTGGTTTCCTGTCCCTCACGGGACAGGAAACCCGGGCATTGATCATCAAGGGATTATGACCATGAGCGATATCGGCACAGGCACCGGCAGTGAGGTCCCTCAATGCTCCGATGCAGTTTCTCTCCGCACCGCCGAGTGGCTATGCCTCGCCGCGGCCCCTGTTTTCGCCGTGATGGCGCTGCTCACCTGCATTCACGCTGGCGACGGCGTCATGTCGTGCCTGGGGGCCGATGCCTCCCCGCTCACCGGCATGCCGCTGATGTATCTCTTGATGAGCGCCGTCCATCTGGCGCCTTGGCTGCGCGTGATTTCCGGCCGGCCGGTCCGGCGATAGGCTGGACCGCCGCCGCCATGCTAACGCTCTTTACGTCGGAGAGAGACTATGAAGCTGGTCAGGCTGAGAGCGCCGGGCGGGTTGGACAAGCTCGACCTGGTCGAGGTGGATCAGCCCCGGCCTGGGCCGGGAGAAATGCTGGTCAGGATTCGCGCCTGCGCGCTGAACATGCGCGACGATTTCGCCGTACAAGGCAAGGTGCCGCTCGCCGAAGGCCGCGTGCCGCTGTCGGATGGCGCCGGCGAGGTGATCGCGATCGGTGACGGCGTCGACACGTTCAAGCCGGGCGACAGCGTCGTCAGTGTTTTCTACCCCTGGTGGCTGGCCGGCGACATGAGATCCGATACAAGCCGCGACATTCCCGGAGACAGTTTCGACGGCTTCGCCAGCGAGTATGTGTGCATGCCGGCGCACGCATTCACCAGGGCGCCGGCGGGCTATACGCATCTCGAGGCGGCAACGCTGACCTGCACGGGCGTCACCGCCTGGCGCGGGCTGGTGACATGCGGCAAGGTAAAGCCCGGCGACACGGTGCTGATCCTTGGCACCGGCAGCGTGTCATTGTTTGCGCTGCAATTTGCCAAGGCCGCCGGCGCAAGGGTCATCGCCACCTCGTCCGATGAAGGGAAGCTGGAGAAGCTCAGACGACTCGGGGCCGACAGCGTCATCAACTACAAGGCGGTGCCGCAGTGGGGCGGCAGGGCCAGGGAACTGACGGACGGACGCGGCGTCGATCATGTGATCGAGGTCGGCGGACCGGCGACGCTGGCGCAGTCGATAGCGGCCTGCCGGACAGGCGGGCATATCGCACTCATCGGCGTCCTGACCGGCTTTGCAGCAGAAGTTTCAATCCCGGCGCTGTTTTCAAACCAGATCCGCATCAGCGGAATTTCCATCGGCAGCAAAGCCGACCAGCAGGACATGATCCGTGCGATAGAGGTCAACCGCCTGAAGCCTGTCATCGACAGCAGCTTTCCACTGCAGGATATCGCCGCCGCCTTCAGGCACTACGAAGCGCAAAGGCATTTCGGCAAGGTCTGCCTCGAGCTTTAGATCCTGCGATCGGCATTCCTACCCAGCGGCGGGCGCCAGCGTCCCGCTTGCCATCAGGCCCCAGAGCTGATCGGCGGTCAGCTGTTTGGCCGAGCCGTCGTAAGCCACCCTGCCGAGGCTGAGCACGACGATCCTGTCGGCCAGCGCCCTGACCGTCGACAGGTCGTGCGTGACCAGGATGACGCCGGTGCCGCTGGCGGCGATCGAACGGATCAGCTTGACGACCTGCGCGGTCTGCTTGACGCCGAGCGCGGCGGTAGGCTCGTCGAGGCAGATCAGCTTGACGTGATCGGCAAGCGCGCGGGCAATGGCGATGGACTGCCGCTGGCCGCCCGACAGCGAGCGCACCAGAACGTTTTCGTCGCGAAGCGTGACGCCCAGCGCGGCAAGCCGGGCACGACACTGCTCGGCGGCCTTTCGGTCGTCGCGAACCGGGAAGACACCGAGCCAACGCCGCGTTTCCTCACGCCCGAGGATCATATTGTGGGCGACGCTGAGGTTCGGGCAGAGCGCCAAATCCTGATAGACGGTCTCCAGGCCGGCGCCGCGTGCATCCTGCGGGCTCCTGAAGGAAATCGGCTGGCCCTCGAGGGTCATCGCGCCGGCATCGGGCTGGATGGCGCCCGAAATAATCTTCACCAGCGTCGACTTGCCGGCGCCATTGTCGCCGAGCAGACAGACGATCTCGCCTTTGCCGACCGTGAAACTCGCCTCTTCCAATGCCGTCAGCGCGCCGTAGGATTTGCGGGCGCCGGCAATCGAGAATGCCGGACCTTGCGGGGCCTCTCCATTGCCCTCCGTCACGGCAGGGCCGGCCGAGGCGACGGCACCATTGTCCGCCACCGTGAAGTTGGTCGCGGCGGCCCGAGCGCGCCGGCCGCGAAAACCGATCGCAGCCTGGTCGGCCACCAACGCCAGCAACAGCATGCTTCCCACCGAAATGGATTGCCACCATGATTGCAGGCCGACGAAGATCAGTCCTGCATTGAGGATGCCGATGGTGGCAACGCCGATGGCGATGCCGAGCGGCCGGCCGGAGCCGCCGGAAAAAGCGACGCCGCCAAGGATCGCGGCGGTGAGCACGTCGAGCTCGAAGCGAACGCCGATGGTCGGCGTGATGCTGCCGAGACGACCGGCGATCAGAACCGAGACCAGGCCGATCAGCAAGCCATTGGCGGCGTAGAGGCCAACCACCGTGCGCCCCACCGGAATGCCGCAGAGTTCGGCTGCGCGCGGGTCGCCGCCTATGGCGTAGAGCCTCAAGCCGGTGACCGTGCTGGTCAAGATAAAGGCTCCGATGACAAAGACAGATGCGGCGATGATCACGGTGTACTGGATGCCGAAGATCTTGCCCCGCCCCAATTCGAGCAGAGCCTCGGGAAAACCATAGACCGCGGTGCTGGAGACGACGAAGGCAAGGCCGCCATAGAGCGCCAGCATCGCCAGCGTGACGATCAACGGCGAGATGCTCAGCCTGCGCACCAGCAGACCGTTGAGCAGACCGAGCAAAAGGCCGAGACCCAGGCCGACGCAGATTGCCAGCGGCGCGCTCTGCGTCGCCACCGCAACCTTGGCAGTGATGATGCCGATCAAGGCGACCATGCTGCCGATGGAGAGGTCGACATAGCCGGCGATCAGCAGCGCGGAGGTGCCGAGCACGGCGATCAGGATCGAGGTCGAGTTGACGCCGATGACGACGAAATTGTCGAGGCTGAAGAACGATTTGTTCAACAGCGAGAAGGCGATGATCAAGCCCAGCGCGACCAGCGCCAGCCCGATGCGGCCAGACGCTTCGCCCGGCGCCTTGACGCCCGGCAGCAAGGATGAAAACCGGCCCGTTTGCAGCGGTGTCGTCCCCGTTCGAAGGCTGTCTGTGCTCATGCTTGCCTCTCACTGAAGCGGGCGGTTTCAGGTCAGGCTGAACCGCCCGTATCGCGCGGGAAAAACAGGCGCTACTTTGCCTCGGATGACCAGGGGAAATTCACATACTGGTCGCGCGTATCGTAGCAGATGTTGCCGTACATCCTGAGATAGATATCGCGGCGCTTCGGGTCCTTGTAGACCGCGGCCGGGTCGGCGACATCGGCCTCGTACTGGGCCATGTAGTCGCTGGTCAGCGCCACGGGCAGGATATCCATCGCCTGCGGGATGCTCTTGCCCTCCAGCCAGTCGGCCGCGTGCTGGCCCATGGCATAAGCGAAGACCGGCGACGCCAGGCTGATGCTTGCCTTGTAGGGACCGCCGCCTTTCTTGATCGCGGCGACTGCCTCCGGTTCGCCGTCGATGCCGCCAAGGAACTGGTCCGGCCGCGCCTTGCCCGCCGCTTCCAGGGCAGCCAGCGCGCCGAGCACGACCGTGTCGGCGCCGAGCACGACATCGACGTCGGGATGGGCCTGGAGAATGGTGCTCATCGTGGCAAAGCCGCCTTCCTTGTTGACGGGATTGGGTGAGATGTCGGCGACGATGGTGACATCAGGCATGGCCTTGAAGATGTCGCGCATGGCGGCAAAGCGCGGCGCCAGGAATTCCATGCTGTCATGGGACAGGATGACGACATTGGCCTTGCCGCCGAGCTTGTCCTTTATGTAGGCTGCGGCCGCTTCGGCCAGCACCTTGCCGGTCTCGTATTGCGGCGCATTGAGCAGCGACGTGGCTGGCGGCGGCACGATGGTGCCGACATAGGCGCCCGACCAGATAAGCTCCTGCAGGCTGCGGCTCATGGAGGCCGGGTCCACAGGCGCCGCCACCAGACCGCCGATCTTGGAGGCGAGAAACAATTGCACCTGCTCGACCCCCTTGGCGGCGTCATTGTTGGCAAGCGCGCGGCGATATCCCAGCCCGCGATCCTTGGCGGCGGCGGCCAGGCCGCGGTCGACGCCCTGCATGAATTCACGCTCGTTATCCTGCGCGAAGGCCAGCACCTTGTTCAGGCCGGGCGGTGGGCTGCAGGCCGGCGCCTTCGGATCGAACGGCGCAAATACCGCCGGCTTGGTGAGCCCGGCCGGGCCGTCCTGCGCGCTTGCCAGGACGGTACCGCCCGCGAGCACAGCGGCAACGCCGAGCAGCGTCGCCAGCATCATGTTCCTGTCAGATCGCATTTTACTTCCTCCCTGTCGTTGATTGTTGCCGCGCTTCGTAAGCCTCGCGGTCGCTACTCTTCCCAGTCTCCCCAGATACCCACCTTCCCGCTTGCAAGTCAAAAGTTTTTCCAGTGGAATTAATTAATCAGAGATAGTCGGGTGGCTCGCTCACTCGATCACGCCTTGGCGATCAGCGACTGGACGGCTTTGGCCAATTCCGTGCCGAGCACGCGATGCGCGTCGCTGTCGAGGTGAATGCCGTCTACCGCGCTCGATTCGACGACGTCGCCGGCGTTGAAGAAGGCGGCGCCGGCGCGCCGGGCGGCATCGCGGAACAGGCCGGCAAAGTGCATCGACTTTGCGGCGCCGCCCAGGAACATCTGGCCGAACCAGTCGACCTCCAGCATCGGCGGCGGCGCAACAATCAGGACCGCGGGCGCCACGCCCGCGGGGCCAGCTTCGCTGCGCAGGACAATTCTGGCCAAAATCTCAATGGAATCAGCGACGTCAATCGGCGTTACCGAGAACCTATGCTTGAGATCGTTGGTGCCGAGCATCAGGATGACGAGGTCGAGCGGCATATGCGTTTCCAGGCACACCGGGAGCGATTTGAGCCCGTTCTTGTGGAGACCTTCGATCGGATCGTCGTGCACGGTGGTGCGCCCGCCCTGCCCTTCTTCGATCACATCCCATCCGTTGCCGAGCTGGCGGCGCATGATGCCCGGCCAGCGGCGGTCGGGCGTGAAGCGGTGCCGTCCGACGCGGGCCAGGGTGGGAATGGCGCCATAGGTATTGGAATCGCCAAAGCACATGATGGTCCGGGTCTGCGTCACGGCATTGCTCCTCCAGGCTTACATACTTTGAACGACAGCAGGCCGGCTGGCGTCAACTACATTTTTCCATCGGGTGGATTTAAGTGTTGCCTTGCCAGGCCCGCATTGCTACGTCAGCGCTTTGATCGGCTCGCCTTGCGGCCAAACTCCTTGCGCAGGGGAAAGCGTGACCGGCACCAGCTTCTTCAGTCTCGAAAAGATCGCCGAAGGCCGCAGCGGCGGAACCACGCAGGCCGAGAGCCGCGTCTACAACGAACGCCTGATCGTCTCGCTGATCCGCCGGCACGGCCAGCTGGCAAAGACCGATTTGACGCGGCTGACCGGGCTGGCCGCGCAAACTATCACCACCATCGTCAACCGCGCCGCCGACAACAAGCTGCTGCTGCGCCTGGAGCCTTTGCGCGGACGGCTGGGGCAACCCTCGGTTCCCTTTGCGTTGAACCCGAAAGCCGCCTATGCCTTCGGCCTCAAGGTCGATCATCGCAGCGCCGATGTCGCGCTGGTCAATTTCGTCGGCGACGTGATCGCGTTCGAACGCACGCTGTTCGACTATCCGACGCCCGTCGAGGTGATGAAATTCGCCAAGGGCGCCATCGCGCGCATGTGCCGCAAGCACAGATCGATAGAAAAAGACCGCATCGCGGGTCTTGGCATCGCCTCGCCATTCCATCAGTGGAACCTGAGCGAAGAGGGCGCGGTGCCGGCGAGCAGGCTGGATGCCTGGAGGGAAATCGACATTCGCGCCGAACTGGACCGGGCGTTCGACTGGCCGGTGTTCCTCTACAACGACGCCACGGTGTCGGCCGCGGCCGAACTGATGTTTGGCGCCGGCGGATCGCGCGCCGACTTTCTCTATGCCTATGTCGGGCACTTCATTGGCGGCGGCCTGGTGCTCGATCATCACTTGTTCCCCGGCCGCAACAAGCTGGCCGGGGCGCTGGGCGACATGCCGGTGCCCGCGCCGGGGCGCAAGGGCGACCGGATGACCCCGTTGCTGCGCGTCGCTTCGCTGCATTCGCTGGCCGGCAAGCTCAACGACCAGGACAATGGGGACGAGGGCGCCGGCCGCATCTGGTCGTCGCCCGACGACTGGGGCGACCTTGGAGAGCCGCTCACCGCGTGGATCGATGAGGTTTCGGACGGGCTTGCCTATGCCGCCCGCAGTGCCGTTGCCTTGCTCGACATCGACAATGTGGTGATCGACGGCGCCATACCGAATGGCGTGCGCAAGGAGATCGCCAAGGCCATGCGCAGAAAGCTGGCACGGATCCTTGTCGATCGCCCCGAGCCGTTCTCCGTCATCGAGGGGACGTTTGGCCATCTCGGCCCCGTTATCGGCGGCGCCAGCATTCCGTTGCTGGTGAAATATTCGAACGACAAGGAACTGCTCTTCAAGGAATAGGCGCGCAGCCGCCGGCACCAGGCATTCCCCAAACAGCGAACTGTGAGACTTGTCACATACCTGCTCGTGAAGCGCGTGCTACTTGCACCCTGCGGTCGGTCGACGCCGAAAGAAATCGCCTGCCATGGTCTGGCGGTGACTGGCCTTTCACTTTATGCTGTGGCAGGTTGCATACTCTCAACGGACCTTGATGCCGCAAGCGGTGTTCTCGTCGGCGTCAGGCCGCGACCAGGAGTTTTGTCATGCTCCGACTTTGCGGATTCATCGCGGCCTTCATCCTTGCCGGCCTCACAAGCTTTGAGGCCTGCGCCGATCGAAGGGTCGCGCTCGTCATCGGCAATTCCGATTATCGCGACATCCCGGCGCTGAAGAACCCGGCCAAGGATGCCCAGGACGTATCGGCCACGTTCCGGCTGGCGGGCTTCGAGGTTTTCGTCGCCGAGAATCTCACCAAGCAGCAGTTCGAAGGCCAGTTCCGGGACTATCTGGCCGCCGCCGACGGCGCCGATCTCGCCGTCGTCTACTATTCCGGGCACGGCTTTCAGATCGGTGGCGAGAATTTCCTGATACCGGTCGACGCCTCGTTGAAGAAGGCGGCCGATATCGAGGTCCAGGCCATCAAGCTCAACGACGTGCTGGAGCAGTTGCGCTCGAAGTCGAAGATCCAGGTGATCATCCTCGATGCCTGCCGCAACAACCCCTTCCCGCGCAACAATTACTGGCTGCGCGACCAGCTTGTCACCGCCGGCAATACCGGGCTGGCGCAGGTGCGAAGCTCGCTCAACACGCTGATTGCCTTCGCCACCGAACCAGGCGCGGTCGCCTATGACGGTAGCGGCGACCTCAGCCCGTTTTCATTGGCCTTTTCGCGGCGCGCGCTGGCGCCGAACCAGGAGATCCGAACGGTCATGTCGGCGGTGCGCCGCGATGTCGTGCAGGCCACCAACGGCATGCAGGTGCCCTGGGAAAATTCGTCGCTGATCGACGACGTGGTGCTGGTGCGCCGCAACAATCGGCCTTCGCTGCCGCCAGTGCTGGAGAAGGTGGTGCTGTCGGGGGTCGGCCCCGTCGCCCTCGGCCTGCCGGAGCCGGTCGATGTCGATGGCGGCGCCATCACCGTCAGCATCGAGAGGCCACCCGCAATGGGCCGTTTGATGCTGGACGGCAGAGATGTCGCGGTGGGCGAACCGATCGCGGGCAAGGACCTGCCACGCCTGCAGATGGATGTCCCCAAAGGGACCGCGACGCAGGACGAGGTGGATATGCTGGCCTATGCCACGCACGACAATTGGGGCGGCGGAAGCCAGGGCATATTGGTGTTCCGCGTCAAGAGCGGCGAAGGTGCGGCGGGTCAGCAGATCATGGCTTCGCTCGAGGCCGAGCAGAAGCAGCAGGTGCTGGATCGCGGCATCCACATCACCGGCGCTGCCGAAGCGATCGAGAACCGCAAGCTTGATATTCCCGTCGGCGTCGGCCCGGTCGCGCTCAATCTGGATTTCCCCACCGACGATCCGGCGGTCAGCCTGAAGGTCTCGGGGTATCCGGCAACGGGAACGCTGTCGTTGCCTGATCGAACCTTGTCGCCGCAATCCAGCCTTCTGGCCGGTGAAGTCGACCATCTCCGTTACGAGCCGCAGATCGGCGCCGGCGCGCCGGTCGAGGTCGGCTTCGAAATCCGGGCCGACAGCAGCTCGGCTAAGCCGGCGACAATGAAGCTGTCGCCGACGGTCGATGCCTGCGATACCGCCGCCGGCGAGCCTCTCGACCTGCAAGGGGTGGTGCCCGGCCTGCTGCCGAACGAGATCGGCGCCGGTGCGGTGGCAGCCTGCGAGGCGGCGGTGAAAACCTATCCAGACGTCGCCCGCTTCCACTACGAGCTCGGCCGCGCGCTGCTTGCGGCCGGCAGGGTCGGCGAGGCCAGGGCAGCCATCGAGCATGCCGCCAAGAAAGGCCATGTGCGCGCCGTCTTCGAACTCGGCTATCTCAACGCAACCGGAACCGGGACGGCCATCGACCGCACCCAGGCCAACGCTCTCTACAAGGCTGCCGCAGACAAGGGCGATCCCTACGGTATGACCTCGTGGGGACGCGCGCTGTTCAATGGCTATGGCGTCAACCGCGATACGGCCAAGGGCCTCGACCTGCTGCTCAAGGCGGCGGCCATGGGGCACACCTATGCCATGAACGATCTTGCCGCCATCTTCACCGAGGGCCGCTACGGCGTGCCTGCCGATCCGGCCCGTGCCGTCGCCTTCCTGCAAGCGGGAGTGCAGCGCCAGGACATGTATTCGATGAACCTGCTCGGCCGCAATTACCTGGCCGGCCAGGGCATCGACAAGGATCCGAAGACGGCGCAGGCGTTGTTCCAGCAGGCCACCGATCTTGGCCAGCCCTACGCTCCGGGCAGCCTCGCCCGCATGTACAGGGACGGCGCCGGTGTGCGCCAGGACCCGGCGGAAGCGCAAAGGCTGTTCGAACTGGCGACCACGCGCGGCGATCCGTCGAGCGCCTATGATCGCGCGGCGCTCGAAATGGCGAAAGGCGACAAGGCCGATCAGGCTGTCGCGGTGCGCTTCCTGGCATTCGCCGTCGCGCTCGATCTGCGCAAGGAGTTGCCGGAAGCCAAAAAGGGCCTGGCGCAGTTCGGCACCAAGCCGAAAACGGCAGCTTTGGACGCGCTGCGTCAGGAGCTCAAGTCGAAGATCCCCCCGTCCGGTTCGCTGGACATGCAACTGGTCAATGCGGCCCGGGGGGTCTGGGAAGAAGCCAATCCGCGTCGGGATTTGTTCTGAACAATAAGGAGGCCATGGTGGGCAAGGCATTCAAGCAGACATTCATCGGGCAGGCATTCATCGGGATAATTCTATCCGGCGTTCTGGCCGGGCTCATGGGCTGCACCTCGGTGTCGCCGATGTTTGAGCCGGCACCGCCGGTGAAACATCGCAAGGTGGTCCGCGTAGCACCTCAGCCAAAGGTGGTCAGATACAAGAAGGCGACCACCGGCAAAGTGATCAAGCCGGCCGAGGAGATCCCGCAAAAGCCGCCCGTGATTCCTTCTCTCGGCGGCAGCGGAGGCGGCGGTGGGGCTGGCGGCGGCGGCGGCGGTTGGGGATGAGATCGTCGACCAAGGGCGCTGCACTCAGCGGCCCCAAAGGGTCTTGCTAAGATCCGCATGAGCCTTGGACAACGTCAAGCCGAAATCGTCCATCCCTGTCGCGGCATCGGTTGGCCAGCGGACAATTCGGCGCAGCGCTGCACGGAAAAGGCAGCGGACGAACGCTGCCAGTGCAGAGGCCACGACCGCCGCCGGATCGAGTCTGCGAGCCGCCAATGCCCGATGGGCCTGTTGTGTTTCGAGATAGCGGGTCAGCGCAATATCGTGACGCGATGGTGCGCCAAGCTCCTGCCGGTCGCGCCCGGGGTCGTCATGCCAGATGGGCCACTCGGTCGGGCCAGGGTGATGCACGGTATCCTCCTGCGAAAAGAGATCCAGTGCGAACAATCTCCTCAAGCGCCGTGAGCAACGCGTGGGAACCTGCGTGATGGAATCGTGAAAAGCGCCTCGGCGGCGGAATAATTGTTGAAATGGACCAAGCTTGAGCGGATCGTCGTCATGCTGTGACCGTGGCGGGATCCGATGACCGGACCTTATCTTCACCTGCTGGGTGGTTTCGACTTTGCCGGGGCTGCGGTTCCGGCCATCAGCCGCAAGGCGCGTGCGATGGTGGCCTATCTCGCACTCCAGTCGGGGCATTCGCAGTCGCGCGAGAAGCTGGCGACCCTGCTCTGGGGCATCAACAGCGAGGCGCAGGCGCGAATGAGCCTGCGGCAAGCGGTGTCGTCCGTCAGGAAGGCCATGCAGGCATGCGGCGGCGGCCGCTTCCTTACCGACGGCGACAGCGTCGCTCTGCATCTCGACGACCTTGATTTCGATGTCGCGCGGTTCGAGGCGCTGGTCGCCAGCCCGGCACCCGAAGACCTCGAACTGGCGCTCAATGTCTACCGCGGCGACCTGCTCGACGGGTTCGGCCTGAAGGAGGAGCCATTCGAGGACTGGCTGAGGATCGAACGCGAGCGGCTGCGGGCGTTGGCCGTCGCGGCACTCGACAGGCTGGTCGCGCATTATGCCGCGACGAACGATCCTGCCGCATGCGTACGCGCGGCGACGCGCCTGCTCGCCATGGAGCCGCTGAGGGAGGACGTCCACCGTGCCCTGATGCGCGCCTATGCGGCGCAAGGCAGGACCAATCTCGCGCTGAAGCAATATGAGCACTGCCGCACTGCGCTTCAACGCGATCTCAAGCTGCAGCCGGAGCCGGAGACACGGCAATTGTTCGAGACGCTGCGGACACGCCGCACGATCGCGCAGGCACCCACGACCGATGCGGATGACGCCACCGGCTTCAGCCACCAACCCGCGCGGCCGCAGACCCGCTACGTCAAATCGGCCGGGATCAACATCGCTTATCAGGTGACCGGCGACGGGCCGATCGACCTGATCCATGTGCCGGGATGGGTCTCCAACCTCGACCATGCCTGGGCCTCGCCGCGGCTTTCGCACGTGCACCGGCGGCTAGGTACTTTCTCGCGCCTGATACGCATGGACAAGCGCGGCACGGGGCTCTCGGACCGCAATGTCGGTCTGCCGACGCTGGAAGAGCGGATGGAAGATGTGCGGGCAGTGCTGGATGCGGTCGGCTCGAAGCGCACGGTGCTGTTCGGCAGTTCCGAGGGCGGCCCGATGTGCATGCTGTTCGCGGCGACCTATCCCGAGCGCACAGCGGCACTCGTGCTCAATGGGGCCTACGCCCGCGGCAGGTGGTCACAAGACTATCCGTGGGCGAAGACAAGCGAGCAGGTGGAAGAGGATCTGGCGATCGTCGAGAAAGAATGGGGAGCGGCGGCGGATATGAGCAACGCGGCGCCCAGTCTGATGAGCGACACGTTCGAGACAGAATGGTTCGCCGCCTATCTCAGGAATTCTGCCTCGCCCGCCGACGCGATCGCCCTGTGGCGCTGGGGAGCCGAAATCGATGTTCGCGACATTCTGCCTGCTGTCCATGTTCCGACACTGATCATGCAGACGACTGGCGACGGCTGGGTGAAGCGGGAAGAAGGACGTTACCTGGCGACGCACATCGAGGGCGCCCGATACATTGAGTTCGCCGGCCGCGACCACGTCATCTGGGGCGAGAATTCCGATCGGATCGTCGACGAGATCCAGGCTTTCGTCACCGGCGCCTTGCCGGCGGCCCCAGGCGAACGGCTGCTTGTGTCGGTGCTGTCCCTCGATATGACGGGCTCGCCTTTCGGCATCGACCCGGCCGAGCGGCACGCCGAAGCGCTCCGTGGCGAACTCCTCGCGGCCGAAGGCAGAGAGATCAGGCGATCGGACGGCAAGGTGCTCGCGGTGTTCCAGCGGCCAACGCGGTCGATCCAGTGCGCGATCGCCATCCGCGATCGCTTGCGGCAATCCGGTGTCGAGGTCCGCTCGGCGGTGCATATCGGCGAGTGCGAGCAGCGGGGCCATCAATTTTCAGGCGCGGCGATCGAACTGTCATCGCGTCTGCTTGACCATGCGCGGCCGGGCGAAATCATCGCATCAAGGACGGTGCGCGATCTCGTGGTCGGCTCCGGCCTGCGGTTCGAGAAGCGTGGCGAAATGGCGGCAAGCGGGCTGCCCGGCGCGTTTCCGTTCTATGCGGTCGATGGTTCGGCTTGAGCCGCTAGGTCACCTCTTCCCTGCCCCGAACCGCAGCCCGTCCATCAGCAGCTTGACCAGCCGGCGCGAGCGGTCGCGCCAGTCCTTGGTGTCGGGGGCCGAGTAGATGCCGCCGAGTGCGTGCAGCACATCGGAGGCATCGACGTCGCTGCGGATCGAGCCTTCGGCCACCGCCGCCTCGACCAGTTGCCGCAAGGCCAGCGACACCCGGCCCGACATGTCGGAGAACACGGCGGAATTCGTGTTGAACAGGATGCGCAGGCTGGCCGCCAGGCCGCGCTTGGTGGCGATGTAGTCGACGAAGCGCTGCATCCACTGTTCCAGCGCCATGTCGGCCGAATGGTGGCTGGCGAGGTCATCGGCCGCCGCACAGAGCGCCTCGACTTCACGCCGGTAGACCACTTCGACCAGATGCTCGCGGGTTGGGAAATGCCGGTAGAGCGTGCCGATGCCGACGCCGGCCTGGCGCGCGATCTCCTCCAGCGAGGCATCGACACCGTGCTCGGCAAAGGCCGCTGCCGCAACCTCGACCAGCCGGTCGCGGTTGCGCTGCGCATCGGCGCGCAGCGGCCTTGGCGCTGCGGCTTCGCGCTTCTCGTCGGCAATTGCTTGCGACTGCTCGGTCAATTTTTTCTCCACTGTTGATATATGGGGGCTTGAACCCAAAGGGGTAAGCCCCCAACTAGATAAACGGAGGCGCCTCCGTTTTAGTGGAGCAGTCTTATCATATAATCAGGGGAGCCGATATGTCACGTGTTGAGATTGTGAAGACTGAAGCATCCCCTGCCGGCTGGAGAGTCGGGGCGGCAGAGCTGCCAATCTTCCCCCTCGTGGGGGAGATGTCCGGCAGGACAGAGGGGGGCGCTGTCCCGCCAGCCTATCAAGGCCTGACTAGCGCCTCCTCGGACAAGATTCGTGTCGACGCATGTAAATCGGGAACGTCGCATTCCTTCGCGCCCCCTCTGCCCTGCCGGGCATCTCCCCCACAAGGGGGGAGATTAGGCGCACCGTCGCCTCTTCCCTTGTCCTCTCCCACTCGAGCCCATTTCAATCCCCTAGCGTCAAGCAACTGGAGCCAGACGCCTCATGACCGACCAAACCAAATCCACCACTATCCCAATCCGTCTCACCATCAACGGACACAGTCACGAACTGCAGGTCGAGCCGCGCGTCACGCTGCTCGATGCATTGCGTGATCGCCTCGCCCTGACCGGCACCAAGAAGGGTTGCGACCAGGGCCAGTGCGGCGCCTGCACGGTGCATGTCGAGGGACAGCGCGTGCTGTCCTGCCTGACGCTTGCAGCACAAGCCGAAGGCCGCGAGATCACCACCATCGAAGGATTGGCCGGCGATGACGGCACGCTCAACGCGGTTCAGGCTGCTTTCCTCGACCAGGATGCTTTCCAGTGCGGCTACTGCACGCCCGGACAGATCATGTCGGCGGTGGCCTGCATCCGCGAGGGCCATGCCGGCTCGGATGACGAGATCCGCGAATACATGGCCGGCAATCTGTGCCGCTGCGGAGCCTATCCGCACATCGTTGCCGCCGTGCGCCAGGCGGCACTGGAGGTCGCGTCATGAGGGATTTTTCCTACGTTCGCGCCCATAGCATCGACGCCGCACGCCAAGCTGCCGCCCTGCCCGGCGCCATGCTGCTTGCCGGCGGCACGACGCTGGTCGATCTCGCCAAATGCGGCGTTGCCGAACCCGAGAGCCTGGTCGACATCACCCATCTCAAAGGGCTCGACGCCATCAAGGTCGACGCTGACAGTGCCATGATCGGCGCGCTGGCCAAGATGAGCCACGTCGCCGACCATGCCGAGATCAAGAGCCGCTTTCCCGCGGTCTCCGAAGCGCTGTGGCAGGCGGCTTCCGCGCAACTGCGCAACATGGCGACCATCGGCGGCAATCTGATGCAGCGCACGCGCTGCCCCTATTTCCGCGATCCCGCGAATTTTTCCGCCTGCAACAAGCGCTCGGCCGGCAGCGGCTGCTCGGCGATCGGCGGCGTCACCCGCGGCCATGCCGTGCTCGGCACCAGCGACGCCTGCATCGCCATGTATCCCGGCGATCTCGCCACCGCGCTGGTCGCCTTCGACGCCGTGGTTCATCTTGGCGAACGCCAGGTTGCCGTCGACGACTTCTTTCTCCTGCCCGGCGCCACGCCCGACAGGGAACATGCCATCCAACCGGGCGAGATGATCACGGCCATCAGCATCCCGGCTTCAGCCGCCGCCCGGCGGTCGACCTATCTCAAGGTTCGCGACCGGCAGTCCTATGAGTTCGCGGCTGCAAGCGCCGCGGTCGGCATCGACTTCGAAGCCGATGGCCGCACCATTCGCGACCTGCGCGTCGCGCTGGGCGGCGTCGCGAC
Source organism: Mesorhizobium sp. M1004 (assembly GCF_040318795.1). Classification (NCBI taxonomy): domain Bacteria; kingdom Pseudomonadati; phylum Pseudomonadota; class Alphaproteobacteria; order Hyphomicrobiales; family Phyllobacteriaceae; genus Mesorhizobium; species Mesorhizobium sp. M1004. The sequence continues at coordinate 346,831 of NZ_JAMYNB010000006.1, forward strand.
GAAGCCGTGGCGGGCGCACGCCGTGGAAGCGGCGTTGAAGGGCAAGGTGCCCAGCGAAGACAGGGTGCGGGCCGCCAGCTTGCTCGCCGTGGAAGGCGCCGTCGACCACGGCGCCAACCACTACAAGATCGAACTGGCGCCGCGCGTCGTTGCCCGCGCCATCCTCAAGACGGGAGCCATGTCATGACCATTCACGACCCGAGGACACGGCACGGCGACGCTTCGGACGGCACTGCCGATCAGGTTGGCGGGCGGCTGTCGCGCGTCGACGGCCCGGCCAAGATTACCGGTGCGGCAAAATATGCCGTCGAGCAGCAGCTCGACGGGCTAACCTACGGCGTCCTGGTCGAAAGCACGATCGCATCAGGCAAGGTGCGCTCGATCGACACGTCAGCCGCCGAGGCGGCACCTGGTGTGCTCAAGGTGCTGACGCCGGACACCATCATGCCGCTGAAGACTGCATCGGACTGGTTCGGCACACCGCCGCCGGACAAGCCCTACTGCCCGCTGGCGCGCGATATCACCTTTTCGGGCCAGCATGTCGCCGCAGTCATCGCGGAGACCTTCGAGCAGGCCGTTGCGGCCGCAGCCCTGGTCAAGGTCAGCTATGACGAGACGCCGGCCATCGTCGACCTCAGCGACGCCAAGGCGGGCGACGGCATTCCGATCGCCGCCATGACCAAGGAATGGGGCGATGCGCAGGCCGCTTTCGCCGCTGCCCCGGTGCGCGTCTGCGGCGCCTATAACACGCCGCGCGAATACCAGGCGCCGATGGAGCCGCATGGCCTCATCGCCCGCTGGGAGGGCGACAAGCTCACCGTGTGGGAACCGAGCCAGTGGCTCGACGGCATGGCCCGCACCTATGCCGAATGGTTCGGCGTGCCGTTCGAGAATGTGCGCCTGGTCTCGCCCTATATTGGCGGCGGCTTCGGCTCCAAGGCGCTGGCGCTCGGCCATGGCGCGGTGGCTGCTGCCGCAGCCAAGATGCTGGGACGTCCGGTGCGGGTCGTGATGACGCGGCCGCAGACTTTTACCGGCTATGGCGGCCGCGCCGCGACCCGCCAGACGGTGACGATCGGCGCCGACTGTGACGGAAAGATCCAGTCGATCGTGCATCGCGGCGTCAATGAAACGTCGATCGACGGCATGTGGGTCGAGCCTTTGGGCGTGGTCACCTCGATCATGTATGCGACGCCCAACTTCTCATCGAAGCAGAATGTCGTGCGGGTGAATTCGGTGGTGCCTGGCGCCATGCGCGCGCCGGGCGAAAACCCTAGCGCCTTCGGCATCGAAAGCGCCATTGACGAGCTCGCCTACGAGGTCGGCATCGATCCGCTGGAGATCCGGCTGAGGAATTACGCCGAGCAGGATCCGCACGCAAAAAAGGCTTGGTCGACGCGGCAGTTGCGCGAGGCTTTCGCGGCTGGCGCCGAACGCTTCGGCTGGCCCCAGCGCACGCCCAAACCGCGTTCGATGCGCGATGGCAACCAGCTGATCGGCTGGGGCGTCGCCGCCGGCACCTATCCGGTACGGCGCGCTTACGGCGAGGCCATCGTGCGTATCCTTGCCAACGGCTCGGTCGAGGTCGAAAGCTCCTCGATCGACATGGGCCAGGGCACCTACACGATCCTGGCGCAGACGGCGGCCGAAACGGTCGGCGTGGCGGCCGACCATGTCGTCGTGAAGCTCGGCGATTCCCGGTATCCCCGCGCCGGCGTGGCCGGCGGGTCGCGGCTGGCCGGCGTGATGACGGGCGCGGTCTACAAGGCGGCGACATCGGCGCTCGATCAGCTTGTCGGACTGGCGATCAGCGATCCGCGCTCGCCCTTCCACGCGCTCCAGGCCAACACGCTGGTCGTCGCCAATGGCCGCATCAGGTCGCCGCGCGGCGATGGTCCCAATGTCTCGATCGCCGAGCTGCTCGGCAGCGTCGGCCGCGACCGTATCGAAGCGACCGGCGACACCATGCCGGCCAATTCGAGCGCCGAAGATCGCTACAAGAACTACACCACCATCGCCACGTCGGTGCCGCACACCGAGGGCGACTATTCGCGCCACTCCTGGTGCGCGCATTTCATCGAGGTGCGCGTCGACGAGGATTTCGGCACCGTGCGCGTGTCGCGCGTGGTGTCGGCGCTGGATTCCGGCCGGCTCTACAACCCGAAACTCGCGGAGAGCCAGTGGAAGGGCGGCATCATCATGGGCATCGGCCAGGCGCTGCTGGAAGAAGGCATTGTCGACCGCAGGCATGGCCGCATCGTCAACAACAATCTCGGCGACTATCTGGTGCCGACCAATGCCGACATCCCGGACATCGAGGTGATCTCGGTCGGCATTCCCGACCTGCACTCCTCGGTGCTCGGCGGCAAAGGTGTCGGCGAGCTTGCCATCGTCGGCGTGGCGCCGGCGATCGCCAATGCGGTGTTCCATGCAACGGGCAAAAGAGTGCGGGACTTGCCGATCACGCTGGAGAAGTTGATCTAGGAAGCGGCGTGCGTAATCTCCCCCCTTGAGGGGGAGATGTCGCCGAAGGCGACAGAGGGGGTCGCCTCTCGTAGAGCGCCAACCTCCTTCCGCCGCAGTAGGTCGAGCCCGGTCGGACCGACTCCCTCTGCCCTGCCGGGCATCTCCCCCTCAAGGGGGGAGATTGGCCGCTCGCGCGCCTCGGCTACCAGTCGAGCTTGAACGCAAGTTTGCCGAAATGCTGCCCGCCTGCCGCCATGTGCGCGTAGGCTTCGGCCGCCTGCTCCTGGCTGAACACCTTGTCGACGACCGGGTCGATCCGGGCGGCGGCGATGGCGCGGACGGCGGCGCGAAGGTCAGATACCGACCCGGTGTTGTTGCCGACCACCTTCAGCGCCTTGATGATGATCGGCAGCAGGTCGACCGTGGCCTCGGCGCCGGTGACGAAACCGATGGTGAACAGCGTGCCGCCAGGCGCGGTGGCGTTGACGGCGCGGGCGAAGGTGGCGGTGCCGGCGGTCTCGACGACGAGGTCGGCGCCGAGGCCGCCGGTCAGTTCCAGCACCTTGCCGTCCCAGTCGGGCGTCGCGCGGTAGTTGATGAGATGATCGGCGCCGATTGCCTTCGCCCGCCCCAGCTTCTCGTCCGACGAAGAAGTGATGATGACGGTGGCGCCGGCGGCTTTCGCCAGCTGCAGGGTGAAGATGGAGACGCCGCCGGTGCCGAGCAGCACGACGACCGAGCCCGGCCCGACATCGGCGGCGCGGACGGCGTTCCAGGCGGTGGTCGCGGCGATCGGCAGCGTCGACGCCGCCTCGAAGGAGAGACGAGCCGGTACCGGCACGAGCGAGTTGGCCGGCAGCGCGACATATTCGGCGAGCGACCCCGGCAGCGAAATTCCGCGCATCTGTGTCATCTCGTTAGGCTGGGGCGGACCGCCGATCCAGCGCGGCTTGGCATGGGCAATGACGTGATCGCCGACGGCGAAATCCGTAACGCCCTCCCCCAGCGCGACGATCTCGCCGGCGCCGTCGGCGACGGGAATGAGCGGAAAGCCGGGCACGTGATAATTGCCGCTGGCCACCGCCACATCGACGAAATTCAGGCTCGCGGCGCGCTGGCGGATCAGCACTTCGCCGCGCTGCGGTTCAGGCGTGGCAATGGTGGTGGCGCGAAAGGCGTCCAGCTTGGCGGCGGTCAGTTCGATGGCTTTCATGGCTCACGCATTCCTGTTTAAGGGGTCAATCGTCAGGATTGAGTGAAGCTATCTGCTGCGCTACAAGCAGATAATCTGGAATTTTTACATTTGAATCCTGTGCTTTATGCAGCAATCACACGACCCCGCCAGCCTTGCCGAAATGGCCGCCTTTGCGGCCATCACGGAAGCGCGCTCCTTCACCAAGGCAGCGTTGCGCGTCGGGCGCGACTCGACGGTTCTGTCACGCCGCCTGCAATCGCTGGAGGAGCGGCTCGGCGTGCGGCTGCTGCACCGGACCACCCGAAGCGTGTCGTTGACGGAGGCCGGAGCGGAGTTCCTGGTGCGTGTCCGCGCCATCCTGGCCTCGGTAGACGAAGCTGAGGCTGCTGCTTCCGCGCATGCCAGCGGGGCTCCGCGGGGCTTGCTGCGGCTGGCGATGCCGGGAACCTTTGGCCGTATGTGGATCGGGCCGCTGCTGCCGCAATTTCTAGCGACGTTCCCGGATGTCCGCATCGAGGCCGAGTTCTCCAACCGGTTCGTCGATCTCGTTGCAGAGAACTTCGATGTCGCCGTCCGTCTCGGCGCGCTGGAGGACTCGCGCCTGGTGGCGCGCAAGATCGCGACACGGCGGCGGTTGCTGTGCGCTGCTCCCTCCTACCTCGCCCGCCGGGGCACGCCGGAAGCGCCGGAAGCGCTCACAGAACACGCCTGCCTCGGCTTCTCCGGCTTCCAGACCTTTCCAACCTGGGAGATGACCGACAGTTCGGGACGCCGCGTCAACGTCGAAGTCTCGGGGCCGATGGTTTGCGACGACGCCGAGGTGCTGGTCGAAGCCGCGGTGCAGGGCCTCGGCCTGATGATGAGCACCGACTGGCTGGTCGGACGCGAACTCGCCGACGGACGGCTGGTGCCGGTGCTGGCGGACTGGACGCTGGCCGACGAAGGCGCGGTCTATGTCGTCATGCCCTCGGCCAAGGGACAAGCCGCCAAGACACGCGCCTTCGCCGACTGGATCGGCAAGCGCTTCGCGCCGGAGCCGCCCTGGACGTCGAGGCCGGTCTCAAAGGCTTGATCAATGGGGCGCGCCGGGGGCTAAGACGGCATATGCCGCTGTCAACAGGCCTTTTGTCCTGTATGATCTCGTTGAAGGAAGGTTGGGAGGGGATCATGCAAAGTGCATTGGCGAAGTTCATCATGGCAAGTTCCGTTCTGGCCGCGCTGCAAGCCGCGCAGCCGGCTTTTGCCGCGTCCTGCAACTGGAGCGCCAAGATGGAAGAAGACGAAGGCGGCAGCGTGCTGACGGCTTCGGTGTGCGGCGGACCGAAGGCCGATGCGCATCTGATGCTGGTCTGTTTCGACAAGCCGCTGCTGAGCTACGATCTGGGCGCGGCCGGCCAGCAGCTGGAGCCCGGCATCAGCGCTTCCTTCACCTTCAAGGGCGGTGACAAGAGCGTGACCAAAAAGCTCGACCTCGAGGCCATGTATAATTACTTCACGGCTGAGCTGAGCAAAGACGATCCACTGCTCGGCCTGTTGCGCGGCAAGGGCGACCTCACGGTTACGGCCGACAAATATGGCGAGAACAGCTTTCCGCTGACCGGCTCGAGCGCGGCCATCGGCAAGGTGCTGACGCAGTGCGGCAAAGGGTCATCTGGCGAAGCGGACTGAGGGCTCCCGACTTTCGACCACGCAGCTTGGTCCCGCGCCTCCGTCAGGGCAAAGCCAAGCAGGTTCTCGCCGCGCCCGGTTTGCCGTTTCGCTCATCGACGGGGGCACGGGTTTTGGAGGCGCAACATGCGGCCTGAGTTTTCAACGCGAGCTGCGCTCTCCCTCCGGTGTCGCCACCAGCGAGGCGGCGGCGGCATTGGCGGTGGCAATCGCCGCTTCCATCGGATGGCCACGCGCGAGGCCTGCCGCGAAGGCGCCGACGAATTCGTCGCCGGCGCCATGGGTGCTGACGACCTTGACCGGGACGGCCGCCAGCGCGAAGGCCGCGCCGGTCCGGTCGCAATAGGCGACGCCTTCGCCGCCGGCGGTGACGATCGCCGAGGGGTAGGTATCGATCAGCCGCCGCGCGGCTTCGGCTGCGCCGGCGAGCGTATCGACGACCGGAACACCGGCGAGAAATTCCGCTTCGATGGCGTTGACGATGACGATGTCTGTCAGCGCGGTCAATTCGGCCGACAGTGTTCGCGCCGGTGCGGCGTTGAGCACGACGCGGCCGCCGGATGCCTTCACCGCGCGCGCGGCAGCGATGTTGGCGGCATCGGGCACTTCGTTCTGCAGCAACAGCACTGCCGTCTGTACCACCACCTCGCCCGCAGCCGCGATGTCATCACCGCCCAGGATGAGATTGCTGCCGGAGACGATCACCGCACCATAGTCGCCATCGCTGTCGAAGATCGCCACGCTCATGCCGGAGCCTGCGCCTGCCGCCACGCGCACGAAGCGGCGATCGACGCCGGCGCGATCGAGATTGGCCAGCAGCGCCGTGCCGAAATCGTCGTCGCCGACGGCGCCGATCATCGCCGCGCGCACGCCGGCGCGTGCCGCCGAGACCGCCTGGTTGCCGCCCTTGCCGCCGCATTTCGGCTGCCAGGCATGGCCGGTCACAGTCTCGCCCTTGCGCGGACGGTCGGGCGCGTCGACCATAATGTCGTAGTGCAGGCTGCCGAAGACGGTGACCAGCGGAACCGTCATGTGCCGCGGTCTTTTCGCTTCGAGGTGACCGCCGACATGGTGCGGCCGAGATTGCGCTCCGCCGCCTGGTAGTCGCGCTGCGCCACCGCCACGAACAGCGCGTCGAGGATGTTGAGCTGCGCGATGCGGGCCGCCGCGTTCTCGCCCATCAGCGGCGATCCCTGCGCCGTCGAGCACAGCACGATGTCGGCAATCCGGGCCAGCGGCGAGTTGTCGTAGTTGGTGATGGCCAGCGTGCGGGCGCCGCTCTTGCGGGCAAGATGGATGGCGTCGATGACGGCCGACGTGTTGCCGGAATGCGAGAAGCCGACGGCGATGTCGTCGGCGCCGAGGAGCGAGGCCGACATCAGCATCATGTGCGAGTCGTCATAGACAGACGCGCGGATGCCGATGCGCAGGAATTTGTGCGAGACGTCGCGGGCGATCTGGGCGGAGCCGCCGACGCCATAAAAATCGCGGTTCCTGGCGCGGTAGAGCAGATCGGCGGCACGGTCGAAATCGTCCATGTCGAGGATCGCGAGCGTCTCCTCCAGCGCCTGGATCGAGGTGCGGAACACTTTCTGCACGATCTCGGCCGAGCTGTCGTCGACCGACAGTTCCTGGTGCATCTCGGCGGTCGGCAGGCGGCTGTATTCATAGACGGCGGTGCGAAAGTCGCGGTAGCCGGAGAAGCCGAGTTTCTTGGCGATCTTGACCACCATAGCCTCCGACACGCCGGCCTCCTCGGCGATCTGCTTCAGCGGAATGGTCTGGTCGAAACCGCGCCGGCCGAAGACGGTTTCCACCACCTTGGCCTCAAGCGGGGTGAGATGCGGCATCATCATGCGGATGCGCGGCCCCACGGCTTTCAGATCGAGATTGCTCAACGTCATCCACGTCCCCTCGTCTCCGGCCCGAGCATGGCTTCCTGGACGATAGCCTGCGACGTCACGGCGTCCTGACTGTCCATGGCGGCGGACAGGCGGTTATCCTTCTCCAGCCGGTCGACAACGCGCAGCAGGCGCTTGACGGTGGCGATGTTGACTTCGCATTCGCGCACCGGATCGAGCCCGGTCATGTCGGGGAAGGTGTCGAAGTAGATGGCGCCGGCATAGCCGTCGCGGCGGATCTGGCGCAGCAGTTCGATGGTCTGCAGCGTGTGCACCGCGCCGACCATCAGGCCGTCGTCGCGCTTGGCATAGCCATCGTTGAGATGGACGCCGAGCAGCTTGCTGTGGCGAGCGATCAGCGCCGCGGCGAAGGCCGGCTGTTCGTCGGCATAGAGCACATGGGCGAAATCGAGCGTGACGCCGAGATTGGGTAGGCCGACCTCGCGGATCGCCAGCAAGGTGGTCGCCGCATCCGGCATCAGCGAGTAGGAGCGCGGTTCGTTAGGCTTGTACTCCAGGCTGATCTGGCAGCCGGGATCATGCGCGGCAACTTCACGAATCCCCTCGATTTCGTGCTGCCAGAGCGTCGCATAGTCAGTTTGAAATGCATAGTCGAAGCCATCCTGGCCCAGCCACAGCGTCATCAGACTGGCGCCGGCCGCGCGCACCGCATCGATACCGGCCTTGGTCAAGTCGATGGCTTCGCGGCGCACCGCCGGGTCCGGATTGGTGAAGGCGCCGAGCTTGAAGGCCGGATTGGAGTAGTAACGCATGGCAAAGCCATTGATGGAAAGCCCGAAATCGCCGAGCTTTCGGGCGATTTCAGCCGGCTTTTCACTGACATGATCGGGGAAATTAAGATCAAGATCGGTCAACCCGTCGACCTTGGCCGCGCGAGTGGCCATCTGCAGCATGGACGGCTTGCCGGTGAGATCAGGCCATTCGGCTTGCGGCCGCGAGGCGAAGGAATTCAGGCGGGTGGCGAAGCGACTGTTTGTCATGATCGACCTTTCAGTGATTTACTTCACATAAATATGAGTATTTGTAAAGTTATCATTTGCGAGGCGGTTTGTAGCGCGCAACATCCTGCTTGGCCGAGATCTTCGGCTGCGCCTCTGCATCCATGCCGGGAGTTTCGAGTCCCGCAACGGTGCGGATGCTGGTGCGAGCCCTTGCGCCCTGCCTGCCGATTGACCAATCTGGCCGACACTGTCATGAGCCGCGGTTGGGGGATCGCACATGCCAACGCTTTATCAACTGAAACCGGCCTTTCAGGCCAGGCTGCGGCCGCTGGCCGACCGGCTGGCCGATGCCGGCGTCACCGCCAACCAGATCACGCTTCTCGCCGCGGCGCTCTCCATCGCCACCGGCCTGGTGGTCGCGGCCTTTGCCTACCATCCCCTGGTTTTCCTGTTGATGCCGGTGGTGCTGTTCGTGCGCATGGCGCTCAACGCCATTGACGGGATGCTGGCCAGGGAACATGGGCAAGCATCAAAACTCGGCATGTTTCTCAACGAACTCTGCGACGTCGTCTCGGACCTGGCGCTGATCCTGGCCTTTGCCACCTTGTTCCCGGCCTGGGGTGTCGTCGCCTTCGCTATTACCGCCATGCTTGTCGAGTTCGCCGGCGTGCTTGGCGTTGCCGCAGGCAGCGGGCGCAACTATGCCGGGCCGTTCGGCAAGAGCGACCGAGCCCTGGTGCTCGGCGTCATCGGCTTTCTCCTCGCTTGCGGCCTGTGGGTGGCGGGGATCGCGCCATTTGTGTTTCCGATCATGGCTACACTGTCGGGGATAACCGCCATCAACCGGATACGCAGCGGCCTTAGAGCGGGCGGCACCTGATGCCAAAGCGTCAGGCACCCCACCGCCAGAGGGAAACCATGATCCACCAGACCATCGCCGCCCTAGCACCGGCAAGCCTCGAGCGCATCGCGCAGGAGCGCACGTTCAAGAGCCATGACGGCACCGAGATCTTCTACCGCTACTGGCCGGCCGCCGGGTCGGCGCCAAAGGGTGCGATCCTGCTGTTCCATCGCGGCCACGAGCATGGCGGCCGCATGGCGCATCTGGTCGACGAGCTCGCCATGCCCGACCATGCCTTCTACGCCTGGGACGCCCGCGGCAATGGCCGATCGGCCGGCGAGCGCGGCTATGCGCCGTCCTTTGCCGCCCTGGTGCGTGATATCGACTGCCTGGTGCGCGAGATCGGCCGGGATGGTTTTGGCCAGCGCGACATCGCGCTGATCGCGCAGTCCTTCGGCGCCGTGCTGGCTGCTGCCTGGGTGCATGACTATGCGCCCGACATCCGCGCGCTGGTGGTGGCTTCACCGGCCTTTTCGGTCAAGCTCTACGTGCCCTTCGCCAAGGAGGGCATTGCGCTGTGGCAGAATCTCAAGGGCCGCTTCTTCGTCAATTCCTACGTCAAGGCGAAGTTCCTGACGCATGATGCCGAGCGCATCGCTTCCTTCGACGGCGATCCGCTGATCACGCGACCGATCGCCTCCAACATCCTGGTCGAGCTTTACGACCACGCTGCCCGCATCGTCTCGGACGCGCGCGCCATCACCGTGCCGACGCAGCTCTTGATCTCCGGCAGCGATTGGGTGGTGCGGCATGGACCGCAGCACGAATTCTTCGTCAATCTCGGCAGCAGCGCCAAGGAGCGGCATATGCTGCCCGGCTTCTTCCACGACACGCTGGGCGAGCGCGATCGCCAGCAGGCGCTGGACCTGATCCGGCCATTCCTCGAAAAGCAATTTGCCACGCCGGAGAAAACCATCGACTTGCTTCAGGCCGACCGCGCCGGCTACACCCGCGACGAGGCCGAGAGGCTCGCCTCGCCGCTGACGCTGCTGTCGCCCAAGGGTATTTTCTGGGCGATGAGTCGCGCCTCGATCCGCATGGGCGCCTGGCTGTCTTCGGGCATGAAGATCGGCATGGCCACCGGCTTCGATTCCGGCTCGACGCTCGACTATGTCTACGAGAACGATGCGCGCGGCACCGGCTTCATCGGCCGCATGATCGACCGCACCTTCCTCGACGCCATCGGCTGGCGCGGCATCCGCCAGCGCAAGCTGCATCTGGAAGAGCTGATCGGCAACGCCGCCGCCAGCCTGAAGGCAGCTGGCCGTCCCGTCAACATGCTCGACATCGCCGCCGGCCACGGCCGCTATGTACTCGATGCCGTCGCCAAATGCACTGAACCACCAGCAAGCGTGCGGCTGCAGGATTATTCCGAGCTCAATGTCGGACTGGGTTCGAAGCTGATAGCCGAGCGGCAGCTGCCGACCAGCGTCACCTTTCATCAGGCCGACGCCTTCGATGCCGACATGCTGGCCGGGCAAAAGCCGGCGCCGGACCTCGCCATCGTCTCCGGACTTTACGAATTGTTCGCCGACAATACGATGATTTCCCGCTCGCTCGGCGGGCTGGCGAGCGCCATGCAGTCCGGCAGCCTGCTCGTCTACACCAATCAGCCATGGCATCCGCAGCTGGAGATGATCGCGCGCAGCCTGACCTCGCATCGCGGCGGACAGGCCTGGGTGATGCGGCGGCGCACGCAGGGCGAGATGGACCAGTTGGTGACGGCTGCCGGTTTCGCAAAGATCGACCAGCGCATCGACCAATGGGGCATCTTCACCGTCTCGGTCGCACGGCGCGTCTGAGACCATGGCCCTGCCTGTCACTGACCCTGCCCCGGCGCGGGAACCCTATTTGGGCATCGTGCTGAGGGCAGCCCTTTGGCTGGCGCTGCTGGCGCCATTCTTCTATTCGACCTATGGCTTTGCCAACTGGCTGGCGTCGCGGCGCGACCATGTCGGCAGCATCGTGTTTGCCTGGGAATACGCCATCCCGTTCGTCGCCTGGACGATCGTGCCCTATTGGTCGATCAATCTGTTCTACGGCCTATCGCTGCTGCTCAACACGACCAGGCGCGGCGTCGACCGGCTCGCCGGCCGCTATCTCTCGGCGCAGATCATTGCCGTCGCCTGCTTCATCGCGTTCCCGCTGACGGCGACCTTCGTGCGGCCGGAAACCACCGGCCTGCCGGGTTTTCTGTTTGCGGTGCTCGGTGGTTTCGACAAGCCGTTCAACCAGGCGCCATCCCTGCACATCGCGCTGCTGGTGATCATCTGGGACCATTGGCGTCACGTTCTGGCACGCCACCGTCTCGGCGGCATTCTCCGCCCCGTCTGGCACGTCTGGTGTTTTCTCATCGGCGCCTCGGTGCTGACGACGTGGCAGCATCATTTCATCGACATTCCGACCGGCGCGCTGCTCGGCCTGTTTGCGCTATGGCTGTTTCCGTTCAAGGGCGAATTGCCATTCTGGGGTTTTCGGTTGACCGCCGACCCAAGGGCGCGGCGGCTGGCGGGTTATTACGGGCTGGGGGCGGCCCTTGCCCTGGCCGGCGCTGCCGAGGGCGCGTTGGTCTCCGCCGATTTTCTCATCCTGTTGTGGCCGGCATTGGCGCTGGCCATCGTCACCTTCGGCTATGCTGGGGCCGGCGCCAAAGTGTTCCAGAAGGCAGCCGATGGTAGCGTCTCACTGGCCAGCCGTATCCTGCTCCTGCCCTACCGGCTTGGCGCCCGGATCAATGTGTGGGTATGGACCCGCCAACTGGCGCCGCAAGTGGAGATCACCGACGGTGTTTTCCTCGGCCGGTTTCCGAGTGCCGACGAGGCCAACCGCTTCGGCACAGTGATCGACCTTGCCGGCGAGATGGAACGGCCGCGCGGCGTGACCTGCCGCTGGATCAGCTACGCGATGCTCGACCTCGTGGCGCCGCCTCACGACAGGCTGGAGCGAGCGGTGGCGGCGATCGAGCTGGCGCGCCGGCGCGGCACCGTCCTGGTCTGCTGCGCGCTCGGCTTCCAGCGCAGTGCGGCCATCGTCGCCGACTGGCTGGTGGTGACGGGGCGCTCGTACACAGCTGCACAGGCGCGCAAGAAACTCGCCGCGTCGGGCAGGCCCGTGCACCTTCAGATCGGGCTGGATGAACCGGGGCTGGAAGAACCGGGGCTGGAAGAACCGACATGAGTTGGCCGGCATGAGTGGCGACAATTTTCCCGAGAAGGCCGAAATATTCGCCGCCGGGCTGATGGTGCAGGCGGTGTGGCCGATCCTGCTGGTGGTCGCGGCTGTGATGGCAGCGCCGGTCATCGGCCTGGTGGCCGGACCGCAGACGACAGCGCTGTCCGCGGCGGCCTGGCTGGTCGCGGCGGCGAGCGCCGTGGCCACGCTGGCTCTTTCGGCCTTGCTTTTGTTCGATGCGCTGCTGTTCCGGCTGATGGCAAGCCACGCCAGCGAGGCCGCCGGGGGTGCCGCGGTCGACGATGTGCTGGCGCGCATGCGCCTGAAATCCACCACTGCCGGCGGCCGCTCGCTCGACCATCGCATGGCAGGCACGCGCCGCCTGCTGACAAGGCAGCGCATGGCGCTCGCCATGTTTGCTGCGGCATCCCTTTTCGCAGCATTTGTTTGAGCCATGACAAAACTTCACCTGCGCGCCAACACCTTCACCTTGCTGCAGACGGTGACGTCGGTCGGCCTGTCGGCGGCGGCCTGGGTGGTAACCGGCGTCAGACCAATCTGGAACGGCAGCCAGCCGTCGGAGCGGCAGCGCATCTACTTCGCCAACCATGCCAGCCATGGTGATTTCATCCTGCTGTCGGCCTGTCTGAGTGAGAAGGTGCGCGCCCGGACCCATGCGATCGCGGCGGCCGAATATTGGGGCAAGTCGCGGCTGCGCCGCTTCATCGCGCAGGACATGCTGTCGTCCGTGCTCATCCACCGGCAGTGGACCGACGAAACGCAACACCCGATCTCGATCATGCTGTCGGTGCTCGACGACGGCCACTCGCTGATCCTGTTTCCCGAAGGCACTCGCAACACGACGGAGGCGGATCTGCTGCCGTTCCGCTCCGGCCTCTACAATCTGTCGATGGCGCGGCCCGATGTCGAACTCATCCCGTGCTGGATCGAGAACATGTCGCGCGTGCTGCCCAAGGGCCAGTTCCTGCCGGTGCCGCTTCTGTGCCGCGTCGTCTTCGGTCCGCCGGTGGCGATCGCGCCCGGCGAAGAACGCCGCACCTTCCTCGAGCGCGCGCGCCAGACGCTGCTGTCGCTCAACCCGCGTCCCGATCGGGACCACTAGCATGACCAGGCAAAGAGACTTCGTATGACACTGCCGCCAATGCATGAAACCGTCATCCTGCTGGCCGGCCTGATCTGCGTGCTGACCATGGCGAGCATCGTTGCCGGTATCCTCTCATGGCGGGCGCCGAAGCCGCTGCCCTCGACGCTCGTCAACTTGAACCAGCGCATCAACGCCTGGTGGGTGATGGTGCTGGCGATCACCGTCGCCTTCTTCTTCGGCCGCACCGGCATGACCATCCTGTTTGCGCTGATCTCGTTTGCCGCGCTGCGCGAGTTCGTGACGCTGACGCACAGCCGGCGCAGCGACCACTGGGTGCTGCTCGGCATGTTCGGCATCATCATTCCCTTCCAGTACTGGCTGGTGTGGACCGCCTGGTACGGGCTCTTCACCATTTTCATCCCCGTCTACTGCTTCCTCTTGATGCCGGCGGTCACCGCGCTCAACGGCGACACCGAGCGCTTCCTCGAGCGCGTGTCCGCGCAGCAATGGGCGGTCATGATCTCGGTCTACTGCGTCAGCCATGTGCCGGCGCTGCTGACCCTCAACGTGCCCGGTTTCGAGGGCCGCAACCTCCTGCTCATCGCCTTCCTGATCATCACCGTGCAAGGCAGCGACGTGCTGCAATACATTTTCGGCAAGCTGTTCGGCAGGCATCTTCTGTCGCCCTCCGTCTCGCCCTCGAAGACCTGGGAAGGGCTGGGCGGCGGGCTGGTGGCATCGAGCCTTCTCGGCGCGCTGCTGTCGTTCCTGACGCCGTTCTCGCCGCTGGCGGCGGCAGGCGTCGCCTTCATCGCCTGCCTGATGGGGTTCCTCGGCGGGTTGGTGGCGTCGGCGATCAAGCGCGACCAGGGCGTCAAGGACTGGGGTCACCTGATCGAGGGTCACGGCGGCATGATGGACCGCGCCGACAGCCTGGTCTTCGCCGCACCGGTGTTCTTCCACATCGTCCGCTATTTCTGGACGTGAGCGAAGCCGTTCAATCGCGGATGGCCCGGCCTGCCTGCTGCAGCAATTCGAAGGCGGCGAAGCGCTTGTCGTGCCAGGGCACGAGGTCGCCACCGGCCGGGCGATAGATGTCGCCGATGCGCGACATGCCGGTCATCGCCGCGATCACATCGGGAAATTTTTGCGCCGCCACCGCAGCCAATATGGCTGAGCCGAGCAGCACCGGTTCGGGCGAGGTCGAACCGGCGACGGTCAGGCCTGTGGTGTCGGCCAAAAGCTGACGTACCAGCTCGCTTTGCGCCGCACCGCCGCTGACGACGATAGTGTCGATGGCAATGCCTTTTTTGGCCATCGCCGCCAGGATCTGGCGAACGCCGTAGCCGATGCCCAGCAGGCCGGCGACATAGAGCGCGACCAGACTGTCGAGGGACGTGTCCATGCCAAGCCCGGCGATCAGGGCCTTGGACTCAGGATCGGCGAAGGGCGAGCGGTTGCCGAGGAATTCCGGCACGACATGCAGTCCATCGGCTAGGTGCGCTACTGCGGACAGGTCGGCGGACTGCTTCGCCGCCTGCTGACCAAGCCAAGCGGTCAGGCCGAGACCTTCCGCCTTGGCTTTTGCGGATGCCTCAGCCGTGGCCGGATGGAAAGCGACGAGGTGGTCGATTGCAGCACCCGCCGCCGATTGCCCGCCTTCATTGAGCCAAAGCCCCGGCACCATCGAGGAAAAATACGGGCCCCAGACGCCGGGCACGAAGGCCGGCTCGCTGGTGCTGGCCATGGTGCAGGCCGAAGTGCCGAACACATAGGCCATGCGCGACTGCAAGGTGCCGACCGAGCCCTGCCCGCCAACCGTGCCGACGCCGCCGGCATGGGCATCGATCAGGCCGGCCGCAACCGGCGTTCCCGGCAGCAGGCCGAGATCGGCCGCGGCGGCCTCAGTCAGGCCTTGGGCAAGTGCCGTGCCGCCTTCGACGATTTCGGTGCCGATGCGGGCAAAGCCTTCATCGGCGAGCGCGCCGAGGCCGATGGCACGGAAATAGGCATCGTCCCAGCGCCGCTCATGACCGAGATAGGTCCATTTGCAGGTCAGCGTGCAGATCGAGCGCGCCAGGCTGCCGGTTGAGCGCCAGGTCAGATAGTCCGTCAGGTCGAAGAAATGCTCGGCCGCATCGAAGGTGGCGGGCAGGTTCTCGCGCAGCCACAGCAGCTTCGGCGTTTCCATTTCCGGCGAGATGGTGCCGCCGACATAGTCGAGCACGGCGTGCTTGCCGGCATTGATGCGCTGCGCCTGGTCGAGCGCGCGGTGATCCATCCAGACGATGATGTTGCGCTGACTGTCGCCGGAACTGCCGACCTGCAACGGCGCGCCGTCCTTGCCGACCACGACCAGCGAACAGGTGGCGTCGAAGCCGATGCCAGCAATGTCGCGCCCAGCGAGCCCCGACTTGGTCACCGCCTCGCGCACGCTGGCGCAAACCGCACGCCAGATGTCCTCGCTCGACTGTTCGGCGATTTCGCCGGGCTCGATGAACAGAGCGATGTCGCGCTTCGCCGAGGCAAGCATGGTGCCCTTGCTGTCGAATACCCCCGCCCTGGCACTGCCAGTGCCGACATCGATGCCGAGGAAGTGGGACATGGGAACCTCAGAAGTTAGGCAGTAGGCAGTAGGCGAGATGGTCAGCAGTGAACGGCCAGTTGCAAGAGCCTCTCCCCATTCCCTACTGCCTAATGCCTACTGCCTCACAAATCATTGCTCTGCGGCAGGATCACCAGATCCCGGATAGTGACATTTCTCGGCCTAGTCAGCATGAACAGCACGGCTTCGGCGACCTCGACCGGTTGAATCAGGCCGCCCTTGGCCAGTTCATCCTCAAGCTTGTCCTTCGGCCAGTCGCTGATCAGCGCTGTCACCACCGGCCCCGGCTGCACCGCGCCGAGGCGCAGGCCGTGCGGGGCGACCTGCCGGCGCACCGTGTGGACGAAGGCCTGCACGGCATGCTTGGAGGCGGTGTAGATCGGCTCCCAGACCACCGGCACCAGTCCGGCGATCGAGGACGTCACGATGATGTCGCCGGTCTTTCGTTCGACCATATGCGGAAGCACGGCGTGTATGGAACGGAACACCGCGTTGATGTTGAGGTTCAGCATGCGGTCCCACACATCGGGGTCGCCTTCGAGCACCGGGCCTCCGACATAGGCGCCGGCATTGGCGTGGAAGATATCGAGCTGGCCGGCCTTGTCCAGGATTTGCGGCATCATCGTCGCGACGCTGGCCGGCTCCATCAGATCGATCACCAGCGGGATCGCGTTGGGACCGAGTTCGGTGCAGACGCTTTTCAGCGCGTCGGCGGCGCGGTCGACGAGCATAACGCGAACGCCGGCGGCAATCAGCGCTCTCGCGCATTCCAGGCCTATGCCCGACGCGGCGCCGGTGATCGCCGCGACCTTTCCACTCAAATCCTGAGCCATTCTATCCTCGTATCGATTGCGGTTGCGTTCAGGCGCGGCCGTGGGAAACCCGCGAGCGGCGTGCCAGGGAGTCGACGATGACCGCAATTGCCAGAACGGCGCCGGTGATCATGTAGCGAAGCGACGATGACAGATCGAGCAAGGTCAGCCCGCTGGCGATCGACTGGATGACGATGATCCCGAGCAGCGCGGAATAGGCGCTGCCACGGCCGCCAAACAGGCTGGTGCCGCCTATGACCGCCGCCGCAATGGCGTTGAGGTTGACGTCGCCGGTGCCGGCCTGCTGGCTGGCAGAGGCCAGCCGCGCCGCCGACAGCACGCCGCCAAGGGCGGCGAACATCGAGCACATGACGAAGGCGCTGAGGTAGATCGAGCGCACCTTGATGCCGGCGCGGCGCGCCGCTTCGCGGTTGCCGCCGACGGCGGTCATCGAGCGGCCCCATTGGGTGCGGGTCAGCGCATAGTTCATCGCCACCACCAGGCCGACGAACAGGCCGAACATCCACGGTATGCCGCGCGCCTGGTTGAGATAACCGACGATCAGTTCGAGCAGGATGGTCAGGGCGGCGACGCGCACGATGAGGCCGCCGACAGACGGCGCCGACAAATTGACGGCCCGGCGGCGGCTGACGGTGCGCAGGCCGGCGATCAGCATGACAATGCCGGGCAATGCCGCCAGTGCATAGGACAGCCAGTCCGGCATGACCAGCAACTGGCCGAAATTCACCAGGTTCGAGCCATAGGGCAGATTGATCGAGCCGGTGGAGCCCAGAATATACAGCTGCAGGCCCAGCACGGCGAGCAAGCCGGCCAGCGTCGAGACGAAACTCGGCATGCCGAGCCGGTTGAACAGCAAGGCATAGAGCGCGCCGATGAAGCCGCCGACGGCGATCGCGGCGAGGATGGCGAGCGCCACCGGCCAGCCCTGGTTGACCCACAGCGTGCCCACCATGGCCGAAGCAAAGCCGCTGATCGAGCCGACCGACAGGTCGATCTCACCGACCATCAGCACACAGACGATACCGAGCGCGATGACGCCGACGGTCGAGCAGTCGAACAGGAGATTGACCAGATTGCTCGACGAGACGAAGACCGGATTGAGGGCAGTGAACACGCTCCAGATGATGACCAGTCCGACAATCACCGGCAGCGAGCCGAGGTCGCCGGAGCGGACGCGGTCGAAGAAGGCGCTGATGGCGCCACCAACGCCGGCCTGGTGCTTGACGCGGACGTCGCTGCGGTCGAGCGCCGTCGACGAGGAGGTGTCCTGCTTGGGCTCCGCGCTCATGGCCGCTGCTCCTGATTGTTCGCTTGTTCGGCGGCCTTGCGCCGTTCGGCGCGGCGCGACACTGCATTGTTGGCGGCGCCGGTGATGGCGCTGACCAGTTCCTGGTTCGAGGCGTCGGGTTCGAAGACGCCGTTGTTGCGGCCGAGCCTGAGCACCACGATGCGATCGGCGACGGCGCGCACGTCCTCCATATTGTGACTGATCATCAGCACGCCGAGCCCACGTTCGCGCACCCGGTCGATGAGGTTCAGCACTTCCGCCGTCTGGGCGACGCCAAGCGCGGCGGTCGGCTCGTCGAGGAGGATGACCTTGGGGTCGAGCAGCAGCGAGCGGGCGATCGCCACCGTCTGGCGCTGGCCGCCGGACAGCGAGGCGACCGCCTCGCGGACGCTTGGAATACGCGCCGACAATTCGTTGAGCAGCGTCCAGGCGCGAATTTCCATCGCCACCTCGTCCAGCCGCAGCGGGTTGAGCTCCTTGCCGAGAAAGATGTTGGCTACGACGTCCAGGTTTTCGCACAGCGCCAGATCCTGGAAAACGGTGGCGATGCCGAGCGTCAGCGCGGCGCTCGGGTCGGGCATCGTCACTTGCCTGCCGCGGAAATTGATGGTGCCCGAGCTCGGCTGGTGGACGCCGGCCAGAATCTTGACCAGCGTCGACTTGCCGGCGCCATTGTCGCCGACCAGCGCCACCACCTCGCCGGCATGGACATCGAGATCGATATCGGTGAGCGCCGAAACGGCGCCGAAATTCTTCGAGATGCCGCGCAGGCTGAGCACCAGCTCGCCTGCCGAAACCGGTCCGTCAGAGATGTCAGACATGGTGGCAAACCTTTCCGGATGGACGGTCAAGAGTGACTGCGAACTTCCGGCCGCCGCAAGGGCGGCCGGAAAGCAGGATCAGGATTCTAGGTCATCCTTTTATGCATGTCTTATCCCAAAACCGCTGCGCGATTTTGGGCGACCTGCATTGTCACTTTGTGATGCCGAGCTTCTTGCAGCCTTCGGCATAGCGGTCGACGCAGAGCTCTTCGGCGGTGTTGATCTTCTTGTCGATGATCTCGGCCTTGAGGTTTTCCTGCGTCACCACCGCCGGCGTGAACAGCTGCGATGGGGTGTCGTAGAGGGTCATTTCGGCCTTCGGCGTCTCGCCCGACAGAAGCTGGACGGCGACGTTGGCGGCAGCCGCCGCAACGATCTCGCTCGGCTTGGAGATGGTGTTGTACTGATCGCCGGCGATGATCAGCTGCAGTGCGGCGATCGTCGCGTCGTTGCCGGTCACCGGCGGTACCGGATCGACACCGGCGGCCTTGAAGGCGGCGATGGCGCCACCACCGGTGCCGTCATTGGCCGCAACGACGCCGACGATCTGCGTGGAGAAGCGGGTGATCTGGCCGCTTGCCCATTGCTGCGCCTTCGGCGGCGCCCATTCCGGCGTGTCGTATTCGGCAAGGATCTTGTAGCCGCTGTTGTCGAGGCTGGAATGGATGCCCTTCTTGATCAGCCCGGCGGCCGCGTCGGTCGGCGATCCGTTGATCTGCAGCAGGCCGCCGCTGGCGGGGTCGACCTTCAGCGCCTTGAGGTGTTCGACGAGCGAGTCGGCAATGGCCTTGCCGATGCCTTCATTGTTGAACGAGACGTAGAAGTCGGCAGGTGCGGTCGGGATCGGGCGATCATAGGCGATGACCTTGACGCCCTGGCTCTGCGCCAGCTTGACCAGCGAGGCGGCGGCGGTCGAGTCGACGGGGTCAAGCACGATCGCCTTGGCGCCTTGCGAGATCACCGAGTTGAACTGCTGCTGCTGGCGCGAGGCGTCGGCATCGGCGTTCTGATAGATCACCTTGCAGCCGGGGCAGAGTTTTTTCATCTCGGCGACGAAGCCGGGATAGTCGTGCTGCTCGTAGCGCGTCGAGGCCTGGTCGGGCATCAAGAAGGCGACCGTGGCGTCGGTAACCGGGGCGGCAAAGGCAGCGGTGCCGCCAAGAAGAGAAAGAGTGAGCGCGATGGCTCCCGTCGATTTCCAGGCAAATCTGGTCATTTCGATAGCTCCGTTTCAAGGAATGGTTTCATGAAGCCTTGGACACCACATGGCGCCGGGCCTTGACTGCAGTCGGCTGTTGCGAGGAACAACGGAGCACTTGATCCGTGCTGCGCATCCTCTTGATATCTCTGGATTTCGGGACAAGCGATCTCCAGCACGGGGCGCCTCCAACGCACCCCGCGTTCTTACCTCAGTAAATGTCTAGGCTCCTCCCGGTCCTCCCTGTTAGGCGGCAATCTCCGCGCTGACGTTTTCCGCCAGCAGGGCCCTGAAGCGCGAAGGCGACATGCCTTTCTGGGTCAGGAACTGGCGGTTGAAATTCGAGATGTTGTTGTAGCCGGCGGCGTAGCAGATCTCGGTGATCGGCATGTCGGCCTCGCTCATCAGCAACTGGCAGGCAAGGTTGATGCGCAGCCGGTTGACGTACTGAACCAGCGCCATGCCGGTATGACGGCGGAAGCTGCGCGAAAACGCGCTCGGGCTGCGCCCGGCAATCGCCGCCAGATCGCTTTCGCTGAACGGCTCGGTCAGGTTGGCGTTGATAAAGGCAAGCGCCTTGTTGACGCCGGCCGACATGAAGCCTGAGGGATCCGGCAGATAGCTGGCGCTGGTCAGCGTCCGTACATCGGCGGCGCGGCTCAGAATATCGATCAGCTCCATGAACAGCGCGATGCGGCGAACGCCTTGCGCCTCGACCAGTTCGGCCAGCACAGGTGCGGCGAGCTTGGCGGTAGCGGTGGAGAACAGCGCGCCGCGGCGGCTGAGCTCGAGAATGTTTTCACAACCGGCAAGTTCCGGCAACGCGGCGGTGGCGTCTGCGATGAACTCTTGCGAGAATTGCACGACGCGGCCGCGCAGCGGCACGCTGGCGCCTGCCGGCACGTCGCTGACCCAGTTGTGCGGCAGGTTCGGGCCGGTGAGCACGAGATTGCCGGGCTCGAACTCGCCGATGAAGTCACCGACGAAATAATGGCCCGTGGTGGCGACGACGTGATGGATTTCGTATTCGGGGTGGAAGTGCCAGCGCACCGTGTGGAAGGGGTAGCCGTGGGCCCAGGCCTTGAACGACTCGCCGCGTCTGATCTGGACGACTTCCAAGTCCGGATTCATGTCAGTTCCTCCCGGCGCCGGTCCGGTCATGCGACCAGTTGCAGTGCCATCTCCCGCAGGCCGCGTTTGCCGCTCTCTGCAGTGATCGAAGCTTAGGCGGCAATTCATGCAGCCGCCACCACGGTGTGTCCACCTCACTGATACTTTTTTGACGTTTTTGTGGTCAAGGCGATACGTTTGCGAGTACGCGGGAGAGATCAGGCCCCGCTTGCGAGACGGTGACGACGCAAACGATGTCGCCGGCGGCGAGAGCTGGTCGCTCGATTTCGGCTCCGTCACAGTGATAATATGCAAAGGGAGCGGATCGGCATGACAAGGACGTTCACCTATTCCGGCAGCCCTGCGCATATTGTCTTCGGCAATGGCGCGTCGTCCGAGGTGGGCACCTGGATCGAAAAACTCGGCTGCAATCGCGCGCTGGTGCTGTCGACGCCGCATCGGGCTGCCGACGGCGAGGCGCTTGCCAAATCCCTCGGCGCGCTGGCGGCCGGCACCTTTTCGGGCGCCACCATGCACACGCCGGTCGAGGTAACCCAAACGGCAATGGCCAAGGCGACCGAGGTCAACGCTGACTGCGTTGTCGCGCTTGGCGGCGGCTCGACCACCGGTCTCGGCAAGGCGATCGCCTGGCGCACCGACCTGCCGCAGATCGTCATCCCGACCACCTATGCCGGCTCGGAGGTGACGCCGATCCTCGGTCAGACCGAGAACGGCGAAAAAACCACAATGCGTGACGCAAGGATCCTGCCGGAAGTGGTGATCTACGATCCAGAGCTGACCGTCGGCCTGCCGATAGCGATGAGCGTCGCGTCAGGACTCAACGCCATGGCGCACGCGGCCGAAGCGCTTTACGCGCAGGATCGCCATCCGATTTCCACCCTGATGGCGAAAGAAGGATTGCGCGCCATGACGGCGGCGCTGCCGGTGTTGACCAAGGAGCCTGGAAATATCGATGCACGCGGCGATGCGCTTTACGGCGCCTGGCTGTGCGGTACGGTGCTCGGCGCCGTCGGCATGGCGCTGCATCACAAGATCTGTCACACGCTCGGCGGCTCTTTCGACATGCCGCATGCCGAGACGCATGCGGTGATGTTGCCGCACACGATCGGTTTCAACGCCGTCGCGGTGCCCGACTTGTTGAAGCCGGTCGCCGACTTGTTTGACGGCAGCGCCGGTAGCGGTCTCCACGATTTCGCCAAGGCGGTCGGCGCGCCCCTTACATTGAAAGAACTCGGCCTCAAGCAGGCCGATCTCGACCGCGCCGCCGAGATTGCGACCAGGAACCCATACTGGAATCCGCGGCCTTTCGACCGCGCCGCAATCCGCGCCCTGTTGCAGGACGCGTGGGAGGGAAGGCGTCCGCAAAACTGACGGCAACAAGCAAGGAACTTACCCGCCGCGAATTCATCAGGATACCGCCACGACCGGTGTGCTCGCGGCGGCCTCGCGGTGCCGGCGATCGCCTGCCCTTTCGCATATAGCCGACAGGCATGAGTGGCTCCGCCTGAACGGCGCAGGCCGCTCACGCTTTTGTGCGCGTGAAAAACTGCGCGGCTCGAAAAGCCCATTGACATCAGCCGTATTTTCGACGCAAACGTTATATTGTTACTGTTATACAGTTACACAGCCCGCCTCTCCGGCGACATACCTTTCAGACTGCAAGGAGACCACGGATGCGTCGCATTCCCTTTCTCGCCGCGCTGCTCGTCGCGGTGCCGCTTTTGACCGGCACGGCTGCCCGCGCCGAAGACAAGCTGACCATCGTGGCGGCCGAGAATTTCTATGGCGACCTTGCCCGCCAGATCGGCGGCAGCAACGTCACCGTCACCAGCATCCTGGCCAATCCCGATGACGATCCGCATCTGTTCGAGACCAGCCCGTCGACGGCGCGCACCATCGCCGACGCCAAGATCGTCATCTATAACGGCGCCGACTACGATCCGTGGATGGACAAGCTGCTGTCGGCCTCGACAGCCAAGGATCGCACGACCATCGTCGCCGCCGACCTGATCGGCAAGAAGTCGGGCGACAACCCGCATCTGTGGTACGACCCGGCGACGCTGCCGGCCATCGCCAAGGCGCTGAGCGCCGACCTTGCCAAGCGCGATCCGGCCAATGCCGTGTATTATGAGACGAACCTGAAGGCATTCCAGACCTCGCTCGAGGCCATTGACAAGGAAATCACCGACGTCAAGAACACCTATGCCGGCACCGAGGTGACGGCTACCGAGCCGGTCTTCGGCTACATGGCGGAAGCGCTCGGTCTCAAGATGCTGAACTACGATTTCCAGGTGGCCTTGATGAACGATGCGGAGCCGAGCGCCACGCAGGTGGCGGCGTTCGAAAACAGCCTGAAGGACGGCTCGGCCAAGATCCTGTTCTACAATTCGCAGGTGACCGACGAGGCAACGACAAGGCTGCTCGACATCGCCAAGCAGAACAAGGTCACGGTCATCGGCGTCACCGAGACGGAACCGGCGGGCCAGACTATCCAGACCTGGTTCGGCGGCCAGATCGACGCGGTCCAGAAGGCGCTCGCCGCCCGCACACAATGAATGTGACTGCGAATGAATGTGACTAAATGAACGCAATCGAATTCGACAAGGTCACGCTGACCTATGGGGGACGCCGGGTTTTATCCGACGTCTCCTTTTCTCTACCGCAAGGCGCCTTTGTCGGCCTGCTCGGCGCCAATGGCGCCGGCAAGACGACGATGCTGCGCGCCATTCTCGGCCTGATCAAACCGGCCGGCGGCGCCATTTCGGTGCTTGGCAAATCGCCGACGCGCGGCAACGCCGACATCGGCTATATGCCGCAGGCGCGGCGCGCGCTTGGCGATGTCGGCGTCAGCGGCCTCGACTTCGTGCTGAGTGCCGCCGGCGGGCATCGCTGGGGCTGGCCCGTCGCATCGGCTGCCGAGAAGGAGGCGGCGTGGAAGGCTCTTGAAGAGGTGGGCGCCGGCGACCTTGCGCGGCGCCCGCTGGGCGAGCTTTCCGGTGGCGAGCGCCAGCGCATCCTGATCGCGCAATCGTTGATCGGCAATCCGCAACTGCTTTTGCTCGACGAGCCGCTGATCAGCCTCGATGCGGGCCATCAGCGCGCGATCATCGACCTGGTGCACGACATCGGCGAGCGGCTCGGCATTGCCGTGCTGTTCTGCTCGCACGAGATCAACCCGCTGCTGCGCGCCGTCGACCGCGTGCTCTATCTCGGCAACCGCAAGGCGGCGATCGGTTCCGTCGACGAGGTCATCAGCGGTCCGGTGCTGTCGAAACTCTATGGCACGCATATCAATGTGGTGCGGGTTGCCGGCCGCATCTTCGTCATGGCCGACGATGTCGAACTGGAGAGCGGGGCGCATGTCCACGATCTTTGACTATGAATTCATGCGCAACGCCTTCTATGCCTGCACCATTGTCGGCATCGTTTCGGGCGCGGTCGGCTATTTCCTCGTGCTCCGGGGCCAGACCTTCGCCGGCCATGCGCTCTCCCATGTCGGCTTTCCCGGGGCCACGGGGGCCGGCCTGATCGGGCTGTCGCCGTTTCTCGGCCTCACCGTGTTTACCGTCGCCGCCGGCGTCGGCATCGGCCTGCTCGGCGAGCGCGCGCATCGCGACGTCGCCATCGGCATCGTCTTGACGCTGTCGCTCGGCCTGGGCTTGCTGTTTCTGCATTTCTACACCGCCTTCGCCTCGCAGGCGACCAACGTGCTGTTCGGCAATGTGCTGGGCATCAGCCTGCGCACCGTCATCGTGCTTGCGGTGCTGGCGGTGGCGATCCTTGTCGCGCTTTTGCTGATCGCGCGGCCGCTGCTGTTCGCCAGCCTGCAGCCGGAACTCGCCGAAGCGCGCGGCGTGCCGCTCACTCTTGTCTCGACCCTGTTCATGGTGCTGGTCGCCGTCGCCACGTCCGAGGCGGTGCAGATCGTCGGCGTGCTGCTCGTCTTCGCGCTGATGGTGGCGCCTGCAGCCACCGCGCTCAGGCTTACCAGCGGCGTCGGAGCCGGCGTGCTGGCGTCCATCGCGCTTGCCGTGATCATCGCCTGGATCAGCCTGACGCTCGCCTTCCTGACCGACTGGCCGACGAGCTTCTGGATCACGGCGCTGGGCGCGGCGGCCTATGTCGTCAGCGGCATGGTCCGGCGCCCGTCGGTCCGAGAGACTCAGAGCGCCGACGCCGGCCCCTGAGGCTTGCTCTCCGGCAGGTCGATCGGGTCGGCTGGGGTGCAAAACTGACGTCAGGGAAATACACCCAAAAAAAGTCAGGTCTACAATCCGGCTCCTGAAACGTTTCAGCCGCGAAAGACAAATTCATCCAATCGCCTAGATCGCGACCTCTGTCGCGCCAAAGGTCCGCTCCGGAGCGGCCGGAACACCCGGAAAACCGCCATTTCAAGCGCATTTTGCAGCGGCGAATGGCTTGCGCGAGGCCGGCTGGAAAGCTGGTCGGGAGGCGCAAAAGGGACCTCCCGCGGCCATTGCGGGCGGCGTTGACAGACCGCGGTGCTGCATGCGTATAGCAAGCCATGGGTCACGCCATGGCCGTGGCGGTTGAGACGGGGCTGGGGGGTTTCGTAACAACAGCATTGACGGCCCGGCGCCGGACGGGCGGCATGCACTCTCGAAGTGCGCCGCTCGCTCTTGGCTGACGCGCCGGCGACCCGGCAGCAGTCCTGGCCTGCGTTCTCTCGACCAGGCTCCGCAGAACGCCATCGTCTCAGCTTTTCGATCCGCATCGGTTCGAAGCGAACGAGGTGACGCCCTCTTAACCGATATTCGCTTCGCTACGTCCCCCTCCCCCTACTGGGCGAGGGGGACGCTGGCGATGAACCGCGCCGGCCGAGGTGTATCGGCACCGATCAGGAACTGCCGACGACGCGATCAAGCAAGGCTGACGACGAGCCGATCAGGCGACCCTGGCGAAGTCGATCAAGCAAGCTTGACGACGTCGATCAAGCAAGCTTGACGACGAAGTGCTTGGTTACCGGCTCGAGGATCTGCCAGGTGCCCTTGAAATCGGCTTCGACCACGAACGCATCGCCCGGACCGACCTCGACCGGCGTGCCGCCATCGGGCGTGATGATGATGCGGCCGGCGATCATGTGCACGAACTCATAGTCGGTGTAGGTGGCGTGATAAGTTCCGGGCGAGGCGCGCCAAGTGCCCGACAGCACCTTGCCGTCGGCGGTGGTGTGCTGCACGGCGGTCTGCATGGTCGGCCGGCCCGCGAC
Organism: Mesorhizobium sp. M1004; assembly: GCF_040318795.1. Classification (NCBI taxonomy): domain Bacteria; kingdom Pseudomonadati; phylum Pseudomonadota; class Alphaproteobacteria; order Hyphomicrobiales; family Phyllobacteriaceae; genus Mesorhizobium; species Mesorhizobium sp. M1004. Next base: position 373,306 of record NZ_JAMYNB010000006.1, read on the forward strand.
AACGATCCAGCCCGGCAAGTCGCCGCCCTCGGCATGCTCGACAGCGCCGAATTTGAGAATGATGGTGTTGGTCATGGGAGGCTCCGTCCGAATTGCATGGCTGCCGGTTGGATAGCCGATGCGTGTGACGGGGGCAACGCAAGGGCCGACCCCGGATGCCGGAGATTTGGCGAAGGAGGCGGTGACCTAATCTCCCCCATCGAGGGGGAGATGTCGCCGAAGGCGACAGAGGGGGTCGCCGCGCGTGGAGCGCCTGCCTTCACTTGCAGGATTGGGCCGAGTCCGGTCGAACCGACCCCCTCTGGCCTGCCGGCCATCTCCCCCTCAAGGGGGGAGATCAGCAGCGTCGCCTCCTCCAATGTTGCACTGCGTTAGATTTGTTGCATTGCGATATCGACCCATAGGGCGGAGTCTTGGTCCGACTGTCAACGGTTGCAGCGCCGTGTCCCGTTGGGCGCAAAGCTGCCGCACGTATGATCCCGGCGCGATCGTTACTCGCCGAGGCGGGGTCATGCACCAGCACGAGGTGGCAAATCGTGTCAGCATCGTTCCGGCCCGATATCGAAGGACTGCGTGCCTTGGCGGTGGCAGGCGTGATCGCCTTTCATTTCGGCTTCACCGGCCTGCCCGGCGGCTTCACCGGCGTCGACATCTTCTTCGTCATCTCGGGCTATCTGATCACAAAACACCTGCTTGCCGAAATCACCGAGACCGGGCGGCTCAACCTGTGGCGCTTCTATGCCAGGCGCGCTCGGCGGCTGTTGCCGGCGTCGCTGTTCGTCATCCTCGCCACACTGGTGGCCGGCGCCTTCATCCTGTCGCCGGAGGAACAATCGCTCTATTCCAAAGGCGCCATGTTCGCCTCGGCCTACATGATCAATCTGTGGCTGATCCGCTGGTCGTTTGATTATTTCGCCGCCGATGCGGCCAGCAACCCGTTTGTCCATTTCTGGTCGCTGTCGGTGGAGGAGCAGTTCTATGTCGCCTGGCCGGCGCTGCTTGTGCTGGCGGCATGGCTGCGCCCCGGCAAGCGCGGCGCGATCCTGGTGATCGGCATTGCCGGCCTCGTCTCGTTCGCCGTCTGCGCGTGGCTCACCACGGTCTCGCAGCCCTGGGCCTTCTATTTCTCGCCGCTACGCGCCTGGGAGTTCGCCGCCGGCGGGCTGGCCAGCATGGTGCCGCAGCAAGTCTGGCAAAACCGCCCGCGGCTCGCCACGCCGCTGGCGTGGCTCGGCCTAGCGCTGATTGCCGGCGCCTATCTTTCCTTCAGCGACGAAACGCCCTTCCCGGGTTTCCTCGCCCTGGTGCCGGTGGCCGGCACCGTGCTGTTGCTGCTGGCAGGAGCGGCGCACGCGCAGCAGGAGAGCGCTAAGAAAAGCCCGATCGAGGCACTGGCGCTGGCGCCGCTGCAATGGGTCGGCAAACTCTCCTACTCGCTCTATCTCTGGCACTGGCCGGTGATCGTGTATGCCACGATGCTGACGCCGGAACTTTCGCCGCTGCAGCGGCTCGGCTGCTTGGCGCTGACGCTGGCGCTGTCGGGGTTCACCTATCATGTCATCGAAAACCCGATCCGCCGCAATGGCTGGCTGATGGCCAGTGCGGCGCGGGCGCTGGTGCCGGCCGTCCTCCTGACCGGCACCGGCGTCGCAGCCGCCTACGCCAATGCCAGGCTTGCCGTCCACGATCTGGACCCTGAGCAGCGCAGCATTGCCGCCAGCGCCGCGCAGCCGTCCACGGCGCGCGCGGCCGGCTGTATTCTCTCCTTTGAGACGGTGACGCCGAAGGCCTGCGTGTTCGGCAACAAGGACGCCGGGCGCTCGATTGCGCTGTTCGGCGATTCGCATGCCGACCACTGGTCGACGCCGCTGATCGACGCGGCGGCCAAGAACAATTATCGCCTCGTCACCTATCTCAAATCGTCCTGCCGTGCCTCGCGGGTGACGACCTGGAACTGGCGGCTGAAGCGCGACTACACCGAATGCGACCAGTGGCGGGAGCAATCGGTCAAGGACATTATCGCGTTGCACCCGCACATGGTGGTGATCTCGGAATTTTCGATCGGCAATGTGATGAAGGAATCGCCCGAGGAACTGAAGCACGCCGATTGGAACGAGGAGTGGAAGACCGGCCTGCGCTGGACGCTGGCGGCATTCAGCGGGGCCGGGATCAAGGTCGCGGTAATCCGGGACGTTCCCTACAATGGAAGCTATGCCGACAAATGCGTGGCGCGGGCGCTGTGGCGCGGGCAGGTGCCTGAAGTCTGCGACACGCCGAGGGACGCGGCGGCGAACGACGACATCGCCGCGGCCGAGCGCGACGTCGTGCGCAGCGTGCCCGGCGCCACCTATGTCGACCTGACCAGCCAGTTCTGCGACGCCCAAACCTGCCACGTGTTCATCAACGGCCAACTCGCCTTCCGCGACCGGCACCACCTGGCGACGCCATTTGCTGAATCACTGGAGCCGCTCTTGGAGAAGGCGGTGTTTTAGGGGGCGGCGAGGTAGGGGGACCTGACGGCTGACGCTCAGTTGATGCGAGCTATGCCACAAACACATCCTCTCGATGGTGAGCGAGGTAAGCCTGCTGCGGCGGGGTGAAGGTGCTAGTGCGCCAGACGGCGGGGGCTTCGGCAAAGCCGAAACTCTGCATCACCAATTGCTCGAATCCGAGCCGCCGCAAATCAGTCTTGTCGACGCGCTGGGATATGAGGACCTGCCCGCTATCTTCAAAACTGATGAAGCCACGGTCAAAGAGGTGGTCGGCATCAGGCGTGAGGAGCAGCCCGTTCATGCCGTCCAAGCGCTCCTGCGCGGAAGCGCATAGGCGCCAAGGTTTGATGTGGCTTGCAATCAGCAACGAGGGATTGGTGACCCCTGTGAGTCGGCACGAGCGCTCCATGGCTTCGACATTGGAACGAAATTTACCTTGGCCGCGACGAGCTTGAATGACGCTCGTCTTTACAGTGTCCTCGAGTTGGAGGTCGTCTCGGATACGGCGCTCAACGACGTCCTCTAAAATTTCATTGACGACTTCGAAAGTGAGACTGTTTGCGCCACCACGCCTCAAAGCTTCGCGGTCGAAAGCTGTACCCGCGACTTGTGTGAAACACCTCTTGCGATACGCTCGCGAGATAGGCGTTTTGACGGCCTGATCCGGAGTTTGGGTCGATGGGCGAGTATCGGGCAGGCAGAAGCGGACCCAATTCGCCAATTATGTCCGACGGGCGCACCGTCGGCAGGAGCGGCGCCCAATACACCGGGAGAAGCCAACCTTCCTCGTTCCAATTGGCTCCAGTGTTCTTGAACTCCGGTGGTTTCGGTGCTGTGAATGCAAACTCCGCTACCCGACCAATATAGCGCACGGCTTGACCGAAAAAAGACAACACGAGGTCACCAGGTGTCGCCCGACGCATATTTTTGTAGAACTCGCTGCGTGCCCCATTCTTCTGAGTTTTGGGCGACCAGAGATATTGCCCGTCGATCTCTTGGCGGGCGGTCTGACTGTGATTTACCCACCAGAATTGCGACATCGTTTTTGATTTTAATAGTTGCCGTCGGGGGTAAGCTCTATTCGAGACCTGTCTCGCCTACAAGCAGGGAGCCGACCTTATTGCCAGGTGCGACAGGCGGCGTAACTGCATCTTTCGGCGAGACGCCAAGAAGAGCGTAGGGCGACGATAGTCGCCGCCCCCACCCCGCTTGCAAATCGCCCCCCAAATGCCATCTACATCACAGGCGCACCGCCGGTGCGCCTTAGCCACGGAGCATTCACTTGACGCAGCGAAGCGGCAGTGCGGACTTGCCGCTGCATGGCGGGCGGGTTCCGAAATGGTTGGGTGACCGCATGACGCGGCTGGGCGCGGTGCTGTGCGAGGCGATCATCCATCATTATGGCCGCGACGAGCTGTTGCGGCGGCTGGCGCATCCGTTCTGGTTCCAGTCTTTCGGCGCCGTCATGGGCATGGACTGGCACTCCTCGGGCATCACCACTTCGGTCGTCGGCGCGCTGAAGCGCGGGCTCAATCCGATGTCGCGCGAGCTCGGCATCCATGTCTGCGGCGGGCGCGGCGCGCATTCACGCAAGACGCCGCAGGAGCTGGCGGCGATCGGCAAGCGCGTCGGCATCGATGGCGCGGCCCTTGCGACCGCCAGCCGCCTGGTCGCCAAGGTCGACAGTGCCGCCGTGCAGGACGGTTTCGACCTCTATCTGCACGGCTTCATCGTCACCGACGACAGCCGCTGGGTGGTGGTGCAGCAAGGCATGAACGGCGACAGCAGGCAGGCGCGCCGCTACCACTGGCTGTCGGAAGGGCTGACCAGTTTCGTCGACCAGCCGCATGCGGCGATCGAGGGCGAGCGGCAGGGCGAGATCGTCAACCTGACCGATCATCGCGCCGAGCCATCGCGGACCGGACAGCTCGACCTGTTGAAGACCATGAGCCCGGAGCGGATCCTTGACGAGCTAGCGGTGCTGGAGCCGCCGTCGAAAGCAGCGCCTGCGAAATCATCCGCGCAGCCGATGCTGCCCAATCTGGTGATGCCGGCGCATCACGACGTGCGCGAGAGCGACATCGTCATGCACCGGCTGCACGGCAACATTTCCGCGGCAATAGAAAGCGGGCCGGCCGATTTTCCCGAACTGCTGCTGGTGCCCGGCGTCGGCGCGCGCACAGTGAGGGCGCTGGCCATGGTGGCGGAAGTGGTGCATGGCGCGCCTTGCCGCTTCTCCGATCCGGCGCGCTTCTCGCTCGCCCATGGCGGCAAGGACCGCCACCCCTTCCCGGTGCCGCTGAAAGTCTATGACGAGACGATCGCGGTGCTGAAATCGGCCGTCGGCAAGGCAAAGCTCGGCCGCGAGGAAGAGCTTGGCGCGCTGAAGCGGCTGGATGGCGAAGCGCGGCGGCTGGAGCGCTACGTCACCGGGCCGAGCCTTAAGGAGATCGTCGCCGGCGAGTTCGACCAGTCGCACCTGCTTGGCGGGCGCAGTGTGTTTGGGTGGGAGACGGCGGCGGAAGAAGAGCCGTTGAGGACGATCAAGAAAGGCGCTTGATGGCGGCCGGTTCGCGCCGCCCCTCATTTCCCTGCCGGGCGTTCGTCATTCGAAAAGCCAAGCAGTTGGCTTTTCGTCCGCTTTGCGGACCATTCCTCAACTCCCCGTATAGTGACGGGAGAAATATGCTGTCTTCGATGCTTTCGCCAATCGCCAACGTTGCAGGAAAAGCGCCGCCGTCGCGGCCAGCCCCTTCTCCCCGTTTACGGGGAGAAGATACGGCAGCCAGATGAGGGGCGGCGCGGCGCCTGAAAGTAATGGCTCGTTCAGCGACTCGCCAGGTTCAAGTTTGATTCACAAAACCTCTCTAAGCCACTGTCTTACAATATTAACTTTTACGCGGCACCCTTCAACAGGTCTTCCGGCCGGCCCTCGACGAGCGCGGCAATATAGCTTTCCAGGCTGGTCGTGCCGCGCTCCGGGTTTTCCGGCTGCATCGGCTTGTCCAGCGTGGCCCCGGTCATGCGGGTGTAGGACTCGGCCGCCGCTTTGGAGAAGCCGAGTTTTTCGTAGGTTTCTGTCCAGCGCTCGCACGGCACCGTGACCACGCGCACGTTTTTGCGCAACGCCGCACTGAAGGCTGCGGCGACATCGGCGGCTGAGTAGCGCCGAGGGCCCTCGATATAGTGCGTGCCGGACTTGTCCGTCGGCTCCAGCAGACGTCTCGCCGCGGCCTCGCCGAGATCCTGCGGCGCCACCATCGGCAGCTCGAAATCCGCCGGGAAGAAGGAGGTGATGACGCCGTCGCGCCGCGCCGTCTCCAGGGCCTGATCCCAGTTGCTCATGTAATAGGCGGCGCGGTTGATGCTTGCCGGAATGGCCTGGGCCTTCAGCTTCTGCTCGAGGCCGTAAAGGACGGTGAGATCGCCGACACCCTCGCCGGCCTGCGCGCCGTAGGTCGATTCCGCCACCAGCTTTTCGAGGCCGGAGCCCTCCAGCGCCGCCGCAATGGCGCCAACCGTCTTGCGCTCCTCGGCGTCGGTGTCGGTCGATGGATCGGCCGGCGGGTTGAGCAGAAACGCCCGCTTGCCGCGCCGCAAGACTTCACGCAGCGCCTCGACATCGAGCACATCGGCAACCGCGGCCTCCGCGCCCTGTTCAACCAACCATGCGGCCTTCGACTCGTCGCGCGTCACCACCGTGACATCCTTGCCCTGCCGCAACAGCGCCATTGCCGCCGCCGAGCCGACATGGCCGGTACCTCCAAGAATGACATGCATGGTCTCGTCCTTCCCTTGCTGATTCATGCCGGATTAATGGCTGGGGCGGCGAAGGGTTCAAAAATCGGGGGACGATGCTGACAGGAGGTGACGCTGACTTTCCTCGCAATGCACGGCGCAGGGGTCGTTCGCATCTTGCAAAATTATGGAACGAGGTCGTGCCCAGCGAGTTATATTAGCGCAACCTTGAATAGGAGGCAGCTATGAGAAAGCTCCTGCTTGCTTCGGCTATCGCTATCACTGCGGCGGCGGCGATGATCGCCCCGGCGAATGCCGGCGGGCGCGTCGTGATCGGCATCGGCAACGGCTACTATGACGATGACTACAATGACAGCTATGGCGACTATTACGATCGCTACGCTCCTCGCCCCTACTACCAGTATGATGCCTACGATAACGGCTTCAGGTACCACAGGTATCACAGGCACCATCGCCATTGCCGTATAGAGTTGGTCAAGCATTGGCGCCATCATCACAGGATCGTCGAGGAAATTCGCGTTTGCGAACGGTGATCCGATAGGGTGAAACCGGTTCGGCCGGCATCTGCCGGCCGGCCGCTTCACTACGCGGCTGCCGGCCTTATCGCGGCTTCCGCATCAGCATCATCCCGTAATCCACGGCCAAAAGGTCGAGCCCGACCTTCAACAGCTTCACCACCACATCTCGTCCCTCGCCGGTGCGTTCGGCGAGCGCCTTCACCGACTGGCCTTCGAGGCAGATTTTGCGAACCACCTCCGCCACTTCCCAGTGGGCCATGGCGGCGACGGCGTGGGTGTGGGCGCCGCCGGCGTTGAGCACGCGGTCGGGGATGCCGCCATTGATGCGGCCGCCGTCAATGCGCTCTTCCCACGGCATCGGCCGCAGCCCGTCACGCGAGGCGCGCTCAAAATCGTCGCGAAACCGTTGGCCGGCCTCGCGTTGCTGGCGCGTCAGTGAGGTGATGCCGACCAGCGGATCGACATTGCGCACCCGCACGATGCCGCCGGTCGCGGTGTAGCCGTCATTGGAGACCTCGTAGACGCGCCGCGCCTCTTCGGTGCCGACGCTCAACCGCTTGCGGCCGAAGCGATCGTCCTTCAGCGCGAAATCATGGCCGATCTCGCGGCGGATGCGCACCTGCTCGGCTTCGCCCGCAGGCAATTTCGGCGGTTTGGCTTTCTGCGCGGTTTTTTTGCTCATCGGGGGATCCTTGTGGGATTGGGTTGTTGAGCCGGAAGGTTGGCGTTCCTTCGCGCCCCCCTCTGCCCTGCCGGGCATCTCCCCTACGAGGGGGGAGATTGGCAGTTTCGGCGGCTGCGCCTCTGCAACGTTGGCAATTGGCGAAATCGGCGGCGATATCCGATCGCCCCCCTCGTGGGGGTTGAGGAGTGGTCCGCGAAGCGGACGGAAAGCCAATTGCTTGGCTTTCCGAGCGACGAACGTCCGGCAGGACAGAGGGGGCGCTGTCCCGCCGGCTTTCGGTCATTGGTGGGGTCGTCCGGAGGCGAGGAACGGAGCCCAGCCGCTCACACCATCTCCGCCACAGGCCGGTGGAAGCGCGCCTGGTGGTATTCGCAGTAGCTTTTCAGCGCCCTTGTGCGCAGGCCGCAGCACAGCATCTCGAGCCCCGGCCGACTGCCGGGAGCATCGTTGTCGGGGTCTTCCTCCAGCGTCAGGTCGAGCGGCGCGCGGCAGCGGTCGAACAGGCAGTCGATGAAGCGCATGGCGGCGACATGCGGCTGACGCCCGAGCGAGGCAGGGCGCGGCGCCGGCACATTGAAGCGGTAGATTTCGCCGTCCACCACCAGCCGTCCTTCGCCCGGGATCGAGGGCGCCGGACGGGCTGGCAACAGAGGCCTGGCCGATGGCTGACGGCTCGGTTTGGCGGCCGGTTTGACCGGCGCGGCCTGCTTCGAAACTCCTACTTCCCTTACGAGCTTGCTTGGCTGCGCCGGCGGATTCCTCTTGGCGGTATTCTCGTTTGCCGCAGTCTTCCCCGTCGCATTCTTCCTCGGTCGGCCGCCGGACCTGCCGCCTCTGGGGTTGGCGAAGCCGATGGTCTTCAACGCGCTGTTGCGATGGACGATGCCGATGACGGCATTGCGCGAGACCGGACTGCCGCGCAGCGCCGTGAAGCGGACGGCGATCCCTGTGGCCGACAGGCCATCCCTCAGCCAGACGGCGATCTCCTGCAATTCGGTGTCGGTATAGGCAGTCATGTCGGTATCCATTGATTGCGCGCGCAAAGGCCGAGCGCCGGCCCCGAGGGCCCACGGGAAAAAATCAGAGCGGATGGTTGGTGCGGTCAGCCGATACTGGCGGCCGGCAGCGAGCCGGCGAGATGCCGCAAGGCGGCTTCGGCGGCCGCTTTGGTGAGGGCGGAAACCGCCCTGCCCGTCAGCCGGTCGAACAGGATGACGGTGCCATCTTCCGTGCGGATGCAGGAAATACCCTGCCCGCCGGAGACAGCCCTTGGCGCACCGGCGGCGCCATGGGCTGAAGAGGTGGCCGGAGCCGGGAGAGGAGCGGCTCCGGCCGTTCCGGTCGATCGGGGGGACGACGGTTCGACCGGATCCGGGGCAGAAGCCCCGGTTTGCGTCCGGACCGGGGAGGAGGACAGCCCGGACGATGGGAGAAAGCTGAGGATGTCTGCGGAAACGCTTGCGATTTGTTCGATCATGCGCTAAGCGTACGATATGTACGAAACGTACGCAAGCGAAATCGTACATATTGGACGATAAATTTCAGGCAATTTGTACGATGCAGGAACCGAGGCACAGATTGCAGCAGGCGCGGGCGGAGGCGGGCTATGCCTCGCCGAGCGACGCTGCGCGGGCATTGCGCGACATCAACAAGAACACGCTGATCAGTCACGAGAACGGTAACCGGCCGCTGTCGCGCAAGGCGGCGGAGAAATACGGCCGCCTGTTCGGCGTCGATCCCGGCTGGCTCTTGTTCAACGGCGACGGCGGCAGCCTTTCGGGTGGCCATTTCGGCTTTGACGAGTCGGGCCGGCAGATCCCGATGCCGTCGCTGGCCACCGTCGACGTGCCCATCGTCTCATGGATCAGCGCCGGCGAACTCGGCAGCCAGGACATGGTGGTCAATCTCAGCGACTATCCGACCATCCCCACCACCGATCTGGAGCAGGGCCAATGGATTGCTCTGCGCGTCGACGGCCCGTCGATGAACAAGATCTCGCCACCGGATTCGATCATCTTCGTCAACCTCAGGGACAAGCGGCTGGTGACCAATGGCTGCTACGTTATTTCGGACGAATCCGGCCAGGCCACCTACAAGCGCTACCGCCCCAACGAGAACCCGCCCTTCCAGCCGGCCTCCTACATGGACATCCCGCCGCCGGCGCTGGAAGGCGCCATCACCATCATCGGCCGGGTGAAGCGCTCGATGATCGATATGTGAGGGAGAAGGCGGTGAGGCGCAATCTCCCGCCTCGAGGGGAGATGGCCGGCAGGCCAGAGGGGGTCGCCGCGCGTAAGGCGCTGACGTCCTGTGTCCGCGATAGGAAGTCGCGTCAGGACGTACCGACCCCCTCTGTCGCCTTCGGCGACATCTCCCCCTCGAGGGGGGAGATTACGCGCCCAAAAACTCGTTCGTAAAATACCCCCCGAAATCCGGCTTCTCCTTCAGAACCTTGCCATCGCCATCGAGCAATATGCCGGCCCTGAAGAGGTAGGTTCCGATCGCCTTGATCTTGGCCTTGTCGACGGTGCCGATGACGCCGGCATGGCTTCTGAGGAAGTGCCCGTCGACGAGCATCTTCAGCGAAGCGTGGATCAGCGCCGGGTCGGTCAGCGCATCCCTGTTGGAAGCGATCAGCAGATCGCCGGCTTCCTGCGGGTGATCGCAGGCAAATTGGTAGCCGCGCCGCGTTGCCTCGACGAAGGCCGATGCGGCCTTCGGGTTTGCCTGGAGATATGCATTGCTGGAGGCGATCAAGGTGGTGTGCTCGTCGGGCACGCCGTAATCGGCGTAGCGGAAGCCGCGCTGCCTGACGCCTTTCAACTCGGCAGCGACGCCTTCCCAGGTCGAGACCTCCAGCGTGAAGTCGACCGAGCCGTTGGCCAGCGCCTCATAGGCCGAGGTGCCGAGCGTCACCGTCTCGAAAACGCCCTTGCCGCCATCGTGGCGGATGATGGTCGAGATCAGCGTGTTTTCCCAGGCGCTGCCGAAGCCGCCATAGGTCAGACCGTCGAGATTCCTGGGACTCTTGATCTCGCCGCGATCCGCGTTGAAGACCAACCGGCCGGTCTCCTGCTGGACCACGGCGTAGACCGCCTTAAGATCGGCGCCGGCAGCCCGCTGGGTAAACAGGCCGACGCCGGCAATGCCGAAATCGGCGATGCGGTTGGCGACCAGCGTGCCGGCGCCAGTATCGCCATAGGGCAGGATCTCAACATCGAGCCCGGCCTCGTTGTAGAATCCTTTGTCGCGGGCAACGAACAGGCCGACATGGTTGGTGTTGACCGTCCAGTCGAGCGCGACGGTGATTTTTTGCGCAGCCGCATGAGCGCGCGAGGCCAGCGGCAATCCGGCGGCCAGCGTCAGCAGCAAAGCCTGCCGGCGTGTGAATTCGGTCATGAAAAACTCCTTTGAGCGGTCTGCGGAAACAAGCCCCGGTCAGTCCCGGGATTGAGCAGCGTGTCGAGGATGTCGGCTTCGAGCGCGGCGGCCTGGCGCGCGGCATCGCTGCCGGTGGTGCGCGGGCGCGGCAGCGGCACGGCAATCTCGCCGATGATGCGGGCCGGCCGCGCCGACATCAGATAGATTCGATCGGAGAGGTAGACGGCTTCGCGCACGTCATGGGTGATCAGCAGCGCGGTCCAGCGGTGGCGCTGCCACATGCCTTCCAGCCAGCGCTGCATACCCGCGCGGGTCAGTGCATCCAGCGCGCCAAAGGGCTCGTCGAGCAGCAGCATGTCGCGCTGCTGCACCACGGTGCGCAAAAGGGCGGCGCGCTGGCGCATGCCGCCGGAAAGCTCGGCCGGCCAGGCGCGCTCGAAACCGGCAAGGCCGAACTCAGCGAACAATGGCGCAACGGACGCGCGCGCCTCGCGGCGCTTCATGCCCTGCACCTCCAGCCCCAGCGTCACATTGTCGATGACGCGTCGCCACGGCATCAGCGCGTCGCGCTGCGGCATGAAGGCGAAGGGGCTGCCCTGCAATGGCGCGCCGTCGAAGCGCATGTCGCCCTCGCCTTTCAGCGCGCCGGTCAGCAACTGGAACAGCGTCGACTTGCCGGCGCCGGAAGGGCCGAGGATGGAGACGAACTCGCCGGCCGCGACATGAAGCGAAATGCCGGCGAGCACCTCAAGCGCGCCGAAGTTCTTCCTGATGTCCCGGAGTTCGAGCCGCGTCATTGACGGTTCTCTTCTGCAGCTTCAACCTTGCGGTCGCGGCTTTCGCTCCCTGCATTCTCCCAAGGCATGGCGAAGCGCTGGACGAGCACCGCAATGGCGAACAAGACAAGCGTGAGCGCGGCGCTGACGGCGACCGCGGCGAGCACCAGATCGGGCCGAAAGTTGTTCTTGGCATTGAGCATGTAGATGCCCAGCCCCTTCGCCGCCCCCGCATATTCGGCGAAGATCGCGCCGACGACGGCATAGGTGATGGAGATGCGCAGCCCGGCGAAGAAATAGGGCAGCGCCGAAGGCAGGCGCGCCAGCCAGAAGATACGCCAGCGCCCTGCCCCCATGGCGGCGAGCATCTGCGAAATCTCCTTGCTGGTCGCAGCAAAACCTTCGACCAGCGCGACCATCATCGGGAAGAAGGTGACGAGCGCCACAAGCAGGATCTTTGGCATCAGCCCGAAGCCGAACCACAGCACGATGAGCGGCGCGATCGCGACCAGCGGCAAGGTCTGGCTGACGATCAGCAGCGGAAACAGCGCGCGGCGCAGCGGGGCCCAGAAATCGACCAGCGCCGAAAACACGAAGGCAGCGACCAACGAGCAGGCGAAGCCGGCTGATGTGGCGCGGATGGTGGGCAGCGTGTTGTCGGCCAGGGCGGCGCGATGCTCCCAGGCCTGCTGCAGCACGCGCGACGGCGCCGGCAGCACGGTGGGGGCGACACCGCCATAGCGGGCGTAGAGCTCCCAGGCCGCGAGGAGCAGGGCGAAGGCGAAGGCGGCGGGGATGGTCTTGGCGATGCCGGCGGCTAATCTCCCCCCTCGAGGGGGAGATGTCGCCGAAGGCGACAGAGGGGGTCGTCTCGCATAGAGCGCCCACGCCTTGCCGATGCGAAAAGGACGTCGGCGCTCCACGCGCTGGGACCCCCTCTGGCCTGCCAGCCATCTCCCGCTCGAGGGGGGAGATTCGTGGGCATCGCGGTCTTCGCCAATCGCCAATGGCTCCCCTCCTCTTTGTGCTGAGGGGTCAGAGGCATCTCCTCCACGCAATGGGTCAGATAAACCAGCCACGGCAATATCCTCAAGGAACGACGCTTGAGCCGCGGCTCAGACGGCGCTCGGGCTGTTCGCCGAGATCGTGATGTCGAGGGTGACGTGGCCGGCGCCGGGGCCGAAGCGGCAGAAGGCCTCGTTGAGCGTGGCAAACACGGCACCGGCATCGCCACGCAATTTGGTGCAGAAGTTCTTTGAGCGCTCAAAGACGCCGGACTGTTTCAGGAAATCGATGCAGCCGTAGATCTCGTCCATATGGTCGCCCGTGCCCATAACGTAGAGCGAGAACTGCGCCGCCGCCGGCTGGCCGGTCGACGGCGTGGCCTGGACAGCGCGGATCGCGGCGATCTTGCGCTCGTCCAGCGGAATGGCGGGGCCGCCGGTCTCGTCGGAGCGGCAGATCGGATCGTCGGGCTCGCCCGGACAGCCGCGCGAGACCGCCGCCGAAAGCACGCAGTGCTTGCCGCTTTTGGCCGCCGCGACGAACAGGTCGCGCATGGCGGGAAACAGCACCTCGGGCGGCCCGACCATAAGCGTCGAGATGTCGTCGATCTCGATCCGCAGCCGGTCGCGCCACGGATCGAGCGCGCCGAGCGCGCCAAGGATGACGCCGACGAAATCGTCGGTCATGGGATAAAGGGAAATCTGTGCGCCTGAAAACATCGCCCGCCTCGCTCCGCTGGTATTATCCAGATCAGCTTTAGGGTCCGAAGGCTTGCCGCCCTCATCTCAGCCCCGACCATACGGAGCACCCCTGTGGATGAGCGGGTTAAAGCACCGTTCGCGGCATTGGGGAAGCCGTTTGTTGAGGCACTGCGGCAAAGTGTTTTGGGCCAGACGTGCCGGGCGCCCCGGGCGTTAACAGACGACTCGTTGCGTTATAAGGTTTCCACGAACTTCTTATAACTGCGTTGAAATTCAAGCTGATAAACGTAATTATAAGAAAACGGCAGAGACTCCGCGCAGCCCTTACGGTTTCTGGATTTCCTTATCCGCGACCCCATCCGGACTGTGCTCCTGCATCGCTCGGGCTTGCCTGTGCTGGTCCCCTCGCCCCAGCGCTACGCCATCCACAAGCTGATCGTCGCCTCGCGACGCGGGCCGAGCGCTGGCGCCAAGCGGGAGAAGGATCTCCATCAAGCGCGCCTGCTGACCCAAGCGCTCGAAGCCACGCGTCGCCAGGACGACCTTGCCTTCGCCTTCATGGAAGCGTGGGACAAGGGCGAAAACTGGCGCGAGACGATCCGGCGCGGCCTGAACCTGTTCGACGCCGACACGAGGGAAACAGTCAACACCATCCTGGGAAAATCCCTCCGCGAAATTGGTGCGAGTCCTGAAGGATTCACGATACGTGATTAGCTGAAGCGACCGCTGCTATATTCATTGTCATCGTCCCAACTGTACGAAATTGGCTTGACGCTCATTCGTACATAAAGTACGATATCTCTTTTCGCAGAGAGGAATGTCCTTGAGCACAGCGAACCATGTTGCCTTCGCCGATCTCTCTCGTCCTTTGCCGTCATCTCCGTCGTTGCCGCCGCCTTTATTGCCGCCCCCTTTGTTGCCCTTGTCATTCGATCAGTGCCAACGCCTCGCCGGGGCCTGGCGAATGGCCAGCCAGGACATCGCCGACGACATCCGCTTCATCCGCCAATATCTGAAAGTCGTTGCCGAGAAGGACGAGAGGCTGTCGACCGGCACCCTTGTTCACAGCCGCGCCTATGTAGAGGCCTGCGCCGGCTGGCTGCCACAGACCGTGACGCGCTATCTGCGCCACCTGCGCCAGATCACCGAATGCGAACTGGCCATGACAGCTGCCGGCATTTGCTTTGCGCTGTCGAGTTATGCCTGGGAGGCATGAGGGCGCCTGTCGCCAAACACAAGGAATTGCGCTGCCCGTCGCAGGCGCAATTCGTCAGGTTGAGAGGCTCGGGCGGGCCTGAACGGCGGGCGCCAAGGATGGCCCGGCCAGCGAATTCCGGCCTTGCTTTATTTCGACTGGCCTTATTTCGACTTGGCCTTATTTCGATTTGGCTTTGCCGGACTTTGCGGCGGCAGGCTTCGCTGCCTTTGGCTTGGCGGCTGCCTTGGCGGGCTTGGCGTCAGCTTTCTTCGCCGCCTTTTTTGGCTTGGCGACCGCGCCATCGACTTCAGCCGTGGCCTGCTCCCAGTGTTCCTGATGCGCGCCTTCAGGCCGGCCGGCCTTTTCCCAGATCTCGTGCGCGCGCTGGCGAATGCGGTCCTGTTTGTCGTCCGTCACTTAAGCCTCCGTGGTTGGGTCCGGTCGGTTGGTCCAGATTCCACGAAAACATTAGCCGAAAATTCGGCCGGCGTCTTGAGTGACGAGACATCTCAGCGCGGGTCGGAAATCACCGCAACGCCGAGCAGCGCCGCTTTCTTGACGATCAGCCCCGCGAGGTCGGCATCCGAACGATCGGTGCCGGTGCGCTCCCGCAGGAGCGCGATCGCTTCCTTCATCGATAACAGCGCCGTGTTGCGCTCGGCCAGCAACTTGTCGCAACACGCCGCAACATTGGCGGAGTTCGGAGTCTCGACATGCGGCAACATGGCAATTCTCCTTTCATCATGTTCGTCATTCGGCCCTGCCGCCCTTTTGGGAAGAACGACAGGGCCGTATCACCGATGAATGGTTAGGTTATCGAGCGTTACTCGACCACCTCGACAATCCTGCGCGTGCCGGGGTCGACCAACACGGTATGGTTGTCGACGACGGCATATCTGTACTGAACGTCGGGAACCTCCTGCAGCTCGACAGTGTCAGGCAAGGCAGTGCCGACATTCAATTCGACGCCGAGCAGATTGACCGAGGCAAGCGGATGTTTCTTTACGTACTGGTGCACGACCGTGCGCTGTTCCGGGGTGATGATCACCTGCTGCTGTGCCGGCTGCGTGACGATGACCTCGTCGGCGGCGGCAATGCCGATACCAGCGATCATGGCGAGCCCGGCGACGGCGGGAATAAGGATGGTTTTCATCTTCGTCTCCTGTCGTTGTTGGCGAGCTCCGCCGTGTTCCCGCATGAGGCGAAAACAGCGCAGATCGAGGTGGCGGGCTCCTGGAGGCAAACGCAGCCGGTACGGTCTTGTTCCGCAAGCGGAGACTAAATTGATCGGCTTCCCGGTCATGCCAGCAGAACCCGCACCCGCAAGATTCGCATTGAAGCACAATCCCTCAGGAGACCTTCGACATGGATGATGCACGGCTCCAATTCCGGTGGCGATTGCGGCCGGCGCCGGCATTGATCCGGTGACCGCGTCGCCCGGCCAAGACCGGAACCGACCGCCTTCGTGCCACGCCGTGAAGTTTCAAGCAAAGGTCATTGCTCCGGCGGCTGCGCAGGCACCTCGCCAGGCTTGATCACCGGCGTCTTGCCCTGATCCGGCGGCGGCTGCGTCATACCCTGGTCACCACTGGGCGGCGGCTGCAGCACGCCGCCGCAGGGACCGAGCGTGCTGGTCGATTCGCCGCCGCCATTGGCGAGCGGCGGCTTCTGACCATCGTCCTGAGGCTGCGCCTGGCAAGGCGCGGCAGGGCCGTGCTGGTCGCCATTGTCCTGCGCAGCCGCCGGGTCGGCCAGCGCCAAGAGCAGCACGCATGGGATGAGGGGGAAAGTCTTCATGGTCCAGCTCCTCTGGATTCATCTCCTTGGCAAAGCAGACTAGTCCTTGGCAAAGCAGACTGGCGGCAATTGGTTCCACGGAGATGGAGTGGTTGCCGGAACCTGACAGCCGGAAGTGAGTTCCACCTTCTCGACGCAAAGCCGCCCGGAGGAGGCAATCATGGAAGAACGAAACAGAAAACCCAATGACGAGGTCGAGGCGCCACCGAGCAAAAACGATGCCCGCGACAGGATCGCCAATGACGAGGTGGAAGCGCCGACGCCGCGCCGGCAGGATTGGGATGCGCTACGTGGCGCAACGGTCCTGCCCGACGGAGCAGATGAGGAAAGCCTGCCGGACACCACCGGTGTCGAGAAGGAAGGCGAATTGCCCGAGGAGGATGACGACAACCCCTACCAGGACAGTGACGATGCCTTGCCCGACGACGCCGAGGAAGCCGCCATTGGTCACGATCTGGCGAGGCGCGGCGGCCCGTTCGACGACGTGTAAGGCAGCGACCGCGGACTTCCGAGAGGTTTCCCGGGACGTCCACGCCGTCACCAGTTGGACCAAGGATGAGCTGAAGGCGATGCCGGAGCATCGCGATATTTCGAAGGATCCGGCTGGCCGGATCCTTCGTTTAAGGCGCCTTGGCGGTTTGGCTTAGCCCTTGTGGTCAAGGGCTGGACGGCGACAATCTCGGCACCTTCGACAGCCGAGAAGCAGCCGAGAAGCACGAACGCGAAGCCCAATATTTCAAGCGCCGTCGAGGCCGCTCGCCTGAAATCTTCAAAGTGCGCAAGAAATCCCCGCCGCGGGCGGTGCAGACACGCTCCGGCATCGCGGCGCTGCGAACCGGGCCATCGACCGCCGGCACTTGAGTGCCGACGGGCTCTGACCTTCAATTCGACCCGGGATCGCCGAGCGCCTCGGTGACGAAGGACGCCGCGATCAGGTCGTCGGCGTCGAGGCGTAGGGAGCCTTCGACACCTCCCATGATGGCTGCGACCTTCTGGAAGGTCTGCATCTCGTGTTCAGTAACGCTGGCGTCTCGCATCCTGGCTTTCAGATCGGCGATGCGTCGGCCCAGTGAGGCCGACGTTCCGATTTCTCTGTTCGACATGGTGGCCTGCTCCTCCCCCAACCCATGCTGTGGACGTACTCAAGGCTGCCTATATAAGGCAGCGCGAATACAGTCGCCGCAACGCGCGATATCTGGGAAGGTTCCGGCGCCAAATAGTCACGAAATAATACGTGGTGGGACTCGGGTATGTTAAGCGCCGACGCGGCGATAGACACCGCAGCCAGCGGCTGCGGCCATCGGCCTGGCCAACCCGTGTCGCGGGTCGCGAACGCGAGTCGGACTTTGATCGCCGCGCGCGAACAGTCAGCGAGAGGCCGGAACCACGCCGGACACCGAGCGCGCCGTTTCGGGCGAAAACACCACGAAAGCAAAAACCAGAACGGCAGCGGCGATAATGAGCGAGCCGCCGGCGACGATCGGTTCAAGCGCCGGGTTTCCCTGCAGCATCACATACAGCGCCGGCAGCATGATCACCAAGCCGAGAGTGTAGAGCCCGTAGTGGATCATGGCGATGCGACGCGCCGCCTTTTGCGGATTGAGCGCGTAGTAGCCGCCGAAGATGGCGCTCGTCACCCAACCGAGCAGATTGATATGCGCGTGCGCCGGAAAAGCGGCGTGGTCACCCGAGATCGCCATCTGCAGGCCGGCCGCAATCCCCAACATCAGGAACAAGATGGCAGTTTTGAAAAAGAGTTCTGAAACCCTCGGCATGTCATTTCTCCCCCTATGCGGTCTGCGACCGCTTGCGACCTGGAGAATACACCCACGCGCAGAACTTTTCCACGCCCCGCTTATGGGCCATGCCTGCACAGCTTTTTGCACGCTGTTCGACTTTTCTGGCTGCCACAACCCGGCGCCGCCCCGCTACGGCGTCAGCAAGATGTCGGCGCCCGCTCGCTCGTCGAACACCACCGCGCAGCCGCGCCCCAGCGCCACTGCCGACAGCGCGTTGGCCACCGTCTCGTCCGGCGATACGAAATCACCGGTCAGCACTCGCAACTCCTCCACCGCCCTGGCCATTGACACGCAGTGCCCGGCAACGCGATCGCTCGTGCAGGCGTCAATGACGCTGACGAGGTCGATCATCTCGAACTGGCCCATACCGGCCTCCACAAAAACAGCGTCCCGTCGCGGATATGAACGCCGAGGCGAGAGACAATGTTCCGCAGGTCCGATGCCCAGGCGGAGCACTCGACAGCCCGACCTGGAACGGGCAGGCCAGCGACAACGGCTTCGCTTGACAATAGGCCCTGTTTGTTCTCTATTTGTTCGGCAAAAACGCCTCTCACAACAGACGCGGCTAATGCTGCAACGCCGCAAAGGGAACGGTCGGGATGGAGCCCACCATCCTGCATGCGGATCTCGACGCCTTCTACGCCTCGGTCGAGCAGCTGCTCGACCCGGCGCTCAGGGGCAAGCCGATCGCCGTCGGCGGCGGCATCGTGCTTGCCGCTTCCTACGAAGCCAGGGCTTTCGGCGTGCGCGGCGGCATGCCCGGACGACGCGCGCGCGAGCTTTGCCCCGGACTGATCTTCGTCGGCGGCCATTTCGCCGACTATCAGCGGCTGGGCGACGCCGCCATCAAGGTGCTCGACGATTTCACGCCGCTGGTCGAGCGGATTTCCATCGATGAAGCCTTTGCCGACGTCGCCGGCTGCACGCATCTGTTCGGGCCGCCGGCCGAGATCGCCGCCACGGTGCGTCGGCGCGTCCGGGCAGAGCTCGGCCTGCCGATCTCGATCGGCGTGGCGCGCACCAAGCATCTGGCCAAGATCGCCTCGCAGGTGGCCAAGCCCGACGGCCTGGTGGTGGTCGATCCGAACACCGAACTTGCCTTCCTGCATGATCTGCCGGTTGGCCTGATGTGGGGCGTCGGCCCGGCGACCAAGGCGCGGCTGGCCGAGATCGGCATCGAGACCATCGGCCAGTTGGCAAAGACGCATAGCGGGGCGCTGCGAAGGTTGCTCGGGCCCGCCACCGGCGAAAAGCTGGCGTCGCTGGCATGGAACCGCGACCCGCGAAAGCTCGAAACCCACAGGCGGTCGCATTCCGCCGGCGCGCAGTCGGCGCTTGGCAGACGGCCGGCCGAGGCGCGTATCTTCGGACCCGTGCTGCTGCATCTGGCAGACCGGGTCGCAAGCCGGCTCAGGGCGAAATCACGGCCCGGGCGCACGGTGACGGTGCGCGTGCGTTTCGCCGATCTGCACGCTGTCACACGCTCGCTGACGCTCGATCAGCCGATTTCGGCAACCGCGATGCTGGCCGAAATCGCCGGGGAGCTGGTGCGCGGCGTGCTGGCCGCCAACCCTCGGGAGAAGACCATCTCGCTGCTGGCGATCTCGGTGTCGCAGCTAGAAGAAAGTGCCGAGCTGCAGCTGGAGCTGCCGCTCGGGCTTGCCGATGAAAAGCAGCGGCCCGGCAGCAGGCAAGGCCTGGCGCGCTTTGGCGCCGACCGCGCCATCGACAAGATCCGCCAGCGCTTTGGCAGAGAGGCTGTCGACTATGGCGCCGTGGCGCTGGAAGCCCGGCGCTCGGTTCCCGATGCCTTCCGCGAACTGGCGGAGAAGGAACTGTGAGTGCGGCGCGACGGCAAGGCCAATGTTTAGGCTGGGCCAGTCCGCGCTGCATTGCCGCTCTGTTTGAGCAGGCCGACCAACCAGGCCAGACCCGCCGCAGTTTCGGACATTTTTCGCACCGCAACCCGGCCACGCCATGCACGCCCAAGAACAACGATTTCTCGATGAAGGTGGATTTGCGGTTAACGCATCGGCGCCAAGAAAACCCGGGACGGGACGACGGCGCCGCGAAGGTTGACAGTGCCGATCCGTCTGGCATTATCGCGTAAGCCTGGAGGATTCACTATGAAGAAAACCTATTCGAAGCCTGTTCTGGTCAAAAAAGGCAAGCTTTCGCAGGTTACGGCGCTCGCCAATGGAGCGGGTTCCGGCCCGATCGAGTGAGGTCGTTGAGTCGGACTGTCGCCTGATCTGGCGGCCTCGCCTGACACTGGAGATGCGGCATGAAGAAGACCTATTCGAAGCCGGTGCTGGTCAAGAAGGGCAAGCTCTCGCAGGTTACAGCCGACAATGGTAACGGCTCCGGGCCGGTCGCAGTCTAGCAGCCGATTATCCGACGCCTCGTGCCGTCTGGCCGGGAACAGGGCTTTGGGTGCCCGACGTGGAGAGTGGAAAATGAAGAAAACCTATCTTAAACCGGTGCTGGTCAAAAAAGGCAAGCTCTCGCAGGTCACCGCGAACGGTGCTTCCAATCCGCGATAAACCCTTTCACCCCGATTAATCGCGACACGCTTCAGCGCACAACCACCAGATCGTCGAGCACGAGCTGCCAATAGTGGCTCGTGGAGAGGCGCACGCGCGTCACCGCCGCCAGCATCGGCGCATAGTGGACGGGCGCCAGTGCCGACAGGACGATCGTGTCGCTGGCGATCAGCCGGTCGCCAAGCCAGCTCTCGACCAGTGCGGTTTCGCCTTCGGACTTCAACCATGCCGCTGTCAGCATCACGGAATGGAACCCGAACGGTTTGTCGCTCGAGAATTCAGCCGGGTGTCCGCTGCTCGTATAGCAGACATGGTCTCCCGAGATATTGCCGTTGACGTAGCCTTCGCTGCCTTCGGTATGATCGCGCGCCAGTGCGTTCAGGTTGAACCAGGTCAACCCGGCATAACCGGACGGCACCTTGCGCAGGCCGCGCGTCGTGACATCGTCGAAACCGATGGCCTGCAAGGACGCGGCGCTGTCGACAGCCGCGTTCTCGGGCGACAGCAGGCCGAGCTCGGTCGGGTAGGCCGACAAGGCCAGTCGTCGTTCCATGCCACCGCCGGTAATTTCGATCGCGTCGGCGTCATCGGGCAGATCGAGACGGAAGCCAGCCCCAGCACTTAGCGGATGCACTGCCACCTCTTGCCCTTTCGCCATCACCGAGATGCTCGCCGAAGCACCGTCCGCTACGCGGCCGCTGAGCCGGCGTATCGCAAACAGGCCGACCGGCTGCAGCATTGATTCCGAGACCAGCCCGGTGGGCGAGCCCGGCAGCGGCCGGAGGTGCTGCGACTGGACCTCGTTGGCGCTGCTCGAGCGCCAGCCGGGCGGAACCGACACGGTGAAGCGGTAGCTGCCCGGCACATGGATGGGCGCGGCCCGACGTTTCGCCGACGCCAGGAAATTGGCAAAGCCGCCGCGGTTGCTCCGCGCCGCGGCGACGAAGCGGCCGTCGCCATCATGCAGTCTGACCATGATGCCGGCCATCGGGCGGTCGCCGAGCCCGTAGCGGCCGTCGCGATCGGCATCGAAGTAGACAAAGGTCGAATGATTGAGCTTGCCGTGGTTGCCCGACCAGTCCCGGCGCACGGCGTAGTCGTTGGCCGGATCTTCACGAAGCCGGGCTCTGCGACGCGACCGCGCCAGCCGCCAGGCCAAAGCCGCAACGACAGCGGCGAGCCCGACAAGGAGTATTGCCTTGATCACGGACGGCTCAAGCAATGCTGTCGGCCCTGCTCATCTGGATCTCCTGCGCATACATCGATCATATATCGATGCTGCAGGCGCTTGAGCAACCGGACACGGGACCGGCGGACCACGGCATCGGCGTCACATACCCATTTCAGGCACCTATTCCGGCGATGGCACCGGCGGCCTGGTGGTCAGCGCGGCTCCGAAGGCGGCGACGACCACGGCGGCGATGCCCGCGCATTGCAACGGGCTCAGGATCTCGTGCAGGAACAGGAAGCCGGCCAGCGCGCCCAGCGCCGGCTCCAGACAGGTCAGCGTGCCGTAGAGCCTGGCCGGCATCCGGGTCAGCGCCACCATCTCCAGCCAGAACGGCAAGGCGCTGGAGAACAGCCCGACCAGCAGCGCGCTGACCAGGATCGCGGGTGCGATCAGGCCGGTACCCGCCTCGGCGAGGCCGAACGGCAGGGCGAGAGCAGCGGCAATGACCAGCCCGTAAGCCGTGGTCTGGCTGCCGAGCTCGGCGCCGGCCTTTTGCGCAAAGACGATGTAGAGCGCCCAGCAGCCGCCGGCGGCCAGCGCCAGCATCACGCCTATCGGGTCGAGTGCACTGCCGGAGTGGATGAAGGGCGACAACAGCAATATGCCGGCAACGGCCAGCACCACCCAGACGAAGTCGGTGGCGCGCCGCGACGACAGCGTCGCCACGAGCAGCGGGCCGGAGAATTCGAGCGCCACCGCGACGCCGAGCGGAATTCTGGCGAGCGCTGCATAAAACAGCAGGTTCAGCGCCGCGAGGTTGACGCCGTAGGCGATGAGCCAGGGCAGCACGGCGCGCGACGGCCGCACCCGCCACGGCCTCAGCACCGCCGCCAGCATCAGCGCCCCCACGACCAGCCGCAGCGCCGTGGTGCCGTTGGCGCCAATCAGTGGAAACAGGCCCTTGGCGAAGGTGGCGCCGATCTGGATCGACACCATGGCGCCAAGCAACGCGCCGATCGGCAAGCCCTTCGCTTCAGCTGCGGCAATCGGCGTCGACGTCAATTCCAGTCCCTCCCCGCGCGCAGCCGGCCGTAGCGCAGGCCGGAGATAGGGATAAAGGGCCTGGCTGTCGTGTGGCACGAGCGGGCTGTTGATAGGGCAAGGGTGGGAGGCGAACGCCGACGCATTTCCTCTCCCCCGTCGATCAGGGGAGAGGTGTCGAGCGTAGCTCGACGGATTGGGGGTCGACCGTTCATCCGCCTGATTGCCTGCTTGCAGGCGTTTCGCCCCTCGCTCCGTCGCTCCTGTTTTGCGGCGACCGTGGGTTTCCTGAGCGCCTTCCCCCACTCCGTCGCCGCTTCGCGGCGCCACCTCTCCCCCCTCCGGAGGGAGAGGAAAATGCCAGCTCGCATAAGCTCGCGCCCTTCCTCTCCCCCGTCGATCGGGGGAGAGGTGTCGAGCATAGGTCCACGGAGTGGGGGTCGACCGTTCATCACATCCGCTGATTGCCTGCTTGCAGGCGTTTCGCGCTCGCTTCCGTCGCTCTGTTTTGCGGCGACCGTGGGTTTCATGAGCGCCTTCCCCCACTCCGTCGCCGCTTCGCGGCGCCACCTCTCCCCCTTCCGGGGGGAGAGGAAAAGAAGCTAGCTCGCCAGCCCATACACCAGGCTCACACGTCCATCCAAAAGCGCCTCGGCCTTGCGCAGTTCCAGTCCGTGCCGGGCGTGCACCGTGCCGAACAGCGCCTTGCCGTCGCCGGCGAGCAGCGGGTAGACGATGAGCCGCATTTCATCCACTAGCCCCGCCTGGATCAGGCTGGCGGTGATGCGGGCGCCGCCCATGAGATAGATGTTCTTGCCGGGCTCGCGCTTCAGCGCCGCGATGTCGTCGAGGCTGCGCAGGAAGCGCGTCGAGGCCCAGGCGGCCGAAGTCATGGTGTTCGACAGCACATAGTGCGGGGTTTTCGCGGCAAAGCGCGCCCATTCGAGTTCGGCCGGGTCGACCAGTCTGCCGGTCATCGGCAATGGCTGGTCCGGCTCGTTCTGTTGGATCGCGCTCCAGTAGCGCTCATAACCGGCATACATGACGCCGCCGAGCAGGCAGGCATCGATCTCAGGCATCAGGCCGTATTCCTCCGACCAGTTGTCGACCCAGTCGGCAAAGCCTTCGGGGCCTTCGATCTTGCCGTCGATGGAGATCTTCATTCCGGTGATCAATTTACGCATGACTTCCTCCTTCGGGCTTGCGGGATGCAAGCACGTTGCCTGGTTTCATTTCCGCTGGCGCGCCGCGGTGTCTGGCGAAGGCGCGTGTTTCGCCGGCCCCTGCGCCGGCATCCGGCGCAAGGGATCGATGGTGCCCGGTTGGACCGGGCGATGCGTTAGGTCAGGTCAGGCCGGCAGGCGCCGGTCGTATTCCGCCACGATACGGCTAAAGCTGTCCCAGAACGGTTCGGGCTTCTCGGCCGCCACGCGGGCAACCAGGAGGTCGAGATGCACGTGCCAGCCTGCGGCATGCATCATCAGGCTCGAGCGGTCCGGCAGGCGGCGGTGGACCAGGGTAAGCAAGACGTCGTCGCCGCGCTGCGCCAATTCGAAGGTGACATTGCCGCTGCCGTTCCAGGTGATGGTGAGCTTGCGCGGCGGATCGCATTCGACGATCTGGTTGTGCATCCGCTGCTCGCCGCCACTGAAGCTGGCCGGCCTGTCGCCGGGCGGGTCGGTCAGTTCGTCATTACGCCAGACCAGCTCGAAGGAAGAGCCTTCCTCCATCTCCATGTCGCCGGCCGCCAGCCATTGGCGGCGCAGATCGCTCTGCGTCAGATATTCCCAGACGCGCTCCCTGGTTCCGGGTAAAAGCCGTTCGACCCTCAACGTGGCCGGCTGGATCAGCTGGGCGTAGCCGTCGAAGCTGTTCGTCTGGTTCATCGGTCGTCTCCCTCGGATGATGTTGGCCTGGATGTGTCTGGCTTGGGTGATTCCGGCTTGGATGGTTCTGGATTTGCCGGTGCCGGCGTTGACGGCGTTGTCGACGTTTTGCGCCCCGCCTCCTCGCGCAAAAGCTGTTCGAGGACATCGAGGCGGCTGTTCCAGAAACGCGCGTATTGGCCGAGCCACTGATAGGCGGTGGCCAGCGGGCGGGCCTCGAGGCGGCAGACATGGGTGCGCCCGCGCACTTCGCGCCGGATCAGCCCGGCATGCTCCAGCGCCTTGATGTGCTTGGAGGCGGCGGCCAGCGACATGGCGAAGGGCTGCGCCAACTCGCTCACCGTACGCTCGCCGCCGGCGAGGTGATTAAGCATGTTCCGGCGCGTGGCGTCGCCGAGGGCGTGAAAAACCTGGTCCATCTGGGGCGTCTCTAATTCAACCATGTAGTTGAATGTAGAGGCGCGATTTTAGATAGTCAACCGTTTGGTTGAATATTTTTTGGGGAGACGGAAAAGGCCGGCTAACGGCGATGGTTGGCGAAGCCGAAGAGGCGCGCAATCTCCCCCCTCGTGGGGGAGAT
>NZ_JAMYNB010000007.1:0-328196 GCF_040318795.1 Mesorhizobium sp. M1004
TGAAAGCGGCCGCGAAGCTTGCCGTCGCATTGGTCGCCAGAACCGTCTCGTCCACCGTCAGCGACACGCCCGTGCCGCTCGGCACGATCGAGGGTGCGTCGTCCGTGATATTGATCGTGATGGTCGACGTGGACGTATTGCCAAGACCATCGGTCACCGTGAACGTGAACACATCCTGCCCGAGTTGCACATTGGCGCCGTCGTCACCCGCCGGGACATTCGCCTCCGGCGACGTCAGCGTATAGGTGTAGGTGCCATCCGCGTTGATATGCAGGATGCCGTACGTGCCATTGATGTTCGTGCCGACATTGCCGCTTACATCGCTGCCGATATCGCCGGCCTGTACACCGGTCACGGTCGGGCCGTCGGGATCCGAGAAGGTCAGCTTGCCTGTGGTCGTCTCCGAGCCGTCGCCCGCATGCGAGCCGTCCACCGTCCCGGGGCCAAGGTCGCCGGCCGGCGGCGTCGTGTCGATGCCCGCCTCGTTCACCGCCGCAATCTCCGCCACCACACGCGGTTGGCTGCCGGTTACGTCGATTGTCAGCGTCGCCGGCGAAGTGTCGCCGTCGCCGTCAGTGATCGTGTAGTTGAAGACGTCAGTGCCGGTCGGCGTGTTCGGGGCGACCTGGTAGCTGTAATCGCCATTGGCGAAGACCGTCAGCACGCCATGCGCGCCCGTCACCGTCGTCACGCCGTTGTTCGTCATCGAACCGATCCAGGCGATCGATGCGATCCCGTCCGCTCCGGCCGTATCCGCCGCGCCGGTACCATGGGTGCTCGCGCCGGTCTCGACATTGCCCGTCACCTTCTCGCCGGACTGCGCTGCGTCCGTGTCGTCATGCGCCGTCGGCACATCGTTGACGATGTCGATGGTCAGCGTGGTAGAGGCAGGGTCGCCGTCGGAATCGACCACCTTCACGGCGAAGTCGTCGTGCGTGCCGTTACCCGTGGTGCTGTCCAGCAGCGTGTAGGAATAGCTGTAGCCGGTCGCCGGCGTGCCGGTGATGGTCAGGTCGCCATACTGGCCGTGCACCAGAATGCCGCCGGCCGCGTTGGTCACCTCGATCTGGCTGTTGTCCTTGTCGGTCACGTAGAGGTGGCCGATCGCATCATTGCCGGTGGTGATCGCCAGCGCGCCCGTGGTGGTTTCGCTGGTGTCGCTGTTGTTGTTGGGGTTGTCGTCCGCGGTTTCGCCCGAGCCCGCCGGCAGGCCGTCATGCGGCGGAAGGCCGGCTTCGCTGGCCGCGCTGTGCCCGGACGCATCGGGATTCTCAGGCGTCACACCGATGGTCGGGATGGAATCCGGCTTCAGGTTGATCGTCACCGTCGCCACCGACGCGTCGCCGTCGCCGTCCACGATCTGGTACTGGAAGCCCACGGTTCCTTCTTCGCCAGCGGTAGGCGTGTAGGTGAAGGTGCCGTCATTGTTGTAGACAACCGTGCCGGTGCCGCCGTTGAGCGAGTTCACCACATAGCTGACCTTCGACGGATCGGCGACGTTGACGCCATCCGCGCCGGGCACGTCGTTGGCGATCACGTTCACCGTTACCGGTGCGTTCTCGGTCGCCTGCGTGGCAACGTCGTCATGCGCGGTCGGCACGTCGTCCACAATCTTGACGGACAGCGTGCCGGGAGCCGAGGTGTCGCCATCGGTGTCGGTCACCGTCACCGTCATGTTGTCGAAAACGAAATCGGTCCCCGGGTCAGGGTGAACAGCACTATGGGCGAGCGTGTAGCTGTAGCTCACCTGGCCGGTGGCGGCGTCGTAGCCGCTGATGGTCAGCGTGCCAAGCGTGGTGGTGATCTCGATCGGCGTCGATCCGCTGTTAGCAAGCGCAGCGCCCGAAATAACCTGGCCGGCGATGGTCAGCGAGCCGACACCGTCGGGAGAGGTGATGGTGAACGTGCCGGTGTTGTGTTCGGAGATGTCGCCGTCAACGCCTGGCGCCGACGCCTCGCCCGAGCCTTCCGGCCCAGGGCTTTCCGGCAGGCCCTTTTCATTGACGATGGTGTCGCCGCCCTCGACGGAAGGCGTCAGGTCGATGATCGACGGTGTGGAATCCGGCCGCAGGCTCGGAAACAGCTCGCGATGATCCGGCTGGCCGAACGCCAGATCCGTGGGCGGCAACAGCGCCGAAAGGCCGAACCCGTCGCCGATGCCACCTGGGGGAACCGAGAAGTCTGCGCCCGCGCTTGGGTTCGAACCGCCCGGGCCGGCCGATATGGAACCATCGGCACCGAAGGCGACATCGACATGGCTTGCTTCAAGCGCCGCCAGCAAGGCAACGCGCGGCACTTCGACGTCGCCGATGATGAAGGTCGGCACGTTGAGCGCGCCATCCTTGATGACGATCACCGAGCCATCAGCCTGTTCGAGCACGAGGTTGTGGCCGTCGACCTTGATGCTGTCGATCGAGACGTCGGCCGGAAGTTTCACCACGTTGCTGGCGTCGGCCACGTATTCGTGAGGCGCAGCTGTCGCCGGGGCCTTCGCCTCCGCAGGTGCATCTTGCTTGACGGGCGCGCCGCTGCCGACATCGACCGGCACGGGCTCGGCAGGCGCCGCCTGAGCTACCTGCGTCCCTGCCTGCGACGGCGAGCCGCCATGTTCATCGGGAGAATGCTGGTCCCAAGAATTTGAGACGGTGTCCAATTCGTTACTGTTCGCCATAACCAAACCCCTTCGGTATTTCCCGGAAAGAGACAGTGACGGCCTCTGCTTTGCAACTATCCCGCAACTGTTTTCATATATTCGGGTATGCCTGTCTCAGCATTTTTTAGACGTAGTAAATCCAAAACATATATCCTGATATACATTGGTCTCGCCGTGGTCGGTTTGATGTCAGCCAGTGGGATGGATTGGTAAACATAAGTATAAATTTAGATAAGATTTTATGCAAAACAGATGTCCATGTTTGCCGAAAACTTATCCACCTTCATTTCCAGTAATTTGAGACAAGATTGGTAGCGTCCGCAGTCAAAAGGTGGGCGTTATGAAAAAAGAAAAATCTGCCTCGGGGATAACCGGGCTCAAGCTGCTCCTGCTGGCAATGGGCATTGCAAGCCTGCCGCAGCCATCCTCCGCAAGCGCCGTTGCCGTGGATCACCGCGCTGTCGCTGCAATGCAGGCGACGGTCGAAACCCCGTCCAGTCTCGGCGGCGTTTCCCTGGCTCGGCCGCAACCCTGGCAGCCCGTTTCAGCCTACAGGGTCGGCATGGTTTTCGGCAGCTATGGTCCTGTTGCCGTTGATGAAAAGCGTGGTTCTTCGATCGCGCCGCCCGCCGCCGGGATCGACCCGATCCAGACGGCGGCGATCATTCCCGGCGTGTTCGGTTCTGTTGCCCTGTCGATGCGCAATTTCCCGGTTTCGGCGCGCTGGGCGCCGGTCTACAAGGCAATTGTCGACTGTACCGCGAGCAGCGCGTGCGAACGCAAGAACAGCGCCTTTGCCGAGATCGTCAAGGCAGCCGGGAACAAGCGCTTCATCGATAAGTTGTCCTTCGTCAACTCAAGTATAAATCGCGCCATCGCCTACAAGAAGGACAGCGTGGTTTACGGCAAGCTCGACTACTGGGCCAAGCCCCGGGAAATCCTTGAGCGGCGGGCAGGGGACTGCGAGGATTTCGCCATCCTCAAGATGGCCGCGCTGCTGCATGCAGGCATCCCGGCGCAGAGCATGTCGCTGGTCGTCTTGCAGGATCGCAAGCGCGGTTTCTTTCATGCCGTGCTGTCGGTCAGCACCGGCAGCGGCGTCTTCATTCTCGACAGTTTGAGCAATGTAGTTTCCCGCGACACAGACCTGCCGACCTACGTGCCGCTGTATTCGTTCAGCACCGATCGCGCGTGGATCCATGGCGCGAAGACCGGTTCTGCTCAAATAGCCGATATCAAGGGCGGCCTTTCGACGGTCGCGCCTGGTGAAGGTGTGCAGCCGTAAGCTCCCATCAGAGAGTCTTGAGCGCTCTATCTCTTGTTTGACGCAATTTTCCACGGAAACCGCTCACACTTTTCCCGGAATTGCTCTAGCCGCCGAAGACGAACGCCATCAGCAGTTCCGGCTCGACCACCGGCGCCCGCACCGCGCTCAGTTGACCGCGGTAGCGGCGGTCGCCGGCGCCTATGACGAAACCGGTCGCGACCGGCGTCTCGCCATTGGCGTCGAGCCTGGCGAATATGTCGGCGACATTGAGGTCCAGCGCCAGCTTGAGATCCTGGCGCGCGTCCTCGTTCGGCGTCACCGGCAATTGCCGCCGCACCAGCTGCTGGAACGGCGCATTGAAGGTCAGGATCTTCTTCGACGATGCCAGGGCAAAGGCCGGCGAGGGACAGGCGACGAGAATGGCGTTGATGGTCTTGATCGACGCGAGCCTCTGCAAGGTGACGTTCTGGTCGGCCAGTCCACGCATGCAGGCTACGCGGATTGCCGATGTCAGGTTTCCGGCGTTGGCGTGGCTCTCTGCAATTTCCTCGATCAGTGTGCCGATCGTGCATTTGCGGCTTTCCGCCATCTGCTTCAGCGAAGTCCAGAACGCCCTCTCCAGACGAATGCCGCGGCGCGTGCCGCCACGCGCCACAACCCGGAACTCGAGACCGAAATCCTCACTCGCCAGCGGTGGCAGCAGCCGGTCGCGATCGACCGGGCGGGAGATCGCACTATCGCTCACTCATTGCCTCCTCCCGCGCCTTGTTGATCGGCTTCATAAGGTAGGTGAGAATCGTTTTGCGTCCGGTCTTGATGTCGACCGAACAGATCATGCCGGGGATGATCGAATAGGTCTTGCCGTCGCGTGTCAGCGTCGATTTGTCGGTGGCGACACGGACCTGATAATAGGGTTCGCCGGTCTTCTGGTCGACCAGGCTGTCGGCAGTGATGTTCGAGACCTTGCCTTCGATGCCGCCGAAAATCGAGAAGTCATAGGCGGTCACCTTGATCAGGGCATCCTGGCCCGGCCGGATGAAGGCGACGTCCCGCGGTGAGACCCGGGCTTCGACCAGCAGGGTCTCGGACGTCGGCACGATACCCGCGACGACCGCGCCGGGCTGGACGAAGGCGCCGACCGTGTTGATGTCAAGCGTGTTGACGATACCATCGACAGGCGAACGGATATCGGTACGCGCCACCTTGTCGGTGGCACCGCGTATCGTCTCGTCCACCACCGAGAGATCGGCCAGCGCCTGCGTCAGATCGCTGAGCGCTTCCTGTTGCAGCTGGAGGCCAAGTTCGTCGACCTGAAGCTTGGCTTCCGTGATGGCAGACCTGGCTTTCTTGATGGTCTCTCCGGCAAGCGTCAGCTGACCATTGAGCTCGGTCTGCTCGCGCTCGACGCGGAGCTGCTCGGTTCGCGCCATCAGGCCCTTCTTGACCATCGCTTCGACCAGCTTCGCCTCCTGGTCGCTGACGGCCAGGTTCTTGGTGAGGCGATCGGCATTGGCGTTGGCTTCGTCGAGTTCCTTCTCACGCTGATCGAGGCGCGACTTGAGAACCGACAGTTTGACTTCGAAGTTGTCGCGCCGCGCGATTAGCAGCTTCTGCTCGTTGTCGCAGATTTCCGGCGCCACCTTCTGAATCTCGGGCGGGCAGGGAAACGCGCCCTCTAGACTTCCGGTCTGTTCGAATTTGAGCCGTGCAATGCGCGTCTGCAATGCCCGCGCCTTGGCCTGCTGCTCGCCAAGGCTGGAAGTGTTGAAGGTGTTGTCGAGACGAATGATGAGGTCATTCTTCTTGACGACCTGACCGATCGTCACGGCGATTTCCTGAACCACGCCCGGCTCGCTGGCCTGGATGATCTGGGTCTTCGACGCCGGTATGATCTTGCCGTCGCCGCGTGCGATTTCATCGACCTCGGCGAAGGATGCCCAGGCTACCGAACTCGCAAAAAGCGCTCCGATAATGAATATCGAAGCCGACGCAAAAAGCGGCGGACGGTCTTCCCTGGCTAGCATTTCCAACGCCCCAAAGTGTTGAATTAACTCAGTAATTCTGTTCGGTCAGGCGCTTGTTTTCTGCAGCGCCTGTATCACCTGGTCTTTCGGTCCATCGGCAACGATCTTGCCCTGCTCGATGACAATGAGGCGGTCGGCCAGCTCGAGCATGCTGAAGCGGTGCGTCGAAACGATCAGCGTCGTGTTGCGATCGAAAGCCACTTTGAGCTGCTTGATCAGCTGGCGCTCGGAAGCCAGATCCATCGAGCCGGACGGCTCGTCCAGGAACACGATTTTCGGTTTGGTCAGCAGCAGGCGGGCAATTGCCATTGTCTGCCTCTGACCGCCCGAGAGATTGGTGCCGCGCTCGCCGACATTCATGTCGTAACCTCGCGGATGGCGGGAGACGAAGTCGTCGACGCCGGCAGCCTTGGCCGCGTCGACGATCTGCTCATCGGTCGCCTCCGGGCACGCCATCAGGAGATTTTCCTTGATGGTGCCGGAAAACAGATCGTTGGCTTGCGCGACGATCCCGACCGCGGCGCGAACCTCCGACGGGTGGTATTGACGGATGTCGATCCCGTCCAGCAGCAACTCGCCGGAGGTCGGCAGGAAAAGCCTGCCGATCAGCCGCCCCATGGTCGTCTTTCCCGAGCCTATGCGGCCGATGATGCCGATCCGCTCACCGGGCTTCACCGAGAAATTCAGGCCGGTCAGCACTTCGTTTTCGGAACCCGGGTAGACAAAGCCGACATTCCTGAATGCCATTGCACCGTTGCGAATGGGGCGGTTGACGAAACCAACCGTGTCCGGCCGATCCTCAGGCTGCGCCATGATCGAATTCACCATTCGCAGGGACAGCATCGCCTGGCGAAGTCTGGACAAGGTGATCGCAATCTGCCCAAGCGGGGCCACCGCCCGGCCTGCCAGCATGACGGTGCCGATGATGGCGCCGGTCGAGACATGCCCTTCCGAAAAGGCATAGGCGCCGGCCACGATCAAAGCGACGGTGACCATCTGCTGGATGGCTTGGGTTATGTTGCCGGCGGCAGCCGAAAGCTGTTTGATCTTCTCGGACGTGTTGGATGCGTTCTTGGAATGCTCCGCCCATTTTCGCAGAAGGTACGCCTCTGCGCGTAGCGATTTGATCGTTTCCAGCGTGGAGATGGATTCCACCAGCAGGGCCTGGCGCTGCGAAGCCTCGTTCATGGAAGCGGCAACGCGTTTGCCGATGCGCCGTTGCGTGATCAGCCCGACGATCACCGAGGCGACAAAAGCAATGGCCGGTATGACGACCAGCCAACCGCCTATCGCATAGATGACAAGAAGAAAGACGAAGACGAATGCTGTGTCGATGAAGACGCTGATGGTGTTCGACGTGAAAAACTCGCGCACGAACTCGTACTGGGTCACCCGATTTGCATATTCGCCGGTTGAGCCGGGCCTTGCCGACAAGGACGAGTTCAGCACCTTCTCGAATAGCATATAGGAGATGCGAAGATCGGCCTTGCGCCCGGCATAGTCGATCAGTGACGCTCTGGCGGTCTTCAAGAGCAGGTCGAACAGAATGACCGCGCCGATCCCGATCGACAGCACCCAGAGCGTCGATATCGCCTTGTTCGGCAAGATCCTGTCGTAGACGTTCATGGTGAAGATCGGTGAGGCAAGAGCCAGCAGATTGATGAATACCGCCGACAGGATGACCTTCGAATAGGTGCGCCAGAACGGCCCCATCGTGCCGGTCAGCCAATGTCGCCGCTCGATCTTGGCCGCCGAACCGACGCTCATCGCCTCTACTGCGTTGGCATAGGTTATCGAGAACGAAACGCCGCCACTAATATAACTTCCGGAAAACTCGGATTTGCTGATTGTCGTGCGGCCGTCTTCCTGGGGAGCGGTCGTAAATCCACCGTCCTCGGTCTGGGCAAGCAGCGCTACAGGCAACTGGCTGACGCGAAACAGAATGGCGGGAAGGTCGATGCGTCCGCGAAGAAAGTCGCGATGGCTGAATTCCGTGATTTCAAGACCGATGCGTTCGGCAAGATGCCGGATGGCGTCGATATCGATGCGGGTGTCTGACAGCGGCACGCCGGCAAACAGCACGGTCTCGGAACTCGGCCTGCCGAGGTACCCGGCAACAGCGGAGAAGCAGGCCTTGAACGCCTCTTTTGGGGAGAGGATTTTGGGTTGTGGGTTCACGATCGGCCCGCAGGACTATCGTTCGTCCTTGACCTTCCTACTTCTTTCTTACCGGTGCGAGGATGTCGAAAGGCAGATCGTTCGTCTGCTCCGACGGCGTGCGCGCATAGGTTTCGGTGTCGGCCGTTTCAGGCGCATTGAACTCGGCCTTGGCATAGGCGGTGGCCTGTTTTGCCGGCTGAAGATTCATGGTCTTCAGCAACTGCCCGGTTGCCGCCAGCAGCCGGTACTGCGCGAAAAGCGACGCGTAGGATGCGGTGTCGGCAAGCGTAGCTGTGTTGAACCGCGTGTTCTGCGCGTCGAGCACGTCGAGCAGCGAGCGCTGTCCGACCTTGAACTGCTCGCGATAGGACGCCACCAGCCTTTCGTTGGCGGCAGCCTGAAGCTTCAATGTCTTTGCCAGATCGGCCTGCCGGAAGCGGCGATCCCATGACGTACGGACGGCTTCCTCGATCTCGCGCAGAACCTGGTGCAGCACAAGGCGCTGCTCGCTGGTGCGGCGGACCTGCTCTTGCTCGTTGGCTTTGTCGATGCCGCCGCGATAGAGGTTCCAGCGCAGCACCAGCCGCGCCTGCAGGTCGCTAGCGTCGCCATCGTCGCCGTCGATGTCATAGCCGCCGCGGGCGCGGCCTTCGGCGATGACGGAGGGCCCGAATTTCGCCCGCGCCGCATCCACCAGGGAGGCGGCGGCGTCGATATCGCTGTTGGCCATGTGGACGCGCGGATTGTTCTGTCGCGCCAGCCCTAGCGCGTCGTCGAGCGACCTTGGCAGCGCGCTCGAGACATCGCCTGGCCTTGACGCGTTGGTCAGCGGCTTACCGACCGTCTTGAAGAACCGTATCTTGGAAGCCTCCAGTTCTTCGGTCGCCTCCTGCATACGTGCCTTGGCAGCGAACAGCCGCTCCTCGGCCTGCTGGCGATCAGCCTCGTTCAACGCGCCGCCTGCAATACCTTGCCGGATGTCGCCGAGGATTGCCTGGTGAAAGCCCAGATTCTTCTTCGCTTCCGAAACGATCGAAGCCTGCAGCATGTATTCGAGATAGTCCTGGACGACAGACAGTCCAATGAATTCAGACCGTTCCAGCACCCGGAACGATGCGCCGTCGACCCGCGACGCCTGACGGTTCAGTTCCGCCCGCCTTGCGCCGCTGTCATAAAGCGTCTGCGTGACAACGACATCGGCTTCCGACGGATAGAGCGCGTCATCCTCTATGGACAGCGAACGCCGGGAGGAATTGTCGAGACGACGAACCCCCGCCGACGCCTCGACATCGACGCTGGGAAGATAAAGTCCCTTCGCTTGGCGTAGCTCGAATTCGATTGCTTCGCGGTTTTCGATCGCTTGGCCAATTTCGGGGTTGGACTCCACCGCAACCGCCATCGCCTCCTGGAGAGTGAGCGCGTGAGCATTCCCACAACTCAATATGGCGACCGTCGTCAGCAGGCCGAGGCGCTTGCCTATCGCCGACATAGATGTCGTATTCATTTCACCCCACCCCAACGTTCCCCTGCGCCATTATTGCCAGGCGTTACAACTCAACCGTGATTGTTCACAAATTTGCAAAATATGGGAGCACTTATTGATTTAGTGACCGCTAAAACGCTAAATTCAAGCAAAATTCTATAGAATGTCGCAAAAATGGCACATAAAATACCCACTGCGGTTTTTGAGTAACAGCCGTCCGAGTTTGAACAGGCAAGCGAAACCGCTCCGGGAAGGAGGACCGCAAGGCCACCTTATGACCTATTTGCTCCTGATGGCTTGACTATTTCTGGGTGTACTTTTTCAGCGAGGTGACCGACAACATCTTGGTTGGCAGCTACAATCGGCAGGATAATCTTAGCCCGCTTGCCAAGAGCCTGGAACGGACACCCCTGCCTTTCTTCGACCTGAAGCGTGGCATAAATCCCTGAGCCGACCAACAAACGCCGACGACTGCTTCACTGGCCAGCGTGCCAGCATAGGGCTCGTATGACGGCCGATCAACGACTGGGTCAACCGAAGAGGTGACGGTACTTTTTGAGGCGGTTCTGTAGGCCATCGAATGCCGCAAGGTCCAAAAATCGCTCCATTGAACCCGATAGCTGGTGAAACCTCAAAATATTTCTTGCGGCGATTTTCCGTTAAAATCAAAAGTGCAATTTTTTTGACGGTTAGTGTCCGCCTTTTCGCAGTTCAGAAAAAAATCTGACTGGAATTGAGTCATACGCTGTTTAAACAATGCGGAACGAAGTGGTCGGTTGCGCCACCACTTTGCGGGACGACATACGAGAGTTGCAGGACGAGCGGTCAAACATCGAGGGCCGCCGGCTCGTTAGATACCACTACTCGTTCCTCCGCGCCATTCCAACAGGCTGAACTTCGAGGCAAGTGAGCCCGTCCTGGTCCGGCGCCTCGACTCATAAATCCATTCCACCGATCACAACTGCCTGCAAGCTGCCGCTTGTTTGTTACTTCCCAAGTCCCGTCGGCCATATCGAGGCGCTAGACCGTCAGCTGGTCGCGCGCTGTTGCCACAGCTGCCGATCTGCAACCGCCCCCATTTCCGCCGTTCTGGACCCTGTCTCCCAACGTTTGCAAAACGAGGTCAGCTATGGTCGGCAGTTTGGGGTCGCGGGAGCATACGGAATGATACGGGAACCTTTCAGATTTTGGCCCACCAAAAATTCAGCAACATCAACGATTTCCGTTCGCCCTCCGGGCCCACCAATAACTCACGGCTTACGCCGAACTCTTTGTTTTGTGATCGCATCCGCGAAAAAGCACTCTACCGTCAAAGCTTTTCCCCACCTCTCGATAATTTCGCAAGCTGCCGCTGGCTATCGGCGGATCGTTGATGCGCAACTGTGACGGCGGTCGTTACCGTGGCTCGAGTGTCAGCAGATGTGGTAAGGCTGATTGTCGACGAGTAGCAGAGGGGTCCAGCAACAATGACTTTGAGACGAACCAGAGCTTACGGCGGATCCGGCTTGGTTCTGGCGGTTTGCACTGTATTGGCTTGGCAAAACGCCACCGCCGCTCAGGATTGCTACGCAGCCGCGACGCCTGGCGTCAATTGGCAGGAGTGTGACAAAAAGCTTCTCATCCTGGAAGGACAGGACCTGAGCGGGGCAAACCTGTTCGGTGTTGATTTCACTTCGACCGACCTCAGGAACAGCAATCTCCTTGCGGCAAATTTTGAGAAGGCAACGCTTGTGCGCGCTTCCCTGGCCGGCTCGACCGCCAAAGGCGCCCGGTTCGACAAAATCGAGGCGTACAGGACCGACTTCAGCCAGATGGACGCGCAGGGCGCTGTGTTTACGGGCGCGGAAGTGCAGCGCTCGAATTTCCAGAACGCCAATCTGGTCAATGTTGATTTCACAAAGGCGGAATTGGGGCGTGCACAGTTCCATGACGCCGATATCAGCGGCAGCCACTTTTCGTTTGCCAATCTCGCGCGGGCGGATTTCCGAGGAGCGAAGTTCACCGCACCGATAGACTTTGACGGCGCTTTTTTCTTTCTGACCCGTATCGAGGGCCTCGATCTATCCAATTCGGCGGGTCTGTCCCAGTGGCAGCTCAACATGGCTTGTGGAGACGCCCGGACCGAGTTGCCTTCTGGCATGACGAGGCCAGAAGATTGGCCCTGTCAATTCCAGCAGGAATAGCCCGCCCGTCCGCTTCCCGCCCAAAGGCTGCCGGGCGGCAAAGCGCCTCAATTCAGTCCTCGGCCGCGGGTCAAAGCACGACACTGCGGGACATTTCCGGCAATCTCATTTACCGGCGAACGACAACGACCAAATGGAGGACGGATGCCCAAGGTCAAAGGTGATACCGCTCTGGACAAGGAGCGCGCCAAAACAGAGAAGCTCCTCAAAAAGGTTGGATACACAGCCTTGAAGGAGGCCGGTGTGGTATCCAAGCGACCCGACCTCCCAAATCTAAAGATTGAAAAGCGAGGGAAGTAGCGCGGACACTCCCATGCTGACCTGACCGAAGGCACGCCCAAAATGTAGACGTCTGCTTTGCCTTCTCAAGCTAGGAGTGTGCAGGCGGCGCTTGCGACAACCACAAGGCGGACTGCTGGGGCCGGAAGAAGCTGTCGTATTTCCGCCCCGGTGCGATCCGATACTTCACAACTTTTTCACTTTCCAATTGGGGGGCCATAGCAAATGAACGAAGAGACCGGCGTTCAGAAGTTGGTGCGCACGCTGCGTGCTCGAGCACCTGATGACGCAGCTGAATTGCTCGCTAGAGAGTCTCCCGAGTTCATCCGCGACACACTAAAGCTGTTGCCGGACGGGCACGCCCGTAAGGTGGCCGAGCATTTGCCACTGCATATGCGGCCCATCAGCTCTCATGACGGTGAGATGGGTTTCGCGATCCCCGAGTCGCTCGTCGACGTGATGGACCCGATCCCCGCCAGCGTTCCTGTCGGGACGACGGTTGCTGCCGCGGTGGAAGCTGTCAGAGGCGCCCAGGTGCCGACCGAGCTCACTTATCTCTACGTCACGGACGAGGGCAATAGACTGGTTGGCCTAGCGGTCCTGCGCGATCTGATGCTGAGCGAACCCGACGCGATTGTCGATCACATCATGCTGCCCAGGCCGTTCGCTCTTGATGTCGGTCTCTCTTTGAGTAACGCATGCAAGGCGGCGGTACGGCGTCACTATCCTGTCTATCCGGTGGTGGATGCGGAGAACCGGCTGCTCGGGCAGGTTCGCGGCTGGCGATTGTTCGAGCAGCAAATCATCGAGATTTCCGCCCAGTCTGGCCAGATGGTAGGCCTCCAGAAGGAGGAGCGCTCTTTTACGCCGCTGTTTTCAGCCTTCCTGAAGCGTCATCCGTGGCTGCAGTTGAATCTCCTGACGGCCTTCATGGCCGCATTCGTGGTCAGTTCGTTCACAGGCACGATCGAGAAGATCGTCGCTCTGGCGGCGTTCCTCCCGGTCTTGGCCGGGCAGAGCGGAAACACCGGCTGCCAGGCACTGGCTATGACGCTGCGTGGCCTTGCCCTGGGGGATGTGGACAAACGACCGAAGCTGCACTTGGTGATGAGAGAGGGCGCGCTCGCGGCCGCCAACGGCGTGCTCGTCGGCGTTGTTGCGGCTGCGGCGATGTGGTTCTATGCCTCGAGGCAACCGGCGTCGGCGGCGCAGGCGCCGATGCTGGCACTTGTGATCCTGCTTGCCATGTCCGGATCGTGCCTCATGTCCGGCATCTCCGGCGTGCTGATCCCGTTGGGCCTGCGCCGGGTAGGCGCCGATCCGGCGGTCGCCTCGGCGATCTTCCTCACCACCGTGACCGATATTGTAGGCATGGGCCTGATGCTGGGGCTGGCCACCATGCTCGTGCTGTAGCAAGCTGCGTGCGGTGACGCGTCCCTGCGCGTTGAGGCAATGAGCTGACCTCGCGTTCAAAGAAATTGCAAGACCCGGGCCGAATCGCACACGCCTCGTGAGAAGCACCTCCGGCAGCTCTCCGTCCCTTGCGAAACGCGACGGAAGGCCTTTGGAGAAGCCGTGGGTGACCTTGAAGCCTGGTGACCAGATACGCAGGATCGCCCACCCAATATTAATCTTGTCGGCTGTGCGATCCACTACTGATGAGATTTGATTTTGTTAAGCCTTGGGCCAAATACTTCAATCACATGCAGCAATGTTGAGAAGAGTTTTTGACAATCAGCGCAGCCGAAATAGGAATAAACCCGATATCTTGTTGCGCAGCTGCAACAGCTGCTGAGGACTCGCATAAGTCCGGCGACCGTTCAGTCGCCTTTTTCTTGCAGTCGTGCTAAATCCCTCGCACTAGTCGGGTTTGGGGTGGGTTCTCGGCATGCAATCTTCGTTTCGAACGATCTTCGGCTTCGCCGCAGCGCTGCTTTGTGCCGGCGTGTTGCCGGCCGGCGCACAAGGTCTTTTTGGGGCCTATGACGATGCGTTTGCGGCCCGCATCGCCAGTCCGGCCGACAATGGAACGCTCGCCCAATTCGTCACGGTTGCGGTCAACGCTGGGCAATACGATCAGGCGATCTCCTCGATCGAGCAGTATCTGATCCAGTACCCCCGCGATGCGCGCGCCCGGCTTGCGGCCAGCCGGTTGTATTACCATGTCGGGTCCTATGAATTGGCCCGGCGGCAGGTGCAGTACGGCATCGAAGTCGGGGGTCTGACCGCAAGTGAGCAACAGGAAGCTGTTCGCCTGCTCGCCCGCATCGAGCGCGCGTTGCGTGGCGTCACCTGGGAACTCGCCCTGACCGGCGGCGTATTCAGCGCATTCACCGATTTTGAGCCAGGCGGGGCGCAGGACGACGACAGCTTCGTCTCGCCTTACGGGCAGGCGGAAGGTTTTGTGCGGTGGGACCTCGGCACGCCAAGTGCCGACGCGCTCGTTCTTTCGGGGTCGTTGACCGCGACTGAGCGTCTTTTCACGGAAGACCTGTCGGTTCCGGGTGGCGAGAAGACTTTTATCCACGGCAACGCAGCGATAACCTGGGACAAGGGACTGCCCAACAGCGGGATCGATTCGCTGCGCCTGCTGCTTTCCGCGTTCACCGTTACGGATCGTTTCGACAGCGACATTTACGAAACCGGTATCGGCCTCAGTGGACGTTTCGTCGTTCGCCCGACGGTCGAGACGACGCTCTTCGCCGGTGGCGGCTACATCGATCTAAGCGCCTCGCAAGGCATTTTCGCGGATAGCAGGGTCTTCTACGAGGCAGGCGGCAGCTACCGCTTCCGCAATGGCCAGGCGCTCGGCTTGCGCTTTGTCGGCTCGAATGACTTCGCTTCCGGATCGGGCGAAATCAGCCGCAGCTATACGGGCGAGGTCCGCTATGGCGGCCTGTTGATGAACGTACCGGATTTTTTCGCATGGTCGCACCAGATCGCCTTATCGGCCGGCCACAGCGACACTCCCGATCTGTCCGTCGGCATCGGCACAAATATCAAGAGCGACTTCTGGCGCATTGCCTCGGAAAGCGATTTTCAGCTGACGGAAGCGCAGAAGATCAGCGTCGATCTCGCCTACCGCAAAACCAACTTCGCCCTCGCCAACCGCGACCGAAAATCGTTCGAAATGCTCATGAGCTATACGTTGACGCTCAATTGAAAGAGGCCGCGATGAGGTATCATCAGATCGTCATTTTTATCGCCTGCCTCGCCTTCGCGGCACCATCCGCTGCTGAGACGGTCGGGTCGATGACGGCCTATCAGACCATCATCGTCCGCAATAACGGCGGGACGATGAACGTTGGCGCCGGCGTCGAACTCGGCGACCAGTTGCGCAGCAATCCCACCGGTCTCGGAATGCTGGTGTTCCGGGATGAATCGAGCGCCAAAATTGGTCCAAACACCAGCCTGACGATCGATGAGTTCGTCTACAATCCGGGCTCCGGGTCGGGAAAGATCGACATCGGGATGAACAGCGGCCTGGCACGTTTTTATGGCGGCCAGGTTTCGAAAGGGGGCGTCATGCAGGTTGCGACGCCGCACATGGTGCTCGGAGCGAGAGGCGGCATCATCGAAGTGCTGGTGGCAGCCGGCCAGACCGTCGGCATATTGCGCGCCGGCCGCATGACCTGCACGATCAATGGCAAACGGCTGGTCATCACGAACCCGGGCTACGCCTGCACGTCGGACGATGGCAAGCTTCTGGCCGGCTACGGCGGCATCGACGCCTTCCCGATCTTGGACAGTATCGACCGGATAGCGGGAACCGGCCTGCCGGGCGCACCGGGTCCTGGGTTGGACGTAAGCGCAATTTGTACGTCGGCTCTAGGCTCCTCGCTCAAAGTCTGCGGGTCCAGGGACGGCGCACTGCCAGGAGTGGTCATGGAATTCCCTGACAGCCCAACGCCACCTGCGGGCAGCGGGGGGCGGCGGGGCGAGTGTGAGGGTGAGGGTTGCTGCTACTACTACAACTGCGATTAGGCCTGGCTGCACGAGATGAGCCACTCGGTTGGTAGGCGCTGGGCTGATTGGCGGCAAGCCGGCAGGCGCAAAATATCCGGCCTTGTGGTCGTGCTCCTGCTGCTCGCTTGCCATTTGGCTTTTGACGGGCCGTTGTCGCGCCTGCGTGAGCGGACGTACGACTTTTATCAGTTTCTCGCCCCACGCCAGGCGACGAGCAATCCTGTCGTGATCGTCTCGATAGACGACGACAGCCTCAAGGCACATGGGCGATGGCCCTGGAACCGTGGCCTCCTGGCCGATCTGGTCGATGGCATCACGCAATCCGGCGCGGCGGTGGTCGGGCTTGCGCTGGTACTCCCCGAGGCTGACACCTCGCCTGAGGGCATCGCCGGAGACAAGCGCCTGGCAGCGGCGCTGTCCAAAAATCGAACGGCGCTTGCCGTCAGCCTGGGCAATGAAGCGACGGTTTCAGAAGCAGAACCCAAAGCCGGCTGGTCGATCGTCGGGCAAGTACCCGATACACTTCCCGGCTTCACCGGTCTTACCGGCTCGCTTGCCGAATTCTCGAACGCCGCCGCAGGCCTCGGCGTGATTCGCACCTTGCCCGATCCCGACGGCGTACTGCGCCATGTGCCGCTGCTCTGGCTTCGCAATACCCCTCAACGCGCGCAGCTGTGGCCGTCTTTCGCACTCGAGCTCCTGCGCCTTTACGCTGGACAGGACGGTTACACAGCCCGGATGAATGCAGCCGGGTTCGACGCACTCAGGATGGCAGGCGCCATTGTGCCGCTCGAGCCGGAGGGGAGCATCCGCCTCTGGGAAACCGCCACGGACACGCCTCGCCTGTCTGCCAGCACTATCCTTTCGGGCCATGGCGATCCGCGGCTGCGGGACGCCATCGCCATTGTCGACTTGTCGGCTG
The DNA here is from genome assembly GCF_040318795.1 of Mesorhizobium sp. M1004. Lineage (NCBI taxonomy): Bacteria > Pseudomonadati > Pseudomonadota > Alphaproteobacteria > Hyphomicrobiales > Phyllobacteriaceae > Mesorhizobium > Mesorhizobium sp. M1004. The sequence continues at coordinate 16,938 of NZ_JAMYNB010000007.1, forward strand.
TGGGCCTGACGCAGTACCTGCCCACGCCGACGAGTCCAGCGCGACCAGGAGCGGAGATCCACGCCGATGCGATCGGCCAGATGCTTGCCGGGCGCTTCCTGGCAGAGCCAGCGCACGCGCGTATGCTCGAGCGGCTCTGGTTTCTCCTCAGTGCCGTCGTTTTCATCGGGCTTTCTGGAGTGCTCGCCGGGCGTGTCGTGCTTGGCGCCATCTCCCTGGCGCTGCTGGCCCTCACGCCGTTCGTGTTCGGCGCTCTCGAGTACAGCCTGCAGGGTGCACTCTATGACCCGCTGCAGCCGGCGCTTGCAACCATCATGGTTGCGGGCTTCGAAGGCTATGTCCTCTACAGGCGCAGCGAGCAGCGCCGGTCCACCCTGACGCGACAGTTCTCCCAATATCTGTCGCCCTCCGTGGTGCAGCGCCTCGCAAGCTCGGACACCGAGGCAATCCTGTCCGGCGAGAAGCGCGAGATCACAATTTTGATCAGCGACATACGTGGCTTCACGACCATGAGCGAACAGCTCGACACCCAAGAGATCGCCAAGGTGGTCAACCATTTCCTCGGCATTGCGACCGATGAGATCCTCAAGCGCGACGGCACCATCGACAAGTTCATGGGCGATGCGGTGCTGGCCTTCTGGAACGCACCGCTAGATCAACCCGATCATCGTGAGCGTGCGCTCGACGCGGGCCTGGCCCTTATCGAGCGGGTGAGGCGCGAAGACGCCGCCTTCACCGCGGATGGCCATCGCTCCATCGAAATCGGCGTCGCCATCGAGACCGGCATCTGCTCGGTAGGCAATTTCGGCTCCGAACGGCGCTTCGATTACACCGCGATCGGCTCCCCCGTGAACCGCGCGGCACGGCTCGAATCGACGACCAAGAAGCTGGGCATCCCCCTGGTGCTTGGACCCGGCTTTGCGGCAGCAGCATCGATGCCGGTCGTCCAGGCGGGCGCCTTTGAGCTCCAGGGTTTCAAGGGCGAGGTGCCGGTTTTCACCGTTCCGGAGATGCAAGCTGCTCAACAAGGTATGAGCCGCGAAGTAGAGAGCCAACGTGGTGAGAAATCTGGCGCCCCCGCCATGGTGGTTGGTTCGCCGCCATCCGTGCAAATGGCGCCGCTTGACCTGACACCCCGAACCCGGAGCATCCGCTGATCGGATCCAGCGGATCGCAAGATGCAATTGTCACGGGCACAGACGGACATCTTGTTTCGGCGACCATCGAGGGATGCGACGGCTTGCGTCACTCGTCCTTGAAAGTCACCTTCATATGTTTTTGGACCATCGAGGCGAGGTCCTCGGCATCCCAGTTCGTGAGCCTGATGCAGCCGTGAGAGAAGGTCTTCCCGATCTTGCCGGGTTCGGGCGTGCCGTGAATGCCGTAGCTTTCGATGGAGAGGTCGATCCAGATTGATCCCACGGGATTGTTAGGGCCGGCAGCAATGGTGAAGGGCCGCTTGGTTTTGACTCCCTTGAATGCAAAATCGGGATCGTAGTGATAGGTCGGGTTGTGCACCACCCTTTGGATCTCTGCCTGCCCACTTGGTGCCGGCTTCTCGTCGCTCCCGATCGAGGCAGGGTAGACGGCAAGCGCTTTATTGGAGGGGTCGAGCACGCGCACCTGATGAGCGCCTTTGTCGACTTCCACGCCGGCAATGGTGGCGGGAGGTTCACCCCGGCCAACATCTGGTACCAGCAGCGTGGTTCCAGCTTTCCTGAATCCGGTGCCTGGGTTTAGCCTCCTGAGCAATGGTTCGCTCACATGGAAGCGCTCCGCCAGCTTCTCGATCGAGTCGTGATAGCCAAGCCTTCTCAGGCGAGCCATCCTCTCCATGCGCCCCGGAATGCGTTTGGTGAAGGGGCCGCGTACATCTTTGCGGGTCAGTTCATAGGTGACCAGAGCTGGGCTGGTGGAGGTTGCCATCAGCTTGTCCCAAGTCGCCTGGGTGAGCTTGCCATCTGGCGCCAGTCCGTTCGACGCCTGGAAGGCCTTGACCGCCTTGGCGAAGTTCTCTCCAAGGCGGCCGTCGATGAGCCCCGGTGAGAAGCGCGCACGATCCAAAAAAATTTGCGCCTTCAGCACGGCAGGATCGAGCCCTTTCGGACCGCCGGCGGAGAATTGCGCCTGATTTACCGCGGCTAGATCCAGCTTGGCCGCCTCCGTCCCGCCGCATGCGAAGGCGAGTGCAATGGCGAGGAGGAGAAGGAGCCTGATCATCGATGTCACTCCTTACGTTAAATCGCACCTGATCTGTCTCTATGACGCGCTGTGGCAGATCTGGTTCCATTCGCCGGTAGGAGGATCATAGGCAACCAGCCTTACGCCGCCGACCGGTCCGCGACGTTCGATGCCCATGCCTTGCCCCTCACGAGAGGCGTTGCTGGCCGCGCAGATCGGCAGTGTAAAAATGGTCTGGCCATCTTGACGTGAGCTTCTACCTTCAAAACTGCCCAATTACCTGGACCGGCAGTCAAATGGTCTCAGGGCAGCAATGAGGAGATGCGCTGAGAACCCGGCTCGTCGGGCGGGTATTCTATTGATCTTCGGTATCGACAGATCCATGTTCCGTCGTCACTGTGATCGCGTTGTCGCCCGCGATTGCCCTAGCGTATTCGAAGCGCTCCAACTTCTGTTCTGCCGACAGGCCTTTGAACATCGCGGTGGCCGAGTTCGTGATTTTGAAGTCGCCGCAACTCGGACAGCGAAACTCCCGGATGTCGCCAACTGTCTCCGAATTAACGAGTGCCTGCTCATCTGTGATAGGGCAAATTGCGGCCATCCAAGCCATCGTGGTCCTCCGTCCTAAGGCCGTCCTCGATTACCCAAAAGGCATCGTCGAGTGCAAAATCCATTTCTGCCGACGCTCACCCCACCTGGAGTACTCCACTGAGTAGATTGCGCTCTCCACTCTCCAACCCGGAATGTGGATTAAAGCCAGTTCCTCGGCGAGCGATTTGCTGGTGAGCGGTAGGCGCTCTCGCTCTGGAGCCTCTCCCAAACGATCGGAGATGTTCATGTAGCGTCGGGCAGGACCGAAGGGCCGGAACGTGGCGTTTTCATCTCTTCGGCAATCACCAGTAGCGCCTCCAGAGCGACGGCGATCCCCGACATCACCGTACTTATGTCTGCGCTGCCGCCGAGCGTCGAAAGTTCGGCCGCTCGCGTTTGCATGCTTTGGCTCAGCTCTTGTAACTTCAGGCGCAGCTCGTCATCCATGTATGTTCTCCAAGCTTGACGCTGGAGGAACGCGCCTGCTTACAACCCGTTCCGCCGGTGGCCGCAGAGAACCAGAGACACCGCAGATGCTACAACTCGCGCTGTGGCGGCGCTTAGGATGGGCGGTGGATTGAGCCTCAGCGACTGACCGTCGGCAAATAGCGGATGCTTCAGTCTCGAAAAGGTGCTGGACGGCTCGATATGCACCGCCCCTTGGCCCTGGGTGCTGGTCCCATGCACAGTAAGGCCGTGCAAGTGCGCGCGGCCTCTGGGCTCAACATTCCAGTCGTCATGGTCCAAAGTTGTCCCAAGGCGGGTTCTCACCAAAGTGGGCGGCGAGAAGCGTTACGAAGCTTTGAACTTTGGCGGAAAGATGCCTTCTTGACGGGTACATCGCGTATATCGACCGGCTTACCGGCTTGAACTGGGGCATCACTGTCTCCAGCTGGCCCGAACGAATGGCTTCTCCAACAAGGAAAGTGGGGCAAAGTACTATGCCTGCTCCACCCAGCGCCGCATCGCGCAGGAGCTGCCCGTTCGTTGCCGTCATCCGTGCGTGATTTTTACCGCCACTTCCCCCTTTGGTCCGTCGAACCGCCATTTTCCGCGGCTGGCGCGCAACGCGTAGTCCAGACAATCATGGTCGTGGAGATCCGACGGCTTTGTGGGACGCCCGCGTCTGTCCAGATAGTCGCGCGAAGCGCAGACCACCTCGCGTGAGGGCGCGATTCGGCGAGCAACCAGATTGGAAACCGTGAGTGGAGCGATGCGTACCGCGACATCCAAGCCCTCTTCCACGATATCAACCACACGGTCGTCCAACACCAACTCAACCGACACCTCCGGATAGACCGCGAGATATTCTGCAACGACTCTCCCAAGGTGCATCGCGCCGAAGGAGATCGGCGCGCTGACACGCAGTGAGCCGGTCGGACGTGTCTTGCTCTCGGCCGCGCTCGTACGAACTTCCTCGACATCCTCGATTATGCGCAGACTGCGCTCGTAGACGGAGGCGCCGACCTCTGTCAGGCTGATGCGCCGGGTCGTCCGGTTGAGAAGGCGTGCGCCAAGCCACTCTTCCAGCATTTGGACATGCTTGCTCACGGCCGCTGGCGATAGTCGCATCCGCTTGGCCGCTCCAGCGAAGCTGCCTTCACCGACGACGTTGGCAAACACGGTCATGCTGGTCAGCCGGTCCAACTGCAATCACCTCTTTCATTCACGTTTCGTGAATTCACCATCCATATTTCCCTCCATTATCAATCCACGGTGGACAGATTATCTGAAGCCAGGCCGGGATCAATTGCCCGATCCGTCTCTCTAACATTTGCCCGAAACGTCGGCGTCGAGTGCCTTCTTGCGGGCTGGAGGTGATCATGTCTCTGACCAAAGCAGCCCTTCAGGAGAAACAGGGAGCCACTGTTCGCATGTGGCTCTCCGTGCTCACCGTATCGCTGGGTATTTTTTCGATGATCACTGCGGAGCAACTCCCTGTGGGGCTGATTCCGGCAATTTCTTCCGAGTTGAATGTCTCTATTGGGAGTGGCGGTCTCACGGTGACGATACCCGGCGTAATTGCGGCGTTCGCTTCTATCGGTTTGCCGTTGGCAGTGGGGAGGCTCGACCGGCGTATTCTGATGGCGGGCCTGCTCGCGGCAATGGCTGCGGCGAGCGTGATTTCAGCGCTTGCAACGAACTTTCCCGTTCTGCTCGCGTCCAGGCTGCTCGTCGGGATCACCATCGGTGGCTTTTGGGCGATAGCCGGGAGCATCGCAGTACGCCTTGTTCCTGGACCGTCCGTGCCGCGCGCCATGACTATTGTCTTCGGCGGTGTAAGTGCCGCTGCGGTGCTGGGCGTGCCGGCCGGCACGATCATCGGTGATCTAGTCGGCTGGCGCGGCGCGTTCTGGTCTCTCGCCGGTCTGAGCTTTGCCATACTGCTCGCCGCCCTGCTTGTGCTTCCGAAGCTGGAGGCGGCGCAGCCTGTGGAGGTGAAAGCCCTGCGTGCGCAATTGCGCAATCCCGCCCTTCTGGCGGGCGTGGTTGCGACCGCACTGCTGGTGGCTGCTCACTACGGTGCCTACACCTTCGTGAGCCCGGTGTTGCTGGAGGTCTCGGGCGTCACTGCAGGGAGCATAGGCTGGCTACTGTTGGGGTATGGCATTCTCGGAATGATTGGCAACGCCGTCGCAGGCGTCTGGGCCGCCAAATCCGTCGGTCGCACATTGGCCTGCATCGTCATTGGGCTCGGCGCCACGCTGGCTCTCTTCCCTTTGCTCGGGGTCACGCCGCTCACAGGAACCATCCTGCTGCTGGTGTGGGGCTTCGCGTATGGCGCGGCGCCCATCACGCTGCAGACGTGGGTGCTGAGTGCAGCACCAGAAAGCGCGGAGACCGCGACGGCCATCTACTGCTTCACTTTCAATCTTGCCATCTCCGTGGGTACCCTAGCGACCAGTCAGATCGTCGACACGATGGGCGTGAACAGGGTCCTCTGGGTCGACTCCGCCATCATCCTGCTGGTGCTGCTGCCGGTGTGCCGCGCACCCATGCTTAACCGGAACATCGGAAACTCGTAGACAGCAAGCCATCCTGTGCCGCCATCTGTCTATGATGCTGTGTAGGTTGAAGTAGACCTTCGTTCCTCTGTCTTGAAAGTCACGCGCGTCACATCAAACGCGGTTCCGCCGCACCGTGCGGGTGCCGATGCTTTGCGCCCCCGGAGGACAACTGGCTACTTGAAAAAGGACTTGATCCCCTCGTCGATATGTGTGCTGATATGAGATCGATCTCATGCCGCGCTCTCAATTGCTGTTTCTCTACGGGAGCGCGCTCTGGGAAGCATATGTCTGAATGACGATGAAGAGGGAGGTTCAAGTGAGGAAATTGATCGCGTGGCTGGCCTTGGCCACTACCACGCTCGCGTTCGCGTCTGCGGCGTCGGCGGGTGAAACCATCGACCGGGTTACCTCGAAGAAGGCAATGGTGGTCGCCACAAACAGCGGTTGGCCGCCGCAGAGTTTCCTCGACGACAGTAATCAGTTGGTCGGCTTCGATATCGACGTCTCGAAGGAGATCGCAAGGCGCCTCGGTGTGGAGGTCAGTTTCGACACGCCGGACTGGGCGACGATGACGGGCGGCCATTGGCAGGGACGCTACGATCTGGGTGTCGGCTCGGTGACGCCGACCAAAGCGCGGGCCAAGGTGATCGATTTCGAAGGCATCTATTATTATAGCCCCTACGTTTACGTGGTTCACAAGGACAGCCCGGCCAAATCGGTCGCCGACCTGAACGGTAAGATCATCGGCGTCGAGACCGCCACCACGTCGGAGGATTTCATCCGCAGACAACTCGAGATCGATGCTCCCGGCCTGCCGCCCATCGAATACAAGCTGGAGCCAGGTGAGATCAGGACTTTCGCCGACTCAATGCTGCCGTTCGACGATTTGAGGCTTGGCGACGGCGTGCGCCTCAACGCGGTCATCGCACCAGAACAGACGGCTCAGAACGCGATAAAGAACGGCTACCCGTTGCGTGTCCTGGAAGGCGGCTATGCCTTCCGTGAGCCGCTGGTGGTGATCGCGGAAAAAGGTGATGCCGAGTGGAATGCCAAGATCGGCGGCATTCTCGACGAGATGAAGAAGGACGGTACCCTCGCGAAACTGACCACCAAGTGGTACGGCAAGGATTACAGCGCCGACTGAGGAGCGTCGTGGATAAAGCTTGAGCGGGATGCATTCAATTGAACATCCCGCTCCATCTGTTTTGTTTCAGCCGCATTTCCACGACACCGGGCGGCTCCGCCTGCCTGCAAAATGCTCTAGTGCCGCCACCTCATCATATTGATCATGACATGTCCTGACACCTATTACCGACGCACGCTTGCCGACAACACCATCAGACCGCCGCTGAGCGGCGTTTCCGAGTGCGAGACAGTCGTTGTCGGCGGCGGACTGGCCGGCCTGACAACGGCGTTGCAGCTGGCTCGCGCCGGCCAGCAGGTCGTCGTGCTTGAGGCGCAGCGGATAGGATTCGGCGCTTCCGGTCGCAATGGCGGCTTCGTCAATCCCGGTTTCGCCACCGGCACCGACAACATCGCCGCGATGGCCGGCGTCGACGCGGCACAAAAACTGCACCGCCTGTCCATCGAAGGCGTCGACTTCGTGCGGCAGACGATCCGCGATCTCGACATCAAGGCGGCAGAGCCGCGCTCCGGTATATTGAGCGTGCTTCGCCACGATGGTGGCGCCGCGCTCAAGGCATATGCCGAGCAACTGGCGCGGGATTTCGACTATCGGCTCGACTATCTCGATCGCGACCAGGTGCGAGCGGTGCTGCATTCGGATCGCTACCACCAAGGCCTGCGCGATCCCAGCGCCTTCCACATGCATCCGCTTAACTATCTGCGCGCCGTTGCTGGCGAGATCGAGCGGCTGGGCGGCAGGATATACGAGAGAACGGCTGCCGTTGAAGCCAACCTTGACGGCGCCGAAAAGATCTTGCGTACCGACAGCGGCGAAGTGCGCGCCCGCCAGGCCGTAGTTGCCACCGGCGGATATACGGGGCCACTGGTCGGTCGGCTGCAGCGGGCATTCCTGCCGATCGCCACTTACGTTATGGTGAGCGAGGAGGCGCCTGACCTCATCGCCAAGTCGATTACGACGACCGACGCCGTCGGCGATAACCGTCGCGCAGGCGATTATTACCGTGTTGTCGAAGACGGCAGGCGGCTGCTCTGGGGAGGGCGCATCACCACCCGGGCAGCCTCATCGGGCGTGTTGGCGAGGCAATTGCGCCGTGAGATGGTCACCACTTATCCGCAGCTCGAACACCTCAAGACCGAACTCGCCTGGTCCGGGCTCATGTCTTATGCCCGGCACATGATGCCCCAGATAGGCCCGTTGCAGCCGGGCGTCTGGTACCTCACGGCTTTTGGTGGCCATGGCATCAACACCACGGCGATCGCCGGCAAGTTGATCGCCGAAGCCATACTGGGACAATCGGACCGCTACCGGCTGTTCACACCCTTCGGCCTTGCCTGGGCGGGCGGCCCGGCTGGACTTGCGGTTGCGCAACTCACCTACTGGAAGCTGCAGGCGCAGGATTGGTGGCGCGAGCGGGCCCGCTGACCGCAGGGAGATCGAAGACGTGATCGGCCGACTATTGCTCAACCACCCGGACGCGGCGCGCCGCGTTGGCGTGTTCTTCGTGCTCGCCGCCATCGCCGCCGGCCTGTATGGGCTCGGCATCAAAGCCAGTTGGCTCGGCAAGCTCGTTCCGTGGTCCGTCGAGTGGCTCGCCGCCAACCCGGACGTCGGGCGGGCGGTCTCGGCGGTGCTGATCGCATTGATCTTGGTGGCGAACTGGAACGCGCTGCGGTATCTCAGCCGCAAACAGCAGATTGTGGCAGTCTGGATAGAGCTGTTCGTGTTGCTAATGTTGTTTTTCTATTCCTTCGACTTGTCCTTCGCGTTCATCGCCAAGAAGATCGGCTTCCTCGTCTCGAAGGGTGTGGTGACGACCCTCTACATTTCGGCCATTTCGATCGCCATTGCCACCCTCATCGCCTTCGTTGGCGCCATCGCCAAACTTTCCCGCAACGGCGTGGTCTATGGCTTGGCGACCTTCTATACCTCTCTGTTTCGTGGCTTGCCGTTGCTGATGCAGATCTACATCATCTATCTCGGCCTGCCGCAGATTGGCTATGTGATCGGCGCCGTGCCGGCCGGTATCATGGCGCTGTCGCTCTGCTACGGCGCGTACATGACCGAGATCTTCCGGGCCGGCATCGAAAGCATCTCGCGCGGCCAGACCGAGGGTGCTACGGCACTCGGCCTTAGCGCTAACCAGACGATGTTCCTGGTGATCCTGCCGCAGGCGATGCGGGTCATCGTGCCGCCAACCGGCAACCAGTTCATTGCGATGCTGAAGGATTCTTCGCTGGTCTCGGTGGTCGGGGTCTGGGAGATCATGTATCTCGCACGCACGCAGGGCCAGACCGAGTTCCGCCACATCGAGATGCTCATCACCGCCTCGATGATCTATTGGCTGCTCTCGATGGGGCTCGAGTTCCTGCAGTCGCGGATCGAGGACCGGTTCGGGCGCTCACTCAAGCGCTGATCGTCATCCGTGATTTTCGCCAAAGCGAGTTGCACAGCACCGCAACAGCCAGCTTCGGAGAGCAGCTGCAGATTGTACGCCACAGCACGCCGTTCGGCGACGCCGTCAAGGGTGAATCAACCCGGTATTTCATCGGCTTAGCCCGATCGGAGGGCAGAATAGAGCAAGTGCTGGACGAGCATGGTCGTTGGCCGACTGCCCGGCAACTTCGACCGATTGCTGGATTTCACCCGCGCCGACAAATCGATAAAATCAACGACTTTAACATGTCCTCCGGGCCAACCATTATCGCTATGTATCGATGGTAGCCGAGTTCGCCACGTGGTTCGCCAATAGGTTTGTCAGGCAGTGGTTTGCGCGTTACCAGCCGCACGACTCGGTCCATGCCCTGCACAGCCAAACGCACCGGCGAGGTTCCCGGGAATGAAGCTCGGCATGGTGTTTCGTTCCTTTGAAGTGGGCGTGTTTGGGGGAAGACCGTAGTCGGCGTGTTCGCGCCCGGTGGAATTTTCGAAGAGTTGTTTCCAACGGCGGGAACGAACCAAACTTCCATGCATTTAGCTCTGGCTTCGTTCATTCACTCTTTCTTCTGGGAGCTGGACCATTGTCATCCGGAGGCTATCTCTTGGCCGACCAACAAACCAATGACGTTTCCATCGTTGATCTGATACCTGCCCTGCGGGCTTTCGCGCGCACCTTCTGCCGCGTTCCAGACGATGCCGACGATCTGGTGCAGGAAACGTTGACCAAAGGGCTCGCCAACATCGACAAGTTCGAACCCGGTACACGCATGAAGTCGTGGCTCTTCACCATCATGCGCAACACCTACTACACGCGGATCAAGATCGCTGCACGGGAAGCGCCAGGCCTTCTCGACTGCGCGTCTTCGAGACCGATTTCGGAAGCTACCCAGGAATGGACCGTTCAGAGCAAGGAAGTTCACGGCGCCATCCAAAAGCTGCCCGAACATCAGCGCGAGGTGCTGATGCTGATCGGCGTTTTAGGAGTGGGCTACGAGGAAACCGCCGAAATCTGCGGCTGCGCGGTAGGGACGGTCAAGAGCCGGCTGAACCGTGCCCGCGCCAACATCCTTGAGCTACTCGGGGAGAGCTCGTTGCAGACATTGATAGAAAGGCGAAATCAGCTGTCGGATGGTCAGCTCGATATAGAGGTCGACAGCCGCAGATAATCAGCTCTTCACGTCTCGCCGATGCTTCCCGACGAGAGCATTTTGCAATTCGATCGCCAGCTTGGATAGGCGGTCTGGTATCTTTTCCTGCTCTATGGCGGCCAGCAGGGAAGCAATCTCCCGATCCACTGCCATCTCGACAAGCAGATCCGTGGTATCGTCGCTCGAATGAGACATCACGTTCTCTTGATAGCATCCCTAGATCCAAGTCTGGTGGATGAGCGCTCGGCACTACAAGGCGTTGTCGGCCGCTGAGAGGCTCACCGGCGGCCCTTGCACAGTTTTTCCTCCGTGCCGCGGCAAGACGCGGCGCGGTGGCGTCAGTCCTTCAGCAACCGGTTTGCGGCGTGATCCTGAAATTGATCGGACTTGGTTCGATTGCCGTCCAGCCCGCGCTCTCGGCCATGCTGCTTCCTGTCGCGGTTGGACAAAACCGCGTTTTCCTCGATCTTGTCCTTGTCCAAGGTGGTCATTGCGCCGGCGCCGGCACCTTTGCCTTGGCTGCCTTGGCCGAAATGCTTTTTGCCGCCGGATGCCATGATCTCCTCCTTCGAATCCAGGACACCGATCGGTGCCGACGCCCGAACCGGCATCGCGCTGTAATGTTCCGTCTCACCCAGCAAGCAGGAAGGCGTCGCCATCCCATGACCGAAACGGCTTCTCGCCGTCGATGACGACCCGCAATTGGTGAGCTTGCGCAAGACGGCCGATGTCGGCCCGGTCCAAAGAAAGCGATCCGCGATAAGAATAGTTCAGCAATGCGAGCCGGCCCGGCCGTTTGAGAACGCGCGCAATTTCATCGAAAAGCCGCTCAGCCATGCCGGCCAGGACCAGGTAGGGAAAGCTGTCGACCGCCAACACGCAATCGAAACTGTCGTCGTCGAAGTCGGCCAGATCGAGACCGGAGGTTTGGCGCAGTTCGACATTGCCGAGCGTTGCGCATTGCTCGGAGGCGATAGAGATCATCCGCGACGATATGTCGATGCCGACCATCCGCTTGAAGGAATTGAACAGCGCGCGCTCGAAACGTCCGATGCCGCAACCGATGTCGAGAATGTCTCGTTCAATTCCGGTGAATTCTCGCGCCTCGAGCCATTCAACGATTTCGTCGGTCATGGCTGTCAGCCGCTCGTCATCGCCAAGGGATCCTAACTGGACACTTGCGGCTGTCGAAATTGCTGCCGCGGCATCAAAACTCGAGGCCAGCCGCGTGACGACGGCGATATCCGTCTCGCCGTTACCGCGTTCATGCCGAACGGCGCCGCCTGTCGCTCGCAAAGTGGCAAGGACGCCCGGTTTGTGGCGCAGCAGTCCAGCGACCTTTCGCAGTCTTTCAGCATCGCCGGTATCCGCCGGACGGACTTTCAGCACGACCTCCGCCAATTCCGCCGCTTCAATTGTGGGCGGCAGGTGAAGCGCCAGCCTGACGAGAACAGCTTCGGCGCAGGCACCATCGGCCATGCAATCTTCGACCGCCCGTCTGACCGATGTCCGGCGCTGCGCGTGCACACTCATGACATCAACTCCGCGTCCAGATCCTCCGCATCGTCCACCTGTCAACGGCGCCCCAGCCGTATTTGTAGGGCTCCTGGCCGCGCAGGAAGTCGAACTCGCGCGCATCCTCGCGGATCGACTCCGCGATCGCGTGGCCGATCAGGATCGCCCCTGGGCTCTCCTCGGCATAAGCAGGATCGAGGCCGCCGAGATAGGCATAGGCGCGGCCGCGGTGGTGAAATCCGTAATAGGCGGCGACAGTCGTGCCATCGATCGCGAGCAACCAGCATCGGACCAGACCGTGAGCATCGAGCAAGGGAAGTGAAAGCTCATGGAAGTGCTGCACGGCGGGGTCGGCCAATACACCACCTCCATGTCCAACCCAGCGTGCATGGTGCAGGCGGATCAATTGATTCAGGAAGTTCTGGTGATCACCCCGAGCTGACGCCAACGCGAGCCGGCCGCGTCTGGACGCCGCTTGGCGCGCCCGGCGCAACTGGCGCCTGCGCCGAGCGGGAACGCAGCCGGCCAACGTTTCGTCGCCGGCAACAGCAAGCACGGGGCAGGCTGCATGAATTACCGGCCTCTCGACCGTTAAACCGGGATGCGCGATCGTAAGACCGGCACTGTTTTGCGGCAGATCAGACAAGATCCATTGTGACCACCCGACCGAGCAGATCGTTTCGGCAATTGTGGACACGACCGCCGCCTCGATATCCTGGACAGCCAGGATGTCCAGATAATCGCTGAGCGAAATGCCGACCGGAAGCAGCTTCGAACCGGCCGTTCCATGCTCGAGATAGAGTGGCGCCAGCCCGACCAGATCGCCGCCACGCCAGACCGCGACTGTCGCCAGTTCACCGGGTGCGAATGCGCGCCACCATGGCACCAGCCAGGCGGGGGATTGGAACGGCGTCGCAGAGGAACTCTGCTCCCACAGTTTCCACCAGTGCGGCGTCAAGGCATCGAATTTTACGGGGTCATCGATGATTTCGCTGCGCAACACTGCTTTTCTCACGGTGCCGCAGCGAAGCGCCGGCAATCTGTGCCAAGTTGTGCCAGCGCCTGATAGGCAGCCATATACGACGAGATCATCCGTTCCAGCGAAAACCGCCGTCGCGCCTCCACCCGGCACGCCTCGGCGTCCAGGCTGGGCGCCGCAAGAATGGCTTGGGCCATCTCGTCGACTGTGTTGACGAGAAAGCCCGTCCTGCCGTGCTCGATGACATCCGCAAGCGCACCATTCGGGAATGCGACCACCGGGGTACCGCAGGCGAGGGCCTCCATGGCGACAAGCGAGCTTGTCTCGGCGGCGAGGCTTGGAATGACCAGACAGCGGGCTGCGTTGAGAAAGCGCCTCTTGGCGTTAAAACCGAGCGGGCCCAGGAAGCGGCGGCGAGCATCAAGACGGGATTGGACCTCGTCGCGAAAGTAGCGCGTATGTGTTTCGTAGGGATAGACCTTGCCGCCGATGACCAGGGGCACGCGCGCCTGTTTGGCCGCGTCCAGGGCCAGGTGAATGCCCTTTTCCGGGCAGACCCGGCTGAGAACCAGGGCAAAGTCTCGCTTCGGCTGCACCAGGCTCAGTGCTTCGATGTCAACGCCGTTGGGAATCGGCGCCACCAGTCTGGCCCCTGGTGGCGCCGTTTGCTGCTGGGTGGGCGAGACCGCATGGAGCCACAGGTCGTCGCGCGTCGGTCGCAGAGCCTCGGCCGGATACCAGTCCAAGGGCAGGTGGAGGCTCACCAGGGTCGGACCATCGTCGGGCAGATAGGCATGAAAATCGATGCCGTGCAGATGAACCACATCGATCGGCCATCGGGCGCGGGCAGCGGCGATCGCTTTGCGATGAGCCTGCTGCGCGCGGCTCTTCGCCGCCTCGTCGAGCACGCCGTTTTCAGCCGGTATTTCCACAAGGGTACCGCTCGCGCTGGAGCCGCGGCAGCCAATGACGATAGAGCGGTGGCCGGCGCGAACCAGCTCCCGATCGAGCATCGACAGAACCTGTTCGGCACCGCCGACAGCATCGGGTCCGACGGGTGCGAGAGGGTAGGCGACATTGAGGACAGTGAGCGCCGCGGCTGGTTGCGCCTCGGTCCCGTATGCCGCACCACCTGCCGATGATGCCGCTAATTCGTCCAATGTGTCAGGCGTCTGATGCATTGGCAGCATGACACTTTCACGCTGCCGAGGCCCGCCGCGTCGGGAGCGAAGCGGACGTCATGCCGGGCGCATAGCGGCGGATCATGGTTGCGCAGAATTCCGCGAACTCCTCCGGCGCCAGTGGCGGGCTGGTGTGGTGGGGCATCATTCCGCGATGCTGCGGTGTAAAGCAAAAGGTGACCGTCACGTCGAAATCGGCGAGTGCCTCCATCTGCCGGTCGAACCAGTCCAGCGCGTTCGGCCGGAAGCTGTCTGCCCAGGAAAGCCCCGTGCGCATATTGGTGACGCCCAGCCGCTTCATCCAGGCGACGGCATCGTCCAGCCGGGGGTCCTCGAAATGAAACCACTGCACCAGCCCCATTGCGGGCGTGTAGCGCAGGAACTCCTCCAGCGCAGGTTTTGGCGTACCGTCCTGGCGCAGCAGCCCCATGTGGAAATGTCGATAGTAAGAAGAGCCCTCCGCCTCGCGATGCCGCGTCGTTGCTTCCCATTCGCGCGGAAGATCGTAGAGGCTGTACCACTGGATGCGTGGTGCGTTGCCAATCAGCAACTCGGCGGTGCGCTTGAGCCCCCAAACCTGGATTTCTTCCGCGCCGAAGGTCGATACGCCGACTTCGCTGACCCAGATGGGAAGGTTGGTGACGGTCGCGATCTCGCCGATCTTCTGTGGCCATTCGTGGATCTGCCACAGGTTCCAGTCGAGCGGAAAGCCGTGCACGGCGACGGCATCGACATGGTCCAGCACGCTGAATTCCTTCATGCGGGTGATAAAGCCCGGATCTATCGGCGAGATGCCACCGAGTACTTTCGTCAAAGACGGGTTCTCCGACGCGATTGCGTCAGCCGACAAGATCGCCATCCTGGCAAAGCGGCTCCAATCGGGATCGAGCTCTGGGTCCCAATGCGATTTGTTGTTGGGCTCGTTCCAGATCATGGCGGCTTCAATCATGGAGCTGTCCTTTCGAGGGGTAGATGGCGCCGCCGCCGGCCGGGTCCCCGGCTGCGCGGCAGAAATAGACCTCCTGCTCGGGGTGCAGAACGATCTCGAAACCGGCGCTGCGCAGCATCGCTTCGGTGCAGGCGCGGTTTGGAATCCACCAGTTGGTGGGATCGTCGGCATAGCGGTGCTCGATAAAATGCAGCTTGGGAAACTGCGGCTGGTCGAACAGGTCATGCGTCCAGAAATGATAGTTTTCTTCCAACTCGGGCAGATCCGCGCTGCCGCGCTGCATGGACTGGAAGATCATCAGGTCACGGGCGACATGTTCGCGGATCAGGTCGAGCGCGAGCAAGGGGTGGCGCAAATGGTAAAGCACCCCCATGAACAGCACGACATCGAACGTCTCGCGCAGCGAACCGACGTCGTAGACCGAAAGCTTCTGGAATTCGATCTCGCAATCGGCAACCTCGGCCGCAAAGCGAGCTTGGGCCAGATAGGCGTCATCGAAATCGATGCCGAGGACACGGTCAGCACCTCGCCGTTTCATCTCGATGGAGTAAAATCCTGCATTGCAGCCGATATCGAGTACCGCCTTGCCCGTCAGATCAGCGGGAATGGCATTGGCAAATTTGCGCCATTTGATCAGCGGGTAGTTGCCCAGAAAATGGTTGGGAGCGGTTTCGACGCCGGCAAGTTCCATGTTGTGGAACCATGGGCCGAGCGCATCGATGCGGCGGCGGATTTCGGCATGGGAATGCAGCATGGCTCAGGCTCCTTCGCCAGGAACGACGGGTACATGCGACTGCGCGCCGGGCATGATCATGGTGGGCCGGCGGTGCGCGGATGGGGCGTCGTTTTCAAGCAACCGCAGAGCTGTTCGATAGCCGTTGAAAGTGCCGACATCGACATAGTCCGACCCAGCCCTGACACCAAAAGCTGTACCGCCGGCCGCAATATAGGCGTTGACCAAAGTGCCGATATATTCGTCACTGCGCTCGCGCTCACGCCAGAGTGCCGCAAGCTGATGCAGGATATGGCCCGGCATCTTGAACGCACCCCAAACCCAGTTCGTGGCGGCATCCTGTCGTTTGACCTGGATTTCGATCACGCGCTCGTGGACGTCGGTGACGACGGCGTCGAAGAATTCCGGCTGATCCACCGGGAAAAGCAGAAATGAGAGCTGATCGTCGGGCAAATGGCGGAAACCGTCCTCGGGAAACCAGATCGTATCGGGAAGGCCGACCAGGACGACCTCGTCGGGCGCGACGAGGGGCGCCGCCCGGAAGATCGCATCGCACAGACCGACGGGGTTCGGCTGCACCACGAAGAGAGCCGCCGCGTCACCGTAGCCGGCGGCGTAGTATTCAAGGATGTCGGATTTGCCCGATCCGATGATGAAGCAAATCTTGTCGACGCCGGCCTGCACCATGCGCCGTACCAGATACTCGCTCACGGCGCAGGGACGCTCGGTCTGTCCATCGATCCGGCTACCGACCGGCAGCAGCTCTTTCGAGAAGCCGAGCGGCTGAATGCGGCTGCCGCGCCCGGCAGCGGGTACGATGCCCAACATCAGACCGCTTCCCTCATCGGTTCGCCGGGAGATCTTTGAAAGGCATCGTTCAGGATGCGATCCAGTTCCGCCGCGCGCCGTGCGGAAGTGTGTTCGCCCAAGACCCGGTCGCGGGCACGCCTTCGAATGCCGTCGAGCTCGCGCTCCGGCAATCGCAATGCGGCGACCACATCATCGGTGTCATGCGCCAACAAGATTTCGCGGCCGGGTTCGAAAAATTCGGCCAGGCCCGGCCATGCATCGGTGACGATGGCAGCCCCACACGCGGCCGCTTCGAAGAGCCGTCCCGACGGGCACCAGCCCTTTTGCGCCATCGCCTCCCGGGTGACGTTCAATGTAAGGCGAGATGATGAGAAGAAAGCCGGATGATCGGCGGGCGGAAGATGCCTGACAAAGAAGATATTGTCGCTCCATGGGAATTCCTGCGGATATTGCGCGCCGCCAATGATGAAGCGGTGGTCAGGCAGGCGCGCGGCCGGGCGGACCAGCAGCTTTTCGACGCCGGCCTGGCGATCCGCCGCGTAGGTTCCGAGATAGGACAGATCACCGGCGAATTCCGCCCGCTTCTCTGCCGGCCGGTGTTGGTCGGGATCGACATGCCCATAGAGCGGCACCACGTGACGCGCGCCCAAAACCGACTTAAGCGCCTCGATCGCAGAGCCGCCGGTGTAACTCAAAACGAGGTCGAAATCGGCGAGACCCTCAGGTCCGAAATAGGGCGGACGCTCGCCTTGCTCGATGCGGGCAAGCGTGACCGGAGTGTCGAGATCGTAGAAGACACGCAATCCGCGACCTGTCTGCTGCGCCAGCCGCGAGGCCTCCACGGCGTCGGCACAGTAGGAGGTGACGACGACGACATCCGCTTGCTTCATTGCCCGCTCCGCAACGCGACGGATGTCCTCCCAGTCCGGATAAATGACGACGTTGCCGCCATCGAGCCGATCGAGATCACGCGTCCCGGCATAGTAGGGGGTATCGCGTTCGAAGAAGGTGATGGACCATCCCAGCCGACCCAGGGCGCGGATCAGTCCCCGCCAGAGCGTGGCATGGCCGTTGCCCCATGATGATGTAACGGTGAGACCGAAAATGACCATCTGCATCCGGAAAGTCCTCGTCAGGCAGCTTCGTTCATTCGCAGGAGCTTGGAGCCCCAGTCACCCGACACGATCGTCGTAATCGAGGCTGGATCGATGTCGAAGCGGAAGCAGTCGCCGACCGGCAAGCCAAGCACCTTGCAGACGGCGGCTTTGATCACGTCGGCGTGGCTGACCAGGGCGACACACTGATTCGGATGCCGCTCGCGCACTGCGTACATCAGTGCGACGATCCGCTCCTGGACATCCAGCATGGTCTCGCCGCTCGGTGTCCTGGCCTCCTGCCGCTGGTCGTTCCACGCCCGCCAACCGGCATCGCCATTCAACTCGTCGAAGGTCTTTCCCGACCAATCGCCGAAATCGATCTCGTCGAGTTCGGCGCAGATCGCGATTTCACCGACGCCGCAGGCAAGCGCGATCGGCACGGCCGTCTCTTGCGTACGCTCACGCGGGCTGCACAAGATGGCTTCAATCGGCTCCCGGGCCATGCGGCCACCAAGATGCGCGGCCTGCGCCTTCCCAGCCTCGCCAAGGCAAACGCCATCCATCCGTCCTGCAAGATAGGAGCCGACATTGTCGTGCGCTGCATGACGGATCAAAAAGAACGTTGTCGTCATTCCGCGGCATCCAGCAAAGGCTCGTCCTTGCCGGCGATGAAAGCGAGCGTGCGCTGCCGCGCTTCGGCGTCGGTGAACTGTTCGGGAGGCGACTTCATGAAATAGCTGCAGGGACCGGTCAGTGCTCCCGCTATGCCGCGATCGAGCGCAAGCTTGGCGCAGCGTATCGCATCGATCACCACGCCGGCTGAATTTGGAGAATCCCAGACTTCCAGCTTGAGCTCGGCGTTGAGCGGCAAGCCGCCGAAGGTCGTCCCTTCCACTCGGATATAGGCCCATTTGCGATCAGTCAGCCACGGTACGTGGTCGCTGGGTCCGACATGAATATTGCCCGGCTCCAGGGGAACATCGAACTGGCTGGCCACGGACTGGGTCTTGGAAATTTTCTTTGATTCCAGCCGCTCGCGTTCCAGCATGTTGAGGAAGTCGGTGTTGCCGCCGAAATTCAGCTGATAAGTGCGATCGATGCGCACGCCGCGCTCGCGGAAGAGATTGGCCAGCAGGCGGTGAACGATGGTCGCCCCGACCTGGCTCTTGATATCATCGCCGACCAGCGGCAGCCCTCGCTGCTCGAAGCGCCGGCGCCATTCCGGACGTGAGGCGATGAAAACGGGTATGCAGTTGACGAAGGCGCAGCCGGCCTCAAGCGCGCATTCGGCGTAGAAGCGCGTCGCCTCCTCGGAGCCCACCGGCAGGTAAGAGACCAGCACGTCGGCGCCGCTGTTGCGCAGGATTTCGCTGACGTCGGCAACCGGCTCCGGCGCCTCCTCGATTTCGTCGCGCAAGTATTTTCCGATGCCGTCAAGTGTCGGTCCGCGCTCGACGCGAACGCCGTTTGCCGCCGCATCGGCAAAGCGGAACGTGTTGTTCGGGGCGGCGTAGATTGCTTCAGCGACGTCGAGGCCAACCTTGCTCCTGGCGACGTCGAATGCGCAGACAATCTCGATGTCGTCGACATGGTAACCGCCGAGGTCGGCATGCATCAGCCCTGGGATTGGTTCGTTGCTTTTTGCGTGACGATAATAGGAGAGGCCCTGCACCAGGGAGGATGCGCAATTGCCGACCCCGACGATACCGACACGAACCTTTTTCGATCCCACGAAACTGCCGCCCTATGCTGTTCAAAGGTAAGTTCCTGCCGCCGAACCACCAGCGTGCCGGAATGTTCCTTGGCCTGCCGAAAAATTGCGCAAGACAGCATGGATCGAAGCAGCGCTCGCTGCGTTGCCGCAAGGCAAAGCATTGGAAAACCGATCGATGATCGTTTACGGCGACCAGAAGCGGAGGCAGAGCGCAGAACGGCTTCGCGATGCTGCGAGCGAAATTGCTCAAAGTCTGGACCGCATGGCTCATGGCGTCCGACGCCATGCCGCGTTGGTCGGCCTATTCATCAGCGTATCGGAACTGGTTCGCGCGCTTGCCGATGTCGATTTCGAGAACAGGGGCATCGACATCTTTTCGCCGCGGCAACAGCAAGGCGCCAGATTGCTGGTTGGTCTTGCGGCAGAGGTGGCGAAGTCGTGGCGAAGCGGTTTCGCCGTGGGCGGTGGCATCGAGCCGGGACTTCTCCAACTGCTGGACGGGTTGGATTGCGAGGCTGAGGTTCTGACCGGTTCTGCCGAGGGTTACGCGCATTACGCGCTTTATCCCGAAAGCTATTTGGGAGCGGCGCAGGAGTCAGGTCTCGATGCGAACACATGCGTGATCGGCATCCGCAGCATCGGCCTGGGGCTTGCCGCCATAGTGGCTGCCGCGATTGGCGCGCCGGCGCCGTTCAGCGTTCGTCCGGTCGGCCATCCTTTCCGCAGGCACATCAATGCCGATCCGCGCTCGATCGCTTCCTGGAAGAACAATCCATCGGCACGCTTCGCCGTTGTAGACGAAGGTCCCGGTCTGTCCGGCAGTTCGATGCACGCCGTCGTCGCGTGGCTGCGGGAACTGGGTATTGGTATGGACCGCATTCACCTGTTTCCCAGCCATCCTGGCAACCCGGGCACCGAAGCGTCACGGGAGGCCAGGGAGACATGGTCGCGCTGTCCGAAACATGTGGCGACGGCGCTCGAATGCACCTTCACCGAAAGCTCGAACATTCCCACGCTTAGCGAATGGGTGGCCGAGGCGGTCGGCAGCCCCGAATTACGCCTGACCGAACTGTCTGGTGGCGAATGGAGGAGCGTCCACTACGTCGACGAAAAGCATTGGCCGCCGAGCCCGCGCGGCATCGAGCGGCGTAAATTCCTGGCGTCCGCGGGGTGTGGTCGCTGGCTCGTCAAATTCGCCGGCCTCGGCGAAACCGGACGGCGTAAGAGACGAGCCGCGGAAATGTTGGGGAAAGCCGGGTTCGGATCGCAAGTGGTCGGGCTTTGCCACGGCTTTCTGGTCGAACGGTGGATTGACGGCACCACGATGGACCAGGCGCCGCTGCCAAGAGGAAGGCTGGTCGCGGAGTTGGCGCGCTATCTAACCTGGCGGGCGCTCAATCTCCGAACCTGCGAACCGGGTGCATCATTGCTCGCACTCGCGGAAATGGCTGTTTCCAATACATCTGAAGCCCTGGGCGAGAACCGAGCGGCGACGTTGCGCGGCTGGCTCTCGAAAAAAACCCCTGCGCATGTTCTGCAGCCGGTGGAAATCGACGGAAAGCTTCACGCGTGGGAGTTTCTCGTTTGTGCCGACGGCTCGGTGGTCAAGACAGATGCCGTCGACCATTGCCGGGCACACGATTTGATTGGCTGCCAGCCGATAGAGTGGGACATTGCCGGCGCCCGTGTCGAATATGGACTGTCCGACAGCGATGTGACGACATTGGTCGAGGGGATGGGGCTCGATATTGACAATGGCCACATCGATTTTTTCGAACCCTGCTATTTGGCGTTCCAAATCGGGCTCTGGAGCACGGCTGCGCAATCCGAAAATGGCCAGGAAAAAGCAAGGCTGGCCGCGACCGCAGACCGATACAGGGCGGGGCTGATACGATTCCTGGACGAATCTCAGGTGTAGCGTTTCGATCAATCCAGCCTTCGTAGCATGTCTGCTTCCTGCTCGAGAATAGCGGCCACTTCCTCGCGCTGCAGATGCGTCATCATCAGGCTGACGCAGCACTCGAGATAGGTGATCGAGGAGCGCCGCAGATAGGCAGCCGCCTCGCGTTCGGCAATCTTGTCGACATCCTTCGCGGGTCGCTTGGGTTGCATGAGGATGATCCTCCGTATCGGGTCCCTCCCGCCAAACTACAAGGTTGGATGGATGTTCCGCACGATCTCCGGGCAGGTCCGGCCGCGGCTCACGTCATGCAGGAAGGTTCTGCAGCCCGCCTGCGGGTCTCCTTTTGGCAAGGCCTGTCATCTGATCGCCGATGCCGGTGCCTTCGAGCGCCGCGAAATAATCGATCGTCAGCTTGAGCCCTTCGTTGAGCGGCACTCTCGGCGACCAGCCGAGCAGCGTTTTCGCACGCGAAATATCAGGCTGCCTGCGCCGAGGATCGTCTTGCGGCAGGGGCAGAAATTTCAGATCCGACTTGGTGCCGGTCATCGCCTTCACCAATGCCGCCAGTCGCACGATGGTGAATTCTCCGGGATTGCCCAGATTGACCGGCTTGCCCGGATTGGGGTCGATGTTCATCAGGCGCATCAATCCATCAATCAAGTCGGAGACATAGCAGAAGGATCGCGTTTGCTGGCCGTCGCCGAATATCGTCAGCGGACGCTTCTCGAGCGCCTGCATGATCAAATTCGAGACGATGCGACCGTCGGCCGGATCCATTCTCGGACCGTAGGTGTTGAAGATGCGCGCGACGCGGACGTCGGCCTTGCCGGCCCTTAGATAGTCGAAGCAAAGCGTTTCGGCGGTGCGCTTGCCCTCGTCGTAGCAGGCGCGTGGGCCGGTGCAGTTCACATGACCGACGTAATCCTCCCTTTGCGGGTGTTGTTCCGGATCGCCATACACTTCGCTCGTCGAGGCCTGCAGCAGTCGCGCGTCATTGCGGACAGCGAGTTCGAGCAGGTTGAGGGTTCCGATCACGCAGGTACGCGTGGTGTGTATCGGGTCGGCCTGATAACGCGGCGGTGAGGCGGCGCAGGCCAGGTTGAAGATGTGATCCACGGGCTCGCCGAGATCCAGTGGCCGGCAGATGTCCTGCTCGATCAACCGGAAACCCGGCCGGTCCATGATCGAGATGATGTTTTCCATGCGCCCGGTCAGAAAATTGTCGACGCAGATCACGCGCCAGCCGTTGCGGAGCAATACTTCGCAAAGATGCGAACCGAGGAAACCCGCGCCGCCGGCAACAAGCACCGTCTTTGCCCTGTGCGCCTTTCTTGTCTGTCGCATCGCTGTTTTCTCCTGTCTGCCGTTCATGCTGCACTTCCAATGTCGAGATCGAGGGCCGTCGCCCTTGGTTGGGTCAGCGCCGCCACGAATTCGCGAGCCCTGGCCGCACCGGTGTGGGAAGCGAGGACGAGTTTGCGAGCCCGGCCGGCCATGGCCAGGCGTGCGCGCTCGGACTCGCCAACGAGGATATCTATGACATCGTCCGTCTCCGCGGCGGTGTGGATCGCCGACGCGGGAAAGAAGCTGTCGAGCCCTGGCCAGCGGTCGCTGACGATGGGCGTGCCGCAAGCCGCCGCTTCGAACAGGCGCACGCTGGGCGACCATCCTGCGGTGATCATGGAACTGCGTGTGACATTCAGCGTGTAGCGCTGACGGCTATAGAACGCGGCGTGATCGGCTGGCGGCAAATGTTCGATGCGTTCGACATTGTCCGGCCAGATGATGTCGGATGGATATTGGGAGCCGGCCACGACGAAACGGAGGTTCGGCATATGCCGTGCGGGCTCGAGCAGCAGAGCGTTCAGCGTTGTCTGCCGGTCCATGCTGTAGGTGCCGAGATAGCCGAGATCCCAGCGGATCGGATCTCCTGTCGGGTGATGCCGTTCTGGATCGACCGAACAATAGAGAGGTTCGGCATGGCGCGCGCCGAAGTCTTGCGCCAGATGGTTGAGCGTTGGTCCGCCAGTGAAGGAGAAATAGACATCGAAATACGGAATTTGCCGCGAACTCAGATAATCGCAATCGTCGGCTGAAAGCTTGGCCAGGGTCACCGGGGTGTCGATGTCGTAAAAGCAGAGCTGCCCCTTGCAAAGCGAGGCGACGATGTCGATGACCTGGCGTCCTTCTGGAACAAAGGATCCGATGACGATGATGTCGGCCTGCTCCAGGCACTGTGCGTAGTCGCGTTGCAGCTCCGCAGTGGTTTCGTAGTAGCGCAAGGCGCAGAACTCCGGATCGCGCAGATCGCGGTGATTGGCGTACCAGGGCACGTTGCGCTCCAGAAAGGTCACCCGGTGACCGAGTCCGTGCAAGCCTTTCAAAAGACCCCGGAAAGTCGTGGCGTGGCCGTTTCCCCAGGATGAGGACAGCGACAGGCCGAGAAAGACGATGTCCAGTTTCTTGGTCATTCCGCTGCCTCCACGGCCCCGTGCTCGAAATGACGTTTGAAGACGGCATCCGCCACATCCGCCCGAAGCGCGTAGGTATGGTCCGCCAGCACGCGGTGAAGTGCGGCTTGGCCGATTGCCTTGGCCCGCCCGGGGGTCAGCGAGCGCATTATTTCGGCGACATCGCCGCCGTCACGCGCGACCAGGATCTCCTCGCCTGGTTTCAGGAACAGTTCCACGCCCAGCCATGCATCCGTGATGAGACAGGCGCCCGCGCCGGCCGCCTCGAACACTCGCGTGGCCGGTGAAAAACCGTTGGCGGCCATGCTATCGCGGCTGATGTTCAACACGGCTTTTGGAGTGACATTGAAGGCGTTGTGATCGCGGGTGCCGACATGGCCGAGCCAGCCTACATTGGTGGGGAGCGGCTTGTCGCCCCAACCCGAGCCTCCGAGCAGGAAACGCTGTTTCGGCAGCTGGCTGGCGGGATCGAGGAAAAACGATTCGACACGCGCTTCACGGTCCGGCAGCCGGTTTCCGAGGAACGCCAGGTCGCAGGCAAAACGCGCTTTGCTGGCGACCGGATGGTGCGTTTCGGGATCGAGCGCATTGTAGATGGGCACGCACTCCTTGGCGCCCATGGCACGGTAGGCCCAGACAACGGGATCGCCGCCACCATAGGTCAGCACGAGGTCGATCTCCTGCAGTGCACGATGGAGCGGGTGGTCCGGCTCGTCGCGCAACTGGGCAAGCGTGGCTGGCGCATCCACGTCCCAGAATACGACAAGCGCGTCGCTGCGGGCGTGGTCGAGAACGGCGCGAAGCAGCGCCTCGTCTTCGAAACCGACGCCACTCGCCTTGACGACGATGTCGGCGCCGGCGGCACGTGCCGCGACCTGCATCAGCGCATGCTGGGTCGCCTCGTAAACGACGACAGTGCACCAGTCGGGAGCTTCGATGTCGCGGTTCTTCTGCCGGTCGTAGACATCGGGTTCGTAGAACGTGATCTCGTAACCCAATTGCGAAAGTGCCTTGAGCAAACCGCGATAGTACGTCGCGGCACCGTTCCAGTAGGACGACAAAAGGCTCGATCCATAGAATGCGATCTTCATGCGACGGCTTCCTTTGCGGCTGTCGGGACGGCGGTGTGTCTGCTCGCGCATTGCGTGAGCACGCCGAGCAACTCGTCGACGCGGTGGCGGCAGGTGTGCCGCGAGCGGATGGTCTCGAGACCCGAGGTCACCAGGGAGGCCGCAAAGTCCTCGTCGGACAACACCGTCCGAAGCTGTTGCCGCATTTGCGAGCCATTCTCGGCAAACAGGAAGTCGACACCGGGCCTGAAAAGCTGCTCGACATCGGACCATGGCGCTGAAATCAGCGGAATGCCGCAGGCGAGTGCCTCGAACATGCGGATCGTCGGGATTCCGGGCAACCTCTCGCGATAGGGGCGCCGTGGGATGTGAAGTGTGACACGATGCGCGGCGAAGGCCTTCGGCACGTCGGCATTGGCGATCCACCCCTCATAGCGCAGTCCTGCGGTGGCCAGATCCGCAAGTGCGGTCTTGGGGTAGCGTACGCCGTGAACAGCGGCATCAAGGCCGAGATCGTGCACCGGCTCGATCAGAAACTCCTTGAGTTCGGCGGTCCGCTCATCATCGCCCCAGTTGCCGATCCAGACCAGATCGGAGGTGGGGTGGATCTCCGGGTGCGGCTTGAACAGGCGATCGTCCGCCGCTTCATGCCAAGTGAAGACGCGCTTGCCCCAGCCGGCGCGCAGATAGCTCTCGCGCAAGGTTTCGCCAAAGGCGAGAACGCCGTCATAGTGCTCCAGCCGGAGCGCCGAGAGTGCCTCGGTCGCAGACACGGCCCGGTGGTGGGTGTCGTGAAAAAAAAGGATGAAATTGCCGCCGGCGGCCCGGGCACGGCCAATACGTGCGACAAGCTCCGGATCCGTCCACTCATGAACGATCACAACGTCGGCCTCGGCAATCCAGGCTTCGTGATCAAATCCGGCATCGTAGGTCACCGGCATCAGTTCGGGAAAATCCTTGCGGAAGCGTTCGATGGCGAACGACCCCTTCTCAGCCAGCAGATTCGACCGGCTCCAGCCATTCGCCGGCTCCAGCGCAATCGCCTGATGCCGGCGCTGGACCAGCTCTCGCATGACGCCGCGCAGGAAATGGGCATTGCCATGGTTCCAGTCGGAAACGACCGAGTGGGTGTAGAACACAAAGCGCATGATCAGCGCTCCGCCATCGCTAAGACCGCTTTGTCGTAGACGCCGCGCATAGCCGCTGTCTGCTTTGTCAGCCTAAACCTGCGGCTGCGTCGGATGGCTGCCTGGCCAAGCTCTCGCCGGAGCTCGGCATCGCTGGAGAGACGGTTGAGGCAGGCAGCGAGATCGTGCGGATCGCGCGCGTCAAAGAATATCGCGGCCCCGTCCCATAGTTCGCGATAGGTGGCGATATCGGAAAGCACCAGGGGCGTAGCCGACATGGCGGCTTCCAGCGCGGCCAGGCCGAATGGCTCGTAGAGCGATGGCGATACGAAAATACCCGCGCGAGCCATCAACGAACGCACCTCATCGGACGGCACTGCTCCCAGAGGAACAGCATGGCTGAAGCTGACATGCTCGCCGTTTGGACCGTTCGTCGACCCGGCGGCAAACAGAGGCCATCGCGTCAGGGACGCCGCCTGATCGACCACCGCCGCATTTTTGCCCTCGTCCCACCAGCGGGCAGCGGCGAAGACGAGCGGTTGGCGCTTTTCGGTCTTCGGCAGAGGACGGGCACCATTTCTGACCACACTCAAGCGCGCGATCGGGCCGTAGCAGGTCTCAAGCATGTCGGCATGGCTGCGGCTCGGCGCGATGACCGCGTCGGCCCGATCCATGCCGCGTCTGTTACGCTCCTTCTGCCAGGCCCATGCGCCATCCGCCGCCTGTCCTCTGACCGCATGGAACCAGGTCGTCACGCAGGAATGGGAGACCACCACGACCGGGCATGGCGCGTCGAATCCCGCCGCCTGCGAAGGCGCGTTGAAATGGACAAGGTCGATGGCGTGGTCGCGCATGGGCGCATGCAACTCCCGCGGCAGCGCGTCGAGATCACCGCCGTTGCGGGTCATCCAATCCGGCGGCGTGTTCAGCCAGATCAGCTTCGCGAAAGCCTCCGCCTCGTCGGCCTGCTGCCTGGACGGTGGCGGACCGAGACCGGCAAGCACTACGCTATCGCCGCCGTTGACAAGTTCCCTGGCCAGGTCGAGCGCATAGCGCCACACGCCGCCCACGGCATCGACCGTCATCAGGATGCGCCGCGAGCGCGGCGTCAGTGTCCGCAACATGTCGCCTCCAGTTCCGCCAGCGGACGCGGGCGCCTTTCCTGGATGTCGCTGAACTTCTGGAATGATGCGAGATAGTGATCATGGGCGCGCTCCCAGGCGAGGTCGTCGGGTTCGCCCCAAAGCTCGCGATAGCTTGGCGAACTCGGATATGGATAAAGCGGTACGGGTTCATTGGCCCACACGCCGTTGTCGATGAGGTGCGTTCGCCAGTAGTCGACAAGGGCAGGGTCATCCTCGACGACGCCGATCAGATTGGCCTGTACGAACGGAACGTGACGCCTGGCATTGACGAGCAGCGCGGCGAGTTCCTCGGTACCCAGCCGGCAGCGCTTTGCCAGCATCGCACGACCTTCCACGGTCAGGCTTTCGAGACCGGCCTCGATGGAGACGCAGCCGGCCGCACCAAGCAGTTCCAGCAGCTCGGGTTTCCAAAGGTCGATGCGGGTCTGCACACCGAACTTCACGTCGCGATCGATCAACGCTTCCAACAGCGCTTTTTGCGGCAGGAAGATTTCATCGATGAAATAAATGTAGCCGACGCCCTGGGCAATCAGCCCATCGATTTCCGCTATGACCGCCTCGTGGTTTCGACGGCGATAGGAATCGCGGAAATCGATCTTGGCGCAGAAGCTGCAATTGTAGGGACAGCCGCGCGATGCTTCGACCTCCGCGCCGAACCCAACCTGCTTGTCATCGAACCTGTGATGGTGGTGCGAATGGGCTGCAATCCAGTCTGATGGCCATTGGAGTGGCGGATGATCGACAAACGAGCTGGCGTGGACGCCGCCGTTCAAAACCACCTTGGCGTCGCGCAGGTAAGCGGTCGAGGGGACCGCGCTCCAGTCGTCGCGCCGGGCAAGTTCCGCGACGATCTCCTCGCATTCGCCGCGCACAACAATGTCGACGCCAAGCTTGCGCAAGGTTGGCGCGGGCGTAGCCGAGCCATGCGGCCCGACCGCGACTGTGCGTCCACCGCGCCCGGCGAGACGGTTGAGGAAATCGGCCGGCACGCGCAACTCGGGTGGTGCGCAGCGCCAGAACAGATAAGTCGGGGCGGTACTGACGACCGTCATTGCCGGCGCGAAATCAGCCACACGCTCGGAGAGGTCCGAGTTTTCGAGCTCCTGCAATTGCCCATCCAGCATCAGCACCTCATGGCCGGCTGTTTCGAGCAGGGATTTCGAATAGCCGAGTTCCAGCGGGAGATGTGGTTGGCGGCAGCCGAAATAAATGCTGTCGTCATAGGTCCAGAACGGGTTTACCAGGGCGATTTTCATGCGACGTACCTCACGACTTCGGGGCGAGGCTGGAGCCGGTGTTTTTGCAGCCAGTCTGCGAGATCGCGAATGCCTTCGCGCCATGAAACACGAGCTTTCCAGCCAAGCATCGCTTTGATCTTGCGGGTGTCGGCGACGAAGAAGGGCTGATCGCCGGTGCGTTCGCCATCATGGCGGATCGAAAGCTCATGGCCGGTCAAGCTACGGATCTCGCTCAACAGCATGCGCAGGCTGATCGCATTATCGGGGCCGCCGCCAAGATTGAATGCCTGGCCTTTGGTCGTCTCGATACGATCGAGCGTGGCCCTGTAGGCGGCGACCGCATCGGAGACATGCAGTATATCGCGCACTTGTCTGCCGTCGCCGTAAATGGTGATTGGACGTCCCGTCAGCGCACTTAGCAGGAAGTGCGCGACCCAGCCTTGATCCTCGGTTCCGAACTGGCGCGGCCCGTAAATGCAGCTCATCCGCAGCACCGCCGTCGGCATGCCGTAGGATTTGGCATAGTCGAGCACATATTGGTCCGCCGCGCCTTTGGAACAACCATAGGGCGTGCAGAAATCCAGGCCGTGGGTCTCGTCGATGCCATTCGCTTGGATGATGCCGTCGCAAGGCAGGTAACGATCGCCGTCCTCGCGCACCGCGACGTCGGGCAGACTGCCATAGACCTTGTTGGTGCTGGCGAAGACCACCGGAACAAACTCACTGCTCAGCCGCGCCGCTTCGAGGACATTGAACGTTCCTCGAAGGTTGATGTCGAAATCCTCGTCCGGTTGGACCAGGCTCGTTGTGACGGCGGTTTGGGCGGCCAGATGGAAGATCGCCTTGGAACTCTTCAGAACGGGCGCAAGCGCATAGGCGTCGCGCACGTCAATGGTTTCGACCGCGAGGCGGCTGCCGTGCTTTTGCGCCAGCCATTCAAGGTTCTGTTCGACGCCGGGGCGGCTGAGATTGTCGATCACCAGCACCGGCTCGCCATCCGACAACAGGCTGTCGGCCAGGTTCGATCCTATGAAGCCGCTGCCGCCGACAATGGCGACGGGCGCGTCGCGTCGATTGCGCGTATTCATGACACCAGCCCACGTTCTTCAAGCTCGCGTTTCATGTCGGCGCCGCGGTCGATGGCGGACGAGTTGCGCACCCAGGAAACGAAATCGGCGAGCGAATTCTCCAGTTGTTGCCTCGGCTCGAAACCGAGCAGCTCACGGGCCTTGGAAATATCGGCGAAGCAGTTGCGGATATCCCCGGAGCGCGCCTTGCCGAGCAACTCTGGCGAGCGGTCCGGCGTTCCCATGGCCTCGGCAAGTACCCGCGCGACGTCGCTGATAGCATAGGCTCGGCCGCTGCCGATGTTGATGACGTGACCCCTTGCCTGGCGTTGCTGCAGCGCAAGACGAAAGGCGCGGGCGACGTCATCCACATGGACGAAATCGCGTTTCTGTTCGCCATCCTCGAAGATCATTGGACGTTGGCCGTTGGCGAGACGCGAAGCAAAATTGGCCAACACGCCGGTATAGGGGTTCGATAACGCCTGGCCGGCGCCGAAGACGTTGAACAGGCGCAGCGCGACCGCATCGATGCCATAGGCTTCGCCGAAGATCAGCACGGCGCGTTCCTGGGCGTATTTCGTCAGCGCATAGATAGAGGCGAGGTCGACCGGCTTTTCCTCGTCCGTCGGCAGGGGGGAGAGGGGCTCGCCTTCCGGCGACAGCGGATTCCACTGCCCGTTTTTGATGTCGCTCGCCTTGCGCCGGGCATTGTCGATGCGCCGGCCGTCCGATGTAGCATAGAGGCCCTCGCCATAGACACTCATCGATGAGGCGACGACAATGCGCTCGACCGGGTGTTTGATCAGCGCCTCAAGCAGCGTCGCGGTGCCGAGATCGTTTGTGCCGACATAGCGCGCGATCTCGTACATCGACTGTCCGACGCCGACTTCCGCGGCCAGATGAATGACCGCGTCAACGCCTTCCAGCGCCTTGGCGACCGCCTCCCGGTCCCGAATGTCGCCCTTGATCAGCTCGGCCCCGGCGGGAAGGGCGACTGTTTCGCCTGCGTGCACCTGCTCCAGCAGCACATCCAAAATGCGAACCGAATAATCCTGCTCGATGAGTTCCTGGGCGACATGCCGGCCAATGAAGCCGCAGCCCCCTGTAACCAATATCCGTTCCACGACCACTCCTCAGACAGGTAATCTTGGCGACCCGAACTTTTCGGCAAAAGGTTTGTTCCCTTGGCTTCAACAAAGTTCCTTTGGCCGGCTTCGTTCGGAAGCAGCCACATCGCGCTCGCCGCGCCGTGCCGGAACATTGCCGCCCTTGTGCTGTTAGGACGCCGGCAGCCCCGACGATGCCCGATGTTGGCAACGCCGATGATCAAAGGAGATTTCAATGTCCCAGTCGCAAACGACCACCAATCACGACGAAATCCGCAAATGGGCCGAGGAGCGGGATGGACGGCCGGCAGTGGTTCGCACCAAAGGCGCGGGCGGCATCCTGCGGATCGACTTCGGCAAACCCGAGGAAGCATTCGAGCCGGTCGAATGGGACGAGTTCTTCCGCATATTCGACGAGAACGATCTGGCCTTTCTTTACCAGTCCAAGACTGGTGACGGACAAACCAGCCGTTTCAACAAGTTCGTCGAGCGCAACCAGAAAGGCGAATGACGCACTTCGAGCCGGCCGATTTGCCTGACCTGGTTCTCGGGCAAATTTTTCTGGATCAGTGGAACAATAGAGGGCTCCGATCCTTCGGTCGCTGAACCACAGGCGCAGCAAGGATCGAAGGCCTGGGCCTGAGCGCAGGAGGCGGCGGGGCTGGATAGGCGTCAAAAGCTGGAAACCCGCTACTCGTCCTGCCGTGAAACCAAAACGCCGCTCATCAGTCGTCCTGCTGCTTGCGGTGGCGGTGTTTCTCGATTTCCTCGGGCTCTTCATCGTCGATCCGTGTGATGTTCGAAGCATTGTGGTCTGATCGCAGGATCTCATCCAGTTTGGCGTGAATGGCCTGAGTGTCGCGGTGCTCGGCACGCTGGATGAACAGCGTCATGGCCCACGTAAACAAGGTAGCCGCTCCATGCCAGTCCAGGGTCTGACGCTCGAAGATCATCCAAAGGATTGCGTAGACCAACAGGATCAGGAATGCCGCGGGGCGGGAGGTTAATGTGCCGATTGAGGTAAGCACGCCGGTGACGGGATGATTGGCCATGCGAAAGAACTCGCGGCAGTGACCGTGGTTCCCGACCGCAGTGCATCGCGCCGGCACGAGCCAGCTAGGCGCGACGGATGAATTCACGGCGCAGTGCTTGCCGATCGCAGCTACAACGATGACCACTCGATTGCCGGGCGCGCAATCATCAGCCAGAAAATGGCGAGCACGGCGCCGAAAGCTGGGAAACCGAAGACAAACCAGCGTCTGAACAGCTGATGGTAGCGCTCGGGAGGAGGTTGGTTGGAGAGTGCGGCCTGTGTGGCTAGATTTCGCATCTCGATCTGCATCCACACGACAGGCAGCCAGAACAGGCCCGTTAAGATGTAGAGCAGGATCGAGAGAACGATCCATCCTTCGGACAGCGAATACCCCGCAACCCTAGCGAGGCCCAGTCCGGTCAAAGGTTGTGCGACAACGGCCGTAGCCGTGAACAGGAAATCAGCCAGCACGACAATGCGGGCGACGGCTGCGATCGTCGCGGCATTCCCGGTCCGGTGTGCCAAAAGCATGAAAAAAGCAATGCCGGCACCAGTTCCGAGCAGCACAGCAGCGCCGATCACGTGCAGGTATTTAAGCACGAAGTAAATCATCAGCGTTCCTCCAGAATGGCCAGCGCTGCAAAATGCAGAACGAGGATCGGGAGGATTTTGATCAACGGCCCGAGTGGCTCAAGCCAAAGATCCGGCCGCAGAATGCTCCCAGCGATCGCATAGAAAAGCGATACCGCGATTGCGCCGAAAAGACCAAGCCGGCTGGTTGGGCGCCAGGCGATAAGCGCCCCGACTGCGATGTCAGCCAGCGCGCCGGCGACTACCGCCGGTTCGGCCAAGGGGCCGGCGGCAGTGCCAATCAGCAAGTCAACTCCGCTGCGCCAGCCGGCGGTGAGGGAAATGATGCCGGTCATGATCCAGAAGAGCGGCAAGATGACAAAGAGCGCCGGCTTGACAAAGTAAAGACCGGCGAACCATCGCTCCTGCACCGTCGCAGGATTTAAACGCAGTGCAGATGTAAGACTTGATGGTTGAATGCCGGTCGCCGTCATCCACGGCTGGGGATCGCCGACAGCGCCACGGGCAATCTCTTTTGCTGCATTGCTGCGCATCGGCGGGCGCCAGCCCAGCTGAGCCGCGGCATCCCCGAACCTGTACAAGATAGCTGCGGCCCAATTGGGCAAGATGAACTCCCGAGCACTGCTCCATCCGAACCAGCGGCGATAGCGACCCACGACCTCGCTCATCGGAAGTGCCTCTGGCCCAGCGAGGTCCAGCGTGAGGTGCGATGGGCTACCGGGTTTGAGGAAGAACAGGACGGTGGAGATGACGTCATCGAGTTGGACGACTTGGAGACGGCCCGTGTCGGGCATCAACGGCAAGAGCGGCAACGCCGCGAGGCCGCGAAAAAGTGCACTTGCGCCGAAGGCCGGCCTTCCCAGCACTACGGAGGGGCGCAGGATGACCCAGTCAAGGCTACGTGCCATCAGTGCTTCATCGCCGGCGACCTTGCTGGCGGAAAAGGCGGACGGCTGCTGGCGATCGACCCCGATGGCAGAAAAGTGGATCACCTTATTCACACCTGCGTGCTCACACGCGGTGAAGAGAGCCGAGGCGCCGGTAGAATGGACATGCCGGGTGTTTTCCCGGGCACTATCCTGCAGGACGCCGGCACAGTTTACGACGGCGTCCACACCGGCGAGATAGGGGGTCCAGTCCTGAGGTCGCAAGGCCCGCGCCATATCCAGGGAAACGGTTTGGATCTCCGGGTGGACGCCAGTGTCTGCGTGGTGAAGCACGCGAACCACTTCATGACTCTCGCCGGCCAGGCGCGCGCAAAGCGCGGCTCCAATCAGACCTGACGCGCCGGTGACGAGAATTTTCATTCCTTCCTCCAGCCGTTCGCCAGCGCGTGCCCGTCCATCAACCCAGCGGCTGCGCCTGGGAGAACTCTAGCAAAGCCGAAGCCGGTAGTCTCACGCCGGGTGGAACAGGTTCCGGGCATCAACGCAGCCAAAGGTGAGCCGGTACGGTGCGTTCGCATCTGCAGGTCAACTTCGCCGGAAGTTCGTCGCCGGCTCGGCGCAATCGCGGAGGTCGTTATGAATGTGAGTTGCAGCCTTGGCGGCGTCTCCGAACGCAACAGCAATTTGATTGAGCCCCTCGGCCACGTCGCCAATGGCATAGAGTCCTGGCGTTGAAGTCTCAAGGTGTCGGTTGACCAGGACATAGCCTTCTGCGTCACAGTTAGCCCCCAGAGCAACCGCGAGTTCGGAGCGTACGTCGCTGCCCATTGAAGGGTACACCACATCGATGTTGCGCATCGGGGCGCCCTCGGCCATGACGACATCGAACCCGGTTCGTCGAGGGATCAGGTCATCGACAGCGTCCCAGATTTCAACTCCGCCTGCCAAGGCGGCGCCGCGGGCAGCTTCGGAAACATCATCCTGGTTATTGGCGAGCAAGGCGACCTGACTGCCATATCCCTTCAGGAACAGAGCCTCCCTGACGGCGAGATGCTCCGGACCAACAACGCCGATGCGGCTACCCCGGGCCTCATATGCATCGCAAACCGGGCACAGTCTGACAATGCCGGTTGCGATCGCCTCCTCCAGTCTTTCGATGGGAGGTGCCTTGTCCACAATGCCCGTTGCCAGAATCACGCGCCTTGCTTGGACAATCCCGCAGGTGGTCGTCAGAACAAAAAACCCCTCGCGTTTTTCGGCGTGGCCTACGCAACCATGGACAAGGCTCGCGCCGTATAGCTGTGCCTGGGCTCGTAGGCGGCCGAGCAGTTCTTCCCCGCTGATGCCGTCGGGGAAGCCGGGACAGTTACGGGATTTTGGGATGAGCTTGGCACGCGCATGCCCCGCGTCGAGCAAGATCACCGAACGCAGAAACCTGGCTAAATACATGGCTGCAGCGAGCCCCGCGGGGCCGCCGCCGACGATGGCAACGTCAAAAACTTGTGCGCCCGAAAAGCTTGGTTCGCCCGAAAAGCTTGGCATCGGGCCTAACTTCAACTCAACGAGCTTGTTCCACAGGGTCGAAATGGACGCAATCAGGATGCACACTGCGCAATAAGAGTGAACTCCAACCAGTCGTGAAGAGAAAGGCCACTGCCTCATCAAGCCTGCAAAAACCTCGTGGCTCCCAACGCTGCGAGTACAGCGCCACTGGGAAAGTGAACGCATCATGGAACTTCGGCTCACCGTCGCGCTTAGTTTGGCGAAAGGGTGGTCTGAGATGAGCGCGACCAGAGAGTTTTTTCAAAACTGGCTACAGGAGAATGTCGGCACACTTCCTGGTCGAGAGGAAGTCAGCGTCGCGGTGCTCGCTCAGCAATTCGAGCAAGATGCCGAGGTGGCTGGTTATGGGCGTGAAGTAAGGGAGGACGAACTCGGAAACATCGAAGATGCTATCGTGCAAGCGATCAAGAACGCCGGGTCCGGGGTGCAGAGCCCGAGCTCCGAAAAGAGCGATCGGGCACCTGTAATGGACGCGTTGGAGGTCGATGATGCCAAGAGCGGACCGTAGCCCCTGACACCTTCTTCTGTTCGCCTGAACAAGACCCCGGACTGCCATACGAGCTGAAAAACGGACCTTAGGTGCTTTCCCGTTGGTTCCATGCACCATCGAGGAACATTCCTGCCGCCACGGCGTTAGGAAAGTTCCTTCACACCCGGTGCGCCCGTGCTGACTGCTACCCTTCCAGGCGAATGGCTGACCCGGCATGATCAGGGTCACATCTCACGGCGGGCCGCTCTTGCGGGTATTTGTTGCTGGCTATTGGGTGCTCCCGCAGAAGCCGCGCCACAGCCATCGCCGCTCGTGCGATTTGGCGTGCTGGGATTTGGCACCGCCGCGTGGGAAGTTGACGTCATGCGGCGACATGCGTTGGACACCGTGCACGGCGTATCAATCGAGGCTCAGCGGCTTGCCGGTACCGAAGCCGGTAAGACCGCATTGCTGGCGGGCAGCGTCGACGTCATCGTTTCGGATTGGGTTTGGGTCATGCGCCAGCGCAGCGAAGGCGCCGATCTGGTCTTCTATCCCTATTCTCGTGCCGTCGGCGCGCTGGAACTGCCGCAAGGCTCGCCCATTCGAACTCTTGCGGACCTCAAGGGCAAAAGGCTGGGGATCGCAGGTGGTCCGCTGGACAAAAGCTGGATCCTGTTGCGCGCGCTCGGCCTCCGTCAGGTGAAGCGCGATCTTGCTGAAGAGGTGGAGCCAGTGTTCGGCGCGCCGCCCTTGTTGGAGCAGGAATTTCTGGCGGGGCGACTGGATGCACTGCTGACGTTCTGGAATTTCGCCGCCCGTCTCGAGTCAGAGGGGGCAAGGCCTCTGCTCAGTGTCGCTCAAATCCTGCAGGGGCTTGGCGTTTCCGTGGACTTGCCGATGCTCGGCTACGTCTTCCATGAAAGCTGGGCGCGGGCCAACCCGATCGCCCTCGAGCGATTCACGAGCGCCACTGCGGCAGCGAAGTCGCTGCTCGAGTCTTCGGACGACGAATGGCGGGTGCTCGCGCCTCAATTGGGCACGGACGATCCTCACCTCCAGGCGGCGCTACGCGCCGCCTATCGTGCCGGAATCCCTCGTCGGTTCGGCAAAGACGAACGTGATGGCGCGGCCCGGTTGTTTGCAATCCTGGCCGAATTGGGCGGCGAGGATCTGGTCGGCAAGGCGACGAGCCTCGATCCTGGTGTCTTCCGGGCCATACCGGCTTGAGCTCGCGCCAATGACCGATGTCCCAGCGTTCCCCATCACAATGCAGCGTTGGCAATCGACTGCGGCATTGCTGACCATGGTGCTCGTCTGGCAGATTGCATCATCGATCGCCGCCGATCGCCTGTTTCCTGGTCCGGTCCAGGTTGTTTCGGTTCTCCTGCACGAAGTGGTTCGGGGCGAGCTGCCATACCATTTGGGCATCTCGCTTGCGCGCGTCGTGGCAAGCCTCGGGTCGGCAATCGTCATCGGCGCGGCCCTTGGCTACGCGGCAGGCCGCTCGCACAGAGCCGACATATGGATGAGGCCTTGGATCGTGTTACTCCTCAACATGCCGGCGCTGATCACGGTCATTGTAATTTATATCTGGCTTGGTCTTGCCGAGACTGCGCTTGTCCTTGCGGTCGCGCTCAACAAGATCCCCAATGTCGTGGTGACTATTCGTGAAGGCGCCAGCCGGCTGGACAAGGACTTTGCCGAAATGGCTGAGCTCTATCGCTTCGGGCGTGCTGCAAAGCTGCGGCATGTCGTGCTGCCGCAATTGGCGCCGTTCTTTCTCGTCACCCTGCGCAGCGGGCTGGCATTGACGTGGAAGATCGTGTTGCTCGCCGAACTGCTCGGCCGCTCCAACGGCGTCGGGTTCCAGCTACAGGTCTATTTTCAGAACTTCGACGTCACCCACATCCTTGCCTATGCGATCAGCTTCGGCGTTGTGATGCTTGCCATAGAGTATGGACTGCTTGTGCCGTTGGAACGTCGTCTGTTCGCCTGGCGACGCTGATGCTGAGGATCAGGATCGAGGACAAGACTTTCCCCGGTGACGACGGACAGCGCCGGACGATCTTTCGCGCGCTGTCGCTTGATATAGCCGACGGACAGGTCTGCGTCCTGACCGGCCCTTCCGGTGTCGGCAAGTCGACGCTGCTGTCGATCGTTTCGGGCGTCGACCGCGAATTTCGCGGCAGCGTGAGCGGACGACCGCTTCCGATAGGCATGCTGTTCCAGACACCGAGGCTGCTGCCCTGGCTCACCGCCTTGCGCAATGTAGAGATGGCCATCCCGGATCGCGCGCCCGATGCGGCCCGGTGGCTTGCCGCTGTCGGCCTGAAAGGCAATGAGAAGAGCTATCCGCAGCGACTCTCGGGCGGCATGGCGCGGCGCGTAGCGCTTGCCCGGGCGCTCGCCGTAGAGCCTGCGCTCCTGCTCCTCGACGAGCCATTCGCTTCACTCGACGAGGCGACCGCGCAAGCCATGCGCCGCCTGCTGCAGGATTGTTTCGCCAGTCGGCGGACTACCACGCTGCTGGTTACGCATGATCTCGCCTATGCCTCGTCGCTGGGTGATCGGGTTATTGTTCTGGAGGGACCGCCGGCGCGCATCGTGCGCGATGTCGCAATCTCTGGTGGCCATGAAGCGGGATCGTCGCGCTTTGGGCTGGGGGCGACACAATGAGACTGTTGCTTGGCCTTCTCTTTCTTTTGCTGATCACCGGCCCTGGCGCCACCGAGCAACAGACGATGGTGATCGGGTATATCGGCCAGGAGCGCAAAACGGCTCTGCCC
Source organism: Mesorhizobium sp. M1004 (assembly GCF_040318795.1). Classification (NCBI taxonomy): domain Bacteria; kingdom Pseudomonadati; phylum Pseudomonadota; class Alphaproteobacteria; order Hyphomicrobiales; family Phyllobacteriaceae; genus Mesorhizobium; species Mesorhizobium sp. M1004. The sequence continues at coordinate 54,886 of NZ_JAMYNB010000007.1, forward strand.
CTGGGACCCCTTGATGAAACCGTCACTGACGGCGGCCTGCAAGGCGCTCGGCTGGGCATTGCCGACGACGAAAGCACCGGCCGGTTTCTTGGGCAGAAATTTCGGCTGGAGGAAAGAATATTGAAACCAACCGAAACGCCGGACGACGCGGTAAGACAATTCGCCGATGCCGGCATCGCCTTTGTCGTCGCCGATCTCGACGCCAGTCAGCTTCTACAGGCCAGTGCGGCGCCCGGTGCCGAGCAGATGACGTTGCTCAACAGCCGGGCGCCGGACGACGTGCTTCGCCAACAGGACTGCCGTCGGAACGTCCTGCACACGATCCCGAGCCGCGCCATGCTCGCCGACGGGCTGGCGCAATATCTCGCCTGGAAGCGCTGGCAGCGTTGGTTCCTGCTTGTGGGGCCGCATTCGCAGGATCAGGCGATGGCTGCGGCCTTTCGACGGGCGGCGGCTCGCTTCGGAGCCGAGATCACGATCGACCAGCCGTGGACATTCAGGCCCGCCAACGGACGTGCCGATACAGGGCATGTCACGCTGCAGACCGAAATACCGGCGGTCACGCAGGTCAGCGACTATGATGTGCTCGTGGTCGCCGACGAGGCGGATGAATTCGGCGCCTATCTGGAGGGCCGCACTGCGCTGCCGAGAATCGTCGCCGGCACGCAAGGGCTTGTCGCCATAGGCTGGAGCGCTGTCAGCGAGGAATGGGGCGCCACGCAACTGCAGGACCGTTTCCACAGGCAGGCAGGGCGCTGGATGTTGCCCAGCGACTACGCGGCCTGGCTCGCTGTGCGCAGTATCGGCGAAGCGGCGACGCGCCTGCACAGTCTCGATCCCGCGGCAATCGGCAGATATATACGCGGCGACGCGTTTCTTCTCGCTGGCTTCAAGGGGCAGGGGCTTAGTTTCCGTCCCTGGGACGGACAGATGCGCCAGCCCATTTTGATCGCCGGGCCTCGCCTCTTGATTTCCAGCTCACCGCAACCGGGTTTCCTGCATCAGCGCACGCCGCTCGACACGCTGGGCATCGACCTGGAGGAGAGCACATGCAAGTTCGGATGACGCTGTTGTTGGCGGCGTTCGCTCTTGCTGCTCCCGCCGCCGCCGAGACCATCTACGTTTCCAATGAGCAGGATAATACGGTCGCGGTCGTCGACGGCGTGACGATGACTTTGCTGGCGACGATCGATGTCGGCCGCCGCCCGCGCGGGCTGGCGCTGTCGACCGACAACAAGATGCTTTTCGTCGCGGAAGGCGACGACAACCGCATCGACGTGGTCGACGTCGCGAAGCGGCGGGTCGTCGGCGAATTGCCTTCGGGAGCCGATCCGGAATTCTTCGCAGTCCATCCCGATGGCAAGCGGCTGTTCGTCGCCAACGAGAATGACAATCTGGTGTCGGTGGTGGACATCGCCGCGGCCAAGGTCATCGGCACCGTGGATGTCGGCGTCGAACCGGAAGGAATGGCGGCCAGCGCCGACGGCCGCTATGTCGCCTGCACTTCGGAGACCACCAGCATGGTGCATCTGATCGACGCAGGCACGCTTGAACTCGTCGACAATCTGCTGGTCGATACCCGGCCGCGCGCGGCTTTATTCTCGCCGGACGGTAAGCAATTCTGGGTGTCCTCGGAGATCCGGGGCACTGTCACCGTCTTCGACACGGCAACGCGCGCGCAGACCGGCAAAGTCGAGTTCGAGGTGCCGGGTATACGACGCGAGGGTGTGCAGGCGGTCGGCATGGCGACGTCTCGCGATGGCACGACCGTCTATGTGGCGCTCGGCCCCGCCAACAGGATTGCGGAAGTCGATGTGAAAACGCTGGCGGTCCGTCGGCTCTACCTTGTTGGTCAACGACCCTGGCACGTTGCGCTCTCCGGCGACGAGAAGCGCCTGGTCAGCGCAAACGGGAATTCCGGCGATATTTCGCTTATCGATCTGGAAAACCAGGAGGTGGTGAAATCGCTGCCGGTAGGGCGGGGGCCGTGGGGCGTCGTGATCGGGCCATGAACGCCTTATCGGTCGAGAATCTGGGCCATAGTTTCGGAAGCCGGCGGGTTCTCGACGGCGTCTCCTTCTCTGTGGCCCAAGGCAGGATGTGCATCTTGCTAGGCCGCAACGGCGCCGGCAAGACGACGCTGTTCTCGCTGATCACCGGTCTTTATCACGCCCGCTCCGGCTCGGTGCATGTCTTCGACCAGGCGATGGATGTCAACCCGTCCGCCGCGTTGGCGCAGATGGGCGTCGTCTTCCAGTTGCCGACCCTCGACCTCGATCTGACGGCCGGCGAGAACCTGCGTTACCACGCGGCCTTGCATGGGCTTAGCCAGGCCTTGAGCAAGGAGCGCTCCATCCACGAACTCGGCCGGCTGGACGTGCTGGACAGGATCGACGATCCTGCCCGAGCGCTTTCCGGGGGGCAGCGTCGCCGTGTCGAGATCGCACGTGCTCTGATGCATAGCCCACGCCTTTTGCTGCTGGATGAGCCGACCACCGGGCTCGACGTGCCGGGCCGCCGCGCGCTCGAGCGGCACGTGCGGGAGCTTTGCCGCCAGCGCGGCATTGCCGTTCTGTGGGCAACACATTTTCTGGAAGAACTAACGGCGGATGACGATGTGGTGGTGCTGCATCGAGGCACAATGCGGTGGGCCGGCCGCGCCGATCGCCTGGCTACCGATCTCGGTGTAGCGAGCACGGGCGAGGCCTTCGCGTCGCTGACGGAGTCCGAATGAAAACGTCTCACGCGGTGCGCGCGCTCAACGGCATCCTGCGCAGGGAGATGCTGCGCACGTTGCGGCAACGCGGCCGGCTGCTCTCGGCGATGGTACGGCCGCTGGTCTGGCTGGCAATCTTTGCCGCTGGCTTCCGCTCCGTTCTCGGTCTGTCGATAACGCCACCCTACCAGACCTATGTTCTCTATGACGTATATGTGGTGCCTGGGCTAGCGGCCATGATGCTGCTCTTCCATGCCATGGCGAGTTCGCTGGCCATGGTCTACGATCGCGAGATGGGCAGCATGCGCCTGTTGCTGACCGCACCATTGCCGCGCTGGTACCTGCTTGCGGCGCGCCTGCTGGCCAGCGTGATCGTTGGCGTGCCGCTGGTCTACTTGTTTCTGTTGATCGCGCGTTTCTGGGATGTGCGGCCGCCCGTTCTCGGCTACGTCGCGGTATTTCCGGCGCTCGTGCTGGCGGGCCTCATGCTTGGCGCGTTCGGACTGCTTGTCTCCTCGGTTTCGACACAGATGGAGAACTTTGCCGGTGTCATGAATTTCGTCATCTTTCCGGTGTTCTTTGCCTCGACGGCGCTCTATCCGCTGTGGCGGCTTGCCGAGGCGGGACCGGTGCTGGCAACAATCGCCGCCTGGAACCCGTTCAGCTCGGCGGTCGAGCTGATACGCTTCGCGCTCTATCTGCGGTTCGATCCTGTCGCGGCGATTGTGGTCCTTGGCTGCCTCATCGCCTTCTTCCTCGCGGCGGTCATCGGCTATGACCCCGGCCGGGGCTTGTGGTCCCGGCGCGGCGGCGAGGGCTGATTTACCTCAAAGCATAGAGATAAGCGGCGATGTCCCGCGCCTGTTGCTCGGTGATCCTCGTCGACGGCATGGCCGTGTGCGGATTGACTTCCCTCGCCGAGCGTATCCAGCGGATCATGTTCTCCGGATTGTTTGCCAGCAGGCCACCGATAAAGACCCTGTCGGCAAGGCCACCGTCCAGGCGGGGTCCGACCTGGCCTTGCGCACCCGGTACGCCGGGTATCGTATGGCAGCCGGAGCAGCCATTCGCCGTCATGATCGGAATGGCGCGAGCGCCTACGCCCCCGGTCGCCGCATCCGACTCGTGCCGGACACGGTCGCGCCGGTCGGACCACAAGGTCGCCGCTGCTACAGCCGCGGTCAGCAGCAGGATTGCGGCAAGGGCGCCCCCGATCAGCCTACCCAGGTCGGAGCGCATGTGTTGCCTCCCTGGTTGCGCTGCTGCTTATCCACAGGCCGGCGAGCAGCAGGGCGGCGCCGCCATAGATCAAGCCGGCCGGAACCCACATTACCAATCCGGCAAGTTGCTGGTCCTCGATCGCGGTCAGGCCCCACAACGCGGCGCCGGCGCCATTCTCCGGATACCAGAGTTTGGGCGACATCAGCAGCAGGACACCGAGCAGGCCGGTATGAAGCGAGGTGAAGAAAAGATGCATGACGGAGCTGCCATAGGTCTGCTGTCGACCGGGGCGCGGAAGGAGCGCCCACCAGAACAGCAAGGCTGTGCCGAGGAAGCTCGCATGCTGGGCATAATGAAGAAAGCCCTGCTGGAGCGCTGCCTGGAACAACGCCGGAATGTGCCAGATCCAGATGGCGACGCCGTGAATGATCGTCGCGTTGAGGGGGCGGATCACCAGGGCCCAAACCGATTGCAGCGTCTTTGCGCGCGTGAGCTTGCCCGTTCCGCGGCGAAGTGAGGCCGGCAAGGACCAGAGCAGGACTGCGCCTGGGCACGCGGCGACAAGGAGGGGCGCCGTCACCGCCATCAGCAGTTCATGCTCGATCATATGGGCGGCAAACACCCGCTCGCCGAGCGCGTGGATGGGGCTGACCAGTGCTGCCGTCAGCACGCCCCAACCGGCGGCGAAAAACAACGCCTGCCGCATCCGCTCGGGACGGCCTCGGCTGCTGCGGCGCCACAACCGAGTCGCTCCGATGGAATAAAGGAAGGCAATCGCGGCCAGCGGAAACGTGATGGGAAATGCGAGCGTCCATCCGGCCTCGGGCGCGCCGGCGCCGTAGCAGATCGAGGTCGAGAAGAACGCGTCGAAGCTCATCGCAGGCACTCGTCGAGAATGAGAGCCGCGCTGCCTTGCATGATGATGACGAGGGCAAACAGCAATGCCGCAAGCATGCCGAGATCGGCGACGAACTGCTCGGTGCTGCGCGTGCGCTCAGGCTTGAAGGCGGCGCCGCCCTGCCGCTTCGCCCGCCATGACAAGGCACCGCCGAGCAGCGAAAGCACGGCGAGCACCAGTGCCACGGGAAGCACCACCGGCACCTGGCGGTTGCACTGCCATGGTACGAGTGCGTAGTTCAGCTGCGTCGAGATTGCCCAAGCCATCGGCCCCGACAGAAGACCAGCCCAGGACGTTCCCATTTTCAACGCACGCATCAGCCTAGCCTCGGCATCCAGTAGATGAGCAGATAGATCGGGATCCAGGTCAGCACCACGAAATCCCAATAGAAGACATTGTCGCCGACATCGCCGAAGCGCCGGCCGCTATAGCCATGGCGTGTGAACATCAGCACCGTCAAAACGATGGTGTCGCCGACATCGGTGATCAGGTGTGTGGTGTGCAGCCCGAGCAGCACCCAGAGCATCGAGCCATAGGCGTTCGTGTCCCAGTAGATGTTCAGCGCCGGGAATTCGAACCAGCGCACGACAAGCGGGGCCAGACCGAGCAGCGACATCACCACCAGCCCGATCCGCACCGGCACGATCGCGCATTGCTTGGCGTAGCCGTGGAGGATGTGGTTCGGCACCACGCTGATGATAAACAGGATGGTGACGATCGTCCCGGGCCAATGGTTGGGTTCCGGGGCGCTTAGACGCCAATTGGGCCACAAGGTCGCGAGATAGAGATAAGCGCCGGCGGCCAACGCAAAGCCCATGCCTTCCAGCGCCATGAAGCCGAGCGTTCCCCACCAGGTCGGGCTGCGCGGACCATGTCCAAAGGTTGGGAGGTCCGAAAGATCCAAGCTGGGACGCTCACTCATCCCTCATCCTCCGGGTCGTCCTTGGGCCAGAACCAGCCGATCAAGGTGATGGTGATCGGCGCGGCGCCCCAGACGATCGCCCAGGGCGTGAAGATCGAATAGACAAACGTACCGCCGACAGCGATTGCCGCCAGCAGCGGCCAGATCGACGGTGTCGCCGATTTCTCGCGAATGTCGGGGTGGGCTTCCGCCACGGTTGAGATCAACAGCTCACGGACATCGACGCGGAGTCCGGTCGCCACAGGCGGCGCCTCCCGTTCGGCCCAGAGCGGCTCGACGTGTGTGACAATCGGTATCCGCGCGAAATTATAGCTTGGCGGCGGCGAAGACGTCGCCCATTCGAGCGTACCGGCATCCCAGGGATTGTTTCCGGCCAGTGCGCCCTTCAACGCGCCGTGTACAAGATTGAACGTGAACAGTACGAAGCTGAGGAAAAAGAGCACCGCGCCGGCGCTGATGAACAGGTTGATGTTGCCCCAGCCAAGCTCGGCCGGATAGGTGTAGACCCTTCGTGGCATGCCCCAGAGCCCGACGAGATGCATTGGGAAAAAAGCCGCGTTGAAGCCGATGAAAGCCAGCCAGAAATGCCAGCGCCCGAGACGCTCGCTCATCATGCGGCCGCTGATCTTGGGGAACCAGAAATAGGCGGCGCCCAGCAGCGGGAAGACCGAACCGCCGATCAGCACGTAATGGAAATGGGCGACGACGAAATAGGTGTCGTGCACCTGGAGGTCCAGCGGCACCGAAGCGAGCATGACGCCGGTGAGGCCGCCGATGACGAAGATGAAAAAGAAGCCGAACACGAACAGCAGCGGCGTGCGGATCACCGGCCTGCCGTCCCACAAGGTTGCCAGCCAGCAGAAGATCTGAACGCCATTGGGGATGGCGATCAGCATGCTCGACGCGGTGAAGAAGCTGGCGCCGAGCTTGGGTAGCCCCGTCGCGAACATGTGATGGACCCAGAGGCCGAACGAAAGGAAACCGACGGCAATCAGCGACAAGACCAGCCCGAGATGCCCGAACACGGGACGCCGGGCGAAGACCGGGATGATCGCGGAGACCATGCCCGTCGCCGGCAGGAAGATGATGTAGACCTCGGGATGGCCAAAGAACCAGAACAGATGCTGGAAGAGCAGTGCGTCGCCGCCCTCGGCGGGGTTGAAGATATGTGTGCCGACCAGCCGGTCGAGGATCAGGAAGGTCGAGGTGATCATCACCGCGGGCATGGCGAAGACGACGACGAAGGAGGTAACCAGCATTGCCCAGACGTAGAGCGGAATCCTGTCCAGCGACATGCCGGGGGCTCGCTGCTTGAACACGGTGACGATGGTTGCCACCGCGACGGCCAGTGAGGATACTTCTGTATAAGTGATCATCTGGGCCCAGACGTCGGCCCGCTTGCCCGGCGCGAATTCGGGGCCTGACAGCGGCACATAAGCAAACCAGCCGACGTCGGGCGCCATGTTGAGCGCGAAAGACACCCAGGCGAATATGCCGCCCGAAACATAGATCCAGTAGCTGAACGCGTTCAGGCGGGGAAAGGCGATGTTGCGGCTGCCGACCATCAGCGGGACGAGATAGATGCCTGTCGCCTGCACGATGGGCACGGCGAACAGGAACATCATGGTCACACCATGCATCGTGAACAGCTGGTTGTAGAGGTCCGGGCCGATCAGACCGCGCTGCGGCCCTGAGAGCTGGATGCGCATGGCGACAGCGTTGAGCCCGCCCAGGCACAGAAACACGAAGGCGGTGATCAGATAGCGCCGTGCGACGACCTTGTGGTCGACGCTCGACAGCGCGCCGATGATGCCGGGGGGCGTGCGCCATGTCCGCGCCAGCCAGCGATCCAGGCTGGCATCGTCCATGCCGGTGTCGCGCGGTCCGTCATGCTCGGGTGCGACGTCGCCCTCGGTAGAGGTTTCACGCGCCGGCGGCAGGTCGCGTTCGCTTGTGAGGTCCGCGCTGCTCATTTAAGCGCCTCGAGGTAGGCGACCATGGCGTTGAGTTCGTCGCCGCTGAGCTCCACCACCGGCATGTGGGATCCGGGCTTGATGCCCTGTGGGTCGGCTATCCAGGCGGCGAGATTGCCGCGGCTCATTGTCAATGTCCCGGCGGCAAGCGTCTGCCGGCTGGCTATATGGGTGAGGTCAGGGGCGACCGTTCCTCCGGCAGGCGTGCCGCCTATTCTGTGACACATCACGCAAGGGCGCTTCAGAAACAGATCCTGGCCGGCCTTGGCCTCGTCCCCCGTCGGAGTAGCGGCCGGCTGCAACTGGTCGTTCCACCAGGCGTCGAACTTCGCACGCGGCTCGGCGATGATGAAGGTGCCCATGTTTGCGTGCTGCGCCCCGCAGAACTCGGCGCATTGACCTCGGTAAACACCAGGCTTGTCTGCCTTGAGGTCGAGCACGTTCATGTGGCCGGGAATGAGGTCGAGCTTGCCCGAAAGGCTCGGGATCCAGAAGGAATGGATGACGTCGGTCGAGGTCAGAAGAAGCCGCACCGGCTCCCCGGCTGGGATATGGATCTCGTTCGCCGTGGTCAGGATGCGGCTTGGCGTGGCATCCTCATAGCGCACCTCCCACCACCATTGATGGCCGGTGACCCGAATGGTCAGTGCGGCATCCGAGCCGATCGCGGCGAGCGTCCTGTTGGCGAAGAAGCTCAGCAAGGTCAGTCCGATCAGGACAATGGCGGTCAACCCGACGGCGGTCACCACCGCGCGCAGCTTCCGGTCGTCGGCGCCGGCCTCGATCGCGAGCGGCTCCGCCTGCGCGCGCGACCGCATCATCAAGGGCACGACGAGGGCGATCATCACCAGCACCCACACCACGGCGCAGAGCGCGGTGAAGAACCAGATCAGCCACGCCAGTTCGCTCGCCGCGGGACCTTTCGGGTCGAGGGCGGATTGCCAGCCCGCGCTTCCCTGCAGCAACAGCGCCCCGGCGGTGGCGAACGCCATCGAGACGAGACGTTTCACGGCGACTTCCCCAGCGTGGCCGCGTCGGGCATGCGGTTTTCCGAAGGATGCGCCATCATGTCGTCATTGCGTTGCGGCGCGGCGGAAGACGGCGCGTTGCCGCTCAGCGAGCGCACGAAAGCCGCAAGCTCCCAGATCTGGTCGTCGGGAATCTTGTCGCGGAAGCTCGGCATGCCGTTTGGCCGACCGTCGCGGATCGTGGCATGGATGCTTTCGATCGAGCTGCCATAGAGCCACTTCTGGTCCATCAGGGCCGGCCCCATGCCGCCGCCGCCATTGGCGTGGCATCCCGAACAGTTGAACCAGCCGAAAAGCCGTTTCCCTTCGCTCATGTGGAAGGCGTTGGCCTCGAAGCTCGCCGCCTTGTTGTCGCTGGCGGGGGGCCGCTGTCCGCCGGGCTCCAGCGTGGTCACAGGCGTCAGCTGCTCGCCCGATCCGAGCGCCGATTGCGGGCGCGTGTCACGTTCCTCGCGCTGGCAGGCAGCGAGCGCCAGGACTGGAAACAGGAGCATGGCCACAACGGCTCTCATCGCACCGGGCTCCCCGAGGCATCGAGGCGCGGCACGCCATACTGTGACAGCAAGGCATCTATCTCGACCTTGTGCCTGGACAGGGCGCCATTGACATCGCCGCGCAGCGCATCGTCTTCGCGGCGGACGCCCATCGAGATGTCGTAGATCATCGGCAGTTGCGGTCCGTCGATGCGGGGCACAACCGGCGTGATGCGGAGCGGCACCTTCTGCCTGGCGGCGAAGTAGCCGGCGAGGGGGCCCCAGACCACGGCAAGGTCGATCTCGCCACTCGCCACCGCTTCGACGATGCGCGCCGGCGGGTTGGGGGCGGAATAATCGCCATACACCGGATAGCCGACGAGGTGCCCGACGATACCGCGGCGGCCAAGCGCCTGGACCGGAGGCGAATTGGCGCCATCGTCGCCGATGAGCTGAACACCGATCCGCATGTCGCGCAGCCGCGGATCATTGAACGATGCTACGTCGGGGCCGTCCCTGCGGGTGACGAAGACATAGGACGATCGGTAGTAGGGCGTGGTGGTGCGCAGCATTTCGAGGTTGCTCGGCGTGCCCGGCACGAGATCGCATAGACCGGCCTTCAGCGTGTTTCGGATGAAGCCGCGGCGCTGCGCCCACCAGGTATAGGTCAGCTTCGCGCCGAGATCGGACGCAACGATTTCGGCGATCCTGTTCTCGAAGCCCTGACCGGCCGCGTTGGAGAACGGCATGTTGTTCGGATCGGCGCAGACCCTCAGCTCACGTGCGTCGGCTGTGGCCGTCAAGAACACGAAGGCGATGGCGGCCATGCCGATCGCCAGTCGTTGACACGCCTTTCGCGCCGGACCTACGGTCAAGTACAATTCATCAAGGCAGCCGGAACACATAAAGCGTGCCTCCCGAGGTTGTCGCGTTCTTCAGATCCTTCATGGCATTGACGAAACCGAGCGCGGCGGTGGCGTCACGCGGATCAAGATCGCCCGATACAATTGCGCCGGCCCAGCCGCCGACGCCTGAGAGGATGGCGACATATTGGTGCCCGTCGGGACCGCGATAGGTGATAGGCTGGCCGATGATCCCGGACGAGGTCTTGAACTGCCAAAGCAGGTCTCCGGTCTTGGCGCTGACCGCCTTGAACCAGCCTTCCATCGTGCCATAGAAGACAACGTCGCCGGCGGTCACCACCGCGCCGCTCCACACCGGGAAATTCTCCTTGAGGCTCCAGGCGGGTTTCTCCGCGGCGATGTCCCAGGCGGTGAAGGCGCCGCGATTACCGCCGGGCCCTGGTATCATGCGGACGTTCATGCCCACATAGGGCGTGCCGGCGATGTAGTTCACCTCGACGCCTTCTTCATCCATGCACAGATTGTTGTGCGGGATGTAGAGCAGGCCGGTCTTCGGCGAGAACGCGGAAGGCTGCCAGTCCTTGAGGCCCGACGCCGTCGGACAGATATCGCGAACGACCTTGCCGGTGCCGGTCTTCTTGTCCGGGTTTACGATCAGCCGACCGGTTTTCAGATCCACACCTTTGCTGGAGTTGACCGGACCAAACGGTTTTGCCGACAGCACCTCGCCGGTTGTCCGGTCGAGGATGTAGAGATAGCCGTTGCGCTCCGGCCGGATCAGCACCTTGCGCGGCTTGCCCTGCCAGGTCATGTCGAGCAGGATCTGCTCGTTGATGCCGTCATAATCGTGGAGGTCATGCGGGCTCCACTGATAGAACCATTTCGCCGCGCCGGTGTCGGGATCGCGCGCGAAAATGCCAGACGTCCACTTGTTGTCGCCAGGCCGCAAATCCGGATTCCATGGTCCGGGATTGCCGGTGCCGTGGAAGATCAGGTTCAGATCGGGATCATAGGAAATCCAGCCCCACATGTTGCCGCCGCCGATCTTCCAGGCTTCCGGCGGCCACGTCGTGACGCCAAGATCCTTGCCTTTGTCCATGTCGTAGTGCGGCTTGAAGTCCGGTCCGATCAGCACGTCCTTGTCCGGCCCGGTGCTATAGGCGATCCAGACGACATGACCGTCGCCGGCGTCGAGCGCCTTTACCCAGCCGCGAACGCCCATCTCGCCGCCGGAATTGCCGACCAGCACTTTGCCCTTCACCACAAGCGGCGCCATGGTGATGGTCTCGCCGATGTTGATGTTGCCGACATGAGTGTTCCAGATCGGCTTGCCCGTGTTCGCATCAAGGGCAATCGTGTGGCCGTCCAGCGTATTGAAAAAGATGCGCCCGTCGGCGAATGCCACCCCTCGGTTGACGACGTCGCAGCAGGCCACCCCCTGTGCCGCCGGCTCGGGATTGGGTTCGTACTTCCACTTCATCGGGGCGCCGGGCTTGGAGAGATCGAGCGCATAGACGAAGTTGGGAAAGGGCGTCACGATATACATGGTGTTGCCGACGACCAGCGGCGCTGCTTCCTGGCCCTTGTTCACGCCTGTCGAGAACGTGAACGCGACCTGCAGGTTCTTGACGTTGCCTTCATTGATCTCGGAGAGTTCGCTGAAGCGCGTCGACGCGTAGTTCTTGGCCGGCATCGTCCATTGGCCGTCATCGGGTGGCGAAGCTGCGGCTGGCGGTACGATCGCTGGTGTTTTAGGAGGCTCGGACGCAGCGCCCAGAAGCAGCAGGCAGGCGAGCAGCGTCACCAGAAGGATAGCGCCAAAGGAATTCCCGGCTGCCAATTTGCGGGTACGTCGTTCTACGTCAACGCGCGTTAATGCCAATTGCGGCATAGCTTTCATTTATTGATCGAGCCTCCCACGCCGGCGCCGAGTTCGGCGGCGATGTCGGCCTCCGTTCCGGCACAAAGCGGATGGCCCCAGCCCGAAGCGCTTTTGCCGCCGGGGTCCAGATCGTAGACAATGGCATCCTTGCGATTTGGATTGACGCCTGCCGGGACCTTGTCGAAGCCGAGCGCCGCGCGGATACGCCAGGCGACATTGTGATCGGCGCATGAGGAGTCGCCTGAAACGCCGAGGCCGCCGACAATGCTCTTGCCGTCGTAGAGGGCAAGCCCGCCGCCAAACACCACGACGCCTCCGATCGGCTTGCCGACGAGCGGGTCGCCGGCGCTTCCGAACGTTTTGGGATCGCCCGTATAGGCCGCGGCCTGGTTGACGGGATTGGTCTCCTGCAGGCCAAATAGCGGCCCGCCCGGCTGCACCCCCGCATAGAGATTGGCCGTAGAGAGGGCCATCTGAGCCAGGCTGAGACCGTTGGCCGTGTTGGCTTTCTCCGCTGCTATGAGCCGACTTCCCGGCCATTGCGAGTCGGGGGTGGGGCCGCTGAACGCAATCGCGCAGACAGTGCCGTCACGGGCAACGATGGCTGCCCATTCGTTGGTTTCAAAGCCGCCATTGGCTGGTCCGCCGCTTGCCTTCACGTTGGCTTTGAGGGCTGCAAGCAGCTTATCGTGATCGGCCGGACAGGGCTCCTGCGCCATGGCATCGTGCCCGTGGAACAGGCCACCCATCAGCAACAGCAGGCCAAAAAGAGGTACGAAAAGCTGCGAGCGATACATTGTCCTGGCATTCGTTTACATAACAAGGACCACCCCGGCAGACCGCAGAATGCGAGGATACGTCCAGTGCGTCAGTGCCTAACTCGCGTAATGCTTCTATGTTCCTGCTTTGCATAAAATTCGTGCAGTTGGATTTGGGTGCAGGTGTTCAATCAAAGCATGGGACCTGGATACCCGTGGCCACAGGCCAAGCAATGAGGCAACGCGGCTGATCCAGGAAAATGCGATCGGGATGGCGCAGACGCACCCGCCCTGACAAACGCTGTTGCCTTGTCACGGCGTTCGACGATGGATGATCTCTTCAATAAGTTTCGCGTCGGCTTCGTACTCCGCGGCCCGCGCAGCCATTTGGCTGGCCAGGCTGTGTCTTTCCCGCGCGGCTTCGCGTTTTGCCGTACGTTTCGCCAACTCAGCCCGCTGCTGGTGCGCTCTTAAAAGGCTCCAAAGAGCCTGTTCCGCATCGTCAGCCTGGGCCTGCATCAAAACGTCTGCCCCGAACGCATGTCCGGTGTGGCAGCGGTAACGGGTAATCGGCCCGTCTTCTATCTCCCATAGGGGGCCATGACATTCGGGGCAGACAAATGTCGAGGGGGTGCCAAGCTGGCCTTCGGTCAATTCCATTGTGCTGTGCTCCTGAGCTGCAATCGCTGCCTCAAGGCGGATGCCGGACGGGATTTCTGGTGTCGGTCCTGCGATTTCGGAAGCAAGCCTGTGCAACAGGCCAGCCATTTCGGACAGAGGGACGCAATGGTCGATTTCCACATTCTGCAAGGCGCTCAGCGGCATGTCGGGTACTGCGGCGTCGCCGGGGTCCTGGACTACGCTGACGCCTCCGCACATCTTGATTGCGTGCAGGCCGGCGGTGCCGTCGGAGAGGCTGCCTGTGAGCACGACGCCGATCACGCTGCCGCCAAAGCTGCAGGCCGCCGATCGAAACAGGGGGTCGATGGCGGGGCGCGCCAGGTTCTCGCGCGGCCCGCGCCGCAGCAGCATATGATCGTCGTGTAACAGAAGGTGAGCTCCCGGCGGTGCAACGAAGATGTGCCCGTTTTTAACCTTCATGCCGTTGGAGGCATTTGCAACGGGCATGTTGGCAGCGCGACCGAGAATGTCGCCGAGGTAACTCGTGGGACCAACGTGCTGTACGACGAGGAGAGCCGCCGGGATGTCCGGCGAAAGATCGCGGACAAGTCTCTTCAGCGCGTCAACGCCGCCGGCCGATGCTCCGATTGTCACGATGCACCGGTTCTCGCAACCGTCGGGACGGACCTTGTCCGGCTGGCCCGCACGCTCCGAATCTGATCGTGGTGCGGCGGTGGCCATGGTTGCTTCACCCACATTCAGCACAGATGTCGATGCGAGCGCTCCGGCCAGTCCGTTGCTGGTCGGGCGCCCTGCCTTCGTCGGTGTTAGCTTCCGGCCGCATCGCGGAACATAGATGCCCGCGTCGGCTCTGTACTAACGCCTACGTGCGCGTTTGACAGCAGCCTCTGCCACGGCCGGGGCCTCCTGAATGCTTGCCGCGCCGCCGAAATCGGCGTTCTTGGTACGGCCAGCTCCCGGGCCTGCTCCTAGATCAGCTCCTGTTGTCGGATCGGAAGCCGGATCGGAAAGCGTACGGTCGGCCATCCTGGCCACCACCTTCATGTCTTTGGCCCCCAGCTTGACAGTTGCCAGGCCGTCTCCGCCGTCGACGGGCATCACCTCTTCAAGGTCATCGATCCGATCCCACTCTTCGCCGGAATTCCATGGGCCAGCGACATCGCCGTCGCCTTGAGAGGTGTTGACATACATGCTGGCGTACTTCTCTACGCCTGGGAGCTTGCCGGAAGGGAAATTGTTTTCGATCGCGTAGAGTGCTTTCTCAAACGACTTCTGGTGCGCGATCTCGCGGGTCATCAGGAAGCCGAGCGCGTCCTTGATTCCCGGGTCGTCGGTGATGTTGATGAGGCGTTCGTAAACGATCTTGGCGCGAGCTTCGGCCGCGATATTCGATCGCAAATCCACCGTAGGTTCACCGCGCGAATCGACATAGGCCGCGGTCCAGGGAACGCCGGCTGAGTCGCACAGCGCGGGAGCGCCGCCGAACAGAATTGATTCCTTGGCTGTTGTGCCGCTGGCGCCGATCATCAGGTAAAGGTCGGCTTCCTTCATTTGGCCCTCGGCCAGCTGTGCCTTAAGCCCCTTGTTGAGCATGGTGACGATTGATCCCACCACTTCGAGATGGCTGAGTTCTTCGGTCGCAATATCGAGCAACATGTCGCGACGGCCAAGATCGTCCTCGCCAAGCCCTTGCGTGAAATAGCGCATGGCCGCTGCAAGCTCGCCATCGGCGCCGCCGAACTGTTCCATGATCATGCAGGCCAGGCGAGGATTCGGCTCCGAGACGCGAACGGTGTATTGCAGGCGCTTGTTGTGCATGAACATGGACATCTCTCCGGTTAGATCATCCGAACATCCCGGCAAGTTGATTGTTCCATCCGGCCATCGGCCAGCGAGCATTTTTACGGTAACTTCAGTGTTGAGCATCGCAGCGAGCCAGAGGCGGCATTTATTTCTCCGACCGGTGACCGGCGGCAACGAGATTTCGATCGTGCTGCGCCATCACAGCAATGAGCAAGGCCGCGGATGGGCAAGAGGTAGACAAAATCTGGAGGGATACTGGCTCGGAAAAGTGAAGCCGGGCCATGTCAATATGATGTCGGTGTCCGGCCCTTTCGCTGCACACCTTACGCGGCAAACGCCGGGTTCGGTCACACGGCCAGCGTCGCGGGCTGTTGCCCGTTCACTTTCGATCCAGCACCTTCCGGACTTTCTCTGCCAATTCGTCGATCGTGTAGGGCTTGGTCAAAAGTTCGGTTCCGAAATCGAGCGTGCCGTTGTGGACAATCGCATTTCGTGTGTAGCCGGTGGTGTAGAGCACTTTTAGCGACGGGTGCATTGTCTTGACCTGATCCACCAGCTCCCGGCCCGACATCTCCGGCATCACCACGTCGGTGAACAAAAGCGACGGCACTTGCCCGCTTTCGACGGCCACCAGCGCGTCGCGTGGGCCTTGCATTTCCAGCACGGAGTAGCCCAGTTCCCGCAGCGCTTCCGCCGCCATCAGCCGGACGCGATCTTCATCCTCGACAACCATGATGATCTCGTCTGCACAGCCGGGGTGCTCGCCTGCCACGACGTCGATTTGGCTGTCGAGCACGCCGTGGTGCGAGCGCGGCAAATATATTTTCAAGGTGGTTCCGATGCCCTGCTCGGAATAGATCTTCACACTGCCGCCGGACTGGCGAACAAACCCATAGACTTGACTGAGTCCCAGCCCGGTGCCTTTGCCGACCCCCTTGGTGGTGAAGAACGGATCGAAGGCTCTTGCGACAACATCAGCAGTCATGCCCGTTCCTGTATCGGTGACCGCTATCATCACATACTGGCCGGAGGGGATCGCGTTCTCCCTGGCATAGCGATCGTCGACGTGGGCGTTTGATGTCTCGATCGTCAGCTTGCCGCCAGCAGGCATGGCATCCCTTGCGTTGACGCAAAGGTTGAGCAGCGCGCTTTCCAATTGCCCTGCGTCGGCCTCGACATGCCATAGCCCCGCGGCGAGCACGGTCTCGATCTGGATGGTCTCGCCAAGCGTCCGGTTCAGCAATTCGCTCATACCGGAGACGAGGCGATTTGGATTCAGCCGCTTCGGCGCCAGTGGTTGCTGGCGGGAAAAGGCGAGCAGTCGCCTGGTAAGTTCTGCGGCACGTTGTGCTCCATCGATCGCGCCGGTTACGAATTGGTGGACGTTGGTATCGCCGTTTCTGAGCTTGCGCTGCACAAGGTTCAGGCCGCCGATGATGACGGCCAGCATATTGTTGAAGTCATGCGCGATGCCACCGGTGAGCTGTCCGACAGCTTCCATCTTCTGGGCTTGGCGCAGGTGCTCTTCTGCTCTGGTACGTTCGGCAACTTCGTCTCTGACACGTTGTTCGAGCGTGCCGTTGAGTGTCTGCAGCGCCTTGAACAGTCGGGAGTTGTCGATGGCCGTCGCGGCATGGCCGGCAAGCCCCAGCAAGGCCGCTTCTTGCTGTTCGGCGAACACGCCGGTCTCTGAATGACCAAGGAAGAGGCCGCCCAGGACCTCGCCCGAACGCGAGACGACCGGCACGGCGAGATAGGAACGCACCGGTAGATGGCCCTCCGGCATTCCCTTGCGGGGCCAGTTCTTGCCGTAGCGCGGATCGGTGAGGATATCGTCGGAACGCACCACGCTTGTTCCGCGGAAAGTGGGCTCGAACACCGCGGTGTTGCGCGGCATCGGAAAGTTTTCGAAAGCAGAACGAGGTGCCCCCGACAGGGCGTAGAGCACATAGCTGTCGCCCTTGTCGTCGATCACATTGTAGAAGAAAGCTCCGAATTGTGCGCCCGACAGCACCACGCCGGCATCGGTTACCGTCTGGACAATTCGCTCCACGTCAAGCTCGGCCGCCACGGCTGCCGCCGTAGCGTTCATCAACTGAAGCTGATGCTCCACCCGCTTTCGCGCGGTGACATCAACCACGGTGCCGATGAAGCGGATCGCACGGCCGGACTGGAAAAGCGCTTCCCCCGTTGCGGCAATCCAGCGCTCCTTGCCATCCCGAAGGCCGATCGTCCGGTATTCGATGTCGTAGCGGGAGGGGGTGCCCGGCGCGAGCGACTGGCGTACGGCCTCGTCGGCCCGTGCGCGATCTTCCGGGTGGAGGCCCGCCAGGAAGGCGCTTTCATATGTCACCTCGGCGTCCGGCGGCAAACCAAAAAGGGCTTTGCACCGGTCGTCCCAACGCAGCACTCCGCTGATGGGATCGTAATCCCAGGTGCCAATAGCGGCCGCGTCGGTGGCAAGCCTCAGCCGCTCCTCGCTCGCCCGTGCCGCCTGTTCCGAGCGAACGCGCTCGATGTGAGCCCAGGACCGCTCCGTCACCTCGGTCAGCAAGGACAATTCGCGTTGCGACCAGACGCGGCGCTGCTTGTCGTGGATGGCCATCAGGGCAGTCAGTCGGCCTTGTTTGACCAAAGGCATACAGATGGTTGCCGTTATCCCGATATCCTGAAAGGTCTTCGCTTCCTCGGGAGCGATTTCCTCAAGGTTGTTGTTGATGATAAGCGGCTTGTTGGCCCTGAGGTTGGTGACAGCCAGGCGACCGAAATCGGCAAGACTGTAATATCCCCTGATGCTGGGCGAGCCAGGTGCGCTCCAATCGCCGCGGATGGTGAAATGGTCTTGGTCCTGCTCCATGTCGGCATAGGCGCAAATCGAGACGCCAAGATGTTCGCCGAGGAGCCGAGTGGTGATCTGCATGACAGCATCGGCGTCGGCCGCGAGGGCTATCTCCCTGCCGAGGCGGTCGAGAAAAGCAAGGCGTTCGGCGTTCTCACGCAGGGCCAGTTCGGCGCGAAGGCGTTCTATCGCCGTACGCGTCCGGTCCGCGACTGCCGAAATGAGGGCTACTTCCTCCGTCGCCCAGCGTCTGGGCGCGGAGTGGTTCAGGTATAACAGCGCCACCAGCCCGCCATGCTCGGTAACGGGCATGTTGATGACGGATTGGGCGCTGATGGCTTTGAGTGCCTCCGCATGGCTGCTGGTTCGCGGATCTGTCTCGGCGTTTTCAAAGACAACGGTTTCGCCTCGCTTCAAATCCTCGATATACGAGCCGTAGTTCCTGAAATTCAGCGTCCCAGCCAGGCTTTTGATGCCTGGCGCGTTCCAGTCCCTGTCAATGGTGATCGTTTCTTTCTCTAGATCGATCGTGCCGTATCCGGCTCGGCTGATGCCAAAATGGTTCCCCAGCAGTTCCGCGGCTGCGTAGGCCAGTTCTGCGGGATCCGTAATCTCGCGAATACGGTCGCCCAGCGCTGCCAAAAGCTCGAAGCGCTGCAGTTCAGATCGCGGATTGCTTGAAGTGGCCCCCATTTCGCCCCCGTTTTGCCCGGACTTAAATGCAGTCTGCGGCCAAGAGTTCCCCGCAGGACGGCAGTTTGTTTGGCGGGCCGGTCAGCCGAACACGCCGCACCGCGGTCATAGGTTAATGACAGCTTGGCGCGCTGTGGCGGATAAAGGGGAAACCAGCGGGCACTTGACGAGCTCCCGCTGGCTGGGTGCCCGAACCGCACTTCACTCGTTTGGAGACGTTTTGATGCTTGACCGACCCATTCTTACGAATACGGACGCTCTCTATCCAGACGACCTGAAAACGCTTCGGTCGGTTTTCGACGCGCTGTGTGAGGAATTTGAGATTTCGTCGGACACTACCGCGGCAGAATCCATCGCGAGAGAGCTGGTCAGACTTTTCCAGACCGGGATGACGGAAGCGGCCATGCTGATGATTGCCGTGCGCACACGTTGGCAGGGTGATTGGAAAATGGGAGGCAGCAGCGCTGCCCAGGCTTAACGGTCCCAACTCCATGGAGAAGGCCTACTTTAGCCGCTTGAGCCGGTTGTACAGCGTTGTCTTGTCTGGCGGAACAAGCTTTCGCCCCGAGAGTTGGGGTCGGCAGATGGTTTCCAACAGGCACGGGCATGGCGTTCGACAGAGATGGACCGAAACTTGCGACCGGGTTGCTCGCGGCCTCGTTGGCGGCGCTGGCGGCATACAATGCCATCCGCGCCAAACGTGCGATTGCCGGCCGGGCATGCGGACGTGTGATGGAGATCGATGGTGTGCGCCTGCATTTTATCGAAGCCGGAACCGGCATGCCGCTGCTTCTCCTGCATGGCAATGGATCCATGGCGGAGGATTTCAAGTCGAGCGGCATCTTCGATGAGGCGGCAAAGACCTATCGGGTGCTTGCATTTGATCGTCCCGGTTTTGGGCGAAGCTCACGGCCGCGCGGCCGGCGTTGGTCCGCTCGCGACCAAGCCGACCTTATACATGCCGCCGCCTGCGGGCTGGGTATAGAGAAATACCTCGTGCTTGGACATTCCTGGGGAGCTTGGATCGCCCTCGAATTGGCGCGCAGGCATTCTCAATCGGTCGCCGGCATCGTGCTGGTCTCGGGCTATTACTATCCGCCGCCGCGGCTGGATCTTGCACTGGCCGCACTCCCTGCACTGCCTGTGATCGGCACCGCGTTTCGTCACACCTTGCTGCCGCCGCTTGTAAGGCTTGCTTGGCATTGGGCAATGGAGAAGATCTTTAAACCCGCCATCGTCGCCGGCGAGTTCGCCGCACTTGCCAAAGATGTCGCCAGCCGCCCTTCCCAACTGCGGGCGGTTTCTCTGGAGACAGCATCGATGCTGGCCGCGTCCCTGTTGGGAAAAGCCAACTATAGGGACATTGCCGTGCCCACCGGCATCATGGCGGGATCCGGGGATCGTTTGTTCGACGCGCAACGCGATGCACGACGCTTGCACGCGGAAGTCGGTGGGTCTCTCCTTGAGGTGGTTCCGGGCGCCGGCCACATGGTTCATCAGAGCGCCCCGCAGGCAGTGGTCGGCATGGTGCACACTATTGCAGGAGGGCACGCCTTGTCCCAAGGGGGCCGTCGGCAGCGACCCAAGTCTCGTGCCGTCGAGTTCAAGGCAGATCCGGCCTCGTGGGAGCCACCGGCGATAAGCGACGCCGCTTGCACGGAATGATCTCCAAGCGGGGCTTTCAAATGAGCGACCAACGTCCAGCCGACATGCAGTCGGTGCTCCACCAGAACATACAGGCCCTGGTCGAGCACAGGCGACAGCAAGAGGAGCACCAAGGTGTCCAAGCGTGGGTCGCCGGCGTTGTTTCGCGCTTCGCGGGAAGCATGACTTTCGTCTATTTGCACCTTGCAATTCTTGTCGTCTGGGTCCTCGCGAACCTTGGCGCGATACCAGCCGTCCCAGCCTGGGACCCGACTTTCGTGATCCTGGCCATGGTCGCCTCGGTTGAGGCAATCTTCCTGTCTACTTTCGTGCTGATCAATCAGAACAGAATGGCCGCACACAGCGAGCGGCGAGCCGAACTGGATTTGCAGATCAGCCTTCTAAACGAACATGAAACCACGCGGCTGATCGAGATGGTGGCTGCCTTGACGGCGCGTCTGAATATCTCGACCCCGGCCGACAAAGAGCTGCCGGAACTCGCCGAGAATGTCGATCCCCAAAAGGTGATGACGCAAATCCAGCAAGCTTCTGAAGATCAGGAGAACGCTTGATCAAAGCGACCTCGTCGGCGACGGTTCAGCGTCGGCTACAACCTGTAATTCAGCCTCATTGTCCAAGGCTGTCGAAGCAGCTAAGCCGGTGTCGGCCTTTTCCAGGGTGGCTTCCCGACGTCACAAGTCCGCCGCGCAATCGAGGCAGCGTAGAGCTTCGATAGCCAAAGGCTGCTGCGCGTCAGATGGAACCAAGTTGACGCCGAAATCGTATTAGCGGTAGCGGCTTGGGGAGATTCCGGGTGATCGAAGGTGCTGTTCTGATCGTCGAAGATGAGACAATGATCCTGCTCGACCTCGAGTCAGCTTTGGAGGAGGCCGGCTTCCAGGTGGTCGGCACTCGGAGTGCCGCCGAGGCGCTGGCGGCTTTCGACCCCGATCCGACCAAGTTCAAGGCCGTGCTCACGGACATCCGTCTGGGAGCAGGACAGTCGGGGTGGGAGGTCGCTCGGCACTTGCGAAGGTCCAACTCGACCATCCCGGTTGTCTATATCAGTGGCGACAGCGCGGTACACTGGGGAGCGGAAGGTGTGCCCAACAGCATAATGATCACCAAGCCCTTTTTTCTGCCGCAGATCATAACTGCCGTTTCTCAACTTCTAAACGCGCAGCAAGGTGCAGAAACTCACCTCTAGGAATCGGACCGCGGCTCCACGAAACCACCGAACATTCTTTCTTCGGCCGATCGGCGCCGTCCGGCGTAAAGCGTTCGCGTCTGCTTGGGTCAAATGTCGGCGGCCTCAACCAGATGTCGACCTCAGCTCCTTTCCCTCGCCACCGGCTCGCATCCACTCGGAAGCCCTCCCGAAAGCAGAGGCGCTCATTGGTTGAGCTTTCGGTCGAGTTCGTCAAGCAATGACCGATGCTCGCTGGGCATGTCCGCGTCTGTCGGCAGATCCAGCAACTGGCGAAGCTGGCGACGATTGGCGTCCGATGAAATCCACTCCCGTATGAGGCGGGCTATGACCTTTTGTTGTGCCTTGCCGATTTCTTCCATGTTAGATTCCGAGCTTGTCCGTTGGACGAACTCGGCGGCTCTTTGATGGTTCCCCGTCCTGTACACAAATCGAGGCACAATCTATGGGTTAATGCATGTCGCTCAAAAGTGGCCCTGGTTTTGAGACACGACATGCCAGTGGATGTTTGCAGTCCCAGTCCGCTCGCCTAACGCGCGCGTAGAGTGCAAATTTATACGTTCGATTTTACCCGAAGCGAGAGGCTCAGCCGCAAAATCTTGGCGCCATTTTCATCGCGCACTTCGATAAACAATTGCTGCCCGTCGACGCTCTTCAGTGACTCTCTCGTGAGGTCGACAAGGCCCTCGAATCCCGCGCGGCGGACCTCCTCGAGGCCAGCGCATTCGACACCTATTTCGTCCTCGAAGATGAGATCGCCATCGCCGCTGTCGAAGAAAAATCGTGCCATCGGAGAGCTTCCGTCACTGCTAATCTGCGGGGTTCCTTTGGTGCAGGTAGGTCGTGTCGAAATCTCCTGCGTGAGTGAGGCCAGCCCAGTCCAGTGCGTGAACTTTTGATCCCGAGGTGGCAATGAGGCCTCTGCGTCGTAGTTCCTGGAGCATCCGGTTGACGTGGACCGTGGACAAACCCAGTGCATCGCCAAGGGCCGCCTGTGTAATGGGGATATCCGCCACGTGATCCTCAATGCGCCCCATGGAGCGCAAACGAAAAATCAGTTCGCACAGGATGTGAGCCATGCGGGTGTATGCCTCTCGTCTTCCCACATTGATGACCCACTCCCTGTAAATCGCGGCATCTATCAACGTCGACCGCCAAAAAGCGGTGGCGATGCGAGGGTGCTGGTCGCAAACGGCACGCAGGGTGTCATGCCGCATGAAACCTATTCGCGCCGGCGTAAGGGTCGAGAAGTTACAATCCATGACCGACAGATGCAGCCCATGCAGATCAGGAATGTCGCCGGCGACGAAGAATGATGTGATTTGTCGCTTTCCTTCGCCCGTATGTTTGGTGGAACCGACCAAGCCATCAAGAACGACAAACGAGTAAACAGGACGGTCGCCCTCACGCACCAGATCGTGGTTGGCCAAATATTCCTTCTCCTGGATCGGAATGCCTTTCAGAACGCCGATGTCGGCCTCTCGAAGATCCGAGATGGTCTGAAGCTTGCGAATGAGTACATCCGAGGATGAGGTGGGGAACAAATTGACTACCTGGCTGATGTTGGTGATCGAACTATTATCCGCGCCAAAAGTTCCGACTGGCATGGGGACATATGCGCGGCGGCAGAAGGCGCCGCCGTGCGGCATGGTCCCATGCCTGGAGCGTTTTGCCAGCGTCGAGCGTGGTTGAAGATCCCGGAATGATCGAAGCACCAGTTTTTAGGACAGCCATAGGTGAGCAAGGCAGCAATGCATTAACCTATGACATAGGCTCGGTTAGAAATTTTCCCGCTGGGCAGCCAGCCCCAGGAGTTCGCCGATCACGGCGCAGCTTTGACCCTGTCGCTCCGCCCATTTCAAGGGCTGCACCCGCAGCCCGTCCTGGAACTCTTTGATGCGCCGCCAGGAACGGGGTGGCTCCGCTGACGTTGTCTCAGTGGCAAGGTGAGATTTCAGTGAACAGGCATATTTCGCGGACGGATGTCGAACAAATCGATCACACGGATGACAGCGGGTCTGCGATAGGGCACGGCGGACCGCCATCCTCAGCAATCGCGGTAGCGCTGGCCCGTGGCCTGGAGACCAGTCGGGACAAGCACATCATCCATATAGCTCCCTCGGAACGCAGTGCCGAGGAGATCGCCGGCGCCTTGCGTCAGTTCCTGCCTGACGCGGATATCATCTTGCTGCCGTCCTGGGATTGCCTGCCCTACGACAGGGTGTGGCCCACACGCGCCAATATGGGGCGAAGGCTTCGTGCGTTGCGTGAGATCGCAACGAAGCCGGATCGCCCGCGCATCGCTGTGATGTCGCTCGAAGCCATTCTGCAGCGGGTGCCGCCTGCTCCGGTCATCGCTGGCGGTTTCACAATTCTGGAGGTGGGACAAAAGCTCGACCGTGACGATTTCAGAACCAGGTCCGAAGCCATTGGCTATGTCGTCGACGAGAGGGTCGACGAACCGGGTGAGATAGCCTTTCGGGGCGATCTCATCGATATTTTCCCTGCTGGCGCGGATGGCCCCGTTCGCGTCATCGTTGGTCCCGATGCCTGCATCCGCCAGCTCAAGACCTACGACCCGCTCAGTCAGCTCAGCGATCAGGTTCGAGACTCGGTTACGGTCGGACCGGCATCCGAGCTGATCTTTAAAGCTGGTGAGCATCCTGAGCTGACAGCGATGCGCGCGACGTCGATGGAAGAGCGCCTGGTCGCATCGTATGGCGCTATGCCGTCCGTCTTCGATGCGGCTTCCAGCGCCTCGATCTCCTTCCTTGAAGGGACCGACGGGCAGCCGCTCGGCAGAGTTCTGGATCTGGTCGAGGATGCACGTCGTGCCAGGCAGGAGGCAGCCGGAACGAAAAAACCTTTGCCGGGACGATTTTACCTATCCCGTGAAGAGTGGGACGCTGCTCTGCTTAACCGCTGCTGCGTGAGACTTGCCGTTTCTGCCGTGGGAGTTCCCAAATTCTTCCGCCAGGCCCGACCCGGGCATGATTTCGCGGAATTCGTCACAAGGCAGACGAGCGCCGGAGTCAGAGTAGTGTTCACCGGCGATGCCTCTGAATTGCAGCGAGCAGATCGCCTGCTCGATAG
This sequence comes from Mesorhizobium sp. M1004, assembly GCF_040318795.1. Lineage (NCBI taxonomy): Bacteria > Pseudomonadati > Pseudomonadota > Alphaproteobacteria > Hyphomicrobiales > Phyllobacteriaceae > Mesorhizobium > Mesorhizobium sp. M1004. The sequence goes on from NZ_JAMYNB010000007.1 coordinate 79,541, forward strand.
GAGACTAGGCCGGCGGGCAGAGGAAGCGGCCGACTTGCCGCAAATCCTTTCGGCCGCAAGGGGCTCTCTTCTCAAGGCTGAATTCGTCCTCGACGAAGGGTTTGTCGACGCGCAATCCAATATCGCCGTGGTGGCCGCATCCGACCTGTTTGGTCCCGCGTTGAAGGCGAACGGGAGCGCGACCACGGGCATACTCGAACCCGAGTTGCGCATTGGCGATGTCGTCGTCCATGAAGACCATGGCCTGGGCGTGCTCGCCGCGGTCGAACAGGTCGAGTTGGCTGGCCAGCAACAGGATGTCGTCAGACTGGAATATCATGGCGGGGCTTCCTTGCTGGTTCCGGTCGACGACTTTGGACGAATATGGCGCTACGGCTCGGAACCGGAGGCAGTGTCCCTTGATCGCCTCAACGGCGAGGGCTGGCCGAAGCGACGCGAAGCTGCGTTGCGCGAGATCGACAGGCTGGCCAAACGCCTCTTGAGCCTTGCCAAAATCAGGTCCAGCCAGCCTGCCGAGATCATAAAGCCCTCCCGCACGGACTTGGCCCGTTTTGCGGCGAGATTTCCCTATACGGAGACGCCCGACCAAGCGGCCGCCATCCGCGCTGTGCTCGATGACCTTTCGTCGGGAAGAACAATGAACCGGCTCGTCTGCGGCGATGTCGGCTTCGGCAAGACAGAGGTCGCCCTGCGTGCTTGCGCCGCCGCCGCTCTCTGCGGGAAACAGGTTGCTATCATAGCACCGACAACAGTGTTGGCACGACAGCACTATGAGACGTTCAGCCGCCGCTTCGCGGGAACCGGCCTGCAGGTCGCCCACCTTTCTAGGATGGTCGGGGCAGCGGAGGCGAGAGCGGCAAAAGCGGGTCTACGGAGCGGCCAGGTTACGGTCGTTGTGGGTACTCAGGCCCTGGCGTCCAAGAGCGTCACCTTCGCCAATCTTGGACTGCTGGTGATCGACGAGGAGCACCGGTTCGGGGTCAAGTTGAAGCGGGCCCTGCGGACCATGACGCCTCGCCTCCATACGCTGAGCATGAGCGCCACACCGATACCCCGGACGCTGCAATCGGCGTTGTCGGGCATCCAGGACGTCAGCGTTCTAAACTCTCCGCCCGCCAAAAGACGTCCCGTTCGCACGATCTTGGCAGCGTTCGATCCAGCATCGGTGCGCGCGGCCCTTCTGCGTGAATTCCACCGGGGTGGACAGAGCTTTTTCGTGGTCCCGCGGATCGAGGATATTGCCCCGGCCTGTGACCAACTGAACAGACTGGTGCCGGAACTCGGGGTCAAGACGGCGCATGGTGAAATGAAGGGGAGACAGCTGGACGAAGTCATGGTCGGATTCGCCGACGGTGATGGCGACATTTTGTTGAGCACCGACATCATCGAGAGCGGCCTCGATGTGCCGCGGGCCAACACCATCATCGTTTGGCGCCCCGACCGGTTCGGTCTGGCGCAGTTGCACCAGCTGCGGGGCCGGGTCGGAAGGGGGGCGGTGCAGGCCGTAGCGTTTCTTCTGACCCAACCTGGCGTTGAACTGGCCGAAGGCACCAAGGCCCGGCTTTCGACGATGCTTGCGCTCGATCGGCTCGGCTCCGGCCTGGCAATCAGTCAAAGAGACCTCGACCTGCGTGGCGCCGGCGATCTTTTCGGCGAAGACCAGGCCGGGCATATGAAGCTGATCGGAGTGGGCTTGTACGAGCACTTGCTGGAGCGGGCGGTCTCGGCGGCTGGCGGAGGGGCCGACTTCGGCAAGCAACTTGCCGAGATCAATGGCTCGGGAAAGGGGGCTTTTCCCGAGAGCTATGTCGACGAGCCTACGGTGCGCGTTGGCCTCTATGCGCGGCTCTCCCGCATCCGTTCGGAGCCGGACCTCGATACATTCAGCGAAGAGCTCGAGGACCGCTTTGGAGACATGCCTGGCGAAGTAGCCCTTTTGCTGGAATTTACCAGGTTGCGAATAGCAGCGTCGGAATTGGGCGTCGGCAAAGTCGATGTGGGTCCCGAGGCTATCGCGATCACCCCTCGGTACAAGCCGTCGGCGTCCCAATGGCGGAACAGCAAGGCGTTGGGCCTGGACTACCGGAAGGGCCGCCTGATTTTCAGGCCGATCCAGCCCAGCGTCTCAGGCATCGATGCGGTTCGCTTAGCGCTTGATGCCCTACGCGCAGCCCAGCCAAAGCACGAGATCTGACGAGCCTTTTGTCTCCTGGGGCCATCGGTGCGAATGGTGCACTGTGGGCGGCCGTGCGTTCGCAGGGCAGCGTTCAAGGCATGGTTCCGGTTTGATGGGGTGTCATGGCAGCCATGTTTTCATTCAGGTGGGCCATGATCCAGATAGAGCCCAGAACCACCAGCGCGACGATCAGCACGCCGAAGGCCAGGGCCAGGATGTTGTTGGTGTTGTCCGGCCCGGTGGTCAGGTGCAGAAAGAAGACAAGATGCACGCCCATCTGCGCAACAGCGAGCACCACCAGGGCCGAGATGACCGCGGGCTGGTAAATCAGATCGGTTCGCGCCGCCAGGAATGACGCGATCGTGAGCAGGATGGCCAGCCCGAAGCCGAGCACATAGCCCGAGAGGCCCCCAGCCGTTTCGTGCTCGCTTATGTGTTCCTCGCCCGGCGCTGAATCGCGGCGGTCCTGCAACTCGTCGGTCTTGCTCTCGAACTCGGTCATGACGATGCTCCCAGCAGATAGACCAGGGTGAAGATGGCAACCCAGATGATGTCGAGGGCGTGCCAGAAGAGCCCGAAGCAGTGGAGCCGCCGCAAGATGTCGGGCCGAAAGCCCTTGACCCACAGCTGCGCCATCATCGTTCCCAGCCAGAGCAGGCCGAGACCGACGTGGGCACCGTGGCAGCCAACGAGCGCAAAGAAGGCAGAAAGAAATGCGCTGCGCGAGGGGCCTGCCTGCTCGCCGATCATTGCCGCGAACTCCTGTAGTTCCAGGAACAGGAACGCTGCCCCGAGCAACCCCGTGACGAGAAGCCAGAACTGCGTGGCAGCCATTGATCTGCGACGGGTGGCGAGTGTTGCCACGCCGCCGGTGAAGCTCGAAGTGAGCAGAAGGCCCGTCTGGACCGCAACCCGTGTCGGTTCGAACAGATCCTTGCCTGTCGGTCCGCCGGCGGTTGCCTTGGCGAGCACGGCGTAGGCGGCGAAAAATGCCGAGAACATGATGATGTCGGACAGGAGAAAGATCCAGAAGCCGTAGGTCACCGTGACGAACTTTGAGGCCGGGCCGCCTTCTCCGTGGCCCGTCGCAGAGCGCACCGCATGCCGACCGGTGTGATTAAGCCGATACGGGTCCCGTGCCTGGGTGCCGGCGCTGATGTCGCCGGAGAATGCGTGATCGCTCATGCCGGGCGCTCCCACCCGCGCAGCCAGGCAAACTGGGCTGCCTTGTGGTCATGGTCGATGCGGGCGACCTCGTCGACAGGGATCTCGTAGTCTCCATGATCGCGCCAGGCGAATACGACGAAGGTTGCGTAGGCGCCGATGAAGCCGACGATCGCCAGCCACCATATATGCCAGATCAGCGCGAAGCCGATCAGTGTGCTGAAGAAGGCGGTGACGAAGCCAGTCGGGCTGTTGCGAGGCATCTCGATCGGCTCATATGCCTTTTCCTCGTCCGAGCTCTGTTCGATCCCTCGTTGCTTGATGCTCCAGTAGGGCTCTTCGTCTTCCACGTGAGGCAGCCGTGCATAATTGAAGACAGGAGGAGGAGAAGATGTCGACCACTCCAGCGAACGCCCGTCCCACGGGTCGCCGGTTTCGTCGCGAAACTTGTCGCGATACCGGATCGAAACGAAAAGCTGTGTGATCTGCAGCGCCGCGCCGGCGATCATCACCACCACGCCGAAAGCGGCCACCACCAGCCACGGTGCCCAAAGGTCCATATCGATATGTTGCAGGCGCCGCGTCATGCCGAGCAGACCGACAATATAGAGCGGTACGAAGACCAGCATGTAGCCGGCCAAGGTGACCCAAAATGCCGCCTTTCCCCAGCCTTCGTGCAAACGGAAGCCGAACGCCTTGGGGAACCAGTAGCTGAAGCCGGCGAATGCTCCAAACAACACGCCCGAGATGATGACGTTATGGAAATGCGCGACGAGGAAAAGGGAATTGTGTAGCACGAAGTCGGCCGGCGGGACGGCAAGCAGGACGCCAGTCATGCCGCCGACGGTGAAGGTGGTCACGAAAGCCAGTGCCCAAAGCATCGGCGTGTCGAAACGAACGCGCCCGCCATACATGGTGAAGAGCCAGTTGTAGATTTTCACACCGGTTCCCACGGCAATGACCGACGTGGCGATGCCGAAGGCGGCATTAACGTCCGCTCCGGCACCCATGGTGAAGAAGTGATGCAGCCAGACCATGAACGAGACGATGCAGATGAACATCGTGGCCGCGACCATCGAACGGTATCCGAACAGCGGCTTCGATGAAAAAGTCGAGAAAATCTCGGAAAAGATTCCGAAGGCGGGAAGCACCAGGATGTATACTTCGGGATGGCCCCACGCCCAGATCAGGTTGACGAACATCATCTGATTTCCACCAGCTTCGTTGGTGAAGAAGTGGAAGCCGAGATACCGGTCCAGCGTCAGCATTGCGAGCGTGGCGGTAAGGATCGGGAAGGCTGCGACAATGAGCAGGTTGGACGCGAGCGAGGTCCAGCAGAACATCGGCATTCGCAGATAGCCCATTCCCGGCGCCCGCATCTTGAGGATGGTCGTCACCAGGTTGACGCCGGTGAGCAGCGTGCCGACGCCGGAGATCTGGATCGCCCACAGATAATAATCGACACCGACGCCCGGCGAGTAGGCGGTTTCCGACAAAGGGGCATAGGGCAGCCAGCCGGTGCGCGCGAACTCGCCGACCACAAGCGAGATGTTGACCAGCAGGGCTCCGGAAGCCGTCAGCCAGAAGCTGACGGAATTGAGCGTCGGAAAAGCGACATCGCGTACGCCAAGCTGCAGCGGCACGACGAAATTCATCAGGCCGATCATGAACGGCATCGCGGCGAAGAAGATCATGATCGTGCCGTGCGCGGAAAAGATCTGGTCGTAATGCTCCGGCGGGAGGTAGCCCGGCCCGTGAATCGCCAGCACCTGTTGTGTGCGCATCATGATAGCATCGATAAAACCACGAAGAAGCATGAGCATCGCCAGCACAATGTACATCACGCCGATGCGCTTGTGGTCGACCGAGCTTATCCACTCGCTCCACAGATATGGCCAGTAGCCCTTCACCGTTATCCAGCCAAGCACGGCGGCTGCTGCCAGAAAGACGCCAAGGGCTGCGCCGAGGGGGATAGGTTGATCGAAAGGAACGGCCGACCAGTCGAGCTTGCCCAGCATCGTCATTCTGCGCCTTGTGGATGATGGGTCATCGTTGCCGCCGCCGCGGGTAATGCCCTTGGGCTCACCTGTGGCTCGCCGCTGGCTGCGCTCTCAGCAGGCCCCGGACCCGGTGGGAGCGTCTGCTGAACGACCGCTTCGAACAGCCCAGGCTGGACATGACCGAAGGAAGCCGGCGCCACATTTGTGCTTTGCCGGGCGAGTTCGCGATAGGCGTTGGCGTTGAGCACGCCGCCCCCGCCACGCAGCGATGACGCCCAGCGGGTGAAGGCATCGGCTGAAACCGCGCTCACACTGAAATTCATATCCGAGAAGCCGTCGCCGCTGAAGTGCGCCGACTGGCCGAAAAAGCTGCCCTCGCGGTCGGCCTGCAGATGCAATTCGGTCTGCATGCCGTTCATGACGTAGACCATGCTGCCAAGCTGGGGCACGAAGAACGTGTTCATCACGCTGGCCGAGGTCAACTTGAAACGCACTGGAACACCGGCGGGGATAACCAGTTGATTGACAGCGCCCACGCCCTGCTCGGGATAGAGGAACAGCCATTTCCAGTCGAGCGCCACCACCTGAATGTCGAGCGGCGGCTGGCTAGAAGGGATCGGTTTGCGCGGATCGAGCTGATACGATCCGTAGTAGATCAGACCGCCAATGAACAGGATGGTGAGCGTCGGGATCGACCAGACGATCAACTCCACGCGTCCCGAATAGGTGAACTCCGGGTTATAGCGGGCGTTGCTGTTCGAGGCGCGGAACTTCCAGGCGAATGCCAGAAGTGCAACAAGCGTGGGAACAACGATCACCAGCATCACCGCCAGCGAGTTCAAAAGGATCGTGCGATTGCCGACGCCAATTGGTCCTTGGGGATCGAGCACTCCCCCCGCGCAACCGGGCAAGAATGCGCCTCCGAGGATCCAGAGCAGTTGGCGTGTCAACTTAGGGCTGGATGGCAACAACACCGGTTCTGCAATCTCTCTTTGCGGGAACGCGTGCTAGGGGCATGCGTTCATCGGGTTTCCATCTGAGCCTCCCCATGGCGCGGAACCTCGCGGCACTTCGCAGGGTGTCGCCCCCTGAGCGAGTGCCCCAACTGTCGCCGGCCGGGTTTGTTCCGCTGGACCGAGTTACTCTGTCCGATGGTCCCGCGTTGGCCAATCCGACCATAATTTCAGAACGATGGCGGCTCGATTGGCCTAGCTATCGGCGACGCTGGCTCGCGCACGAATTTCAATTTCGGCGGGACGGCGAATACCCTGAATCGCTCAGCCAGGTTATCGAGAGCCTGCCGCATGCCCACTCCCGCAGCAGCCGCACCGTGTCCACTGATGACCATCTGGGGACCCAAGGCAGCCAGATGCTTCACGGACCTTTCCGCTGCATCCCAGTCTGGCGTGAAATAGCGCGGCGGACCGTGCATCTCGAGATCCTGAATGGCGACTTCATAGACCGACTCCTGACCGGTGGTGATGAAAGCGTCTCCTACAATGAGCGAGCGGTCTTGCTCGCGCCAGAGCGAGATATGCCCAGGGGCATGTCCGGGTGTGTGCAGCCATTGCCATCCGGGCATTCCGGGGATCGATCCATCGGCGGGCAAGGGTTGCAAACGGCTGCCAAGATCGATTGGCCCGCGTGGAAAAAGCGGTGAAAGCAGCGCCATCAGTCCACCCCCAACCCAGGGATCCGGTGGCGGATAGGATGTGGTTCCGTCCAAATAGGGGTGCTCGAGTGGATGGGCGAAGACAGGCACGTCCCAGCCATTTGCGAGTTCTAGAACCGTTCCCACATGGTCGAAATGGCCATGGGTCAGGATGATTGCAGCCGGCCGTGCGTTAACGCCGAACCGCTTTTCCGCGACCGCTAGAATGCTGCTGCGAGACGTCGGCAACCCGGTATCGATCAGCACCCAGTTCCGATCTCCGCTGCCCGGTGCGCCGAAGAACACGACATTGACGATTGCTAGCCGCAAGTAACCCAGGTCCGGTGCGATGCTCCAAGCGCCGTCGCCACGATCCTCGCGCCTGGCGTGGTCGATCTCGGAAAGTCGAATCTGAACGGTCATGTGATCCCATGCCTCTGTTGTTGCCGAGCAGCCGCTCGAGTGGATGACGGCGGCTGTACATCGCCCCGAACTTGGGACGGGCCTCCTTGTTCCTCATTTGCACGCGGCGCCCGGACAGTTCACCACCGGAACAAAGGCTCTACCAATGGGTTCGGCACTACCCGGCCACGCAAGGACGAGCTGGACTGAGCAACGAACATGGGGCGCGCCCGACTGAATTCGGTATTTCGCCAACGCGGTTCCCGGTCCGGACAAGGCGGCCGAGTTCGAAGCCGATTGCCCAAAGGAGACTTCGAAAAATGAGCGAAGTGGGACGCCAGACGGAGGCCTCGGTTCCGGAAGCTTCGCGCTTCGCCAGTTTTTTCATGGCAGGCTTTGAATGCTCCTCGCACCGGCGCAAGGACGGCGTTCGCCTCGATCTTATTCGTGCGACCTCGCATAATTTGCATGCCCTGGGCGACTACCGCGGCTGCGCCGAACTCGGCCTTCGCACCATCCGCGACGGCCTGCGTTGGCATTTGATCGAAACCGCTCCCGGAACCTATGACTGGTCAAGTTGGGCGCCAATGGTGGAGGCAGCCCGATCGGCAGGTGTTCAGGTAATCTGGGACATCTTTCACTACGGATCTCCGGACCATGTCGATCAGGGCTCGCTGCATTTCATCGACGCCTATGCCTCGTTCGCGGCAGAAGCCGTCAAGGTACACCGTTCGATCACCGGAACATCGCCTCTGTTGTGTCCCATCAACGAAATCTCCTTTTTCGCATGGGCTGTTGAGGTCGGCTATTTCCCGCGCGTGGGGCCGAACAAACGTGGATGGTTCAAGCGGCACCTCGTGAAGGCCGCCATCGCGGGTGTTCGTGCAATGCGGGAGATCGACCCCGCCTGCAGATTTGTCTGGGCCGAGCCGCTTATCCATATCGCCCCTCGCGACCGAACCCGCAGCGAACGGCGCCGGGCCGAAAACGCCCGACAGGGGCAGTTCGAAGCTTACGACATGTTGCTGGGCCGCGTCGAACCTGAGTTGGGCGGGAGCGAAGATGTTGTCGATGTCGTGGGCTTGAATTTTTATCCGCACAATCAATGGTACGTAAACGGGCCGACGATTCCGATGGGACACCACGAGTACCGCGCCCTGTCGGAAATGTTGCTAGAAGTTGCTCATCGATACGGCAAGCCGATGTTCATTGCGGAGACCGGCTCCGAGGGATCCGGCGGGCCGGCTTGGCTCCATTATGTCTGCGACGAGGTGCGTTCCGCAATCAGTCTCGGAGCGCCGATCGAGGGTATTTGCCTGTACCCGATAACGGCCTACCCGGGCTGGGACAATTCGCGACATGCCGAGGTCGGTTTGTTTTCCGTCATCCAGGCTGACGGCAGGCGACACCTGCGCAAACCCACAGCAGATGAACTGGCCCGTCAGCAAGGTCTTCTCGTGGCGGACACGACACCTTGAAGAGGCCTAAAACGAGGGAGGGGCGGGCGAGCGTCTGTCTCGAAACGCCGCCCGCGCCGGTGCGGTGCATCAGCTTTTTGCAGTCGCCCCAGCCTCGCGCAGCCTGGCATATCGCATGGTAACGTCGCTCAGATTTTCCTTGAGCCAGTTGGCCATGGCTTCCTCTTCGTTCAGGTTCTGCTTGAGGGCCCTTTCAGCATCCTGGAAGCCCCCGGCGTCGGCCAGTACCAGCAGCGAATTGTAGGCAGCGATCTCGTAGTTCTCGAATGCGAAATTCGCCAGGCTGTTCTTGATGATCTCGTCGCCGGCCATCGAATGTCCAATGGCGGCCACGCTGCCAACCATCGACAAGGCAGTGTCCTTGAGGGTGGAGTGCTCCTCGCCAAGGCCCTCCAGGACGGACTCGAGTCTCGTGATCTGGCCTTCGGTTTCCTGAATGTGCCGGCGCAAGCGATCGGCCACCTCCGGATAGTTCTCTATACGCTCGACCTGAGGCTTCATGATCGACAGCGCTTGATTTTCCATGGCGTGCGCGTTGCGCAAGCCGACGATAAATATCTCACGGCTTTCCGAGTTGAAGTTTGTATCCATCGAGTTTCTCCTTCTGATACCCGCCCGATCTTCCGTCTTGAAAGAAACTATCTTCTCGGCTCGGCCAACAACGGCTCGTCCGTGCGCGCCCAGGCCGGGAGGCTTTTTTGGATGCGCGAGAAAGTGGCCAGAGCCTGTCCGACTACCTGGTCCATGTTGTAATAGCGGTAAGTTGCAAGCCGACCGACAAACCACACGTCTGGGCAGCTTGCCGCGAGCGCTTCATAGCGCTTGTAGAGCACTTCGTTTTCGGGCCGGGGCACGGGATAGTACGGGTCCCCGATGTCCGTGGGGTATTCGTAGGTCAGGCTGGTCCGCGAACTCTGCTGGCCGGTCAGATGTTTGTACTCGGTAATGCGCGTGTAATCTTCCGTCTGGGGATAATTGACCACGGCAACCGGCTGAAATTGCTCGCAATCCAGTGTAACGTGCTCGAAACGAAGCGAACGGTACGGAAGGTGCCCGAGCTGCCAGCCGAAATATTCATCGATCGGGCCGGTATAAACCATGCGCCTGAACGGTATCTTCTCACGAATTTCACGGAAGTCGGTCTGCAGCATGATCTTGATGTTCGGATGATCGAGCATGCGTTCGAACATCCGCGTGTACCCGCCGGCCGGCATTTTCTGGAAGCTGTCGCTGAAATAGCGGTCGTCACGGTTGGTCCTGGTCGGCACTCGTGCCGTCACGGATTTGCTCAGCTGACTGGGATCGACGCCCCATTGCTTTCTTGTGTAGCCGCGGAAGAATTTTTCATAGAGCTCGCGCCCCACGGTGCTGACGACGACGTCCTCAGCCGTTCGGACATCCTCCACCGTTTCGCGTCGCGACGCGAAGAAATCCTCCAGCTGTGCCGAGGTCAGGTCTAGCCCGTAAAGCCGGTTGATGGTGTCGAGATTGATCGGGATGGGAACCAGTTGCCCGTCCACGGCCGCCAACACCCTGTGCTCGTACGGCCGCCATTGCGTGAACTGCGAAAGGTGGTCCACGATCGTTTGGCTGTTGGTGTGGAAGATGTGCGGGCCGTAGCGATGGATGAGGATGCCGGCTTCATTGTAGCAGTCGTAGGCGTTGCCTCCCACATGGCTGCGGCGATCGATCAGCAAAACGCTTTCCTGACGCTGCGACGCTATCCGTTCGGCAAGCACACTGCCGGCGAAACCCGCGCCGACGATCAGCCAATCGAACATGGCTATGCACTCCTGCGAAGGGGCACGACCTTCTTGCGTTGGTAGGCGCGCTCAATGTGAGCTGCCATGGCATTCCATGTCCGTTCCCAGGACATGTCCGCAAGATAGGCATCGACTTGCTGCAGGAGCATCTGACGCGGTCGCGAAAGGACGGAGCGCAGCTTGATTTCCAGATCGTCACAGTCGGCGATTTCCACCAGCCCGGCAGCACCGTAACTGCGCACCACGTCGACGATTGCCGTCGAGATCACCGGCAGACCCGCCGCGAGAAATTCCGGCGTCTTGGTCGGGCTGATGAAACGCGTCGCCTCGTTGAGGGCAAACGGCATCCATCCGGCGTCCCAATGGCGCAAATAGTCGGGCAGATCGCAGTAGGCTTTCGGGCCAAGCCAATGCAGGTTTTCGGCTTGCGGCAGGCTTGCAGGGTCGATCTTGACAACCGGACCGAGCATGACGAAATGCACGTCCGGCATTGTCTTTGCCGCTAGCGCCACGAGATCGACGTCCAGCCGCTCGTCGATGACGCCGAAATATCCAACCCTCGGGGAAGGAATGCCCGCCTGGTCGGCTGGGTCCCTTCCTGGCCGTCTTGCGGTGTGAAAGTGCCTCACATCGATGCTGCTCGGAAATGGAAAGATGGCGGGATGGAGGTGACGCTTGGTCTCGAACAAGCTTAGACCACCGGTGAAAACCAGATCCGCGCGGCGCAGAAGCGCCTTTTCCATCTGGCCCAGCTCGGGGGGCGCATTCCTGAACGCAGAGAGTTCGTCCATGCAGTCATAGACGCATATGTCTGGGTCGAGGAATTCCGTAAAGCGAAGAGCCATTGGGGTGTAGTACCAGGCGATCAGCCGGCTATGCGGCATAGAAGCGATGGTCTGCTGCACAAATCTCCGCTGGACGGCATCTGCTTTCGCGGCCGACGTGCCAAGCGGCAGCACTGGTGTGACAATCAGAATGTTTTCCGATGCCACGCTCGTCCGCATCAGCGGCTGCGGCAATTCTTCGAAAACGGGTTCTTCAAAGTAGACCACTCGCTGCTGAGCGGATGCGAGAGTGAGGAGATGCTGCGGACGCTGGTGAACAAAATTCCATCGTAAGTGGGAGAAGCAAACCAGTATATTTTCGCGACGAACATATTGACTGCCGGTTACCCCGCCAAAGGCCGCTTCCATTGACATACTCCCTCTGTGACACTATTTATGTTACGATTAACATTTGTTAATCGCGAATGGAGAGAACTACTTAGTTCCAGCTCCTAACTTTCGATCAGGTGAGTTGTTCCAACTGAAATGAAGAAGGCCCGGTCGCCCGCTTGGTCCACGCACGAAGCGGGATCTGGTTGCGTAGGCGAGGGCGGCTGTCGGGACCCGGCCGCCACTGAAAGCGTGGTTGAACGACGAATGCTGGTGGACAGCGGCATTGCCGTATTTGCGTTCAACTCGTTGGCTATAGAATGTGCCTAACATCAATGATTCGCCTGTATCTCTGCGCGTCTCCGACTGCCGAGGCGAATTCCGGGGCTGACATGAACATCAACTTTGAAACCAACGTTTTTCCACTGTTTCATCCGCAAAGCGTGGATGATCTCAAGGACCCGTGTCCTGTCTTCGATGGCCGTGTCTGGCACGTCTTCGGGTCAAGCGGCACGGTCACCACCGAGACGTGGAGAATCTTGCATGCCACGGCGCCCGATCTTTATGGGCCGTGGGCCGAGCATGATCCGATCGAACTTCCAATCAACGGCACTGGTGTTGCGGCTCCCGGTGTGACCCACGAGTGCGGCGTCTTCCACATGTTCATTCAGACGGAATTCATGAAGTCGGGTGGCCGTTGCGAGCATGCGGTTTCCAACGACGGGTTCCATTGGGTAGTCCTCAGTCCGGCCATTCTGGCCATCCCGGACACGGAAGAGGACGGCATTTACGATCCGCATCCAGCAGTCATTGGCGGTGGGCGCTACCTGGTTTATTCGGCGATGCCAAAATTCACCAGGGTGCCTCAGCCCGACATCTATCTGGCACGTAGCCAGTCCGACTCGTGGTTCGGTCCGTGGAAGCGGATCGGCAAAATCCTCGACCACAACGATGTTCCCCACCATAACACCAGAGATGATCCCGACTACGAATGGGGCATTGAGGGCGCGCAACTGATCGAGCTGCCGGACGGCCGGGTGCTTCTCAACGCCACTTGCTTTCTTCCGAATGGCCTTCGGGGAAACCGGCAACGGGTGTTTTTTGCCATCGCCGACGAGGTCAGCGGGCCTTACGTTTCGATCGGCCCGGTGCTGGAGCCAGGTCAACCGGGCGAGAACGGCCACTCGACAGTGATGATCGATGGCAGTCAGCTTTCACTGTTCTACCAGAGCCGGGTTGCCACAACCGATCACCGATGGCGCTATGGTTTAGCCAGATGCGACGTCGCTCTCTTTTCAAAGGTCGCGTAATTTCCAGGCTGCCATTAGCGCCTTCAGGCGGATGCGCGTCATGCGGCCATGAAACTCCTGAGGGTTGAAGGTGATCCGTGTCGGTGACGGCAAGTAAAGTGTCATCCGACGCAGTAGGAGACACGACATGGCCGATGCGGATTGACGATTGCCGCGATCGCACTTGGCGGGCGGCAAGTCGGGAAGGCCGGCCCTAACTCTGTCGCTCTTAGCGAAATGACTTGAGCCGTTCGTCAATTTTCTCCGTGGCATTGATGACACCGCCAGATGCCCTGCCAATGAGCTCATAGCTATTTCTTCGGTCCCTTGACAGGGAATGTCGCGTCGCCGTCTTTTTTGCCGGAGATCACCCGCGGATCGGCGCTGGCGACGCCATCGCTTCCGCCGCCCTTGTGGTCCTTTTCCGACTGACCCTTTGCGTCCTGCTCGGGTGTCCGTTTTGATGTTCGAAGCGTCTTGTCCGCCATCATGGCCTCGCGTTTGCCATCCAAACTTCCGGCAATTTCGAAAGTTCCACCGCCGCTTAGCAGGTCGAAGGAACCAGTGAGTTGGAACGTCGTGGCGGGACGTGAGTTGTCAGCAAGGATATTCACCCGCAGGAGGACATCTTATGGCTAACCGCCGAGAGCAGCAGACGGACCTCACGCCCGCCGAGGCAACAGACCGCATCTGGGAACTCGCCGAAAACATCGACGTCTGCTTGTTCGTTACCTGGGACGGCGAGTACAATCGAGCCCGTCCGCTATCTGCGCGTGTGGTCCGTGAGGAAAACGCCATATACTTCCTCGTCAATGACGACAGCGCCAAGAGCAAGCAGCTGTCGACCTATCCAAAGGTCACATTGGCCTGGAGTGACAACAGCCACTACAAATACGTCACGATGTCAGGCCCGGCCACAGTGACAAATGACAGGGAAAAGATCGCCGAGCTCTGGGAGAAAACTGACTCAGCCTGGTGGGATAATGCCGATGATCCCGAGATTCGTCTGATAACGGTGAAACCCGAGGAAGGCGAATTGTGGGACAGCCCGGGGCTAATGATGGCTACCGCAACGATGGTGTTTGCGGCCGTTACCGGCGCCAAGCCGAATGTGGGCGACAACGCAAAGGTCGAGCTCTGAGCGAGCGGCTAAACTAACCTCTGCTTTAGAGGCAGCGTCGATGAGCATTTTGGAAACCAGCAAGAAAGTGATCGAGAACGTCACCGGTTTCGCAAGACCGCGCAAGCAAGCTGTCGCCGGATTTGTGAGGCAGCGAAAGTCGAATGAGTTCTGGTTCAAGGATGATGGACTTGTACCCAATAATCCAGCATGGCCGCTCGTCGTTTATCGAGGCGCCGTCGAATTGCCCGAAGGACTTGATCCAGCAGCCGTCATGGAGGTGCTTTTCGATGCAAACGGATGGGGCGATAGCTGGCGAAACGGCATCTATGATTACGTTCACTATCATTCGCAAATACACGAGGTTCTGGGCATTGCCCGCGGAAATGCTGAAGTCCGGTTTGGGGGCAAGAAAGGACGAACGCTGTCGCTGAAGGCTGGCGACGTCGCGGTCCTCCCGGCAGGCACCGGGCACCAATGCCTCTCGGCATCCGATGATTTTTTGGTTGTCGGCGCGTATCCTCCGTTTGGGACTTATGACGAATGTAGGAGCAAGGATCAGCATAGCGATGCGCTCGCAACCATCCCCAGCGTGGGGCGTCCGCGCAAGGATCCTGCATATGGCAGCCAAGGTCCGCTGCTGAAAAGTTGGAAGCGTTAATTTAGTCGTCGGGGTCGAAAGCCTTGGCAACTGCATCTTTCTCAGCCTGCGGCAGGACTGTCATTGTGAGAATGAACGCTGACAGCAGGAGACAAACGCCATTCGTGATTATGATCGGCCACTCTGCCTTCATGATGCCGAAGGCCAGCCACAAGGCGAACCCCAACACAGTGATGGCATACGTCGGTGCGGAGATGCCGCTTGTCTCTCGTGTCCTGATGATTTTCCAGGCTTGCGGGGTGAAACTGCTCATCGAGCAGACGGTCGCGAGATAGCCGATGAGCGTGACTGTCTGCATGGAAGCGGCCTGCCCTACGTCGCAAATACGCGCTTGAGATCAGATACGCGGACCACGCCGTGCTGGCTGACAAAGGTCAGGGTGGAGTCCGTGCTCTGGCTCTGCGAAACACCGGATATGCGATGGTCGCCTGTGTCATAAATCTCCATCTTTCCATGATCGTCGATGACCAGGCGGCTTCGCTCAGGAAACGCTGCGTAGCGCATATTGTTTTGAGAACCAGCGGCAGACGGGCTCCCAAACTCCTCAGGCCACCATGAGCCGGCGTGGGCCATAGCTGCAGAACGATAGCTCGTGTCGTCGCGTTGTGGCTTGGCGGGATGATCGCGCAGGTAGGCCGAGAGCTCCGCCGCGATAGCGTTGAGCTTCGCCTTGAGGCTGTCATTGAACATGTCGCCGACCATCGTCATGCCGGAGGACCATTGTGACATTCCTCCGAAGTCGACGTGGCTGAACTGGGCCATGGTTCCACCACCACGCCGCAACGCCTACATGCGGCCAAATCTAATCACGAAGGAGCGCCACCAGGTCTTCAGGCTCCTTGCCGAGGAAGCTCAATCAAGTTCTATCCAGGCTGGCGCATGATCGCTCGGCTTGTCCCATGCACGCGTTTCGGCATCTACTCCGGCATTCTTCAGGCGATCCAATAGGGATGAACTCAGCAAGAGATGGTCCATCCGGAGCCCGGAACTCCGATCGTACCCGCCGCGGTAGGAGAAGTTCCAATAGGTGTAAATTCCCTTTTCTGGATGAATGCGACGGACGGCATCGATCCAGCCCTGAGCAAGCATTTCGGCGTACGCGCTCCGGCTCTCGGGGAAGTAAACGGCATCGCCAACCCAGCGCCCCGGCACCGCCGCGTCGATCGAGCCTGGAACGACGTTATAGTCGCCGCACAGGATGGTCGGTGAGCTATCGCCGAGCAGCACCTGGCCATAGGTGATCAAACGTTGGAACCAGCGAAGTTTGTAGTCGAACTTCGGCCCCGGCGCTGGATTGCCATTGGGCAAATACAGGCAGCCGACAACAAGCCCATTCACATCTGCCTCGATGTAGCGGCTGTGCGAATCGTCGGGATCGCCCGGCAGACCTCGACGACGTTCCAGCGGCTCAATCCCGCGAGCGAGGATTGCCACGCCATTGTAGGACTTCTGTCCGTGCCAGATTGCGCCATAGCCGGCGTTTCTAATCGCATCGACGGGATATTTTTCGTCAGAGGTCTTCAGTTCTTGAAGGCAGACGATGTCATAGCCGGTTTCGCCAAGCCACTTGAGAAGCACTGGCAGTCGGCCGTTGACGCCATTGACGTTGAAGGTTGCGATGCGGGTCATCTCGACGATTTAACGTCTTTGCGCCGCTTCGATGCGACATAGGGTCGGTAGCCAAATCTTG
Source organism: Mesorhizobium sp. M1004 (assembly GCF_040318795.1). Classification (NCBI taxonomy): domain Bacteria; kingdom Pseudomonadati; phylum Pseudomonadota; class Alphaproteobacteria; order Hyphomicrobiales; family Phyllobacteriaceae; genus Mesorhizobium; species Mesorhizobium sp. M1004. The sequence continues at coordinate 96,089 of NZ_JAMYNB010000007.1, forward strand.
CCTTTTGTCATCGTCCATCTGCATTTTTGCTCGAAGCATTGGTGCTTTGACCGGAAGCAGCGGATGTCTTTGCATCTTTGGAATGCGCGGCAATCGCCGGACCCGCGCCGGTAGCTTTACGCATATCGCCGCTCCCCTTGCCGTCAGTCGATTTCTTGCTCAACAGTCCTGAGAAATATTTTCCAAAGAAGCCCATCCGACTCTCCATCTTGGCGCTCATTCGGCGCCTTTGCGGGCCCTGAACTCATCTCTGCGCTGTTCTCGCAACTGCCGAGGATCGCTGCGCGAACCACCAAGGGCGCGGCGCCTGACCAGCGCGGCCGAACATTCAAGCAGGAAACATTCCAGTCCTTTGTAGATATGCGTGATCATGTCCTTCATCTCCCGGGACCGCCTCGGCACATAGGTCGCCGAGGCGGTTGGGTAGGCGATCAATCAAGCCGCTTTCCGTTCTGCCGCTCGTTCGTTGACGCCGGCTTCACCGAGGGCAGTCAGCGCCTCGTCGGTGGCCTTCTCCTCCTCAAGTGTCGCATTGAGGAGCGCAACCACGTCATCCTTGCCGAGCGTCGTAGCCCAGGCAATCAGGGTTCCATACCTGGCAATCTCATAGTGCTCCACGGCTTGCGCGGCACCGACGAGCCCTGCATCGAGCGAAGTCGAACCCTTGTACTCCTGAAGGATTTCAGATCCTTCCTCCAGGATGCCGTCGATCGCCGGGCAGGTTTTGCCGCGCGCGGCCGCGCCGAGAATCTCGAAGACCTCCTCCAGACGTTCGACCTGCCCCTCGGTTTCAGCGAGGTGCTTCTCGAATGCTGCCGAAACTTGCTCTTCGGATGCGCCTTTGGCCATCTTCGGCAAGGCTTTCAGAATTTTCTTCTCGGCATAGTAGATGTCTTTGAGGCCATCGAGGAAAAGGTCCTCCAGGTCCTTGTTGTTGCCATTGGCTTTCTTGGCAGTGGGCATTGTGCCGTCTCCTCTGTTGAAAATTGCCCGTCGCGAGCATTTTCTTAACTCGGAAACCCGAACCCGGTTCCGGGATAATGGAGATATCTAAATTTAAAGGGTCCTGCGCTTCACTGAGAACAACGACCACGTCATTCTCGTCGAAGAGCCGCGGCGGGGCGCACGCCATCGGGCTCCCGCCAACGGTCGTGCGGTCTGACTGCAGGAGACGCAAGTTCCGCGGCGGCAGCAGAGCAGTCGGGGCAACGCCTCTCAAGCCTCCTGACCGCTCTGCAGCCGCTTGATTGCTGGCCCTGCTTGCATCCAGCAATTGGGTGATTGGACAATGCGTATGCAACCAGAATACCTCAGAATGGTTCTAGCTATGATTTGAGCGGGATGGCAGCGAGCACCGTCCAAAGGTGGCAATTTTTATGGACGTATCACTTTCGCGAACCGCAGACGACAACATCAAAACCGGCAAGAGCGGCTTGCTGCTTGTCTCGGACAATTATGACGCTTTCGCTGTGCGCGTGCTGGCGGCAAGGAGCGCTGAGCGCAGCCTCGACCTGATGTATTACCTTTGGCATGATGACCACACCGGCCGCTTGCTGCTTCGCGAGGTTTTTCGAGCTGCTGAGCGCGGTGTTCGGGTGCGCATGCTCCTTGACGACGTCAATCCGCGTAAAAATGATGCGGCATATCTGGCGCTGAACAACCATCCAAACATCGAATTGAAGTTGTTCAATCCGAGCGGTATCAGGCGCGGCCGGATCATGCGTGGTGTGGAAGTGCTGTTGCGGCTCTTTGCATTGACGCGACGGATGCACAACAAGGCTTGGATCGTTGACGACAAATTTGCCATTGTCGGCGGTCGGAATGTTGGCGATGCCTATTTCGATGCGGCAGAAACCAATTTCCGGGACCTCGATCTGCTGCTCCTGGGGCCTGCGGTACGGCAAACCGCGGCGATATTCGATGCCTTCTGGGCTTGCAATGAAGCCAAGCCAATCAAAACCTTGGGATCAGTGGCTGAGCATGAGCATGCCAAATGGCTTGAAGGAAGCGATACCGGCCCCGATCCCAAATTCTTGAACGGCATCGGCAACCGGGGCTCGATCACGGAGTTTATTGCGGCCAGCAACGACGTTCATTGGGTGGATGGCGTGCGGGTCATTTCCGATCCGCCGGAGAAGGTTCGTGGTTGGAGACGTCGCAGCTGGCTTATGAAAGAGCTGCGTCCGATCATCCAATCCACGCGCGGGTGTCTGGAAATTGTGTCGCCCTATTTCATCCCCGGCAAAAGGGGCACAGCGATCTTGCTGGACCTTGTCGGCGCCGGTGTTGACGTTTCGGTTCTGACCAATTCCCTGGCCGCCACGGACGTCGCCGCAGTCCATGGCGCTTACGCAAATTATCGCAAGCGGCTGCTGAGGAATGGCGTCAATATTTTCGAGCTTCAGCCGTTCAACCGGCGCTCCGCAATCTCGGTGTTTGGCTCGAAGGGCGCCAGTCTGCATACGAAAGCTTTCACCGTCGACGACAATATCGGCTTCGTCGGTTCCTTCAATTTCGATCCACGGTCAGTGTCCTTGAACTCGGAAATGGGCGTGCTGTTTGAGGATCCGAAATTGGTCGCCGAGCTGCGGCATCGATTCCAATCGGAAATATCTCCGGAAACAAGCTATCGGCTCGAACTGAAGCACAATGTTCTGCATTGGCATGGATGCGGCGAAGGCAAGATTCAGGACTATACGCATGAACCAGAAGCCGGATTTTTTCGCCGTATCCTGGCGGTCTTCGTCCGTCACCTCCCGATCGAATCTCAGCTCTAGCATCCGACGATGGCCGAGGACCTCGCGATCTCAGCAAATTGCCCTGCCGGGGATCGCGTGAGCGAAACGTGAAACCCTGATCTACCACGGGTCAGCCAGACCGCATCACACCCGGTTCTTCGACAACCGCGTCGCCAGTCCCATGCTGTCCGGCGTCCGGATCACTCGGCAACACGTCGGAAAAATTGACTGTGGCGACCAGATATCCGGCTTCATCGTAGACCTTGATAGTCGATCCCGATTGCTTGGTTCCTGACCCAGGTTCCGCCGCCACCGCTACGCGCGCCATCTCTATTGCTCTTGGACTGGCCATCTCCGCACTCGCTAGCTCTTCCTGGAAAGCAGTAGTCTGGCCGGATACTGTCGTCTCAAAGCGAAATTTTGGCATGGGCAACCTCCTGTTCCTATGCAATTCCGGTGTCCGGGTTGCGTTCCAAAGAAACAGAATTGGTGGGAAGCAGCTAAGATCGCCGCGATGGCCAGACCCGTGTCGCCACGAAGGTCAGCAAACCCGTGATCACAATCCAGGCTTGCACCTCGCGTTGGATAGTTGGCCCAGGGTTCGATGTCTGTCGCGACGGGCTCTCTGCCTCCACTATCGGTTGAAGGTCGGACCGACTGCCGAGACGGACGGAATAGGCCCGCGTGAACTCGGCGCCGAGCAGGAAGATCTCAGACGAATAGTAAACCCAAAGCAGCACGACCAGCAGTGCACCCGCCGCGCCATAGGAGGATGCGATCGCGCTGGTTCCGATATACCAGCCAATCAGCGACTTGCCGATGGTGAAGAGCAAAGCGGTCACTGCCGCGCCAATTGCGACATCGCGCCAAGCGAGCGACCGGTCCGGCAGGATCTTGAAGATCGCGGCAAACAGAGCGGAAATCAGCACGAATGATACAATGCCGTTTATCGACGCGAGAATGATCGTGCCGAACGGCAGATGGGCGTTGATGACAGCGCCAAGCGCGGAAATGGCGGCACTCGCCGCCAACGACACAAGCAGTAGAAATCCCAACGCTGCAACCAGACCCAGGCTGGCCGCCCGCGCCCGCACCAATCGCGACACAGACATGGGTGGTGGGTCAATCTTCCAGATTGTGTTGAGCGAAAGCTGCATTTCGCCAAACACCCCGGAGGCTGTCACGAAGAGGGTGACGATGCCCACCAAGGTGGCAACAGTGCCGGCGGTTCTGTGAGAAGCGCTTTCGATGGTGCTGCGCAGAAGGTCGCCGGTTTGCGATCCCATCACGCCTGCGATTTCGGCCGACAGAGCGAGTTGAGCTGCTTCATGCCCAAAGACAAGTCCAGCAATCGCAACAACGATCAACAAGATCGGGGCCAGGGACGTAACGGCATAGAATGCCATCGCCGCACCGTGGCTGAGGGCATTGTCGTTGATGAATCCGAGGATGCTCTCCTTGCCAAGAACCCAGGCTTCGCGTGCCACCCGCATGGGGAATTCCTTTTGCCTCAACGAGGAACCTAGTGCTGTGGGCAACGAAAGCGAGACCTGCCGCCAGTGCGCGAGGCGTGACTGCCGAGACACGCCCGCTTGTCTCTGCACCACGCCCAGAAATGTTCCATGCGGCGCCGGAACTCGCCGGGCTCGTAATGGTTATCGGTCATCCGATTGGAGTGATCAAAAATGCCTGATAATGAAAACCGTCGCGAGACCGGCGCAACGAAGTACCCGGCTAGAACAGGTCCTGATCCTTCGGATGCGTTCTCTCAGGATGCGGCCGGCAACAAGAAACCCAAAAGTGGGGTCGGTCTGACGCGGCCAGTCAATGAGGTGGATGACAAGACGCACCAATCCGATGGCCAGAACGCCCCGGCGAGGCCGGGCGGCGGAAACACGGTCAAGCCATGAACGTTGCCAATCTTCAGCTTGAAGGGTTGATGATGGCGGTCGCGTCAATCAACAACCTGCTCGTTCACAAAGGCCTGCTGTCAATTGACGAGATCGATACCGCCCTGCGAAAGGCAGAGGCGTCCATGACAGGTGACGAGCGGACCTACGAAGACATGTCACCGGCCAACCGTGACGCGATCTGCTTCCCGATCCGGCTTCTGCAGATCGCAAACAACGCGCAAGGCGAACTGGACATCCCACCATTTTCAGAGCTTGCAAAAATGGTTGGGCAAACCAAGGAACCTTAACGTCAGCGGTGACGACACCTGTAGTATCCTTGAAGGCCTCATTTGACGCCGATGCCGCTCTGAAGCGGAAAAGCAGCATCGGCGTCGTCTCAGCTATGAACCGAACCAAATCTCACCCACTGCGTTGAGTCCCGGCGTTGCGTCATTAGTCGGGGCACTTCCATGAAAACGGGCGAGCTTTCCACCTATCGGGCCAAAAGGGATTTCGCGAAGACGAAAGAGCCCAGCGGCGAAAGCTCGATTGCGGGTTCGAATCGACTTCGGTTTGTCATCCAAAAACACGCGGCCACGCGGCTGCACTATGATCTTCGCCTCGAGCTTGGCGGGGTCTTCAAATCATGGGCTGTGACCAAAGGTCCATCACTGGATCCTCACGACAAACGACTTGCCGTGGAGGTTGAGGATCACCCGCTGGAGTACGGCGACTTCGAAGGCACGATTCCCAAAGGACAATATGGTGGCGGCACGGTGCAGTTGTGGGATCGCGGATATTGGGAACCGGAAGGCGCCATGTCTCCCGAAAAGGCGTTGGAAAAAGGCGACCTGAAATTCACGCTGCAGGGCAAGCGCCTGCATGGAAGTTTCGTCCTCGTGCGCATGAAGCATGACCGCAATGGCGGGAAGCGGACCAACTGGCTGCTGATAAAACACCGCGACAAATACGCGACAGAGGGCAATGGCGATGCGGTGCTGGCTCAGGATCGATCCGTCGCCTCGGGTCGGAGCATGGAGAGGATTGCAGCGGGGAAGGGGGCAGGTCCGAAGCCGTTCATGATGAAAGGTTCATCGTTGGCCGATGCGGATGCCGTTTGGGACAGCAAGCGCGGCCATGCCGACAAGCGCGCCGCCAAGTCGGCAAAGCCTGCTCCGCGGCCGAAGCGAGCCGCTGGTGCCTCAGCGGCGAAGATGCCCGACTTCATCCCACCACAGCTTTGCGCAACGCTTTCCCGGCCGCCGGCCGGGACGAACTGGGTTCACGAAATCAAGTTTGACGGTTATCGCGTCCAGTTGCGCGTGGAAGACAAGGACATCGCGCTTAGGACCCGCAAGGGTCTTGACTGGACGGAGAAATTTGGCGCCGTCGCAAAGGAGGCCGCCAGTCTTCCCAACGTCATCATCGACGGCGAGATCGTAGCGCTTGGCGAGAACGGCGCGCCCGATTTTGCCGCACTGCAGGCGGCGCTGTCGGAGCGCCGGACGAAGGACCTGATCTACTTTGCTTTTGACCTGCTCTTCGCAAATGGCGTCGATCTGCGAAAGATGCCTCTCTCACAACGGAAGGAACGTCTGAGCGAGATGCTCGGCGAAGTCGATCGCGGCGCGCAAAATCTCATCCGCTATGTCGAGCACTTCAGCAATGGCGGCGACGCGGTGCTGCGTTCTGCCTGTCGCCTGTCGCTTGAGGGGATTGTCTCCAAGAGGGCCGATGCAACCTATGTTTCGGGGAGGACCGACACCTGGGCCAAATCGAAATGCCGCGCCGGGCATGAGGTGGTCATCGGCGGCTGGTCGACGACCAACGGCAAATTCCGGTCATTGCTCGTCGGCGTCAATCGCGGTGAACATTTCGCCTATATCGGCCGTGTGGGGACCGGATTCAGCGAGGCAAAGGTCAAGCAGCTGATGCCCAGGCTGCAGGAGATGAAAGCCGCGACGTCGCCGTTTACCGGCGATGGCGCACCGAAAAGGAATTCAACCGTCTTCTGGACGAAGCCGGAATTGGTCGCGGAAATCGAGTTCGCCGGCTGGACCGGGGGTGGCAATATCCGGCAGGCCGCCTTCAAAGGCCTGCGTGAAGACAAGCCCGCAAAAGACGTCGAGGCCGAGCGTCCAGCTGATCCTCAAGAGACGCCGATTGCCGACCCTGCCAAGGTGACTGGCAAGACAGGAAAAAGCCCGGTTGTCATGGGCGTCATCATTTCCAAGCCGGACAAGCCGCTTTGGCCGAATGCCGGCGACGGTCAGCCCGTCGACAAGCTCGATCTTGCAGAATATTTCGAGACCGTTGGCCCCTGGATGATCAGACATATCAAAGGTCGTCCCTGTTCACTCGTGCGCGCGCCGGATGGCTACGCCGGCGAGCAGTTTTTCCAGCGCCACGCAATGCCAGGCACATCCAATCTGCTGGAACTGGTAAAAGTCTTCGGCGATCACAAACCGTATCTGCAAATCGACCGCGTCGAGGGTCTGGCCGCGATCGCCCAGATAGGCGGCCTTGAGCTTCACCCCTGGAATTGCCAGCCGGGTCATCCCGAAATACCTGGCCGACTTGTCTTCGACCTTGACCCCGGTCCGGAAGTCCCTTTTGCGAAGGTGGTCGCGGCAGCCAAGGAAATGCGCGATCGTCTCGAAGATCTGGGCCTGGTGAGCTTCTGCAAAACCACGGGGGGCAAAGGCTTGCATGTCGTGACGCCATTGGCGGCCGAACGCAGCAAGACGACATGGGCCGAGGCCAAGGCCTTCGCAAAGGCCGTCTGCATCCAGATGGCGGCAGATAGCCCGGATCTCTACCTCGTCAACATGGCCAAGAAGCTGCGGACATCCCGGATTTTTCTCGACTATCTCAGGAATGATCGCATGGCGACAGCCGTCGCCCCTCTCTCCCCTCGCGCCAGGGAAGGCGCGACTGTATCCATGCCGCTGACCTGGAGTCAGGTGAAGGCGGATCTCGATCCGAAAAAATACACCGTTCGCACGGTTCCGGGCCACCTGAAAAAGACCGTCGCCTGGGCCGACTACGACGATGGCGAACGGTCGATCAGCATCGCCATCAAACGGATCGGTTCAGCAAAGCTCGCCGCATGACGACGTCGGTTCGCGCAAGAACGCCATGACAGCTGCGGCTACCGCCTCGGCTGCTTCTTCGGCCATATGATGTCCGCTTTCGATCGGTTGGCCCTTCAGTTCGGTGGTCCAGGGTCGCCAAACATCGAGCACGTTGCCGTAGAGTGCCTCAAGGTCATCGCGGGCGGACCAGAGCGCCAAGGTCGGGCACGCGACCCGGCGACCAGCTTTCCTGTCATCGATATCGTGCAATTGATCGATGGCCAGACCTGCCCGATAGTCTTCAAGCATGCCGTGAACAACATTCGGATCGTGGATTGCGTCCTTGTAGTCGACATAGGCCTCAGCCCCCATGGACTCGGCTGAGCCGCCATACCACGCGTCAGGATCGGCCATGATTGCGCGTTCGGGCTTGTCCGGCTGTGCAAAAAAGAACCAGTGCCACCAGAGCTTCGCAAAGCGGGCGTCGCAGCGTTCGAGGGCTTCCAGGATAGGGACGCTATCCATGACGATCAGATGGCTGATCGCTGACGGGTGATCCATCGCTGCTCGGAACGCTGTGTAGCTGCCGCGGTCATGGCCTGCGATCGCAAACCGGCCAAAGCCGAGATGTCGCATGAGAGCGATGCAGTCCCTGGCCTTGGCACGCTTGGAGGATCCAGCATGGTCTACGGCGTCCGCCGGTACCGAGGACCGGCCAAAGCCCCTCAGATCGGGGCAGACAACTGTGTGGTCGGCGGCGAGAAGTGGGGCTACCCGGTGCCAGGTAACGTGCGTCCGAGGATGGCCATGCAGCAAAAGAAGCGGCGGGCCTGAACCTCCATACCTGACTCTCAGTGAGGACTCGGGCAGATCCACGGTCTCTAGCTTGAATCCTTCAAACATCCGCTTCTTTGTCGTCAGACTGTGAAAACAAGTCCCGCATGTCCATCTTCAACCCACCCCGGTGAAATTGGTTTCGGGCATTTGTCCGTTTGGACATTTCTCTCATTCCAATGGTTCGGCCGCCGTTCAGGATCCGCCAGCCCTGGCGCTGACGCCCGGATCCAGCCTCCTGCCTCACCGGTCTCTGGGATTGCCCTGGGTGGGGTCGCGCGCCCGGGTGTAGCCCTCGACGCGAGGCAAACCGTCATCCATCCTGATAAACGGCAGCCGCATTTCCCAATAGGCTTGAGCTTGGGGATGGAACTTCTCGGGCGCGTCCATGAATCCGATCGAGATGTAGAACTCGTTTGGCAAGCCTTCATCGGTGTACCCAATCGAGGTGCCACATTCCGAACAGAAGGAGCGCACGACGCCCCTGGTTTTCGAGAATGTTTTTGGTTTTGGGCCGAGCCAATGGACCTGATCTGGACGATAGCCAATCCAGATCGTCAGTGGGCTGCCGATCGCTCGTCGGCAGTCATCGTCGTGGTCGAAACAAATCCAAAAGGGATCGCCACTGAATTCAGCTGTGATGGCTCCGCAAAAGCAATGCCCTCGATCAATCCGGGCCGGTTTTCTGATCGTCGTTCGTGGTTTGTCGTCCATGGTAGTCTTCCGGCCAGCTTGGTGGCGTAACGCCGCGAACGGCAAGCAGTTCCTTTGGACGTCACAGAGCCGCAGATGCGCGCAACTTGCACGTTGCTCGTCAATATCATTTGAGGCAGATCAGGCCTTAGTTTGTTGGGAACATTTTTTCAGGTCCGCACTTTGTTCGCCGTCTGACCAAAGGAGGCGACCTTGAAAACACGACGCATCGACAGGGAAAAGATCGAGAGGGCGGATCGAGAAGCCAAGTTGCTGTTGGAAGCGGAGCGGCATGCCAGGGAAGCCAAGACGGCGCGGCTTAGAGAACAGCGACAGTTGTTGGAGGCATCGATAGCGCAGACCCCGCCGGCGCCCGTAGCCGCAAAGCAGCCGCCCCGCCAACGAAAGCCGACGCGCAAGGTAATCGAGGTGGACTGACCGTTTGGTCAGTTGGGGCTTTTGCCAAGGTGGGGAGTTGATATGACAGGGCAGGGGATCCGGCAGCATGAATACCAAAGCGGTAAGTCCGGCCGTCGCCAAAGCGGCTGCTCGGCGTGCTGGATCGGGGTCTCATCACCGGTGCGTCCGACGACGATCCTGCGAGAGCCGCTGAAAAAGGCGCCGAGCGGGCCGAGAATGTGATCCAGCGAGTCCGGCTGGACACTTACGTCGGGAACAATCGCACGCGCGGACCGTTCCCCAAGCGATCTTCACGCTCAGGATTTGCTCTTGTTGCAGCGACCGGATGAAATTTTCAACGAGGCCTCGCAAACGGTTGGTGATCCCCTTGAGCGCGACGCCTTAGGTGGGGAGGCTGAGCTAACTGGCGATCGCGCCATCCCGCGTCGTCTGGTTGTCGTCTCGAACAGGCTGGGGAACATTCGCGATCTGTCGCAAGCCGGCGGACTTGCTGTAGGCATCGGGGATGCGTTGGCCGAGCGTGGAGGCCTGTGGCTAGGAGCAAGCGCTGAGTATCAGGACTACGCCGCGAGCGACGAACCGCTGATCCGCTTGGAACGCGTGGGAAAGATCGAGACGGCTGCGCTTACCCTGCCCTATGAGGAGTATTCGCTCTATTACAATGGCTATGCCAACAGCACGCTGTGGCCGCTTTTTCATTACCGACTCGACCTGGTGAACCACCGGGCAGAGTTTCTACACGCCTACCGGCAGATCAATGCGCGGTTCGCGAAGGCGCTCGCAGGACTGCTGTCGGGCAACGACGACCTGGTGTGGGTTCACGACTACCACCTTATCCCCTTGGCCGCCCAGTTGCGGCGGCTGGGAGTCCGGAATCGGATCGGTTTCTTTCTTCACATACCGTTCCCGCCGCCTGACCTGTTTGTAGCCACGCCCGACCATGAAGAACTCATCGATGACCTGCTTCAATATGAGGTCGTGGGGTTCCAGACCGAAACGGACGTGGGGAATTTCCGGCGCTCAGTGCAGGCGGCCAACTCCATTACTTTTGATATCAATGGTTCGGCTGAGATGAACGGCCGCACGGTGTTGTCGAGGTGTTTTCCGATCGGCATCGACGTCGATTCAATCGCACGCATGGCCAATGAGGCGGCGGAGGATGTGCAGATCGATTCCATGCGCCGCCAGATTCTGGGTCTCAAGCAAATCATCGGCGTCGATCGACTGGACTACTCCAAGGGTCTTCCCGGCCGCATGCAGGCTTTCGCGCGTCTTTTGGAAAGGCATCCGGAACACGAGCGGGCGGCAACCTATTTGCAGATTGCGTCGCCGACGCGCGAGGAGGTCAGCGCCTATGCCGACATCAGGGCCCAGCTTGAAGCAACCGCCGGCGCGGTCAACGGAAGATACGCGGATTTGGCTTGGACCCCGATCCGCTACATCCACCGTGCCGTATCACGCTCTCGGCTTGCTGGCCTGTTGCGCGCTAGCCAGGTCGGATTGGTCACACCCCTGCGTGACGGAATGAACCTCGTAGCCAAGGAATACATAGCCGCGCAGGACGAAGCCGACCCCGGAGTGCTGATTTTGTCGCGTTTTGCAGGTGCGGCCGAAGAACTTGCCGAATCCTTGATCGTGAACCCGTATGCGGTCGACGAGGTTGCCGATGCGATCGCAAAAGCGCTCGCGATGCCGCTTGAGGAAAGAATTGCAAGGCATAGTGCACTGCTCAAGCGCATCAGGCGCAATGACGCAGCAGAATGGCGGCGGTCATTTCTCGCCACGCTCGCGGGCGAGAACTAGCGCCTGGCATCGATGCCTGAATCCGTCCGTGTGTCACGCGTCCCACACGGTCATAGCCCGGCCATAACCCGGCTTGCCTAGCAGTTCGAAGGCCTTGAAGCTGATCATGTACCTTGTCAGCCCGCATCAGAAACTTTTCGCTCGTTGCCGGAAGCGCGATAGCCCGCCTCAATCGGTGGACTATCGAAGGTTCCACGGAACACACCGCCGGTCCGGTCGTTTGGGCTCTGATAGGAGATCTGCGATGACAAGGAACCCCACGCGAAAGGACAGTGATCTCTCTGAAAAAGAGGCAATCAAGTTGGCCGAAGTCACCGACGTGTCACCCGGGCAGGCCAAAGAGCTTGCAGCCGAGCACGGCAAAGACGGCGCCAAGAAGGAAGCAAGAAATTACAAGGCGGAGGGCTGACTATGGCGGCCAGTGGATCCGCAAACGACAGAGACGCACGAGCCACCCTCTACGCACAAGGAGTAATGGAAGCCGAGCGTAAAGCGCGGGAAGAGAAAACGGCGCGATTGCGCAAAGCCCGTTTGGCGCATGAGGCGGTCAATCCGCCTGCACCCGAGCGGAAACCGGCAGTGCCGGAAACGCCAAAGCGGGTCGCCAAACCAGGCAGCCGAAAAGCTGGAGAAGATTAGCTTCAGCTTTCTTCAGCTGTGCCGGTGGCCGGCGCCGGGGAAGAGCAGACCGTGCGGTCGATCTGCACGATAAATTTGTACTTCATCGAATGACACAAAGGAGTCCAGTGATGACGGAGCATGTGTCCCGGAAGGAAGAACAGCGTGGCACCCGAAATGTACTCGGGTGGGGCGTCGTCATTGCGGCTGTGATCTTCGTCGCCCTGCTAGCCTTCTTTGTGTTCATACCCCTTTCAGGCGGATCGTGGCAGACATCGCCAGTAAAGCGCACCCCGGAACAGAACCAAGGCGGCAATGCCCCCGCCGAGACATCACCCGCGCCCGGCGTTAAAAAGAACCCGCAAGAAAATACCGAGATGCCAGGGCAGCAGTGATCGACCTTGGGCTGCGACCCAAGTCGGCTCTGATTTTCCAGGTCGTCTCATCGGCGCCATGATGGGATCAGGGCTTCTGGGGGCAGAACGGCTGAGCTATTGAGACTGGGCTTTCGCCCACATCGAGCGCTGAAAGATTACCGCAGCAGGGGTCTGGCGAACGAGGCGATGACGCCATCGTGGAGCTCGAGGCAAATCAAGATGCCTAGCTGCAGGCCGTTCAGTTGGGATTTTTCAGCTGCTTTGACAACAGCAGTTGCTGCTGCAGCTCAAGGGCGAGTTTCAACAGCCGTTCAGGTGTTTCCTCTTCCGCGATTTCGTCGAGCAGCGCTGCGAGTGCGTCGCCCTCAACAGGATCGCGAAATGAGTCAGGTTTGGTTTGCGGAGGTTTGGCCACGAGGATTTCTAGCAGGAATGCGGCCGTATTTGCAAGACGAAGCGAAGCGCTCTTGGGGAAGGGTACCGTGGCGGGGGCGGTCGACAGGGCGGCCTGCGGCAAACTATCGGACAATCTTAATTCATGATTCCAGACCTGTCGTTGCGGAGCACCTCCTCCATGAGTGTATTGAGCCATTCGCTCAAGGGAAGGTCATGCCGCGTCGACAACCGCTCCTCCAGCGCCGCCTTCAATGTCCGTTCGACGAGGCGATCGGCCGCTTGTGGGTCGCCTAACAACAGCCGGGCGGACAGCCTCAGTTTTGGAAGAGCGCGGAAAACATTGTCTTCACCAAGCGCTGTTGACTGCGCGGCGAGGATCCCGGCAACCGTCCTGAACCCGGCCGGCTTGGAGAGGTTTTGGGTGTACCGGAACCGCTCCGGTAGGGTGATCTGATCGTTTCCGGAGAAGAATACGAACGGGATGCCTCTGTCCGTCAGCTCATCGGCGAGGGGAAAAACAGTCTCACCGTTGAGGTCGATGTCCAGCACCGCCCCATCCGCTGAATCGATATATCGTCGAGCCCGGCTGACTGACGACACCGGCCCCAAAACGGTCGCCCCACAATCGCTGAAATAGGAGGCAAGTTCGCTTGCCAGCAAGAATTCGTCCTCGACGAGCAGAATTCGCATGCCTAATAACATAGCAGCCCTCCGGGCTTTAAACGGCGGTCGCGTCCATCGGTTCCGTGGCTATCGGCGGTGCGGGATGGGAATTCGACCAGGAACGGTTTACACATTGGATCGAAATCAGCGCTGCCGCGTTGCATTTCACTGAAGCAGGACAATTGATGCAAAAGCTGCCGAGGTTCCCCATAGTCGGTATTGGCGCCTCTGCGGGCGGCATTGCCGCCATGGAGGGATTTTTTCGCGGGATGCCGTCTTCGAGCGGGATGGCGTTCGTGATCGTCACGCATCTCAGCCCCGAACGGGAAAGTCTGCTGCACGAAGTGATTGCGCTTTACACCGGAATTCCGGTTCGTGTCGCTGAAGATGGAATGGGTATCCATCCTGACACCGTCTACGTGATGCCGCACAACGCGATCCTCACCATCGAAAATTCCAGCCTAAAGCTGCGCCAACCGAATTCCGTGTCCAGGGAGCGCAAGCCCATCGATATCTTTTTCAGCGCGCTGGCCGAGGATCAGGGCGAATACGCCGTCGGCGTCGTCCTGTCGGGCGGCGATTCCGACGGTACGTTGGGCATCAAGGCAATCAAGGAGAATGGCGGCCTGACGCTGGCGCAACTCTCCGACGAGTCGGGTCCGAGCAATCCCGACATGCCGCGCAGCGCGATCAGTTCCGGTCTGATCGATATCGCCATCCCAGCCGATGAGATGGGTGCGAAACTCATGGAATTTGCCCACAGCTTTGAACTGCTCGACGAGCTTGAAGCTGACGATGGCAAGGCCAGTGCTTTGAAACTCCGCAAGGGCCAGGAGGAAATCTACGCGATCCTGCGCAGCCATTCGGGACATGATTTCTCGGGCTACAAGGCCAAGACGTTCTTGCGTCGCGTCAGGCGACGCATGCAAATAACGCAGAACACCGCGATCGATGCCTATATAGAGTTGCTTCGTTCAAATGCGGAGGAAGTGCGGTCGCTGTTTCGCGACCTGCTGATCAACGTGACAAATTTCTTCCGCGACACGGACGCTTTCAAGACCCTGGAAGAAACCGTCATCCCCAAACTTTTCGAAGGCAAGGACGCCAACGATACGATCCGCGTCTGGGTGCCCGGCTGCGCAACCGGCGAGGAAGTCTTCTCGATCGGAATGCTGATGCGCGAGCATATGGATACACTTTCGGCTGTGCCGCGCATCCAGATTTTCGCCACGGACATCGATGACGCGGCGCTGGGCATCGCACGTTCGGCGCGCTATCCGGAGTCATTGCTTGCGGGCGTTTCGCCTGGACGTCGCGAACGCTTCTTCAGCAATGACGGCACAAGTTTCATCTTGAGCAAGAGCGTACGTGATCTCTGCATCTTCTCGGCGCACAGCGTCATCCGCGATCCACCCTTCTCGCGCATGGACATGGTGTCGTGCCGGAACCTCCTGATCTATTTCGGCCCCGATGTGCAAAAGCAGGTTATTCCGACCTTCCACTATTCGCTGAAGCCCGGTGGCTATCTGTTCCTTGGCACCTCCGAAAGCATAAGCCAGCATGCCGACCTGTTTGCACCGGTCGACAAGAAACAACGGATCTTCAAGGCACGAGAACATTCGGCGCCGCCGCGGCTGCCGATCTTGTTGAATGCTGCGCCTGCAACCAACTTTTCCAGCGCCAATGACACACATGCCCGCCGCGGCTTGTCTTATTCCCTAAGGCAAACCGTTGAAGCGCAGGTTCTCGAACGCTTCGCTCCGGCTCACGTCGTCGTCAATGGTGATGGAGATGTCGTCTATTACTCGGTCCGAACCGGCAAATATCTCGAGCCGCCGCAAGGGGTGCCGAGCAGACAATTGCTCACAATGGCACGCAGCGGCCTGCGTCTGGAATTGCGCGGCGCTTTGCGGGAAGCCGCCGAGGGCCGGCGCACGGTTGTGCGCGAAGCGATAGCCATTGAAGAAGATGAAGATCGTGTCCAATTCGTCACATTGACGATCGAGCCCTTGACTGATCGCGGCAGCGGCGAGCCGCTGTTTCTCGTCCTGTTCGAGCCGGTGGGCCAGCCGCAGCCGCGGCTGGAGGCTCTAAAGGTTCGACAGCCGGTGGCATCTGGGATTGCTGATTTCGAACGCGAGCTCCGCGATACGCGCGAGCGCCTGCAATCGACGATCGAAGAATATGAGACCGCGTTGGAGGAGTTGAAATCTTCCAATGAGGAACTCGTCTCGGTCAACGAAGAAGCCCAGTCCTCCAATGAGGAGCTCGAGGCCTCCAAGGAAGAAATGCAGTCCCTCAATGAGGAATTGAACACCATCAATGCCGAACTGGTTTCCAAGATCGAGGATCTCGATCGTGCCAACAGCGATCTGAAGAACCTGTTCGAGAGCACACAGATCGCGACTGTTTTTCTCGATACCAAGCTGGTTATCCGCAGCTTCACGCCGGCGGCGTCTTCGTTCTTCAACTTGCTGCCGACCGACATCGGAAGACCGCTGACCGATCTTGCCAGCCGGCTCGATTATCCGCACCTGCGCGACCATATCGCGCAGGTTTTCAGGGCCGGCGAGATGATCGAGCACCAGCTACCGCGCGATAGCAACGGCATCCACTATCTCGTGCGGCTGATCCCCTACCGCGACAGCGCGCGGAAAATCCAGGGCGTGGTGGTGACCTTTGTCGATGTGACGACCATGGCTGAAGCCGAAGCCCACCAGCGGGTATTGATCTCGGAACTCAACCATCGGGTCAAGAACATGCTGGCTGTTACGGTCAGCATTGCCAGTCAGACCCTGAAAAATGCTCCCTCTTCGGAGGCTTTCGCCGAAGCGCTCATCGGTCGCCTGCGCGCCATGGCGCGGGCCTACGGAGTGCTCTCGCGCGAAAGCTGGAAAGAGGTCTCGGTCGAGGAAATCGTGCGGCAGGAAGTCGAGCCGTTCGGGCTGGAACGCATCAACACCACAGGCGAGGACATTCGGCTCAAGCCTCAGCAGGGCCTGTCGCTTGGCATGGTGATCCATGAACTTGCCACCAATGCTGGAAAATATGGCGCCTTGTCCGTGCCAAACGGCGTGGTGTCCGTGACTTGGTCGGCGTCGGATCACGGTTTTCAGCTCGAATGGTTAGAAAGCGGCGGTCCCGCTGTCAGTCCGCCTGAGAAGACGGGATTTGGTCTTTCGCTGGTGAAAGGCGAAATTGAGTATCGGCTTGGCGGAAATTTTGAAACATCTTTCGGTTCCGATGGTTTGAGCTTGCGGATTGAGTTTCCGTTCGATCATCGGGAGAGCGAAACGTGACTGCATCTCGTATCCTTGTCGTCGAAGATGAATGGCTGGTCGCGGAGGAGCACCGCGCAATTCTGGAAGAGGCCGGCTTCGCCATCGCCGGGCCAGTGCCGTCCGTTGCTCGCGCGAAAAAGCTGATCGAGAGTGAAGTCATATCTGCCGCGGTCCTGGACATTGGTCTCGGCGGCGAGACCAGCGCTGCCCTTGTCCCTCTTCTAGCGCAACGCGGAATTCCGTTTGTTTTCGTCAGTGGGTACACGGCATCCGACATCCCGCAGGATTTGCGTCATCACAAGATGCTGTCAAAACCCGTGTGGGCTGCCGCGCTGGTCGAGGCCGTGCGAAATATGCTCGGTGTTCAACCGACAGCTTTGGCAAGACACCAGGACAGCGGAACGGTGCCAACCCAACGAGAAGCCCGATAACTGCACAAAGACACTGGTTTTTCACCAGATATGAGACGACATTCGGGTCCAGGCCCGAGCCGGCGTCGCCGGCAAGTGCCTGCGATCCGGCCGGCACGATTGGCATGCTCGCGGTCTGGCGTACTCCAGCGCTGGGCGAAAGTTCGCCACCGCGCGACGATTGGTCAGCCGTGTGAGCCTATCAAACAACGGGCAGTTCGCCCTCGGTTTTCCTCGCGTCGAATAGGACGCCAAGGCCGTAAGTGACGGCGCCAGCGGCAATCATCTCTGCCAACGCTGCGCTCGACACCGGGCAATGCGGCATGACAGCCTTGATCGCGAGTTCGGCATTCGCGATCGACACGAAATCGTGCCGTCGCTTACGGGTCTCCAGATATTGTTCGATCAACATCTGCAGTCGCCTTCTTTCTATTTCATCGCCGGCCATTGGTTCCTCCTGTAGACGGTCTGAAAGCCCACCACGCCTAAGGAGCGGTGGCCTTGGCGCCCCTTTTTGAGGACCGTGGACTCTAGTGAGGCGGGCAGCGTTGCTGACCAGGATGTCGAGACCGCCGAGGGGCGTTGCTGCTTCATCGACCAGCTTTCTGCAAAAGGCCTCATTGCGGATATCGCCGGCAAGCCTTTTGACCTGCCGCTTTTATTAGGTCCACCAGTTCGTCGGCGTCTTCCTGTTCTTCGGGGAGGTAGCCGAAAGCAACGTCCGCACGCTCGCGCGCGAATGCAATCGCCGCCGCACGACCGGTTCCGGAATCGCCGCCGGTTATCAGCGCTTTGCGACCGGCAAGCCTGCCTGATCCCTTGTAGGTCGTTTCGCCGTGATCCGGGCGCGGCACCATCTTGCTGGCCAAACCCGGCCACTTCTGTTCCTGTGGCTTGAACGGCGGCTGGTGATATTGCGTCACCGGATTCTGTTTGAGCATCGGGCTCGCAGGGCCTGCTTTAGCAGGCACTGTTCCCGTATCGGCTGACGCCGTGGAAGCATAAGCGGCGAGAATTCCTCCCGCCATGCTTCCAGCGACAAGTCTACGCGCTGCGTCTGGTACATTGTCATGCTGGTCATGGTTCATCATGGGCTCGCTTTGACGGCAGGTGACCATTACGGAAGTGGCACCTAACCGGCCGTCGACGCGAATGTTCCCTTGTGATTGCAGTGAGGTGTGGTCGCCTTGCCCGTCTCGGCCGTGAGGCCGCATCACCACTTTGACACAACCTCCTGATTGTCGCGAAACGTCTTGTAGAGATCCGGCCCTGCTTTCAGATCGGTCCGGTGGGTAATCACAAGGAGCGGTCGATTGCGCCGTTCTGGACCATGGCCAATAAAGGTTCCAGGTAGCGTTGCGTATGCGTCTGGCCCATCCGGAAAGCCGGTCCCTTATTCATTGCCGCCAAACGGGATGTGATCGACCAGACCAACATAGACGCCGGGAACCGAGATGGTGCCGCCCCTGCGGCAGCGATAGATTGCCTCGCGCAGCACATGCGGCCTTGGGAATGCCAGCCCTTTTGATGACGCGAATATTGGCTCAGTCGCTGGACGCCGACCCCGGCTCGGCCATCCTACGGTGCTGTTCGGCCAAGGTGCCTGCCGGCGTGACATGCGCGGCGGCGACCTGCAGCTTGTTTTTCCAACCGCTGACGACCTGTTCATCACCGGCCATCATCGCCTCGTAACCCGTCTTGGCGACATCGGCCGGATTGTCCTTTTCATCGGAGCCGACCTTGGTATCCATCATTTCAGCGCGCTCGAAGAATCGCGTCTGCGTGGGGCCAGGCATCAGCACGGTGACCGTCACGCCGCTATCTTTCAGCTCATGGCGGAGCGCGATCGAGAAGGAATCGATGAACGCCTTCGTGCCGTTGTAGACGGCCTGGAATGTTCCGGGCATGAAGCCGGCGATCGACCCGGTGAACAGGATGCGTCCGCGACCTCGCCGGGCCATCTTGGCGCCGAGTTCATGCGCCAGATAGACCGTTCCGGTGACATTGGTGTCGATGATCCGGCGGACTTTTCGCCAGTCCTGGTCGACGAAGCCGTTGCCGAGCCCGCGTCCCGCATTGAGAAACAACAGGTCGATATCGCGATCGCCGATCTGGGAGATCAACCGATCGGCGCCCTCGACGGTCGCCAGATCGGCCTCAATGGCTTCGACCGTTACATTGTGGGTTTCAAGTGCCTCTGCCGCCTGCCGGATAGCCGGCTCGTCGGCGGCGATGATCAGGTCGTAACCGTCTTTAGCGCACAGCTTTGCGAGTTCCCTTCCGATGCCACTCGAGGCGCCGGTCACCACAGCGAGTTTGGCGTCCGTCATCATATCCTCCATCTTCGTGCCATCGGAACCACGAGTGGGCACAATTGTTCCGCGGCGTTTGGGCTGGATTGATCGTGCGCTGTCATGACGGTCAGGCGACGGTCGTCGTCGCGGTCCTCGCGCGCATTCATGGATGGGCCGTTGCGACAAAAACCGTTCTACGCCATGAGAACTCGCCATGGCCTACCTTCAAAAAGGCCCCCCAAACGCATGGATTGAGTACTCAGAACGGATCAGTTGAAGTTGGAACAAGTGGCCCGGTTGGAAGTTCGAACCGTGCAGCGTTGTTGCCCTCCCATGTTGATGCTGCGCGATCGGGTCATCCCCTCAGCCCGATCTGCCCGCGCTTCTCCGCGCCAAAGAGAAGCGCGGGCCCCCCTCTTTTAACGGCTGTCCGGGATGGAGCGTTTTGTTACGTTGGACTAGCCGACCTCACAGGCTCGTCGTCGGTTTCGTTTGACGAGCTCTCCGAGCGCTCTAGATCATTGATGCCGGACGCAGTTGGTTCGGGCCGGGGAGGAAATCCGCGTGGCGCATCCAACGCGCGCTGTACCCCATAACGACCGTCATTTTCCGGTTGGCTGCCTGTGCTTGCTTCTGATGCTAGCCGGGTTGGCCGGATGCTCGTCTTCCAATCAGGTGGCGCAGCAATCACGAACAGCGGCCTCCGCGGCACAGACCGTATCGATGGTACTGGATGCCTGGGTGGAGGGAGCGGCACCGTCCGCCTATGCCACGGCCGCACTGCACTCGGTCGGAAAAACGCTGGCCGATGTCGAGGCGCAAATTCGATCGGCCGAGACCGCTGAACCAGCCGGGCGAGCTGGACTGACGGCAGCAGTCAACAGTTTGTCGGTGGCGGTGGCGCATGCCGAGGCTGGATTGCGGGTGAACAATCGCACTGAGGTGAAAAGCGCACAACAGGATCTTCGGGCGGCCATGCGCTCGCTCGCCGCCGCTTACACCAGCGCTTTCGGACCAAAGCCGTGAAGAAGCTTCTGGAAATATCGCTTGGCGTCGTCACCAGTGTCGGAGGTTTCCTCGAAGTCGGGTCGATGGCTACGGCGGCGCAGGCGGGTGCCGCCTTCCGATTCCAGCTGATCTGGGCCATAGTTCTCGGCACCATATGCATCATCTTTTTGGTTGAAATGGCCGGTCGGTTCGCGGCGATGAGCCATCACACGATCTCAGAGGGCATTCGTGAAAGGTTTGGGTTCAACGTCTTCCTATGGCCGTTGCTCGTCGTCCTTCTCGTCAATTTCATGGTGCTGTCCGCTGAGATCGGCGGTGTGGCCATCGCACTCGAACTTGCCACCGGCATAGGCTTCCAGTGGTGGGCACTGCCGGTGGCGTTGCTGGCATGGCTGCTGCTGTGGAAAGGCACGTTTGGCTTTATCGAGAAAGGCATTTCGGTCCTCGGCCTCGTGACGCTGTGCTTCGTGGTTGGTGCGGTGATGTTAAAGCCCGACTGGACAGCGGTCGCTGGCAGCGCCGTGCCCTCGCTGCCGGCTCACGATGCCATCAATTACTGGTTCATGGCGGCCAGCATTCTCGGCGCCTCGATATCGCCTTATCTTTTCATGTTCTATTCCTCGGGAGCTATCGAGGACAAATGGGATGAAAGCCACCTGGGAGCCAATCGTGCCATCGCCGGGCTGGGCATGACCTTCGGTGGGACCATTTCGATCGGCGTGTTGATCGTCGCTGCTCTCGTTCTCGCGACGCGCGGCATCGACCAGGTGGACGACTATCACCAACTGCCGTTGATGCTGATCCCTATATTCGGCTTCTGGGGGTTCGTTCTATTCGTTGCCTCGCTCGCCATTGCCTGTTTCGGCGCCGCACTCGAAGTAGGGTTGCAACAGGCATATCTGGTGGCACAGGGCTTTGGCTGGACCTGGGGCGAGGATCGCAAGCCGCGCGATGATCCGGGCTTCAGTGCCGTCTATACGGCATCATTGTTTTTGGCCGCCATTCCGATCATGCTTGGCCTCGACCCACTGAGGCTGACCATCTTTTCCATGGCGGTAACGGCGGCGAGCCTTCCGCTGACGGTAGTTCCATTTCTCTTCCTGCTGAATGACGAACGCTATGTCGGCGAACATCGCAACGGCATCATTTCGAATGCCGCCGTTGTCTTCATTATCGCGCTTGCCTTCGTGCTCGCCGTGGTGACGATTCCGCTGCAGATATTCGGAGGCACATGATGGAATTGATGCGTGATCTCCTGGACAAGCAGGTGTTCGACCGCCGGCGGGTCAAGATCGGCAAGGTCGACGGAGTGGTGGCCGAGTTGCGGCGGGGCAAACCACCAAGGATTGTCGCGATAGAACTCGGCTCCATCACTTTGGCGCGCCGCCTTGGCGCGCGGCCCGGGGAATGGATGGCGCAACTGGCGACGAGGGTGGGTGGCAAACGCCACGCCGAGCCACACAGGATTGCGTGGAAAAAGGTGCAGGACAACGGGCTCGACATCGAATGTGACATCGAGGTGGGCGAGACGTCGATTTTCGCCTGGCAGGACTGGTTGCGCGATCATGTCATCGGGCGCATCCCAGGAGCGTGATGATGAGGACAGTCAACCTCGAACATCTTGCCGGGCGACGCGTGCTCTCGCAGCGTGGAAAGAGCATCGGTCACATCGAAGAGATTCTCGCCGAACAGCGTGGCGACGAGCTCGTCGTTACTGAATTCCACGTTGGCATCTACGCCGCGTTCGAGCGTCTGTCGGCTTCGACCATCGGCATCGCGATGCTCGACCTGTTTCGGCTGCGCCGTCGCGACGGCCTGTACCGCATTCCCTGGGATAAACTCGATATCTCCGATCCGGCGCGACCGCGGCTGCTATGCCCGATGACCGAGCTTCCCGGATGGAAAGGGCAAAAGGACCTTCGGGAGTAGATGGCTACGGCTGGGAGGGCTAAGGCGCCGGCGTTTTGCCGGCGAACAGCCGTTCGTGCAGATGGCGCCTCCGCAAAGATTACTGCAGGTTTCTTGCGAAGGAAGATGCGGGCATGTCCTGGAATAACGAATTCGACTTTGCCGAATTCCTCAAACCCATGAAGCCGGTAAAATTGAGGCGCCTGGAAACTGCTCGTCTCGACGACGGCTCTCTTGCATCCGCGCCTAATGGCTTCCTCCTCAATCGCCATAAGAAGCTGTGATCCATAGGATCGGCCACGCAATTTGTCAGGCAAGAAGAACATGTCGAGAAACAGGAGCCCCAGTTCCGTTCTGCCCCAAATTCCACCCCAGATCTTTCCCGAGGGGTCGGTAAGCTCCGCGCCGATCACTGCCCGGTCATCGATTCCGGTTTGTTCGATGTTGTGTCGATAGAGCGCAGCGGCCGCCTGCGTTCGTGCATCCCCGTTGTGAGCCAGAGCGATTGTAAATCCTTCGGATCGAGCCGGCATGCGTTCTGCTCCTGCGTCGGAATGGTCTTGAGATTCAACCGTCAGACTAACATCAAGGCGGCCGGTTCGCTCGCAGCTCTGATCGCCGCTTCTGTTGTAACCCGTCTTGCCCACATTCCGCATCGCGATCCGCGTCGGATGCATGCAGCCGCGCCCAACATATCGCTTTGGTGTTGAACAAAGCCCATCCTGCCCTTGTCAGGTCTCATCACAATTCGTGCGACGTCAAGAGTGTCCACCTCGACGAAGGCTGCTGCGGATCACAATCCATTACGCCGGGAACAATGAGAAAAACCTGTCGTTGGGAAAGCGATCGCAATTCGGCGATTCAAACACGGAGACTCCAATGTTGAAGAAAATTCTAGCCGCGTCGGTGCTAACTATTGCCTTGGCCGGTTCCGCCTTGGCGCAGACAAATGGAACGGGTGCTGGCGGCACGGCTGGCACGGGTAATGGAACTGGTACTGGAACTGTTGGCAGCGGCGGCGCCGCTGGCACTGGCAGCGGGAATGCGGCCGTGCCAACCGATCCGAATTCCACAAACTCGACTACAAAATCGAACGGCATGACCGACCGTTGCAAGGACGCCGCAGGCAATGACATCGATAACAACACTGCAAGTGGCGCAACGACCTCGACCGTGCAAAATTGCAACAAGTAGTCGATGGACCTAGCGGCTTCGGCCGCCCGAAGGCCCGCCATCAAGACAATGGCGGGCCTCCGAATACGTGCCTCGCATGCTGCCTGGATACATAGGAGCACATGTGTCCAAAGAGACCCGGCGGGCCAAACTCGATCGCTTAGCAGCCTCGATTCCGAAGCACGAATTCGAATTCCTAATGAAGATTGCAAAGCTAAGCCGTCATGACCTACTTGGCCTGATCGCTAAACACGATGGCGGCAGGGGCAAGGTCTATAGGGACCTTGCGGCCCACTTGGCAGCAACTCAGGCCGCCCCGGAGCCCGTGCGTGAGGCGGCAGCTGACGACGGCCAAACAGCTGGAGCATCTCCTGCCAGGAACTCGCCCGCCGGCAAGTAGCGGCGAAGATCATTTCGGTGCCAGCCCTGACGCTCCACGGAAGCGACCACCGTGTCGTCTTCCAAAGTCTTCGAATGGGTTGGACGAGCATTTCACCGCGCCTTACCGACGAGTACTGCTGGATACGGCAACCGATAGGCGCTTTAAGTCCGGCTGCAATTCAGGTTCATCGGACATGCCGGAACCTGAAGCGCCGCCGCGCATTTCGTCTCCAAGCATGACCGATCTTGCGGTAATCGCCAGGGAGAAATCCAAATGCAAACTTCAGGCGCAACTTCACAGCAAAACCTTGGCCGATTGGCCATAGAACCGTTTTCCGGCACGGTGACGGTGCGGTTTTCCGACGCCATCGTCGCAGCTACGGAGCGGGCGAAGGTCCTGCGTGAAGACGGGCACGAGCCCGTTTTCTATATCCCCTTCGAGGACATCTATTTCGATCTTTTCGAAAAGACCGACACCACCACCCGGTGCCCGCTTAAAGGCACCGCAAGCTACTGGCGTGTCCACGCCGTCGGCAGTTCTTCCGACGATTTCATGTGGGCCTACGAAACGCCCGATGCGGCCGCTCTGGCTATTGCAGGTCACGCCGCTTTCGATCCGGAAAAGGCCCGTATCGATGTCGACCCTGCCGAGGACAAGCGACACACGCCACATATCGTCGAATAGGTTTCATCAGGCAGAGACAATCACGGTAACGACAGGCGCGATGAGCAGTTTCTACCAGGCGGCAAAGATTGCGGAGGAGGTTCACGCGTCGCAGCGCGATAAGACCGGGCGGCCCTACATCGAGCATTGCCGCCGTGTCGTCGACGCTGTCGAGACAATCGATCAGAAGACTGTTGCCTACCTTCATGACGTTCTGGAGAAAGGCGAAGGCTGGACCCGCGCCAAGCTCGAAGAAGCAGGCTTCGGACCGACAATTGCCGCGGCGGTCGATGCCATGTCGCGCAGGCCGGATGAGGAGTATTTCGCCTTTGTCCGGCGGGCTGCGTCGAACCCAGTGGCGCTCCCCGTAAAACGCGCCGATCTGGAGGACAACATCTGGCAGTCGAGGCAGGTCGGAGCGTCGGCGGCCAAATATGAAGAGGGCCTTCGCATACCTGACCAAGAGTTCTCCCGACAATAGTGCGCGCCCGACGCTGGCATTGCATCTGCCGAGGCAGCCATCGCCTGCGAGAGCTTGCGGCGCACAGCACGTTTCGGCTCTCCTGGCCGTCAGTTTTTCCGCGCCGGCGTGCGCCTGGGGGTCGTCGTCTGGACCATGGAACGTGTGATCGGGTCAAAGCTCCTCCGGAGATGGATCGCAGCGTCTCGAAAAGGAGTAACGGCCCGGCTCGGAATCAGGAACTCCTCCGGCACCGGCGCGTTGACCAGCAAGCCGGGACGAGTTCCCGGCCTCCGCGGGTGGCGGGCAAGCCGCCGCCAAACCCGAACTTCTGCACAATGAAAGGTAAGGCCATGGGCTTCTTTTCGAAGGACATCAAGACACTCGACGATCTCTTCGTGCACACGCTGCGCGACATCTATTACGCCGAAAAGCAGATCGAGAAAGCGCTGCCGAAGATGATCGGCAAGGCAACCGATCCGCAATTGAAGGCCGGATTCGAAAAACACCTCGAGCAGACCAAAGGCCATATCGAGCGCGTCGAACAGGTGTTCGAATTGCATGGCGTCAAGGCCAAGGAGGTCAACTGCCCGGCGATAGACGGCATTCTCGAAGAAGCCGACGATGTGAGCGGCGACGTTGACGACAAGGAGGTCCTAGACGCGGCACTGATAGCGTCGGCGCAGGCGGTCGAACATTATGAGATGACCAGATATGGCACGCTCATCGCCTGGGCCAAGCAGCTTGGCCGCAGCGACTGCGCCAACGTGTTGGCCAAGAACCTGAAAGAAGAGCAGGCGACCGATCGCAAGCTCACCGAAATGGCGGAAAGCAAGATCAACATGCAGGCTGCCGAGTAGACCGTCCGAGGTCATGATGAGATCTGGTTGAAATCTCATCATGACCTAACCCTGTTGAAGCATGATTTTTCCAAAACCGGCACCAGTGCTGCGTTGAGTCGATCTCCATCGTTGTCCACGGAACTTTCATGACGGGCGAATCTGCCATCTCTCGCGATCTGCCGACGAGTGTAAAATCGTCTTTCGGCGTGGCGTTGAGCACGGCGCCGATGGAAGCAAAGGCTGCCGACACGTTGCCGGCCGATGCTGGCCGATGGCAATACGAACCCAAATGGGACGGGTTCCGCTGCCTGGCCTTTAAAGCCGGCGCGGCCGTGGAGTTGCGTGCAAAATCCGGCAAGCCGTTAGGGCGGTATTTCCCGGAAGTCGTCGCGATGTTGCATGAACTGAAAACAAAAGAGTTCGTGGTCGATGGTGAGATCGTCATCGAAATTGCAGGCTCTCTTTCTTTCGACGCCTTGCAGATGCGGCTGCATCCGGCGGAAAGCAGGATCCGGAAACTGTCGGTCGCGACGCCGGCAAAGCTGATCCTCTTTGACATGTTGGCGACCTCCGAGGGCGCCTTGATGCAGCAGCCGCTCTCGGTTCGGCGCGCTGCACTCGAACTGTTCGTGAAGTCGGCCGGGCGAAAGGATCTCGAACTGTCTCGGGCAACGCGTGATTTGGCGGCGGCAGGCAGATGGCTTGGCCAATCCGGACAAGGTTCGACCGACGGGGTCGTTGCCAAGCTTCTCGATGATGAATATCGGCCCGGCGAGCGCGCCATGGTCAAAGTCAAGCGCCTGCGCACGGCCGATTGTGTCGTCGGAGGGTTCCGCTACCTGGCGAATTCGCGTGAAGTCGGCTCCCTGTTGCTTGGCCTGTACAATGACCAGGGGCAACTCGACCATGTCGGGTTCACTTCGACGATTGCCCGGGAGGACAGGGCCAAGCTTACGCGACAACTTGAAGCTTTGCGATCGGCTCCTGGCTTCGCGGGAAAAGCGCCGGGCGGTCCCAGTCGGTGGAGCACGGAAAGAAGCGGACAATGGGAGCCATTGCGGCCCGAACTGGTGGCGGAGGTGCGGTTCGATCATGTCACCGGCGATCGTTTCCGTCATGGCACCAAATTTCTGCGATGGCGTCCTGACAAAAGCCCGAAGCAATGCACGTTCGAACAGATACTTGGAAAATGAGGCTTGGCGAAGCGTCGATAGGTCCACACTATCGAGACCAAATCCGTCAAGCATTCGGCGCAGCCAAATCCAGTCGCATTTCACTGGCGATCATGAACCCGGCGCCGAGATAAACGCCTTTGCAGGAGGATGCCGGACCAAACCCGTTGTTCAGTCTGTCACCACGCCTCGCTTTGGCGGATCACGGTTCTCGTCCGGATTAGGAACTGGCACTTCGTCGGGAAGAAGATCCGGCTCAGGCTCGCGTATGTCCGGCGTCCACGTCGGCGCATCCACTGGCGGCTCTTCGGTTGGCTCTGGTTTGGGGGGCACATCTATTCTCCGGGTTTCGCTTGGGCGTGGGTTCGGCCGCCACAGGTCGCGCGTCGCCGCGTCTGGAGGCGAAAGGGTCTTTTCACACCCCATGTATTTTTACCGATGGCCGGCGGTCCTGGGGCTTGTCGGCGCTCGATCAGAGTCCTGCGTTCCGGCTCCTTTGAGCGCAATGTTGGCATCCGCTGCATCTGGCTCTTTGAGGACTGCCCTGTCGACGTTCTTGATCTCGGCCGTAAGGCATCGTCCTTGGTGGCCAACGGGCAACCGCGAGAATTGTTCCAAACGATTTAGGGGCGGCTGGGGCTGCTGTGCGGACCTTCTGGCTGGGCAGTTATCAACTATGCTGTCTTGCGTTTCGGTGAGGCTCTCTTTGTGGATCTCGCCAGCCCTTCCTGTTTGAGGCTCTTCTTCAGCACCTCAGCGAGGTTGATGACATTCTCCTGTGGCCTTGGTGCGGGCTTCGGCAGCTTCTTGCCTTTGCGCTTTGCATCGATCATGGCGATCAGCGCGTCTTCATAGGTGTCTTCAAATTTCGAGGGATCGAAGGTCGTCACTTTTTTGTCAATAAGCATGCCGGCGATTTCGAGCAGATCGGGGTCGTATTTCTGCTTGGCCAATCCATCGAACACAGTGCTTTCCGAAACCATTTCGTTGTGGTTGCGAAGCTCGGTCATCACCATCCCCTTGCCATAGGGCTGAATCAGCACTTCGCGGCCGCGCTGGTAGAGCACCACGCAGGATCGAGCGGCCACGCCCTTGTTCTTCATGGCATCGCGGATCACTCCGTATGCTTCGATTGCGGCGCCGTCGGCCGGGATCAGATAGTAGGGCTTCTCGAGATAGCGCGTATCGATATCGTCAATCGATACGAATTCGCCGACTTCGAGCGTGTGCTTCGACGTCAGCTTCAACGCCTTTATGTCGTCAGGTTCGATCTGGAGAAATTCGTCCTTTTCGATCTCGAAACCCTTCACCTGATCCGCTGCATCCACCAGCTTTCCGGTCTCCTCGTCGGCGTAGACGCTCCTGACCGGCAGACCGTCCTTGCGGTTCAAAATCTTGAAATGGATCTTGGATGCTTCGCTGGTTGCGCCGACAATCTTCACGCCGCAAGTAACCGAACCAACCTTCAAGAAGCCCTTCCAGGCAGCACGTGGCGCGGCCATTTTGCGCTTATCCCGTTTCCAGCTAGAGCAACGCGTTTCCGTTCGAATTGTTCCTGCGGCGGGGGCTCGGTGCACCGTGAATGTCCGGTGGGGAAGTCCTGTCAGTCTCGACAGCCGGGCCGGCGCCTGCATCCGCAGGAACCGAAAGCGCACCATGAACATTGTCAGACACGGGCAGGAGAGTGTCATGCAAGTCGTTCGGACCGAAGTGGTGAATGCCAGGGCGCCAGACGGGCAGTCGGTTCGCCGGGTGATATTTTGCGGCGAGGGCGGCGACTGCGTTACGGTGGACATGGCAAACGTCGGGATACAAGCTGAAGATGACGTGCTTGCCCGCGCAAAGGCAATCCTGGTCCAGACAGCGACCTTTGATCTCGCAGCCAATGAATATGACGCGAGCAGCAACGGCAATTTCGACCAGGTCGAGATAACCTCTGCAAGCGATGGCGCCGGCGACGTATATGTCTTTGAGTATCGCGATGGCGAAACCAGCCGACGCATACCGCCGTCGAGGATGGCGAGCCTTGAGGCGGCCCGGTCCGAAGCTATCCGCTGCGCAATCGATCTTCTCGCCGACCTGCAGCCTGGCACGGACGCTCTGTCCGGCTGGCTTGTGAGGGTATCCAACGAAAACGGTGAATTGCTTTACACTGTTGATGTGGCTGAGGCCGATGCAGCGCGGCAGGCAGGCCAGTAACCCAAACCCGACGGAATCCACCAGTGGCCGCCCAAGGATTGATTCACGGACCAATAGGCGACGATGGCCTGCATCTGTGCGTCGACATGCAGCGCCTGTTTGCGCCGGGTGGACCTTGGCCCGTGCCGTGGGCTGAAAAGGTGGTCCCGGCGATCGAAGAACTGGTCGCCAGACATGCCAGCCGTACCCTGTTCACGCGCTTCATTCCTGCCGCCCGCCCGGGCGAGGCGCCGGGAATGTGGGCAAACTACTATCGTCGGTGGGCGGAGGTAACCCTTTCCAACATCGATCCGCGCCTGATCGAGCTGATGCCTCAACTTGCACGATTTGTACCGCCGGCGACGGTGGTCGACAAACACGTCTATTCGCCCTGGACCGAGGGGCGGCTCGACGCGCTGCTGAGTGGCTCCGGCGTGCGTGCGCTCGTGATCACGGGTGGCGAAACCGACGTTTGCGTTCTCGCGACTGTGCTTGGCGCCATCGATCGTGGCTTTCGCGTCATTCTCGTCACCGATGCCATCTGCAGCTCTGCCGACCGGACCCATGACGCACTGATGGAAGTCTACCATTCCCGCTTCAGTGAGCAGATTGAGGCGGCCAGCATGGCGGAGGTGTTGGAGTGTTGGCCACAACTCACTCGCTGATCTGGGGGGCTTCAAGTGAAAGGGCCGACAATCGTCATTCTGGTCGGGCGGACTGTTTCAGTTGGCGGACGGCTACAGTGAACCGGAAAACGGATATGAACGGCACGATTGCCTGATCTGGTCGCTCGCGTGAATCAGTGTCTGGAAGCGTACAAAGCCTTGCAGAGCTATCGACAGCGCGGCCAACCGTCATAGAATGAACAGGATACAGCGCCGAAGACTCGATGCCGGCATCTAGCAATCTTTGCGAGACATCCGGCGCCTCTGCGGTCGGCCTTCCGCAGGGAGGATGATGTGCTGAAAACCGAAGTCATTGACCTTGAAACCTATAGCGCAGTCTACGCGGTGATCTCTGGCTATCGCGCTGACGACATTATCTCGACGGCGTTTGCGGTCGATGAAATCCGCGCAAGGTTTCCTGAGTGTCGCTGCGACGACGAGGAATTGGTCGGGCTTATGGTCCATGCCATGTCCGGCAAGAAAATTGCCGTGAGCTTCGACCACCGGGTGGAACCGGTCAGGCGGCGTGCTGCGCTGCCGATCGCTTCGGAGAGCAAAGGACTGCGATAATTGGACCACCATAGGTCCGTTGCGATTTTGGAAGACGAGGCGTTTATCGCGCTCGAACGAATAGCTACGTTGCTTGACGCCCGAAACATCCCCTTTGTCGTCCATTCGGCAAGCTACGCCAATTTGGGTTTTCACGATCCGATTTTCCTTCACGGGACATGGGTCGCAAAGCCTGCCTCGCCTTCCGAGTTGCGCAACGCAATTCATGCCTCTCTGGCAATGGCAAACGGCGATGACGTGTCGTGGTCGGCTGAAGCCCGATAAATCGCAACCGCATCATGAAATCCGGCGTTCAAACCAAGGCGCAATCGTCGGCCTGGAATTTCACGGCACGATGGAACAAAATTGAAAATGCGGCGTTTGGGGTCTCGCGGCGCGATCCACCATTGGCCGCGGGGGCAACTTTATCCGTATAAATCCATAGGGCTGGGAGTGGCGCTGTGACCGTGCAGGCATCCAAGAAGCAATTGGACCGTCGAAGCATCCTGAATTCTCTGAAAGCCTTCCGGCGCGGCGATTTCTCCGTCCGCATCGACAATGTTTATGAAGGCCTCGA
Source organism: Mesorhizobium sp. M1004 (assembly GCF_040318795.1). NCBI lineage: Bacteria > Pseudomonadati > Pseudomonadota > Alphaproteobacteria > Hyphomicrobiales > Phyllobacteriaceae > Mesorhizobium > Mesorhizobium sp. M1004. The sequence goes on from NZ_JAMYNB010000007.1 coordinate 127,159, forward strand.
TTCCGAGATAGCTGAGACTTTCAATGAGATCGCTGACCTCAACGACCAAGTGACGCGTGAGTTCGAGCGCTTGAGCCGGGTCGTCGGCAAGGAAGGGCGGATAGGCGAGCGCGGCCGGGTTCGCAATGCCACCGGCAGTTGGGAATCCAGTGTCCGTTCAGTCAATGATCTCATAGAAGACATGGTTCAGCCAACGGCTGAGGTTGCGCGCGTTATCGGCGCCGTCGCCAAGGGCGACCTGTCGCAGACCATGATGGTCGAAATTGATGGCCGACCGCTGCGTGGCGAATTCCTGCGCATCGGCAAGATCGTCAACACCATGGTCGGCCAGTTGGCCTCCTTCGCCTCCGAGGTGACGCGCGTGGCGCGCGAGGTCGGTACGGAAGGCAAGCTCGGCGGCCAAGCCCGGGTCAAGGGCGTCGCCGGCACGTGGAAAGATCTGACCGACAACGTCAACGCGATGGCCACGAACCTGACCGGGCAAGTGCGCAACATCGCGGAGGTTACGACCGCGGTCGCGTCGGGCGACCTGTCGAAGAAGATCACAGTCGATGTCAAGGGCGAAATCCTAGAACTGAAGAACACCATCAACACGATGGTGGACCAGCTTAATTCCTTCGCTTCGGAAGTGACGCGCGTGGCGCGCGAGGTCGGCACTGAAGGCAAGCTTGGCGGCCAGGCGCGCGTTGAGGGTGTTGGTGGTACGTGGAAGGATCTGACCGACAATGTGAATTCCATGGCCGAGAACCTGACTGGCCAGGTGCGCAACATCGCCGAAGTGACGACCGCGGTGGCTTTGGGCGACCTGTCGAAGAAGATTACGGTGGACGTGAAGGGCGAGATTCTCGAGCTGAAATCCACGATAAACACGATGGTGGACCAGCTGAATTCATTCGCGGGCGAGGTCACGCGCGTGGCACGCGAGGTTGGCACCGAAGGCAAGCTTGGCGGCCAGGCGCAGGTGCGCGGCGTCGCCGGCACCTGGAAGGACCTCACCGACAACGTCAACTCGATGGCCGAGAACCTGACCGGTCAGGTGCGCAATATCGCCGAGGTGACCACGGCGGTCGCGTCGGGCGATCTGTCCAAGAAGATCACGGTCGCCGTGCAAGGCGAAATCCTGGAACTCAAGGACACCATCAACACGATGGTCGACCAACTGAACTCCTTTGCCTCGGAAGTGACGCGCGTGGCACGCGAGGTCGGCACCGAAGGCAAGCTGGGCGGCCAGGCAGAGGTGAGGGGCGTCGGCGGCACATGGAAGGATTTGACCGACAACGTCAATCTCATGGCCGCCAACCTGACTGGCCAGGTTCGAAACATCGCAGAAGTCACCACCGCCGTGGCGCGCGGCGACCTGTCGAAGAAGATCACCGTCGACGTCAAAGGCGAGATCCTGGAGCTCAAGGACACCGTCAACACGATGGTCGACCAACTGAACTCCTTCGCCTCTGAGGTCACGCGTGTGGCCCGCGAAGTGGGATCGGAAGGCAAGCTTGGTGGCCAGGCGCATGTCGAAGGCGTCGGTGGCACCTGGAAGGATCTGACCGACAACGTCAACGCCATGGCCGGCAATTTGACGGTGCAGTTGCGTGACGTGTCGAAGGTGGCAACGGCCATAGCGACCGGCGACTTGACCCAGAAGATCACCGTCGACGCGCTGGGCGAGATCTTGCAGATCAAGGACGTCATCAACACGATGGTCGACCAGCTCAATTCCTTCGCTTCGGAAGTGACACGTGTGGCGCGCGAGGTCGGCTCCGATGGCAAGCTCGGCGGCCAGGCCCAGGTGCGCGGCATCGGCGGCACGTGGAAGGATCTGACCGAAAACGTCAACGCCATGGCGGCCAACCTGACCGGCCAGGTGCGCAACATCGCCGAGGTGACCACCGCCGTGGCGCTCGGGGACCTTTCGAAGAAGATCACCGTCGATGTCCGCGGCGAGATCCTGGAGCTGAAGGACACCATCAACACAATGGTGGACCAGCTTAATTCCTTCGCTTCGGAAGTCACGCGCGTGGCACGCGAGGTCGGCACGGAAGGCAAGTTGGGAGGCCAGGCGCAGGTGCGCGGCGTTGCCGGCACGTGGAAGGATCTCACAGACAATGTGAACTCGATGGCCGAGAATCTGACCGGCCAGGTGCGCAACATCGCCGAAGTCACGACCGCCGTGGCGCGCGGCGACCTGTCGAAGAAGATCACCGTCGATGTGAAGGGCGAAATCCTGGAGCTCAAGTCGACCATCAACACCATGGTGGACCAGTTGAACTCCTTCGCCGGCGAGGTCACCCGAGTCGCGCGTGAGGTTGGCACCGAGGGCAAGCTTGGTGGCCAGGCGCGCGTCGAAGGTGTTGCCGGGACCTGGAAGGACCTGACCGACAACGTCAACCTGATGGCGACGAACTTGACCAATCAGGTGCGCGGCATCGCCGATGTCGTGACGGCGGTCGCGCAAGGCAATCTCAGGCGCAAACTGACGGTCGACGCGAAGGGAGAGATCGCCCTGCTGGCCGACACCATCAACGGCATGATCGAGACGCTTGCCACCTTTGCCGACCAGGTGACCAACGTCGCCCGTGAGGTGGGCATCGAGGGCAAGCTCGGTGGTCAGGCGCGTGTGCCAGGTGCCGCCGGCCTCTGGCGCGACCTCACCGACAATGTCAATCAACTCGCTGCCAATCTGACCACCCAGGTGCGTGCCATCGCCGAGGTTTCGACGGCGGTGACCAAGGGCGATCTTACCCGTTCGATCAGCGTCGAAGCCTCCGGCGAGGTCGCCGCGCTGAAAGACAACATCAACGAAATGATCCGCAATCTGAAGGATCAGACGCTGAAGAATGCCGAGCAGGACTGGTTGAAGACCAATCTCGCCCGGTTTTCGCGCATGCTGCAAGGCGAGCGCGACCTTGCCACCGTCTCGCGGCTCATCATGTCCGAACTCGCTCCTCTGGTGAACGCCCAGTATGGGGTGTTCTACGTCACCAATCGCGACGAGGAGGAATCCTATCTTGAGCTGGCGGCTTCCTATGGCGCCGAGAGCAAAGCTGCCATCAAGCAGCGGCTTGATCTGCGAGAGGGCCTGGTTGGGCAAAGTGCCGCCGACAAGCGCGCCATCATGCTGGACAATGTGCCGCCAGAATTCCTTCGGGTCACATCTGGTCTTGGCAGCGCCTCGCCAGCCAATGTCATCATCCTGCCTGCTCTGTTCGAGGATGAAGTCAAAGCCGTCATCGAGCTCGCCTCGTTCGGCGAGTTTCGTGACACACACCAGTCGTTCCTCAACCAGCTCATGGAATCCGTCGGCATCGTTCTCAACACAATCGCTGCGACGATGCGCACGGAGGGCCTGCTCAAGCAGTCGCAACTGCTGACGTCGGAATTGCAAGCGCGTCAAACCGAGCTGACAAAAAAGCAGGAAGAGCTGCATGCGACGAACGAGGAGCTGCAGGAAAAGGCGCAGCTGCTCGAGAACGAAAAGAAGCAGGTCGAAAACAAGAATCTCGAAATCGAGATGGCGCGACGCGCGCTGGAGGAAAAAGCCGAGCAACTGGCGCTCACGTCGAAATACAAATCCGAATTCCTGGCCAATATGAGCCACGAACTGCGCACGCCGCTCAATTCGCTGCTCATTTTGTCAAACCTGCTGGCGACCAATCAGCACGGCAACCTCAACGAAAAACAGGTAGAGTTCGCCCGCACCATCAATTCGGCAGGAACCGATCTTCTCAGCCTCATCAACGATATCCTCGATCTGTCGAAGATCGAGTCGGGCACTGTTTCCATCGACATCAACGATATGCCGGTGACGCATCTTCGCCAGCATATGGAACGAACTTTTCGTCAGCTGGCAGCCGACAAGGGACTTGGCTTCACCATCAAGGTCGATCCGGCGCTTCCCGACACGGTCCGCACAGATGAGAAACGCTTGCAGCAGATTGTCCTCAACCTGCTTTCCAACGCATTCAAATTCACCTCGGAAGGCGAGGTCAGCCTGAACTTCCGGGTTGAAAAGGCCGGCCGCCGCAATGGCGCGACGCAGCCGGTGAAGGCTCTCGCGATCGCCGTCACCGACACCGGCATTGGCATTCCAGAAGACAAACAGAAGCTGATTTTCGAGGCCTTCCAGCAGGCCGACGGCACCACCAGCCGCAAGTATGGCGGCACCGGCCTTGGGCTCTCGATCAGCCGCGAGATCGCTCGCTTGCTTGGCGGCGAATTGCGGGTCGAAAGCACGCCGGGTAAGGGGTCGACATTTACCCTCATCATCCCGTTCGACGGCCCCCGCGTGACGACAGTACAGTCGACCTTGGCTCCGGCGGCGGAGGCAGTTGCTGCGACAGCTCTGCTCAGCAGTCCGCCCTCGGCAGAGCTGATCGACGACCGCGATTCAATCCTACCCACCGATCGGATCGTGTTGATCGTCGAAGACGATCCGACCTTTGGCGGGTTGCTGCTTGGCCTCGCCCGGTCGGCCGGGCTGAAAGGCGTTCTGTCGACTGCAGGTTCCGGCACGCTGGCATTGGCCCGCAAGCTCGTTCCCGACGCAATCACACTTGATCTCGGACTTTCGGATATCGATGGCTGGGTGCTTTTCGATCTGCTGCGGCATGACCAGAAGACGAGGGGAATTCCCATCCATGTCATCTCGGGTGCCGAAGACATCGACAGTCTCGCACGCAAGGGGGCGTCCAGCATTTCCACCAAGCCCGTTTCCTCGGACGAGCTGATGAAGGTGTTTCAGGATATCCACTCGAAGAAGCTCCGCGTTCAGCGCCGCGTTCTGGTCGTGGACCCTGACCCGGAGCGGCGTCTGGCGCTGGTCGAGGCAATCCGCGACGGCGTAACGTCGGTCACCGCGATCGGTCGTGTTGCGGCAAATGCAGAAGACGTTGGCCTCGCCTCCTATGATGCCGTCGTGCTCGGCTTTGGACGCTCCGCCAAGGACAACGCAAAGGCGCTGGACGAGATCACCGGCCAATTCGGCGAAGCCTTGCCGCAGCTGCTGTTCTTTACGCCTCACCCGGACGCGCTTGAACAGGTACTGGCATTGAACCCGGCCTTGGCGGAAGCACCGCGGGCGGAGAACTTCGCTCAATTGGCGCTGCATATTTCGGCAACGCTGCCGGGAGAAGGTCGTCAAGAGGCCTGGGCAGGAACTGAACATAACGGCAAGTCCGATCTCGCCGGGGCGAAAGTTCTCATCGTCGACGACGACATTCGCAACATCTATTCGCTCACCAGTGTTCTGGAGACCTATGACATACAGGTTCTGCATGCCGAGCGGGGCCGTGATGGCATCGCGCTTCTTGAACAGGCGCCCGATGTCGACGTGGCATTGATCGATATCATGATGCCGGAGATGGACGGCTACGAGACGATGCGGCGGATTCGCGGCACACCGGCGATTGCTCATATCCCGCTGATTTCCGTCACCGCAAAGGCGATGAAGGGGGATCGGCAAAAATGTCTGGATGCCGGGGCTTCCGACTACATCGCCAAACCCGTCGACCTGGATCTCCTGCTGGCGCTGCTTCGTGTCTGGATCGGGCGTGCCCGATCCCGTGTCGAGAGCCCGGAAAAAATTCTCCTGGCAGCGAACTGACGGCCGTTCGATGCAAAAGCTGGCAAGAAACAGGGTAAGGAAACTTGAGGTGGCAGCTCTTGCCGAAGGGCCGGCAAGAGCCCGCATCCTGGCGGTGGACGACGATGAGCGCAATCTGCTGGCGATCAGCGAAGTGCTCGCGACTATCGGAGAGGTCATCTGCGCCCAATCGGGCGAAGAGGCTCTGCGCTTTCTGCTGAAAGAGGAGTTCGCCGTCATTCTCCTGGATGTCCTCATGCCAGGGTTGGACGGGTATGAAACGGCCGCACTTATCCGCCAGCGCGAGCAATCCAAGCGCACCCCAATCATCTTCTTGACCGCCATCAACAAGGAGGATGCGCATATGCTGCGCGGCTACGACGCCGGCGCAGTCGACTATGTGTTCAAGCCATTCGATCCGATCATGCTGCGTTCGAAAGTCGCGGTTTTCGTCGAACTCCACGAGAAGACGCTCGAGATCCAGCGCAAGGCGGAGGTCGAGCAGGGACTATTGGCGCAGGCGTTGCAGGCGCACAAGGACAAGCTTCAGGCCGAACGCGCGCTGCGCAGCGCCGAGCAACGGCAGGACGCCATCCTGAATTCGTTGCCGGTCTGCTTTCATGCTCGGGCAGCCGAGCCGCCCTTTGCGGCGCGCTTTGTTACGGAGGGCGTCGAGCGCTTGACCGGCTTTGCGCCTGAATACCTGACATCGGATCCAGAGTTCGGTCTCAGCCGCGTTCATCCGGACGACCTGCCGCGATTGAGGGAAGCGCTGCTGGCGGCAAAAACCACCGGCTCCTATACGTGCGAGTTCCGCTGGCAATGCGCCAATGGCGAGTATCGCATTTTTCTCGACCAGGGGGTGATGTCGGACGGCTTAGATGGCCGTGAACCGGAAATCATCGGCACATTGCTTGACATCACCGAGCGGCGCGGTCTTGAGGATCAGCTGCTTCAATCCCAGCGCATCGACGCTATCGGCAAGCTAACCGGCGGCCTGGCGCATGATTTCAACAACCTGCTCGCCGCAATTCTCAGTGGGTTAGGGCTGCTTGAACGCCGAGCCACGTTGGATGATCAGGCGCAACAGGTACTCGACCTGACGCGGCGTTCTGCAAAACAAGGCGCTGACCTTGTGGCGCGAATGCTGGCATTCTCGCGGCGCCAGACCCTGAAGCCGGAAGCGGTGCGCCTTGCTGCGCTGAACGACACGATGAACGGATTGGTGGCGCCCGTGCTGGGGGGGTTGATCCGTTTCGACTGGCAGATCGATGACACGATCTGGCCGGTGCATGTCGATGCAGGCCAACTTGAATTGGCCTTGATGAATCTGGTTTTCAACGCGCGTGACGCCATGCCCTCTGGCGGGACAATAACCGTGCATGCGCAGAATCGATCGATCGGGACGCCAACAGAGGATATTCCGCCGGGCGACTATGTCATGATCGCCGTCAAGGACACCGGATCCGGCATACCCCCCGATCTTGTCGCCAAGGTCGTCGAACCGTTCTTCACCACCAAGCCGGTCGGTAAGGGAACGGGCCTCGGCCTCAGCACGGTCTACGGCTTCATGAAGCAGTCAGGTGGGACACTTCGCATAGAAAGCGTCGTCAACCGCGGAACTACCATGCAACTCTGGTTGCCACGATCGACCGAACAGCCGGTCGATCCTGTGGTGGAACCCGACATTGAACGAGCGTTCGCCGATGCCGGGATGGAGCACCCATCAATCCTCCTGATCGACGACAGCCATGTTTTGCGGCAATTGACCGCCGAGTCCCTTCGCCAGCGTGGTTTCGAGGTGACCTGCGCGGGAGGAGGGGCGGAGGCGCTGGCCATGATGGAGCGCACTCCCGACGAGTTCGACGTCATTATCACCGATTTCGCCATGCCACTCGTATCCGGCGTCGACGTGATCCGCTTCGCGCGCAATTTGCGCTCGGACTGGCCAGCGGTCATGATCACGGGCTATGCCGATGCCCGGGAGATTGCCGATCGGCCAGCCGACGTGCCCTTGCTCGGCAAGCCCTTCCGGGACGAGGATCTGTTCGAAGCGATTTTCCTCGCGATAGAGAATGCGGCCCCCCAAAGGATCAAAACCGGCTAGCGCTTAGGGGTTGTCAACGGTCTGGCCACGTCGCAAAGGGCCGCATTCCTGATCGGCAATCTTGGTCATTCGCAACAGGCGGCGCTACCAGCGTTCCTCGGTGTCGCGGTCCGGTAGGTCTATTCCGCAGCACACCCAACCAAGGCGCTGCGCTGAACCATAGTTGTACCGAGGCTCCAGATGAGCCGGATCATCGAAGGTACCGACGTGCAGCGCGATCTCGGTTGGCGACGCGTCATAGCAAAGGCTGAGCGGCGACCCGCATTCTGGGCAGAAGCCTCTTTGCGCGATCGGCGAAGACCTTCGATATGTTGGCGTTCCGGAATTCCAGGTCAGGCTTTGGCAGGGCATCCAGGCAAGAACTGCAAACGCGCTGCCGGTCGCTCGTCTGCACATATCGCAGTGGCAGTAGTGAACCCTCGGTTCGATCCCGGCGCTGAATCGGATCCTGCCACAGAGACATCCGCCCTTGATGGCCAAGGAGCCGGGTAGGCGCTTGCCAACCTCACGCATTAAGATCGATCAAGGCGGCGCCGAACGCTCCGATCGCAGTCAAAGAGGCACTGCCGAGGTTTTGGTCGGTTGCGAAGGCTGTCAGCGCACCGAAGCCTTCGTCGCCGAGGTCGAGCACGACGACGAAAGTCCTTTGCCCGCTGACCTGATTGACGAGCTTGGGTTTCATGGCGTTCCGAACCTGTTGCGGGGCAGTTAATGGGCATGGTGCTCGGCATTCCGCTTGCGGGTTGCCGCTGCCTTCTTTGCCGATTCCGATCGGCTTTCGGCTGACCGTGAAGCCGATGCCTTGCCGCCGCTTTTCCCACCCTTGTGGGCCGCGGGGTGTCCGGTGTGTTTACCACGACCCGAGCCGCCTTCTTTCTTGCCGCCGCCATCGTCCTTGTTGACGGTCGCCCATGCCCGGCGCTCGGATTCCTTCTCGGAAACACCGCGCTTCTCATAGCCTGCGGCAATGTGGTCGGCTGTGCGTTCCTGTTTGTCGCTGTATTTCGATTTGTCGCCTCGTGGCATGGTCGTTCTCCTGGCTCAATGATGTTTGAACGGTATGCCGGCGGGAGAGTTCCAAGCGGAAATTCAGAAAATTGAAAACGCGAGCGAGGATTTCGACCAACACGGAGCGCTATTGCTCCGGAGCCGTGGCGGGTGCCGTGTAGCGGCGGCGCACGGCACCGATCACGCGTTTCTTGAAGCGATCGAGCGCGGCAAGCGTCTCCCTGGAGACGACGTCGTCGCGTGCCGTCTACTCGGTAGCCCAATGCAACGAAATACGTTCCGCGACCTCAGTAGCCACCGACCACCGGCAGGATCTCTCCCGTGATGTAACTCGAGCAATGCGACGAGGCGAGGAACACGTAAGCCGGGGCAAGTTCTTCCGGTTGCGCTGGCCGTTTCATCGGCGTATCCGCGCCGAATTTCGAGACGTCGTCGGCTTCCTTGTCCGAAGGGTTGAGCGGCGTCCACACCGGACCTGGCGCGACCGCGTTTACCCGGATGCCCTTGCCGATCAGATTGCCCGAAAGCGCTCGCGTGAAGGCATGAATGCCGCCCTTGGTCATCGAATAGTCAACCAGTTGCTTGGAACCGTCGATGCCGGTCACCGAACCGGTATTGATGATCGCGGAGCCCGGCTCCATGTGCGGCACGCTCTCCTGCGCCATATGAAAATAGCCGTAAAGATTGGTCTTCAGCGTCGTGTCGAAATGTTCCTCGGTCAGGTCGTTGAAGTCACTGGAATGGATTTGGAAAGCGGCGTTGTTGACCAGCACGTCGATCCTGCCGAATTTTTCGACCGTCAGCGCCACGGCGTTGCGGCAATGCTCGCGTTCACTGAGATCGGCTTTTATCAGTATGCAACGCCGGCCTTCCTTTTCGACGGCGTTTTTGGTCGCTTCGGCGTCCCTGTCTTCACTCAAGTATACGATCGCAATGTCGGCGCCCTCGCGGGCGAACAAGACTGCCACCGAACGGCCGATGCCGGAATCACCACCCGTGATAAGCGCTACCTTGTCGTCGAGTTTTTTCGATCCGAGGTAGTAAGGCGCATCGTAGAGCGGAGCGGGCTCGATCGCCCATTCATGCCCCGGTTTGGGTTGATGCTGCTCGGGAAAAGGCGGCTCGGGATATTTGCGGGCGCCGGCTTGCATCGCTTGTTGCATTTTGCCATTGCTCTTCGTCTCGTCTTTGGCGTCGATACCACGCTGGATATGGCGTTGCTTGGCGGCTTCAGCTGAAGTCTGCGACTTAGTCTGCATGGCTTTCTCCTGTGCTCGGAGAACGAACAACGCATGCCGGGCAAAAAAGTTTGCGCAAATATCTCGATCCCGAAAGGGCTCGCCATTGCGAACAGCCCGCGAAGAGCGTGGAGCATTGGTCGTCAATGAGACCGGAATTGCCATGCCGGTGGCGTTCAGACAAACACCACATTCGTTACCCGCTCAAAGCACGCTCTTTTCAGAACCATAGGGTTTGGCAATGCGGACCATGCCTTTCGTCCGAAGGCGCTGGTATAAATAGAAAATCGTCATCAAGCCGATTGCTGTTCCGGCACCAAGACACAGCGCGAGCAATAGTTCTGCACCGACACGAAACGCAAGCAGAGTAACGCCGGCCGCAGCGACGATGGCATTTATGAATGCGATCATAGTCGCTGCAGTGGTCAGGTACGCCAGGAGTGGCCCAGTACGAAGAGAAGGTTCGGCGTCATTTTCGGGCCAGCGACCGAATTCCTTGGAAAACTGGAAGGCAGCCTCGTCGCCCAAAGTTCGATAGTAGGCTCTGATCCGGGCAATGCCGATATGGGCCTGCATGTTCTCAGCGGCGATGTCGACCAACCTCAAGACGGTAAAGGCACCCAGTAAAAAGACCGATGGCAGCACAACCGCGACAAACGGCAGGAAGAACTCGGAGGACTGCGTAACAAAGCCCGTTGCCACCAGAGCGCTCGACAGAGCCATAATGTAGATGGTCGTCCGCGACGCCATTTCACTTATGGACGTGCTGATCGCTGTCTGCTGCACGAAATGCTCTGTCGTCAGGGCCGCGAGAAACGAAGCATCGGGTGTCGGCGTGTCAGCCATGGAGTATGCTCCTGTCGGGTCGACCTGAGTTTTTTTTCGATATAGCGCTTGCGAGGCTGGCCGCCACTGGATGCTCCCGACGTCTGACCCATGCCGGTTTTATTGTGCCATATCCAGCGAGCCCGCATCACCGATCAGAAAGGGCCGATCATGTGGTCAGCAGACGCTGGCCATATCGCAGGCGAAATGTCTGCCGCGGTCAATCTGTATGGCCTCCTGTTGGGGATCCGGGTCGAAGCGCATTCGCGGCGCGGTTGCAGTTGGAGCGGTTCCGCGGCGGCGCTGACGCGAGTTCGCGCATTCGTGGCAGCTGCCTCGAAACAATTCGGTGTCTAGGCCGGCAACGCGAATTCACCGGCAAGTTCAATGGTGCGGCTTGCGGGCCGACTTTTCGGTGGCGAAGCCCATGACCACGTCCACCAGAGTCATAAATCAGCAGCCCGGATCCTGCCTACTGCGGTATCTCCAGGCCCTGCCGCAATCCTGTCGCGACGACTGAGACCCTGAATTTTCCGGCGAGTGCCCGGTCGAATATGGCGCCGACGATGATGTCGGCGTCGGCGTCGACCTCCTCGCGGATGCGGGTGGCGGCCTCATCGACTTCGAACAGCGTCATGTCCATGCCGCCCGAGATCGAGACCAGGACGCCCTTGGCGCCGATCATCGAGGCTTCGTCGAGAAGTGGGTTTGCTATCGCCGCTTCGGCGGCCTTCCTGGCGCGGTCCTCGCCCGTGGCTTCCCCGGTACCCATCATTGCGCGGCCCATGTCGCGCATCACCGACTTCACGTCGGCGAAGTCGAGATTGATCAGCCCCTCCTTGACGATGAGATCGGTTATGCAGCCGACGCCGGAATAAAGGACGCGATCAGCCATGGCGAAGGCGTCCGCGAAAGTCGTCTTTGCGTCGGCGATCCTGAAGAGGTTCTGGTTCGGAATAACGATCACGGTATCGGCGCATTCGCGAAGCTGCTCGATGCCCTCTTCGGCGGCTTGCATGCGGCGCTTCCCTTCGAAGGTGAACGGCTTGGTGACGACCGCCACCGTCAGGATGCCGGCTGCCCGTGCAGCGTTCGCTATGACGGGCGCGGCACCGGTTCCAGTTCCGCCTCCCATGCCGGCGGTCACGAAGCACATATGGGTTCCCGCTAGGTGGTCCCTGATCTCGTCGATCGATTCCTCGGCTGCCGCGCGGCCGACCGCCGGCAGCGACCCGGCGCCCAGGCCTTCCGTGACATGGGCACCCAGCTGGATCAGCCGCGATGCTTTCGACATGGTCAGTGCCTGGGCATCGGTGTTGGCGACGATGAACTCCGCACCCTGCAGATTTTCGGCAATCATGTTGTTGACCGCGTTGCCGCCGCCACCGCCGACACCAATAACGGTTATCTTCGGCCGCATTTCCGAGATGACGGGCCTTGCCGCGGTGCTCATCGTCTTGTCTCCTTGGAATTGATCGACAAAAAAGTTCCCGGAACGCGCCGCTTGAACACGCCAGGTGCAAGAATCACGTTCTATCGCCTTGGCACAGGGAATCAGAGGGTGAACTTTGCGGCAAGACAAGATGTGGGACTTGTACCATATGCGCCTGAATGAGCCGACCTTTTGAACGGGTCTCCAGTTCAATCTTCCGGAATCGGCTCGGATTCTGGCCAGCGAAAATCCACAATCTCCGGGATCCAACCCCTCCAAGCTTCACGCGCCCGCCTCACGCGCCAGAACCTTGAGAATCTGGCGGCCGATCGACGCCTGACGCTTAGCGGATCGGCATCTTGCCGCGAAACAGCGGCTGATGGGCCCGCATCAGAGCGGCAATCCGGTCGGCAATCTTTCGTACCGGCGGGGAGTGGCGTTCCTCATGGTGGGTGACGATCCACTGGTCGGTTTCGAGTTCTGGGATAGGATGAGCGACGCGAACCAGCCGCGGATCGCTGTCACCGACGAAGCACGGAAAGATCGAAAGGCCGGCGCCTGCGGCCACCAATTCGCGCACTGAATGGGTGTTGTTGCCGCGCACGGCGATGCGATCGCCGTGATGGGCTTGCAGCCAGCGCGCCGAGGCAATGTTTGCCCCTTCGCCGGTGACGCCGACGAACAACCCGGCGGCGATGCCGTTGATCAGGTGGCGTCCGGAATAGATGGCATACGCGACCTTGCCGCTCTGACGGCCGGCCAGCCACTGTTCGGTCGGGCGCTCGCTGCGGATGCCGATATCGGCGGCGCGGCGACCGATGTCGACCCGGTCGGTGGTGGTGACGAGTTCCACCCTGATGCCGTCATCGACGGTCCAGATTTCGCCGATATGGGTGGAAACGAAGGCCGAGGTCCATGGCCCGGCCGAGACGCGGACAATGCGGTCGGGCAGGTTTCCCTCGCGCCAGCGGGTTAGCGACTGCATTGCTGCTTCGACGTCTTCGGCGCGCCGCAGCAGTTCTTCACCGACCGGGGTTAGCCGGTAGCCGGTCTGCTGACGTACGAACAGCGCTTCGCCGATCTGCTTTTCGAGCGCGGTGACGCGTCGTCCGAGTGTGGCTGCGCTGAGGCGCGTGGTTGCCGTCGCCGCGCTCAGGCCACCCAGCCGCGCAACGTCGAGAAACAACCTCAGATCGTCCCAGCCAATATCCATTTTGCAGAAATGAAAAACTCCTTGCGACCGTGGCTGTAGCGCGAAGCGGCCATCACGCGCAAGTATGCAGCCGTTGGAGGCGCTGGAAATTCCTGCCCTGGTGGGACAATGACAGGCACCTCGGTTGGCCAGGCAGTCAGCGCAATCCGTTCGATCGTGCATACGCTTTGCGCGATTGCTTTGCGTTTTCGACCAATCCAAGAACGTGGGTATCCCGCTCGCCAAGGAGACGATCATGTTGCATGAACTTCGACACCGTTTCGCCCGCTGGCTTGCCTATCGCCAGACGCTTGCGAGCTTGAGGCGGCTTCCAGACAGCATATTGGCGGATGCGGGCCTTTCTCGCGAAGAGCTCCGCGAGCGTGCCCGCGACGCCAGCCTGCGACGCTGAGATTGGAGGCGGGCATGCAGAGAATGGAGCCGGCGGCGAGAAGCAATCAGGCGTCGTCTCCTCACTGTTGAGCTGCGGCTGAATGCGCCAATACGGTTGCCACGCTTGATGCCGCCGCAGTTTCGCTCCACATCGTGAGGGATGAAGACCGAGAAATCCGAGCGGCGTCGGACTTTGCTGTGGGCCTTGCCCGCATCGCTGGTCCTGCATGCGCTCATCACCGCATTCCTGGTCTATGGCCTGCCCGTTCCTGCCCAGCAGCCGCAGGAGGAGGAACCGGTCAATGTCGCACTCGTCCCGCCGCCCGAACCGCCGAAGCCGAAACCCGAAGCCAAAAGTCAGCCTGAAAAGAAGGTCGAAAAGCCGGTGCCGGACAACCTGCCGTCAGAGAAAGTCCTGAAGCCTGCATTCCAGTTCGGTGACAAAGACACCGGCCCCAGGAAATCGCTGGATGGGAGAAGCGCTCAGGACCAAGCGTCGTCCACGACCAAGGATAGCGAGCCCAAGCCGGCTGCCACGCCAACTGATGCGGAGAGCAGATCTGAACCGACGCCCGACGCTGCAAAGCCGGCGGAGCCAGCCAGCATCGACGAGAAGCCGGAAGCTGACAAACAGGAGGCGGGAGCCCCTGACGCCGACAGGCACGAATCGGCCGCTGCAATACCTTCGGCTGATGATGGCGGTGAGATCGAGCTTCCTGCGTCGGCTCAGGCGCCTGAGGCCAGACCCGACACTGCACCGAAACCCAGCCCGGCGAAGGCCGCGAAGCCGCCGCGCGCAAAGGCCGTAGAGCCAAGCCCCACGGCCAACTCACTAGCGTATGCGGGGCTTCCGGGTGTTCGCAAGCTTTTTTCAAAAGGCGCGACCGGCGATCCCTTCGCAACGAACTCGATGGCCGACGTGCCACGGGGGCAACGCGTAGCCGACCTTTGCTCCAATCTTCTGGGTCAGCAACTGAACGACGCCGCTTATCGCCCCGTATTGCTCCCAAGCATTCCACTAGAGGTCGGCAATCTTCTGGACGCCCCGGATACCGCTTTTCGTACCGCGACGACTTGGTATCATGTGCGCTTTCGCTGTGGGATCGACACCAATGCGACGCATGTGACGTCCTTCACCTTCCGTATCGGAGCCGCCGCTTCACCCGAGGAAAGCGTTTTTCTGGATCGGGAGGCCCGTCGGCAGGGTTTTCGAGTGGGACCAGGCATGTAGCCGAAGGCAAGGGTCTCAAAACCCACGTATTGCGGGGCAACAATCACCTCTTGGACAGCTGCATGCCGAATGCCGTTGCTGCCGGGCCTCAGCCCTTCACTGGATTGGCTTTGCGCCACTCCTCATATTCGCCGCGGGCGTCGTCATGCAGCGGATAGTAGCGCTGCAGCGGCGCTCCCTGCATCAGCTTCTCTCGCGAGAACTCTTCCCAATCGTGATGCTTCCGGGATTCTTCGATCACCTTTGCGGCCATTGCGACGGGAAGCACTACCACCCCATCGTCGTCTGCGATGATAATGTCGCCCGGGATCACCGTGACACCGCCGCAGGCGATCGGAACGTTGACGGCGTTCGGATAGATGCTGGTTTGCACATGGTAGTTGGGCGTCCAGCCGCGCAGCCATAGGGGCAGATCGAGCTTCTCGACATTGGGCCGGTCGCGCATGCAGCCGTCGATGACGATGCCCGCGCCGCCTCTGCCCTTGAAATAGGTCGACATCATATCGCCGAAGACGCCCGAGCTCATGTCACCGCGCGCGTCGACGACGACCACATCGCCTTCCTGCGCGTGATAGAGCACGTGCCGGTGCAGTTGCGTTTCCGGGTCGGCGTATTCTCCCTCGCTGAAGAGGTCCGGCCGCTGCGGCAGGAACTGCAGCGTCAGCGCCGGCCCGACGATCGACTTCCCATGGTTCTGCGCCACCGGACCGACCATGTGAGGATTGCGGAAACCCATATGGCCAAGCGTGCCGGCGACCGTCGCGGCGCCGATTTCCCTCAGGGCGTCAATGAGGTCTTTGGGCGGTCGCGTGATGTCAGGGATATGCGTCATCGTGGACTCCGGTTGAGATGGAACTACCAGTTCGTAACAGACCCGTCCCGGCGCCTGAGGTGAGGCGCTTCCCAGAAACGAAAAGCCTCCGCCTGGACCGCCGCTTCGTTGACCTCGACGCCGAGGCCCGGCAGGTCGCTGACCGGATAGTCGGGACCGTCGAGCCGTGGCTGCACGGGGAAGAAGTCGGAATTGTCGAAGCCCAGCTTCGTCTCGGGTTCCCTGGTCTCGAGCCACGCGAAGTTGGGTACCGCGGCGGCGAGATGTAGGGTCGCGGCCGTGCACACCGGACCAAGCGGATTGTGCGGCATCAGGTCGACATAGTGCGCCTCGCTCCAGCCAGCGACCTTCATCGCCTCGGTGAGCCCGCCGACATTGCAGACATCGAGACGGTTGAACTGATGGATGCCGCGCTCGATGTAGGGCAGGAACTGCCACTTGCTGGCAAATTCCTCGCCGATGGCAAAGGGAATGTCGGTCATCCTGCGCAGGGATTCGTAGGCTTCAGGTGTCTCGTCGCGGATCGGCTCCTCGAGAAAATCAAGCACGCCGCGGCCGAGCTTGTTGCAGAAGCTCGCCGCCTCTGCCACCGACAGCCGATGATGATAGTCGATGCCGAGAACGACGTCGTCGCCAAGCGCCTCGCGCGCCTTGTTCAGCATGCTCGCGGTAGCGCCGATCGACTCGCGGGGTTCGAAGATGTCCCTGCTGCTTTGCCCTGCGGGGAAGAAGCGGATCGCCTGCCACCCCCGTGCGCGCAGCTCCCGGGCTCGTTCGATGGCGAGGTCGCCCTCGGCCTCGTCTCCGGTCGAGGCGAAGGTGGGGATGCGGTCGCGCTGCTTGCCGCCCAGCAGTTCGTAGACCGGCACCCCCAGCGCCTTGCCCTTGATGTCGTGAAGGGCGATGTCGATGGCGGAGATAGCCGCCTGCAGAACGCGCCCGCCTTCGAAGTACTGGCTGCGATAGGCCTCCTGCCAGATTCGCCCGATCTGCATCGGGTCACGGCCGATGAGAAACTCGCGAAAATGCTCGACCGCGCCGGCAACGGCCTTTTCGCGCCCGCTCAAGCCGCTCTCGCCCCAGCCGAAGACGCCCTGGTCGGTCTCGATCTTGACGAGCATCTGATTACGCGTTCCAACCCATACAGGATAGGGTTTGATCGCGGTGATCTTAAGCTTTTCAGTCATCCCCAACGTTCCCAATGAACCCCCGTCTTGTCTCAGCCGGCCTTGAGGGCCAGTTCAGTTTCGCCATCGAACAGATGCAGCCGCTCCTGGTCGAACTCGAGCCAGATCTGCTCGTCAGGTGCGACGGCGATGTTGGGGGACACGCTGATGTTGACGATGGCGCCTGACAGCAACGCCTGCACGAAGGTGACGTCTCCGGTCGGCTCCACTGTATAGGCCCTGGCCGGGACGCTGCCTGGCACCGCGCTCTTGTGGAGCCTGATGGTCGAGTGACGTGCGCCGAGCACGACTTTCCTCGACGTTGCCCCCGCAACCTTCCGGGCGTTGAGCGGCGAGAGCTCAAGGCTCCAGCCCTCCGCGCCGGTCAACGCAGTGTTGCCGTTTGCTGTCGATGCCTCCAGTGGAACAAGGCTCATCGCCGGGCTGCCGATGAAGCTGGCGACGAACATGTTCACCGGATGGGCAAAGACCTGCGCCGGAGAATCGTATTGCAACAGGTAGCCGCCGTTCATCACCGCCATCTTGTCGGCCATGGTCACGGCTTCGAGCTGGTCGTGCGTGACATAGATGATGGTCGCCTTGAGATCCTGGTGGAAGCGCTTGATCTCCGAGCGCATCTGGACGCGCAGTTTGGCGTCGAGGTTGGAGAGCGGCTCGTCCATGAGGAAAACGGCAGGGTCGCGGACGAGGGCGCGCCCCAAGGCGACACGTTGCTGCTGCCCGCCTGAAAGTTCGCGCGGCTTGCGCTCGAGCAGGTGCGTCATGTCGAGCACGCGCGCCGCTTCCTTGACCTTCCTGTCGATCTCGTCCCTGGGCAGCTTGCGCATCTGCAGCGGGAACGCCAGGTTCTTGTAGACCGATTTCTGCGGGTAGAGCGCGTAGTTCTGGAACACCATCGCGATGTCCCGGTCCTTGGGGTCGAGGTCGTTCACCACGCGGTCGCCGATGACGATGTCGCCCGATGTGACCGGGATCAATCCCGCGACAAGATTGAGCGTGGTTGTCTTGCCGCAGCCCGAAGGGCCGACGAGCGCAACGAACTCGCCGTCATTGACCGTCAGCGAAACGTCGTTGACAGCTTTGAAGCCGCCATAGGTCTTGACGAGATCTCTCAGGACCACGTGGGCCATCGGCAACTCCCTACGGCATGATGCCGAAAAGTGTGAAGCGGTTTTCGGACGACATCATGCTCTATCTCTTTGATTTAGAGGCGCATTCAGATTTCAGGTCGAACAGACCTGAAATCATCCGGCTCTAGTGTTTGACCGCGCCTTCTGTAAGGGCGCGTACGAAGTATCGTTGCAGGAGGAGGAACAGCACCACGACGGGCACGCTCATCATGAAGCTGGCCGCCATCAGGCCCGGAAAGTCCGTCGTATTCTCCGAGAAGAAACGCTGTATGCCGACCGGCAGGGTCAACTGCTCGTTCTTGGAAAGGAAGGTGTAGGCATAGATGTACTCGTTCCAGGCGCCAATGAAGGAATAGATCGCGGTGGCGATGATTCCGGGCGTCGAGAGAGGCATCACGATCAGGATGAAGGCCTGGAACCGGGTCGCCCCATCGATCCGCGCCGCCTGCTCGAGCTGCACCGGAATGTTGTCGTAAAAGCCCTTGAGCAGCCAGATCGCCAGCGGCAGGCCGAAGGTGAGATAGGTGAGAATGAGCGAGCCATGCGTGTTCACCAGCCCGATCGCGCGCATCAGGATGAAGAGCGGCACGAGAAAGATCACCGCCGGGAACATGTTGCGCAAAAGCACGGTGAAGAACAGGAAGTTTCGACCGGGGAAATGAAAGCGCGAAAAGGCGTAGGCCGCAGGAACGGCCACGATCACCGAAAGGATTGTGGTGACCGTGGACACGTAGAGGCTGTTCCAGAAAAAACGCAGGAAGTCCTGGCCGACGCTGTTTTGCGGATCGAGCAGCTTCTGGTAGCTGGCCAGGGTAGGCTCTTCCGGCCACCATTGCGGCGGGAACTGCATCGCCGCGAAGCCGGACTTGATCGAGGTGATCAGCATCCAGATCATCGGCAACGCGGTGTAAAGCAGCATGAACACGAGGAAGATGCGCCCGGCCCAACGCCATCCGTCGATGCGCATGCGGCGCCGGGCCGGACGTCGAGGGACTGTCTCGACGATCGTGCTCATGCGCTCCCCTCTTTGCGCTCGTTGCCGGCCAGCGCACGGACGTAGAAGTAGCCCAGCACCATCAGCATGAGGAACAGGAGTACCGAATAGGCCGATGCGACGCCCCATCGCTGCCGGCCGAAGGCGAGCTCATAAATGTGGGTGATCCAGATGTGCGAAGCGTTCGACGGCCCGCCACCGGTCATGATCCACGGGATGATGAAGGAATTGAAATTGGCCACTGCGAGCAGCAGGATCGTCACCGTCGAGACGTTGCGCAGATGCGGGAAGGTGACGTGCCAGAAACGCTGCCATGCATTGGCCCCGTCGACTTCCGCGGCGCGCAGCAACTGGTCGGGGACCGTCTGCAAACCGGCCATCATCATGATCATGGCAAACGGAAACTCGCGCCAGATGTTGACGACGATCAAGGAGGGCAGCACCGTGCTGACGTTGTCGATGAAGTTCGGCGGCCGGTCAGCCAATCCGAGGCCGACCAGCACCGCGCCGATGATGCCGAAGTCCGAATGGTAAATCCACTTCCAGATATAGGAGGCGGCAACCGCGCTGATGACCCAAGGAATGATCAGGATAGCGCGCAGGACACCCCGGCCGATAAACTCGCGGTGGAGGGCCAGCGCGGCGGCAAATCCCAAGGCAAAGGCAACGAAGGTAGATGCGATCGTCCAGATCAGGGTGTTCAAGGTGACTTTCCAGAACACCTGACTGGTGAGGATGGCCGTGTAGTTGTCCAATCCGATGAAGGTCTTGTCGCGGAGCTGCAGGCCAGGCGGTGTCTTAAAGAACGACAGCTCGACCGTGTAGTAGATCGGATAGGCGATGACGATGAGCATCACGGCGATCGCTGGAAGCACGTATGCGTAGTCGGCGCGGTGCTCCCAGATATTCCGCAGCACCCCGGAGCTACCGGGTTGCAATCTTTGGCGAGCCTCGGCCTTGCCGGTCACGATCGTCACGATGGCGTGCCCTTGTTCTTCGGACCAAACCGGCTGCACGCACTGTCGGCACAGCCGGTCGGATCGCAGGTCAGGCCCGGACTAGAGTCCGTCCATCAGGTTCTTCACCTTCTCGGCCGCGTCGTCCGCTGCCTGGTCGACGGTCATCGCTCCGGTCAGGGCGTTCTGCAGCATGTCCGGGACTATGATATTCATGATCTCGGGGGATTGCGGCAGCGCCGGGAACGGAATGCCGTATGGCAACATCGAGGTCGTGACATCGAGGAACTTGATGTTGTCCAGACGTTCCTTCATCCATTTGGTCTTAAAGCCGTTGAGGTTGCCCGGGTTCGAGCCGGCATACGCCATCTTCAGCGACCATTCAGGGCTCGTCCACATGCAGATGATGGCCTTTGCAGCCGGCTCGTCCACCTTGCCGCCCTCGACATATTCGGGCTTCAGGATGTGAATGTTCGAGCCGCCAAACACGACGGCGCGCTTGCCGTCGGGGCCGGTCGGAATCAGGCCATAGCGCATGTTGTCGATGACGGTCTGCGCCTTGTCCTTGTCGGCGCCCGTTGCCTTCTTCTGCAGGTCGAGCATGACGTTATAGTCGGACGGGTGCGAGACCATCATGCCGAGTTGGCCGGCGACGAACAGGGGCTGGTTATCGGCCTGCTGGTTGGTGAGGGCCGAGACCGGAACCGACTTGTCGCGAACATACATGTCGTAGGAGGCTTGCAACGCCGCCTTGCTCTGCGGGCTATTGAGCTCGACCTCCTTATAGGTCGGGTTCGCGGAGGCTTCGTCGAAGACACCGCCGCCATAGGCCCATAGTTGCGGCATGAAGCGGTACGGCGTGTTGCCGGCGTTCTTGCGCGCCACGAGGCCGTAGCCGGCTATGCCGAGCTTGTCATGGATCTGCTTGGAATATTTGACGACGTCGTCCCAGGTAGCCGGAGCCTTGTCCGGATCGAGGCCAGCGCGTTTGAAGATGTCGGCGTTCCAGATGAACGCCATCGTCTCATTGTTGGTGGGAATGCCGTAGGTCACGCCATCCCAGGTTACCGCCTTCATGGCGCCGGGCCAGAAATCCTCCGTGGGATAGCCCACATCTTCCGGCTTGAGCGGCTGCAGATAACCCTTCG
The DNA here is from genome assembly GCF_040318795.1 of Mesorhizobium sp. M1004. Taxonomy (NCBI): domain Bacteria; kingdom Pseudomonadati; phylum Pseudomonadota; class Alphaproteobacteria; order Hyphomicrobiales; family Phyllobacteriaceae; genus Mesorhizobium; species Mesorhizobium sp. M1004. The sequence goes on from NZ_JAMYNB010000007.1 coordinate 148,413, forward strand.
AGGCGAACTCGGTTCCGCCCAGGATTTGCAGGCGGACCGCCATCGGCGCGGCATTGCCGAGCAGCGCCGTGCGGAACTTGTCGAGAAGGTCGTTGTAGGTGAGGGCCTGATCCTCGAGCTGGATGTTCGGATAGGTCTTGCGGAAGGTCTCGAAGAAATCCTTGTAGTACTGGCGCAGGAGATCGGGGTCGCCCTCGAACACACCCTGATACCAGAACGTCAGTCGCCCCTTGTAGTCGAGCGGAGTGACCTTACCGCAATCGGCGGCCGTGTCGAAATCCTGTGTTCCGGCGATGGAGCGCACATATTCCGGCGACCACTTACTCAAATCGACCGGCGGCGAACCCAATGCCGATCCCGACATCAGCGACGCCATCAAAGCAGTGGCTACAGTGCCGCGCAGGACGGCACCGCCGAGTGTAATCCTCGTCATAGTATCCTCCCAGATTCTCCCATGCCGCCGTGCGCCAAGGGGCTCGTTCGACCGTGCGGGATGCGTCCTCAGCTCAATGTATCCCTTCGATCATCTGGTACGTTTTCAGATCGTGGATTGCCTGTCAACGCACCCGATCGTACATTGTTTGCAAAACCCGTGTATGATATCGAGCATGTGATGTACTAATCGGGGGGGCGGCTTTGGCCGAAACAAGTGATTTCAAAGCAGAGCCACCCGTGGGGATTGATCCCATCGGGGCGTCCAGCGAGGGCGCCTCGCTTTATGAGCTGATCCGGGAAGACATCATCGAGGGACGGCTCGCCGCCAACGAACGGCTTGTGGTCACCGATCTCGCCCGGCGTCACGGCACCTCGACCAACCCCGTACGCGAGGCGCTGCAGCTGTTGCGAGGGGAGGGCTTCGTCACCTTTGTCGCCAACCGTGGCGCGCGCGTCCGGCCCATAGACCAGGATTTTGTCCGGGATATCTACGAGATCGGAGTCCTGATCGAGCCGGCCCTGACGCGATGGTTCGTGAACATGGCGACCGGCGAGGACATCGCCGAACTCGAACGCATCCAGGCTCTGATCGAAGAGAACAACTTCACCGACACATTGCGGCACAGTGAACTGGATACCGCCTTCCACACCGTAATGTACCAGCGCCACTACAACCGCCATGCCGCCGAGCTTTGGTGGAAGCATCGCGAAGTGCTGCGAGCCGTGAGCCGGCGTTTCAATTTCACGCTCGCGCGGCGGGCCGCCATCATGCGTGAACACCGCGAGCTCATCGCGCATATCAAAGCCGGAAATGCCGACGAGGCGGCCGAACTCATTGCCCGCCATGTCGAGGGTTCCGGCCGGCACGTTCTCGAACAGATGCGTGCGCGCAACGCCGCTCGGGCCGGATAGAATTTCCAGCCCAGAAAATCATTGGTCCGGCCATCAGACAGAGGTAGTTGAGAGATGAAAATCACGAGCGTTCGGCCGTGGCTGATCAAGTCCGATGCTTCCTATTGGGGAGAGTTCCTGTTCGTCGAGGTGACGACCGACGAAGGGGTGAGCGGCTGGGGGGAAATCACCACCACCACAAGGCTCGCCAACCGTGCCCTGTGCACGATCTTGCGGCAGATCGGTGTCGCCGTGACAGGCGAGGATCCGGCGCGTATCGAGCATCTCTGGCACAAGATTTTCCGCAGCTTCACCTATATGGGCAGCCGCGGCGCCGCGGTCGAATGCGTGAGCGCTATCGACATAGCGCTCTGGGACATTCGCGGCAAAGTTCTCGGCAAGCCGATCTACGAGCTGCTGGGCGGACCGGTGCGCGACGAAATCGCGCTCTATACCCACCCCAACCAGGCCAAGTTTACCAGCAAGGAGGCTGTGGTTCGCGAAATTCGAGACATCGTCGAATCCGGACACACCGGGCTGAAGTTCGATCCTTTCCCCCATCAGGGTCGCACAGCCGATGGCTTGGCGCGCGAACAGCGGGACGGCTACCTCGATGGCAGCATGACCCGCAAGGACGAGCGCGAGGCTGCCGAACTAACGGCTTTGATCCGTGAAACGGCGGGGCCCGATGTCGACATTCTCATCGACGCGCATGGCCGCTTCGACGTCCCCACCGCCATTCGCCTCTGCCGAAGCCTCGAGGAAGCCGGCCAGATCGACTGGTTCGAGGAGCCATGCCCGCCAGAAAGCCTCAATGCTCTCAAGCAAGTGCGTGAGAAGGTCAGTGCCGCCATCTCGTGGGGTGAGCGCGGCCACACCAAATGGGATTTCGTGCCGGTGCTCGAGAACAGGCTTGCGGACTACATCATGCCGGACGTTACCTGGACCGGCGGCATTACCGAACTGAAGAAGATTTCCGCCCTGTGCGAAGCCTACTACATCCCGGTCTCGCCCCATGACGCCGCGGGACCGATCAATGTGGTTGCGGGAGCGCAGGTGATGATGACGGTTCCCAACTTCTACAAGCTCGAAACGTCGGAGTGGAACCTGGACAAATATAATCACCTCATCGACGAGCCACTCGATGTCTCGAACGGCAGCCTCAAGCTGGCGTCGAAGCCGGGTCTCGGTGTCGAGATGAACCGAGACTACCTGCAGGCCCACGAGATAGAGCTTGGCTAGCAACGCTTATGCAGGCCGGGGGTGCGGGGCGCCACCAATCAGAACGAGGATAAGCCATGGCAAAGACGGGTAGCGCCGGCGAGGCGCTCAATCGGGTAAATACGAACTCCAGGCCGAGCGACCTGCGCATCACCGACCTGCGCGTTGCCGAGATCGTCGGCGCGCCGTTCACCTCGGCGCTTGTCAAGATCTACACCAACCAGGGCATTGTCGGCCTGGGCGAAGTGCGCGACGGCGCCAGCGCGACCTATGCGCTGATGCTGAAGAGCCGGTTGCTGGGCGAGAACCCTTGCGACGTCGACCGGCTGTTCCGCCGCATCAAACAATTTGGCGGCCATGGGCGGCAAGGTGGCGGTGTCTCGGCAATCGAGATCGCGCTTTGGGACCTCGCCGGCAAGGCGTATGGCGTGCCGATCTACCAGATGCTGGGAGGACGGTTTCGCGACAAGGTGCGTGTCTATTGCGACACCGACGCGGACAAGCCCAGCGGCATCGAGACCGGAAAGCGGCTCAAGGCGCGGATGGATCTCGGTTTCACCTTCCTCAAGATGGATCTCGGTCTGGCGCAGATTTCGCACATATCGGGCGCAGTGGTGGCGCCGGCCGGCGTGCTCGACGGTTTCCGCAGCCATGCCGCGCGCGGTCCGGCACGCACGCTGGACGAGCGCCGGGCGCGTAATGCCGCCTATGACGCGCAGAACGTGCCGCATCCCTTCACCAGCCTCCATTTCACCGAAAAGGGCCTCGACCTGCTCGACCAATATATCCACGAGGTCCGCGAGGTGATCGGCTACGAGGTCCCGCTCGCCATCGACCATGTCGGCCACATCTCGCTGCAGGACGGCATCCGTCTGGCCCGGCGGATCGAGAAGTATGCACCGGCCTGGCTCGAGGACGTGATCCCCTGGCAGTACACTGAGCAGTATCGGCAGTTGCAGCAGGCGACCTCCGTGCCGATCTGCACCGGTGAAGACATCTACCTCAAGGAAGCATTCCAGCCGCTGCTCAACGCCGGCATCTCGGTCATCCATCCGGATCTGCTGACCACCGGCGGCATTCTCGAGACCAAGAAGATCGGCGACGCAGCGCAGGAGCATGGCGTCGCCATGGCCATTCACATGGCGGAAAGCCCGATCGCGGCAATGGCCGCCGCGCATGTCGCTGTAGCCACGGAAAACTTCATGGCGCTCGAATATCACAGCGTCGAAGTCGACTGGTGGGACGATATCGTCACCGGCCTGCCCAAGCCGCTGGTCAAGGACGGCTTCATCACCGTGCCCGACAAGCCTGGTCTGGGCATCGACGACATCGTCGACGAAGTGATCAGCCAGCACCTGCAGCCCGGCGTCACCGGCATCTGGCAACCGACCGATCACTGGGACGACGAATACTCCTGGGACCGCACCTGGAGCTGACTCTACACTTCTCTCCTCGGAGGGAGAGGTAAACAGAAGGATGGACCATGATCTACGAACTTCGCATTTACGACTGCGTGCCGGGCCAGCTGCCGGCGCTGCTCAAGCGTTTCAACGACCATACCTTGGCGCTGTGGGATAGACATGGCATTCGCCAGGCCGGGTTCTTCACCACGGTGGTCGGCGAAAACAGCAATCGACTGACCTATTTCATCGCCTGGGAATCCCTTGCCGAGCGCGAAGTGAAATGGAAGGCCTTCACCACCGATCCGGCATGGCTCGAGGCCCGCGACGAGTCCGAGCGCGATGGCCCGATCCTGGCCAATATTTCCAGCCAGTTTCTCGCGCCAACCGCCTTCTCGTCGGTGAAATAGAGGACATCATGAAGATCACCGATCTCAGGTGCGCCGTCATCGGCAAACACCCCATCGTCCGCATCGTCACCGACGAGGGCCTCCATGGCCTCGGCGAGGTTGAGTACACCAAGCCTTATCTGAAACCCTGGGTGCTGCATTTCCGCGACGCGCTGATCGGCGAGGACCCGACCGATGTCGAACGCGTGATGTTGAAAATCCGCCAGCGCGGCTCGTTCAAGCCCTACGGCGCCGCCGTCAGCGCTATCGAGCATGCTCTCTGGGACATCGCCGGCAAGGCGGCAGGCGTTCCGGTCTACAAGCTGCTCGGCGGCAAGGTGCGCGACAAGGTGCGGGTCTATAACGGTTCCATCCGCAAGAAGCGCTCCGGCGACAAGCCCGAGGATTACGCGGCCGACGTCAAATGGATGATGGAGCGGCCGGAAGGTTTCTTCATGGTCAAGCAAGGCATCAGCTTCCACTCCAACATGAAGACCAGCGTTCCCGACTTCCACTATGGCGTGCGCCAGCCGCCGACCTATCACGGCGCGATGGACCAGGGGCAGATCAGCGAGCGCGGCATGGCGCATATGATCGAATGCGTCATCGCCATGAAGGAGGTGCTCGGCGACAAGGTTTCGCTGGCGCTGGATTGCGGCCCCGGCTGGTTCCTGCCCGACGCCATCCGCTTCGCGCGGGCCGTCGAAAAATACAATCTGATGTGGCTGGAGGACATGCTGACCGGCGACTACGTGCCATGGGTCAACCCGCAAGCCTATCGCGAACTCACGACATCGACGTCCACCCCCATCCACACCGGCGAGCAGATCTACCTGCGGCATAACTTCAAGGAACTGATCGAGACCCAGGCGGTCCGTGTCATCGGTCCGGACCCCGCCGATATCGGCGGCATCGCCGAGCTCAAATGGGTGGCCGAGCACGCCTATATGCACTCGATCATGATGGCGCCGCACGGCACGGCGAACGGTCTGCTCGGCCTCGGCGCGCTGATCAATGTCTGCGCCACGCTGCCGGCCAACTACATCGCCTTCGAATATCCCAGCGCCTCCGACCCGTGGTGGGAGGACATCGTCATCGGCCTGCCCAAGGGGCAGATCGTCAGGGATAGTATGGTCGACCTGCTCGAAGCTCCGGGACTCGGCCTCGACATCGATGCCAAAGCGGCTAAGAAATACCTGGCGGAAGAGGACGCCGGTTTCTTCGGCCGATAACGATCCGAGGCGACCTGAGCGTCAAGGGCTATCGAACGGCTCGCACACATGGGTGAGCGTCCACGCCGTGCCGCCTATTTCGTTTCGGGCAGCATCTCGTCCATCAACTGCTTGACGGCCTTGGCGGATCTTTTCATCCCGGCTTCGTCCATGGCCCAACCGGCGAAGCGTTCCAGCAAGGTGGCGAACCTTACTAGGTCCTGCTCATCCCACTGTGCCAGCGATCCGGCGAAAATCCGCCATTTGGTCTGGCGCACCGCCGCCACGAGGCGCTCACCCTTGGCGGTGAGTTTGAGGCAGATGCGGCGGGCATCGCGTTGCGATGCGACACGGCAGGCATAGCCGCGTTCGACGAGGTCGGCCGCGATGCGGCTGGCGCGCGACGGATCGATCTCGAGGCGCTCGGCGATGACGCCAACCGTCACCTCATCCTGCTGGGTAGCGCTGAAAAACGGATTGTTCGCGATGGCGCTGATCGCATCGAGATGGCTCACTTCCAGCGAAGGGTCTACGCGCGCCAGGATCATGCGGCCGAAGTCGCGGCGCTGGATCGAGCGGCGCACCTTGCTCATTACCGCATCGATGGCGGCCACGGCCTCGGCCGCCGGTTCGGACAGGCCGCTGCCGCGCGCCAGATCGGCGAGATCCCGGTCGCCGCGCGTCTGGAACAGGGCTGGAAATCGGTCCGGACTGCCGGATGCGTTGCTGCTCATCCCATAGCGCGTTAGCAAGAATATATGCTGATGTCAATTATATGCTACGCGCACATATCTGATTGACACCTCTTGGTTGTGGGGACATAAATCGCGCCCCAAGCTACGGAGACACCGATGACTGTCGAGCAGACGCTGCCGGATGCGCCGCCCGTGGAGGCCCAAGCCAGGCCCGACCTTACGACCTTGATCGTCTATTTCGGCGCGTTGGTCGCCATGTTCATGGCCACCATCGACATGCAGATCGCCGCGGTATCGCCATTCTACGGCAAGCTTGGCGACATGTATGGCCGCAAGAATGTCGTGCTGACGGCGATCGGCCTGTTCCTGCTGGGCTCGCTGGTCTGCGGCATGGCATGGTCGATGGAGAGCCTGATCGCCGCGCGCGTGCTGCAGGGTATCGGCGGGGGTGGGTTGATGGTTTCGGCCTTCGCCATGATCGGCGAACTGTTTTCGCCGCGCGACCGCGCCAAATATCAGGGCTACAGTTCGGCGGTGTTCGCGCTGTCGTCGGTGCTCGGCCCGCTGGCCGGCGGCTACATCACCAGCCTGTTCGGCTGGCGCTGGGTGTTCCTGGTCAATCTGCCGATAGGCATCATCGTGCTGGCGGTGCTGGCCTTCGCCATGCGCAGCCGGTTCAACGAGAAGCGGCACCGCATCGACTATCTCGGCGGCGCGCTGCTCGCCATCGGCACGACGGCGATCGTTTATTGGGGCTATCACGTGCTCGACCCCAACGGACCGGACCTCATCACCTTCGCGCTGCCGCTGCTGGCAGTGGCCGCCATCACCTTGTTCGTCATGGTCGAGCGGCGGGCCGAAGAGCCGATCGTACCTCTGCGGCTGTTCGGCAATTCGACGGTCAGCATCGTCTCGGGCGTGTCGCTGGTCGCCGGAACGGTGACGCTGGGTATGTTCTTCTATTTCGCCCTCTACATGCAGACGCTGACGGGCCTCAGCCCGGCCGAAGTCGGCTTCCTGTTCCTGCCGGCGTCGCTCACGTCCATGGTCATCTCGATTGTGGCCGGGCGGGTGATCGCGGCAACCGGACGCTACAAATGGATGCCGGTGGTCGCCATGGCTATTGGCGGGTTTCTGATGCTGGGCTTCGTCCTCACCAACCAGCACACGCCGATCTGGGTGCTGGCGACGATGATGGCAGTGTTCGGCATCAGCATGGGCCTGCAGTTCCAGGTGCTGATCGTGGCGATCCAGGCGGCAGCACCGCTGCAGGATATCGGCGCGGTGACGTCGCTGATCACCCAGGCGCGGACGCTCGGAGCATCGCTCGGACTGGCGCTGAACGGCGCGGTGATGATCTGGGCGCTGAACCGGCAGACGTCAGAGCTTCCCACTGAGGCCGCCGTATTGCTGCCGCAGGGCCTGAACGGGTTGACGCCGCACCTCGCATCGAGCCTGCCGGGCGCGATCCGCGAAGTGGTGCTCGACCATTACTCCAGTGGCTTCAACGTGATGTTCATCTGGGTGGCGGCGCTCTATTTCGTCGCCATGGGGCTGACGCTGCTGCTCGAGGACAAAGAGATCCCGAAGCGGGGCTGAGCCAAAGCTTGTGCCATGCGCTGGGTTTAGGCATTTGGCGATGATCTGAAATCACCGAGGAGGACAGCCATGATCATCGACACTCATCTGCACCTGATCGACCTGTCGGCGCTGCGCTATCCCTGGCTCAGCCGCGAGCCGGCGCTCAACCGCGATTTCCCGCACGCAGAATATGCGATCCAGGCCCGCCGGGCCGGCATCGAGGCCGCGCTGCATATGGAGGTCGACGTCGATGAAGCCGACATCCAGGCCGAGACCAGCCATGTGAAGGCGCAGTCGCTGGAGAAGGGCAGTCTGTTGCGCGGGGCGATCGCCTCCTGCCGCCCGGAGGAGGCCGGTTTCGCCGCCTATCTCGGGCGCCAGCAAGCCGATCCCTTCGTCAAGGGGTTCCGTCGCGTGCTGCACGTCATGCCGGACGAGCTTTCGGACAGCGCGCTGTTTCGCGAAAACATCAAGCGCCTTGCCGGCACCGGCCTGACCTTCGACCTCGTCGTCCTGCCGCATCAGATTCCAAGGGCGGTTGCGCTCGCCGATCTGGCGCCGGATGTGCAGTTCGTGCTCGACCATTGCGGCGTGCCCGACATCAAGGCCAGTGCGGAACATCCGTGGCGCGAGCATATGACCGAGATCGCGCGGCGTCCCAATGTCATCGGCAAGATCTCCGGCGTCGTCGCCTATGCCGATGCCGGCTCATGGACCGTCGATACCTTGCGCCCCTATGTCGAGCACACGATCGGCATTTTCGGCTGGGACCGCGTCGTGTGGGGCAGCGACTGGCCGGTGTGCACGCTTGGCGGTGGCCTTGCCACCTGGGTGGCGGCGACACACGCGCTGATCGCGGGCGCCAGCCCTGAGGAGAGGACGAAACTGCTGTCGGGCAATGCCAAGCGGATGTGGAAGCTGTAGCGCGGTCGGACACCGATTGCCTGCAAGCGCGCAGAACGCCATCATAGCGCTACTTCACGCCGATACCTGCCGTCAGGCCGCCATCGATCCTGTAGTCCGCGCCGGTGCAGAAACCGGCCTTCGACGAGCACAGGAAGGCGATGAGTTCCGCCACTTCCTCCGGTTCGCCGATACGGCCGAGCGGATGCGCCGCGCCGAAGCGCTTGTAAGCCTCTTCGACATCGGCATCGCTGCCATTGCCGCCACGCGCGGCCTTCTCCAGGATTGGCGTGCGGATCGAGCCCGGGCTGACCGAATTCACCCGAACGCCTGATGCCGCATAGTCGAGCGCCAGCGAGCGCGTCAGCGTGTGGATGGCCCCTTTGGTCGTGGCATAGGCGGCAACGTTCTGCTGGCAGGCAAAGCCCTGCACCGAGGCGACATTGACGATGGCGCCGCCTCCGCGCTTGATCATTTCGGGGATGCCGAAATGCGCGGTCAGGTAGATCGAGCCGACATTGACCGTCATCGTTCGGTTCCAGGTTTCCCAGTCGGTCGTCGTCGCCGTGCCATAGGGATGGACGGCGGCTGAATTGACGATGACATCAAGGCCGCCGAACCTTGCGACGCCAGCCGCCACCGCGTCGCGCACCTGGTCGGAGATGGACACATCGGTTTCGATGACCAGCACCGCAGCTCCAGCGCTTTCCAGTTGCGCTTTCATCGCCGCATTGGCGCTGCGGTCGATGCCGCAGGCGATGATTGCGGCGCCACCGGCCGCAAGGCGTCTGGCGGTTGCCAGGCCAATGCCGGTCGTCCCCGTCACCAGGGCGACCTTGCCGTCGAAATCCATCATTTCTAAAAACTCTTCCATTTTCTATCGACTCCCATCGAGGTCCAACAATAAGTTGCCAACCTCTCGCAGAAGGAAAGCCGAAAATGGAACAATGCTGGCGCTGGTATGGGCCCGATGATCCGGTGACGCTCGATCATGTCAAGCAGGCGGGCGCCACCGGCGTGGTCTCGGCGCTCCACCATATCTATGACGGCCGGGCGTGGCCTGAGGCCGAAGTGCTGGAGCGCAAGCGCATTATCCAGGAAGCAGGACTGACCTGGTCGGTCGTCGAGAGCATTCCGGTCCACAATTCCTTCAAGATCGGCGCGCAGGAACGCGAGCGCTATGCCGGCTATTACCGCGATTCGATCCGCGCGCTGGCCAAGGCCGGCATCGCCACGATCTGCTACAATTTCATGCCGGTGGTGGACTGGACCCGCACCGATCTAGCCTACCGTCTGCCGACGACAGGCTACGCCCTGCGTTTTGATGCCGTTGATTTCGCCGCCTACGATCTGTTCGTGCTGAAGCGCAAGAACGGAGCTGACAGCTACACGCCGGCGCGTATTGCGCAGGCGGAAGCGCGGCTGAAGGAATTGCCGCCCGAGAAGATCGACCAGATCGAGCGCAATCTGATCGCCGGCCTGCCGGCTACAGAGCGCAAGTATGACCGCGACAGTTTTCGCGAGGCGCTTGCGGACTATGACGGGATCGGGCCGAAGGAGTTGCGCGACAACCTCGCGTGGTTCCTGCGCGAGATTATTCCGGTGGCGGAAGAGGAGGGGGTGCGCATGTGTATCCACCCCGACGATCCGCCGTTTTCGCTCTACGGCCTGCCGCGCGTCGTTTCGACCGCCGAGGATGCGCGTTTCATTCTCAATGCCGTCGACAGCCAGGCCAATGGGCTGACGTTCTGCACCGGGTCCTACGGCACGCGCGCCGACAACGACATCGTCGCCATGGTCAAGGAATTCGCCGACCGCATCCACTTCGCCCATCTGCGCAACATCACCATCGAGGATGACGGCTCGTTCTACGAGGCCGAGCATCTCGAGGGCGGCACCGACATGGCGCACGTCATTCTGGTGCTGATGCAGGAAGAGAAACGCCGCCACAGAGAAGGCCGCGCCGACTGGCAAATCCCGATGCGGCCGGACCATGGCCACCTGCTCGCCGACGATATCGGCAAGACAAGGATCAATCCCGGCTACTCGCTGATCGGCCGCCTGAAGGGCCTGGCCGAATTGCGCGGCATCATGCGGGCCGTGGAAACGTTTGGGCTGGCTTGAAGGGGCAACGAACTGCGTTCAATGCCGACGCCGGCTCAGCGTGCGTCGCTGTAGATCCATGCGGCCGGCGCGGACGCAAGACACCTCCGATTGCCAGCTTGACAGAAAGCTGACAATGTATCATATCCGGAAAAGCTGACTATGTATCATATTATCTAGCGCTAGGAGAAAGACCGGCAAAGCCGGCGTCCCAGGGAGGCAATTTTGGGAGAGGCTATCAGCCAGTGGAGCAATTGGTCGGGCTATGTCACGGCCACGCCGCAGGCTTTTGCCGAACCGCAGAGTCTCGATGAGCTGAGTGGTGCCATTCGCAACGCGCCGGGACCAGTTCGATTCGCTGGCACGGGCCATTCCTTCACGCCTCTGGTTAAGAATGACGGGACGATCCTGTCGCTTGATCGCTTCGAGGGCCTGAGGTCGCACGATCCCGAAAGGCTGACAGCACGGGTCGGCGCCGGCACCAAGATCGGCGCGCTGGCAAAGCTGTTGCACGGCGTCGGCCAGGCGCTGCCGAACATGGGCGACATCGACAAGCAGGCGTTCGGCGGGGCGCTGGGCACCGCCACCCACGGCTCGGGCATCACGCTCGGCGCTTACCATACCCAGCTCGAGGCGATGCAGATCGTCGACGGGCGTGGCGCCGTGAAAGAGTTCGACCGTGCCAAGAGCCCCGACATGATCGAAGCCATGGGCGCTTCGCTCGGCGCTTTCGGCGCCGTCACCGAAGTGACGATCCGCAACGTGGCGAGTTACCGGATGCGGCACCGCCGCTGGACGGCGCCGATTGCCGATGTGCTTGCGCAATTCGAAAGCACCATGACGGCGCATCGTTCGGCCGAGTTCTACTATGTGCCGTTTTCCGGCCAGGCGCTGCTGATTGCCAGCGACATCACCGAGGCGCCGGCGACGGTGCGTCCGCCGACGGAAGACGACGATGCGGTGACGACGCTGAGAAAACTGCGCGACTATCTCAGCTGGCTCCCTTGGCTGCGCCGCCGTCTCATCGGCTCGGCCTTCGCCAAGGTGCCGGCCGAGGATTATGTCGAGGAGTGGCTGAAGGTCTTCACCTCCGAGCGCAACGTCAAGTTCAACGAGATGGAATACCACCTGCCGTTCGAGGAAGGGGCGCCCGCACTCAGCGAAATCATTGCGCTGCTCGAGACGCGGTTTCCAGAGGTCTATTTTCCGATGGAGGTGCGCGTCGTCGCGCCCGACAATGTCTGGCTCAGCCCCTTCTACAAGCGCCCAACCTGTTCCATCGCCATCCATCACGGCGTCGAGCGCGATCCGATGGCGTTCTTCAACGCCGCCGAGCCGATCTTCAGGAAGCGCGGCGGCCGCCCGCATTGGGGCAAGATGCACAGCCTGACATCAAGGGATTTGAGCGCGCTCTATCCGCGCTGGAACGATGCGATGGCGGTCCGCCGCGAGATGGACCCGGACAACCGCTTCGTGTCGCCCTATATTGCCAGGCTGCTCGGCGTCGCGGCATGAGCTTGACCGACACCTATTTCGCGGAAATGTCGGGCGCGCTCAGGGCAGCCGGGATCTTTCAGCCTTGCCTGGTGCTCGATCTCGACCGGCTCGATCACAACATCGCTGCGATCAAGGCGAAGTTCGCCACGGGCCTCGATCTGCGCCTCGTCGACAAGTCGCTGCCATGCCTGCCGCTGATCGACCATATCCGCGCGGCGTTTGCGACCGACAGGCTGATGACCTTTCATCTGCCGATCAGCGCCGAGATGCTGAAAGTGTTTCCCCAAGTCGATCTCCTGTTGGGCAAGCCGATGCCGGTTGCCGGCGCCAGGCACGCGCTGACGAAGGGCGTTCTCGCCGGGCTCGGCGAAGCTACGTCGCGCATCGTCTGGCTGATCGATACCGAGGAGCGGCTGGCCGCCTATGGCTCGCTTGCCGCCGAGCTCGACCGCGAGCTGCGCGTCTGCTTCGAGGTCGATGTCGGCCTTCATCGCGGCGGTATCAGCGATCCCGACTCACTGGCCCGGGCAGTTTCCGCGTTGGCGAATTACCCGCGGCTGAAATGCGAAGGCGTCATGGCCTACGAGGCGCATATCGGCCATATCCCCAAACTGCTGGGAGGACCGGCCAAGGCGCGCGTCAAGGCGATCAGCCTGTTTCGCCAGTATGTCGCTTGCCTTGCCGCCGACCAGCGCAAGATCCTCAATCTTGGCGGCAGCAGCACCGCATTGCTCTATGACAGCTGGGTCGGCGCCAATGAATTGTCCATCGGATCGGCTTTTATGCTGCCGACCGATTTCGATGTGCCGAGCCTCAGCCAATTGCGGCCTGCCGCATTCATCGCGACGCCGATCCTGAAGGTGGTCGATGTCCAGGTGCCGGGCCTCGACCAGCGCTCCTGGCTGCTGCAGAAGCTCGGGCTGTTGCCGCGGCGCGGCTGTTTTCTCTATGGCGGAAAATGGATGGCGAAGCCCGTCCATCCCGTGGGGATGAAGACCGACAAGACGTTCGGCTTTTCGACCAATCAGCAATTCATGGCGCTGCCCGACAACGTCAATGTCGGGCCTGACGACTACGCCTTCCTGCGTCCGACCCAGAGCGAATTCGTGCTACAGCAGTTCGGTTCGATCCAGGTCTATTCCGGCGGGAAATTCGTCGAGCAATGGGCCGCACTGCCGTTTTCGTAGAGCAATTCCAGGAAAAGTGTGAAGCGGTTCCGTCCGGAGTTGCGTCAAACAAAGAGACCGAAGTGGAGGAGGATAGGATGGTCGCCAAGGCAGTCAAAACTCAGCCCGTGCAGCCTGAATGGGCAGCCGAACTCGACCTCGCCCTCACCGATCTCGACGCCAGGAAGGACGACTGGGCGCAGACCTCGAATGGCGAGCGGATCGCCTTGCTGCGGCAGGTCAAGGATCACATCCGCGAGGTCGCCGAGGCGTGGGTCAAAACCGCGACGCGCAAGAAGGGCATCCCGACCGGCTCGCCGCTGGAAGGCGAAGAATGGCTGGCTGGCCCGGCGGCGCTGATGGATGGCTGCAACCAGTTCATCCACACGCTCAGCCTGATGGAGGGCAAGAAGTTTCTCGACAGACTGCCGGTCCGCACCTTGCCTAGCGGACAGGTGGCGGTAACGGTGGTTCCGAATTCGCTCTGGGACAAGGTGTTGTTCACCGGGCTGAAGGCCGAGATCTGGATGCAGCCCGGCGTGACCAAGGCGAACCTCGCCGCAAACACCGCATCGGCCTATGACGCGCCCCGCACCAGCCGCAAGGGCAAGATCGGCCTCGTGCTCGGCGCCGGCAATGTCGCCTCGATCGCGCCGCTCGACTGCCTGCACAAGCTTTTGGTCGAGCACCAGGTGGTTCTGCTCAAGATGAACCCGGTCAACGACTATCTGATCGATTTCCTGCGGCCGGCGCTGCGGCCGCTGATCGAATTCGGAGCACTGCGCATCGTGCGCGGTGGCGCCGATGTCGGCGCGTATCTGTGCAACCACGATCTCGTCGACGACATCCACATCACCGGTGCCGCCGCCTCGCATGACGCGATCGTCTGGGGGCCTGGCGAGGAGGGCCGCAAGAACAAGGCGGCGGGCAAGCCGCGCAACAGCCGGCGTATCACCTCGGAGCTTGGCGGCGTGGCACCCACCATCGTGGTGCCCGGCCCGTGGTCGGATGCCGATATCACCTACCACGCCGAACTGATCGCTACTCAAAAGCTCAACAATTCCGGTTTCAACTGCATCGCCTGCCAAATGCTCGTGTTGCCCGAAGGCTGGGGCAAATCCGATGCGCTTTTGGCAGCACTCGAAAAGGTGATGCAGAAAGCCCCGTCGCGCCCGGCCTATTATCCCGGCGCGACCGAGCGCCTCGCCGCCTTCGAGGCGCACGCCGACACGGCACAAAAATTCGAGCGGCCTGGCGGGCCCGCCTGCGTTGTGGTGCCGTTCCGGCCGGGCACGGACGCCTATCTCGAAAATGCCGAGGTGTTCGCGCCGGCGCTCAGCGTCATGCGGCTGCCGGCGGGCAATGCGGAATCCTATCTGCGCGCCGCTGTCGCCTACGCCAATGAAAAGCTGCACGGCACGCTTGCCGCCAACATCCTCATCCATCCCAGGACGATCGCCGAGATCGGCCGGCAGCGCTTCGAGGAAATCATTGCCGAACTGCGCTATGGCGGCATCGGCATCAATTCCTGGAGCGGCGTTCTGTTCGCGCTGCTGCGCCCGACCTGGGGTGCTTTCCCTGGCCACACGCTCGACGATGTGCAGAGCGGCATCGGCGTCGTCCACAACACCTATTTGTTCGACAGACCGGAGCGCAGCGTGCTCGAAGCGCCGTTCCGCATCATGCCGAAGCCGGCCTGGTTCCTGACCCACAAAAGGGCACACATGGTCGGCCGCCTGATCACCGAGTTCAACTACCAGCCGAGCCTCCTGAAGCTGCCGCGCATCATCTGGAACGCGCTGCGCGGCTAGCAACGAGCATCCGATCTCGAAAACAAAAGCCGGCACAGGAGCTACGACAATGGCTGACGCGGACGCAATCATCGTTGGCGGCGGGCTGGCCGGCCTGGCCGCAGCCGCGGAACTCGGCGATGCCGGCAAGCGCGTGATCATCGTCGAGCAAGAGGGTGGCGGTTTTCTCGGCGGCCAGGCATTCTGGTCGCTCGGCGGCCTGTTTTTGGTCAACACGCCCGAGCAGCGCCGCCTGCGCATCAAGGACAGCCGCGACCTCGCCTGGCAGGATTGGCTGGGTTCTGCCCAGTTCGACCGGCCCGAGGACCATTGGCCAAGGAAAGTGGCGGAAGCCTATGTCGATTTCGCCGCCGGCGAGATGCGGCCGTGGCTCTACGCCATGGGCATGCGCTGGTGGCCGGTGGTCGGCTGGGCCGAGCGCGGCGGCGCGCTGGCCAATGGCCACGGCAATTCAGTGCCGCGCTTCCACCTGACATGGGGCACTGGGCCGGGCGTGGTCGCGCCGTTCGAAAGGCGCGTGCGCGAGCACGTCGCCAAAGGGCTGATCACTTTGAAATTCCGTCATCAGGTCAGCCGGCTGATCAAGACCAACGGCGCGGTCACCGGCGTCGCGGGCGAAATCCTGGAGGCATCCGATGTCGAGCGCGGCAAGCAGTCGAGCCGCACGGCCGTCGGCGATTTCGACCTTTCGGCCGGTGTCGTGATCGTCACCTCCGGCGGCATCGGCGGCAATCATGAGTTGGTTCGCAAGGTCTGGCCGGTCGGGCGGCTGGGGCCAGCGCCGAAGCGTATGGTTGCCGGCGTGCCGCACCATGTGGACGGCCGCATGGTGGCGATCACCCAGGACGCCGGCGGGGGCGTCATCAACGCCGACCGCATGTGGCACTATGTCGAGGGGATCAAGAACTGGAATCCGATCTGGCCGAACCACGGCATCCGCATCCTGTCGGCGCCGTCGCCGCTATGGTTCGATGCTCTGGGACAACGCATGGAGGCGCCGTTCTTCCCGAGCTTCGATTCGCTCGGCACCTTGAAGCGTATCCTGTCGACGGGACACGATTATTCCTGGTTCGTGCTGAGCAAGACGATCGCTTCGAAGGAGTTCGTGCTGTCGGGTTCGGAGCAAAACCTAGACTTTACGGCCAAGGATTGGCGGGCCGTGCTGAAGAACCGGCGCGGCGGCAAGGCGCCACCATCGGTGGCAGCGTTCCTGGAAAAGGGCGAGGACTTCGTCGTCCGCGACAACCTGGCCGACTTGGTCGCCGGCATGAACGCGCTGTCAGGCGACAATCTGCTCGACTACGACCGGCTCAAGGCGCAGATCGTGGCGCGCGATCGCGAGGTCGACCATGCCTATACCAAGGATGCGCAGGTCACAGCCGTCCGCGGCGCCCGCAACTACATTGGCGACAAGATCTTCCGGGTGACCAAGCCGCACAAGATACTCGATCCCAGGCACGGGCCGCTGATCGCGGTGCGCCTCAACATCCTGACGCGCAAAACGCTTGGCGGCCTGCACACCAATCTCAATTCGCAGGTTCTCGACGGCAATGGCGAACCCATTGCCGGGCTCTATGCGGCAGGCGAGGTGGCCGGCGGCGGTGGCGGCGGCTATCACGGCTACAATGCGCTGGAAGGGACATTTCTCGGCAGCTGCATCTTCTCCGGCAGGAACGCAGGCCGGCACGCCGCGGGCAGGTGACGCGGCTGGCGGGCCAAGAAAAGGTCGATGAGAACAGGACATCCGCCATGTTCCATGGATAGCGACTGCTTTCGATCGCTTGCCGCAACCCAGGCGGTCAGCCGTTTGCGGCTTGCCGGCGCCGACGGTTCCCATGCGCTGGTGCTCGGCGCTGCGGCACATCAGAGGCCTGCGTTACGCTGGCGCCACCGCGAAATTGAGCTCGAGGTCCTGAAGGCCTGGCCGCAAGGTCGGCCGGGCTACCACTCGGCGAAGGAGCCGTCCTTGTGACGCCAGACCGGGTTGCGCCAGCGGTGGCCTTCCTTGGCCCTTTCCTTGACGTAGTCCTCGTCGATCTCGACGCCGAGGCCGGGACCATCGGGGATTGCGACATAGCCATCCTCGTAGCGAAAGACGTCCTTGTTGGCGGCATAATCGAGCAAATCGTTTGCGGCGTTGTAGTGGATGCCGAGGCTCTGTTCCTGGATGAAGCAGTTGTAGCTGACGGCATCGAGCTGCAGGCAGGCGGCAAGCGCGATCGGCCCGAGCGGGCAGTGTGGCGCCACCGCAATGTCATAGGCCTCGGCCATCGCCGCGATCTTGCGGCATTCGGTGATGCCGCCGGCATGCGACAGGTCCGGCTGGATGATATCGACGGCGCCTTGCTCGAACACCGACTTGAAATCCCAGCGGCTGTAAAGACGCTCGCCGAGCGCGATCGGCGTCGAGCCCAGCGCTGCGATCTCCTTCAGCGCCTCGCGGTTTTCGCTGAGCACCGGCTCCTCGATGAACATCAGCCGGTAGGGTTCCAACTCCTTGACCAGCATGCGCGCCATCGGCCGGTGGACGCGGCCGTGGAAATCGACGGCGATGCCAATGTTGGACCCAACGGCCTCGCGCACCATGGCGACTCGTTCGACAGCCGCATCTATTCTGTCATGGCTGTCGACGATCTGCAGTTCCTCGGTGCCATTCATCTTCAGCGCCTGGAAACCGCGCGAAACGACCTCCCTGGCGCCAGCAGCCACTTCCGCCGGCCGGTCGCCGCCGATCCAGGAATAGACCTTGATGCTGTCGCGCAACTTGCCGCCGAGCAGTTCATGCACAGGCACGCCGAGCGCCTTGCCCTTGATGTCCCACAGCGCCTGGTCGATTCCGGCAATGGCGCTCATCAGGATCGGCCCGCCGCGGTAGAAGCCGCCGCGATGCATCACCGTCCAATGGTCCTCGATCAGGCGCGGGTCCTTGCCGATCAGATAATCGCCAAGTTCCTTGACCGCTGCCTCGACTGTCAGCGCACGGCCTTCGACGACAGGCTCGCCCCAGCCGGTGACGCCGGCATCCGTCTCGATCTTCAGGAACAGCCAGCGCGGCGGGACGATGTAGGTGGTGAGCGAGATGATTTTCATGCTGGTCTCAGTTGTTCTTGAGTTTCTTGGCGCTGACCAGGTCGCGCGCCGCAAGGTCGAGGATCCGGCCTGCCGCCGCACGCGCCGCCGCGGCATCGCGCATGCGCAGCGCCTCCACCACCTCACGGTGCGCCGCCACCGCTTCCATGCGCCGGGCGAGCGAAATGGTCGCCGTTGCTTCGAGCGAGAATTTCAGCCCGGTGTCGATCAGATTGCCGATCTGGCGGAAGATCGGGTTGTGACTCGCAGCATAGACGATCTGGTGGAAGGTGATGTCGGAGCGCGAGAAGGCGGCGAGATCCTCGCCGGCATTGGCCATGCCGCGCCAGGCGGCTTCGAGATCGGCGATCTCCTGCAGCGTCGCACGAGTCGCCGCCAGTTCAGCTACCAGAGGTTCGATGGCGCGGCGCGTTTCGAGGATGGCGTCGAACAATTTGTCGTCCAGCGCATGCGGCGCGTGCCAGGCCAGCACCTGCGGGTCGATGATGTTCCAGTTGTCCTGTTCACATACAACCGTGCCGATGCGCGGCCGCGACAGCACCAGCCCCTTGGCGGCCAGCACCTTCAGCGCCTCGCGGATGACGGTGCGGCTGACGCCATATTCGACGCCGAGTTCGTTTTCGGTCGGCAGGGACGAGCCGGCGGGATAGCGTCCGGAAAAGATGTCTGAGGCAAGCGCCTTGGTCACATCGGGCATGACGCGCGGGCGGCGGGTGTCGCCTGATGCCTTCTTCGAAGTTTCGGTCACCTCAGCCCTCCTCCAAGGCGGCGAAACCACTGATCTCGCGTCTCCGGCCTTACCGGATGCGGAGGATTTACGCCAGCGATCCCTGGTCAGAGCATGTAGCTCAATTATCATACCAGATCAATTGACGAGTATGATAAAAAGAATTAGAGACTCTGCATCCGGGCTGAGCGCCCGGCCATCGCTGGGAGGTAATCATGCGACTTCTGAAGACCGCGCTCGTCGCGGGCGCGCTTGCCGTGCTGTCCGTCACGACCATCGCTGCATATGCTCAGGACACCAAGATAGGTTTTATCGTCAAACAGCCCGAGGAGCCGTGGTTCCAGGACGAATGGAAGTTCGCCGACCAGGCCGCCAAGGAGAAGGGTTTTACCCTGGTCAAGATCGGCGCCGAGGACGGTGAGAAGCTGATGTCGGCGATCGACAATCTCGGCGCGCAGGGCGCGCAAGGCTTCATCGTCTGCACGCCTGATGTTAAGCTCGGCCCCGGCATCGTCGCCAAGGCCGCCGCCAACAATCTCAAGCTGATGACGGTTGATGACCGTCTGGTCGGCGCAGACGGGAAGGCGCTGGAAGACGTGCCGCATATGGGCATTTCGGCGACCAAGATCGGCGAGGCCGTCGGCCAGGCGATCGTCGACGAAATGAAGGCGCGCGGCTGGAAGGCCGACGAGGTCGGCGCCATCTGCGTCTCCTATGATCAGTTGCCGACCGCCGTCGACCGGGTCGAAGGCGCCATTTCGGTGCTGAAGGCCAACGGCTTCAAGGCCGAAAACATCTTTGACGCGCCGCAGGCCAAGACCGATACCGAGGCTGCGCTCAATGCGGCGACGGTGGTACTCAACGCCCATGCCGACATCAAGAAGTGGGTCTCCTTCGGCCTCAACGACGAAGCCGTTCTCGGCGCCGTGCGCGCTTCCGAAAGCGTCGGCATCCCGGCCGAAAACGTGATCGGCGTCGGCATTGGCGGCGCGGATTCGGCGATCAACGAGTTCAAGAAGCCGACCGCCACCGGCTTCGTCGGCACGGTGATCATCTCGCCGAAGCGTCACGGCTACGAGACTGCGCTCAACATGTATGACTGGGTCGCCAACAACAAGGAACCCGAGAAGCTCATCCTGACCGCCGGTGCGCTGGCCAAGCGCGACGACTACCAGACGGTCCGCAAGGGTCTCGGCATCGAATAATCCTCCCTGTACAAACAGGCGGCGGCTCACAGTAGCCGCCTGTTTGGCATGGCAAAAGGATAGGCGCCCCATGTCCTTTCTCGACTTCTCGGAAATCACCAAGACCTATCCGGGCGTCAAGGCGCTGTCGGACGTCTCGTTCGGCGTCGACAAGGGCGCCGTGCACGGCCTGATGGGCGAGAACGGCGCCGGCAAATCCACGCTGATCAAGATCCTGTCCGGCGACCAGCATGCCGATGACGGCGAGATCCTCATCGACGGCAAGATGCAAGCCTATGCAACGACGCGAGATGCCTTCGACAATGGCGTCATCGTCATCCACCAGGAACTGCAGCTGGTTCCCGAGCTCACTGTTGCCGAAAACCTCAGCCTCGGCCGCTTCCCCGCCAACGCCGGCATCATCGCCCGTGCCAGGATGCTGGACGATGTTGGCGCCAAGCTGAAATCAGCCGGCATCGACATCGATATCAGCCGCAAGGTCAAGACGCTGTCGATCGGCGAGCGCCAGATGGTCGAGATCGCCAAGGCGATCATGCTCGACGCGCGCGTCATCGCTCTGGACGAGCCGACCTCGTCATTGTCGTCGCGCGAAAGCGAAATCCTGTTTGCCCTGATCGACCGCCTGCGCGGCGAGGGCAAGGTCATCATCTATGTCTCGCACCGGCTGGACGAAGTGTTCCGCCTCTGCGACAGCCTGACCGTGCTGCGCGACGGCAAGCTCGCGGCGCACCATGCGTCGCTGAAAAACGTCACACGCGACCAGGTCGTCGCCGAAATGGTCGGCCGCGAAATCTCCGATATCTGGGGGTTTCGCCCACGCCCGGCCGGCGATGTCCGGCTGAAGGTCGACGCTGTTTGCGGAGTAAAACTGACGACGCCCGCCAGCTTCGAGGCGAGGGCGGGCGAGATCGTCGGCTTCTTCGGCCTGATCGGCGCGGGGCGCTCGGAACTGATGCGGCTGGTGTTCGGCGCCGACCCGCGCTCAGGTGGCACCATTACCGTTGATGGCAAGGTCGTGCATGCCACCGATCCGCATGACGCGATCCGCGCCGGGATCGTTTTGTGCTCGGAAGACCGCAAGCATGACGGCATCATCCAGGGCCGCTCGATCGAGGAGAACATCAACATCTCGTCGCGGCGTCATCACACACGCTTCGGAATCCTGAACCGCGCTAGCGAGATCGCCACCGCCGAGACCTTCATTAAGAAGCTCAAGGTCCGCACGCCATCGCGCAAGCAGGACATCATCAACCTCTCCGGTGGCAACCAGCAGAAGGTCATTCTCGGCCGCTGGCTGTCGGAGCAGGGCGTGCGCGTGCTTATCGTCGACGAGCCGACACGCGGTATCGATGTCGGCGCCAAAGCGGAAATCTACGAACTGCTCTACCAGCTTGCCGAAGACGGCATGGCGATCGTCGTCGTCTCGTCCGAACTGCCGGAAGTGATGGGCATTTGCGACCGCATCCTGGTGATGTGCGGCGGGCGCATCAGCGCCGAACTCGCGCGCGACCAGTTCGCCGAAAAAGCGATCCTGGCCGCCGCTCTTCCCGATCAGAAAACCCCCGACGCGATCGCATCCTGAGGATCTTTGCCATGACCGATCAGTTGAAGAAGATCCTGCTCGGCGAACAGGGCCTCGTCGTCATCTTCATCGTCGCCTTCGTGCTGGTGTCGCTGCTGGTGCCGAACTTCCTCACCGACCGCAACATGCTCGGCCTGCTGCAGTCGGTGGTCACCGTCGGCATTGTCGCCTGCACGATGATGTTCTGCCTTGCCGCGCGTGACTTCGACCTCTCGGTCGGCTCCATCGTCGCCTTTGCTGGCATGGTCGCGGTAATGGCGTCGAACTATACCGGTTCGATCCTGCTCGGGCTTCTCGCGGCAATCGCCTGCGGCGCCTTCGTCGGCTTCATCAATGGCGTCGTCATCGCCAAATTCCGCATCAACGCGCTGATCACGACGCTTGCCACCATGCAGATCGTGCGCGGCCTTGCGCTGATCGCATCCGATGGCCGCGCCGTCGGCATCAACAGCCCGGATTTCTACCAACTGGCGCTATCCAAGCTGTTCGGCATTCCGACGCCGGTCTGGGTCCTGGCCGTGCTGTTCTGCATCTTCGGTTTTGTCCTCAATCGTACCGTCTTCGGCAAGAACACGCTGGCCATCGGCGGCAACCCGGAGGCCTCGCGCCTGGCGGGCGTCAATGTCGACTGGACGCGCATCTGGATCTTTGCTCTGCAAGGCGTGGTCTGTGGCATCGCCGGCATCCTTTTGGCCTCGCGCATCACGTCGGGCCAGCCCAATGCGGCGGTCGGGCTTGAACTCTCGGTCATCTCGGCCTGCGTGCTCGGCGGCGTCTCGCTTGCCGGCGGCCGCGCCACCATGTCGGGCGTCATCGTCGGCGTGCTGATCATGGGCATTGCCGAAAACGCCATGAACCTGCTCAACATCCCAGCCTTCTACCAGTACATTGTGCGCGGCGTGATCCTGCTGCTTGCCGTTTTGCTCGACAATCTGCGTTCGTCGGCACTGGGCCGGCGCTGATCCGTCTTCCAGTGGAGTGACAGCCATGGCTGAGCGCCTGTCCGGCAAACGCATCTTCCTCACCGGCGCCGCGCAAGGCATCGGGGTTGCCATCGCCGAGGCCTGCCTGGCCGAAGGGGCAAAGCTGTTCCTGGTCGATCGCGACGGCGCGCTGCTGGACAAAACGGTCGCCGGCCTTGCCGCACCGCAGGGCCATGTCGGACATACCGCAGCCGACATCAGCGACGGGGCCGCGATTGCCGCTGCCGTCAGCCGGGCGACCGACGCGATCGGGCCGATCAACGCGCTGATCAACAATGCGGGGATGAATGTGTTCTCGACGCCGCTCGAGGCGACCGAGGAGGAGTGGAATCGCAATTTCGACGTCAACGTCAAGGGCGCCTGGAATTGCAGCAAGGCGGTGCTGCCAGGAATGATCGCAAATGGCGGTGGCGCGATCCTCAACATCGCCTCGACGCACAGCTTCACCATCATCCCTCATACCTTCCCTTATCCCGTGGCCAAGCACGCGCTGCTTGGGCTGACCAAATCGCTGGCGCTGGAATATGCCGGGCAGGGCGTGCGCGTGAACGCGCTGGCGCCCGGTTATGTCGAGACGCAGAAGGCGACCGACTATTGGAACAGTTTTGCCGATTCGGTTGCGGCGCGCGCCAGGACGCTGGCGCTGCATCCCGGCGGCCGCATCGCCTCGGCGCGCGAGATCGCGCTGGCCGCTGTGTTCATGATTTCTGAGGAGTGCCCGTTCATGAACGCGGCGACCCTCGTCGTCGATGGCGGGCTCAGCCAGCTACAGCATCCCGCCTGAACGCTGGAGAGGCTCTATTTCTACGGCGTCGACCGCCGGCTTAATGGCGCAAGCCGTCGCGATCAGAAACGCTCGCGATAGGCGCGCGGATTGGTGCCCAGCACGCGCAAAAAACCGCGCCGCATGGTTTCTTCCGAGCCGAAACCGCAGCGGCGGGCCGTCTGGTTGACGGGCTGGCCCCGCTCCAGCATCCGTCGCGCCGCCTCGATCCGGATCTCCTCGATCGCGCGGGCGGGTGTCCGGCCCGTGGCCTCGCGATAGCGCCGCGAGAAGCTGCGCGGGCTCATATTGGCGTGGTCGGCCAACTGCGTGAGCGACAGGTCGCCGGCCAGATTTTCGAGGATCCAGCCATGCAGCCGGTCGAAGCGCCCGTCGCCTTGCTGCAGCTTGAGGGTTTGGCTGAACTGCGCCTGGCCACCGGGACGTTTCAGGAAGACCACCAATTCGCGCGCCACGGCAAGCGCCGTGTGCCGGCCAAGGTCGGCCTCGACAAGGGAGAGGGCGAGATCGATCCCCGCCGTTACGCCGGCGGATGTCCAGACATTGCCGTCGCGGATGAAGATCGGATCGGGTTCGAGGCGGACTGCGGGAAAGCGCCGGGCGAACTCCGCGCAGCGTCCCCAATGGGTCACCGCGCGGCGGCCGTCGAGCAGGCCAGCCGTCGCCAGCAGCATGGCGCCGCTGCAGACGGAAGC
This sequence comes from Mesorhizobium sp. M1004, assembly GCF_040318795.1. Lineage (NCBI taxonomy): Bacteria > Pseudomonadati > Pseudomonadota > Alphaproteobacteria > Hyphomicrobiales > Phyllobacteriaceae > Mesorhizobium > Mesorhizobium sp. M1004. Next base: position 172,782 of record NZ_JAMYNB010000007.1, read on the forward strand.
GGTTCGCGTGGCATCGCGCGAGCGGCTGGCAATCCATTCGACCAGCTGGGCATCGTCGCAGGCCGCGTTGACGCCCCATCCGCCGGGGACAAGCAGCGTGTCGATCTCACCTCCGTGGGTTGGCAGCGCCGTGGCCTCCAGCACCAGACCGGCCGAGGTCCTTATCCGGGGCGAGGCGGCGACGACCACGACCTCGTAGGGGGCCGGCTCGCCCGCCTGCCGCTTGAAGTCGTTGGCGCTGGCAAAGACCTGGAGCGGTCCGCTGACGTCGAGGAGCTGGATGTCGGGATAGGCAAGCACTTCGATACGGCGCATCGGGTTTTGGCCTGAAACGAGGGGTGAATGGCAATCGTGCCAAACCATGATGCCTTAGATTGCCCGAAGTCAACCCACGGAGATTTCCATGCCCCTTCGTTTCGGCATCCTCGTATTCCCCGACGTCCAACAACTCGACCTCACCGGCCCATACGAAGTCCTGGCATCGGCCAAGGATGCCGAGGTGGAACTGATCTGGAAGGATCGCAACCCGGTGATGTCGTCGACGCACCTCTCCCTCACCCCGACGGCGACCTTTGACGATTGCCGGCCCCTCGACGTGCTGTGCATTCCTGGCGGGGGCGGGGTCAACGCGCTGCTGGAGGACCAGACAGTCCTCGATTTCGTGTGGGAGCGCGCGGGGCAGGTGCGCTACATCACCTCCGTTTGCAGCGGTGCCCTGGTGCTTGGGGCGGCCGGACTGCTGAGGGGCAAGCGCGCGACCACGCACTGGTATGCGCATGATTTCCTTGAGGAGTTCGGAGCGATCCCGGTCGACGAGCGTATCGTCGAAGACGGCAAGCTCATCACCGCCGGCGGCGTCACTTCGGGGATCGACTTCGGCCTGGCGCTGGTTGCGAGGCTGCTTGGACAGGAGGAGGCCGAGATCGTGCAGCTCTCGCTCGAATACGCCCCGGCTCCTCCCTTTCGGTCCGGCACGCCCGCCGAGGCGTCGCCTGCGGTGCTGGCGCAGGCAAAAAAGCGCCTCTCTGGTTCGAGGCGGGTTCGCGAGGCAATCTTCGCTCGCTGGCGCGAGGCTCGCGCCGCCGCTGCGCCGGCGCGCATCCACGGCTGAAGCAGCAAGGCCGAAGGTGCATCCCCTGGCCCTTCGGCCTCGCTGCGTTTCCACTGTTGACAGGTCCCTTCGTCTGTGCAGAAATTGGTTGGACCATTGAACCACTTCGGTAATAGCCCCGGTGACCGAATTCAGCCTTCCGCCGATCCAGACGACGGCCCGCGACGACGCGGTGCTGAAGGCGTTGGCCGGCTTCGTCATGCGCGAGAAGCTGGAACCCGGTGAGAGGCTGCCGACCGAACGCATCCTCGCTGAGCGTCTGAAGGTCAGCCGCAACACGGTGCGCGAGGCGCTGACGCGCTGGGAAGGGCTTGGCCTGGTCGAGCGCCGGCAGGGCTCGGGCACCTATCTCAAGGCCGCCGTCTCGCTTGACATGCTGCACATGCCGCTGACGCTTGCCGGCGGCAATGATTTCACCGGCCTGATGCGCACGCTGGAAATCCGCCGCGCGCTGGAAGCGGAAGCCGCCGCCCTTTGCGCCATTCGTGCCGACAAGGACGACCTCGCCGAGATCGAGCGCAAGCTCGACATCATGGAGGAAGAGTTTCTCAGCCGCGCCGGCATGTCGTCGGAAGAGGACTGGGAATTCCATCAGGCGATCTACCGCGCCTGCGGCAATCCGCTGTTCGAGCAGATTATCGCCGCCATGCACGAACTGTTCCACCGCTTCTGGGAACATCCGCTCGGCGTGCGCGATTTCGGCCACGCAAGCTTTCCCTACCACCGCACCATGTTCGACTGCATCGCCGCGCACGATCCGGAAGGCGCCCGGGCCGAAGCGCTGAAGCTGATCGCCACGGTCGAGGACGATTTGAAGCGCGGCGCCGCCAACCTCAAACTTTCGGTCCGCACATGAACGAGCACAGCTTCGACCCAGGCATTTCCGGCAGCGACTATCTCGCCGAGGCGGCGACGCTTCTGGCGCATGACGACCCGTTCCCCGGCAATGCGGTGGTGCCGCCGATCTACCAGACCTCGCTGTTCACCTTCGCCAGCTATGCCGACATGGCCGACACCTTTGCCGGGCGCAGGAAACAGCCGATCTATTCGCGCGGCGACAATCCGACGGTGATGGAATTCGAGTCGCGCGTCGCAGCGCTTGAAGGTGCTGAAGCCGCACGTGGTTTTTCGAGCGGCATGGCTGCGATCAGCGCGACGTTGCTGGCTTTCGTCGGCGCAGGCGAACGCATCCTTGCGGTGCGCAATTGCTATGGCGACGCCTACCGACTGTTCGAGCGGCTGTTTCCGCGCCTGCATATCAAGGTCGACTATGTCGACGGCTCTGATCCGGATGCGGTGGCGGCGGCACTTCCCGGTGCGAAATTGCTCTATCTGGAAAGCCCGACCTCGATGATGTTCGAGCTGCAGGATCTCGAGCATCTGACGCGGCTGGCGAAAGAGCAGGGCGTCGTCACCACCATCGACAATTCCTGGGCGACGCCGGTGTTCCAGAAGCCAATCCTGCACGGCGTCGATCTGGTGCTGCATTCCGCCTCGAAATATCTCGGCGGTCACAGCGACACCGTCGCCGGCGTGGTGGCCGGCTCGGCCGCTCACATCAAGCATATTAACGACCAGACCTACTCGCAGCTTGGCGCAAAGCTGTCGCCCTTCGAGGGCTGGCTGCTGTTGCGCGGCCTGCGCACGCTGCCGCTGAGACTGCCGCATCACATGAAGAGCGGGCTCACCATCACCGAGCGCTTGAAGGCGCATGACAAGGTCGAGCGGGTCAATCATCCTGCCTATTCCAATCATCCCGGCAAGAAGACGCTTGCCGGCTATGCCGGGCTGTTCTCCTTCGAGGTGACGGAGGATGTCGACATTCCCGCTTTCGTCAATGCGCTGAAATTTTTCCGCATTGGCGTCAGCTGGGGTGGTCATGAAAGCCTGGTCGTGCCGGCAAAGGCGTCGCTCGAGCAGACGCCGGGTCTCAATTCGATGGCGCGCTTCGGCGTCAGCCCCCGAACCATCCGCTTCAATGTCGGATTGGAAAGCGTCGAGGACCTCTGGGCCGACATCGGCCAGGCCTTCGACAAAGCAAAAAAATGACTGGGTTCAAAATGGGAGTTCTGAACATGAAAAGACTGAGCATCATGCTTGCCACCGCTGCCGGCCTGGCGATGTCCGCCAGTGGCGCATTGGCCGACACCACCCTCAAGCTGGTCGAGGTCATCACCAGCCCGCAGCGCACCGAATTCCTGAAGAAGCAGATCGCCGAGTTCGAGGCCGCCAATGCCGGCGTCAAGGTCGAGGTGGTCTCGCTGCCTTGGGGTCAGGCCTTCGAGAAATTCCTGACCATGGTGCAGGCCGGCGATACGCCCGACATCGTCGAGATGCCGGAGCGCTGGATGGGCCTCTACGCCACCAACGGCCAGCTCGAGGATCTCGGTCCCTACATGGCCAAATGGGATGATGCCAAAACGCTCGGCGACCGCGCCAAGCAGTTCGGCTCGACCGTCAACAACACCCAGTTCATGATCCCGTACGGCTACTATGTGAATGCGCTGTTCTGGAACAAGAAGCTGTTCAAGGAAGCCGGTCTCGACGGTCCGCCGGCGACGCTCGACGACTTCATCGCCGACTCCAAGAAGATCTCGGCCATTCCAGGCAAGTACGGCTATTGCTTGCGCGGTGGGCCGGGCGCCTTCAACGGCATGCACATGTTCATGAACATCGCCGCCGGCAAGGGCGGCTACTTCAACGAGGACGGCACCTCGACAATCAACGAGGAGGGCTCGGTCAAGGGCCTGCAGATGCTGGCCGACATGTACAAGGACGGGCTGGCGCCCAAGGATGCGGTGAGCTGGGGCTTTAACGAGACCGTCACCGGCTTCTATTCCGGCACCTGCGCCATGCTCAACCAGGATCCGGATGCGCTGATCGGCATTGCCGACAAGATGAGTGCCGACGATTTTGCCGTGGCGCCGCTGCCTGTGGGGCCAAGCGGCAAATCCTATCCGACGCTGGGCTATGCCGGCTGGGCGATGTTCGCCAATTCGCAGCACAAGGACGATGCCTGGAAGCTGATGGCGACGCTGTTGTCGCCCAAGGACAATCTCGAATGGGCCAAGGAAGTCGGCGTCGTGCCGATCCACAATGGCGCCGACCAGGATGCCCACTTCAAGACCGAGCAGTTCAAAGGCTGGTTCACCGAACTCAGCGACACTTCCAAATATGAAATGGTGACGCCGCCGACACATCTGGAGAACCTCGGCAATTTCGTCGACCAGGTGGCGATCAAGAATTTCCAGGAAGTGCTGCTCGGCCAGAAGTCGGCCAAGGACGTTGCCGATCAATGGGCCGCGTTCCTGACCAAGGAACAGCAGGACTGGCTGGCCAAGAACAAGAAGTAGTTCTTCCACCTTCTCCCCGTTTACGGGGAGAAGGTGGCCCGAATGCATGTCGCCCAAAAGTGCGTAGCGGTTTTGGGACAACGACATGCATAGACAGGCCCGGATGAGGGGCAGCGCGAGCACCCCAAGGCTGGCGCCGCCCCTCATCTGCCTGCCGGCATCTTCTCCCCGTGAACGGGGAGAAGGGTGCTGTTGCCGCTGTCGGCACCCACCCATGATTGTTGAGCGCTAATGACTTATGCCGTGTCCGAAATACGATCCGCCGGCCGGCCGCGAAAGAAGCGGCTGACGCATGCGGCCATCGAGCCGTGGCTTTATCTTTCGCCGGCGATCGTTCTGCTGGTCGTGGTGCTGTTGGTGCCGTTGATCATCGGCATCAGCTATTCCTTCCGCAAATTCTCCGCCTTCAAATCCGAATATGTCGGCCTTGGCCAATATCAGGCGATGCTGACCGACCAGGTGCTCGGGCAGGCGCTGGTCAACACGATGTGGTGGACCGTCGCCAGCCTGTTCTTCCAGTTCTTCCTCGGCCTGGGCCTGGCGCTGCTGCTCGACAAACCGTTTGTCGGGCGCAAGTTCGTGCAGGCGGTGGTGTTCCTGCCCTGGGCGGTGCCATCTTTCCTGTCGGGCCTGACCTGGGCGTGGCTGTTCAATCCGATCATCGGACCACTGCCGCATTGGCTCTTCACGCTCGGGCTGAAGGCCGAGCCGACCAATGTGCTGTCCGATCCGGCGACCGCCATGTGGGGGCCGATCATCGCCAACATCTGGTTCGGCATTCCGTTCTTCGCCATCACGCTGCTGGCGGCGCTGAAGTCGATCCCGTCGGAACTGCATGAGGCGGCCGCAATCGACGGCGCTTCGCCTTGGCAGCGCTTCACCAAGGTGACGCTGCCGTTCCTGGCGCCGACCATCGTCATCACCGTCATGCTGCGTACGATCTGGATCGCGACCTTCGCCGATCTGATCTTCGTCATGACCGAGGGCGGGCCGGCCGGCTCGACCAGCACGGTGCCGGTCTACATCTATGTCAGCGCCTTCAAGTCGCTGGACAAGGGCTATGCCTCCGCGGTGGCGGTGCTGCTACTGGTACTGCTCATCGCCTATGCGATCGCGCTGATCGCCATCCGCCGGTTGCTGGTGAGGCACGTCTGATGATTGCCGGACGCTCTACCTCCTCGCGCATCTTCAGCGGCGTCGGCCTCTACGCGGCGATTGCCGCCTATATGATCTTCGCCCTGTTCCCGATCTTCTGGACGCTGAAGATTTCGGTGACGCCGGAGCGGCTGCTCTATTCCGAGGGCATCACGCTGTGGCCGTCGCAGACGACCTTCCGCAACTTCATCACTGTCCTGGAAGCCTCTGACTTCCCTCGCTATTTCCTCAACAGCGTTATCGTCTCGGTGTCGACGGCGGCCCTGGTGACAGTCATCGCCACGCTCGCCGGCTACGCCATGTCGCGCTTCACCTTTCGCGGCAAGGCGACACTGGCGATCATGCTTTTGCTCACGCAAACCTTTCCGCTGGTGATGGTCATTCCGCCGATCTACCGCGTCATGGGCGAGCTTGGCCTGACCAACAGCCTGGTCGGTCTGATCATCATCTACACGGCCTTCAACACCGCCTTCGCCACCTTCCTGATGCAGTCCTTCTTCGACGGCATTCCGAAGGATCTGGAGGAAGCGGCGATGATCGACGGCTGCACGCGGGCGCAGGCGATGCGCAAGGTGATCGTGCCGCTGACCTTGCCCGGCATGGGCGCCACGCTTGGCTTCGTCTTCACCGCCGCCTGGAGCGAATTGCTGTTCGCGCTGATGCTCATTTCCAGCGACGACCAGAAGACGTTTGCCGTCGGCCTGCTCACCTATATCGGCAAGTTCGCCGTCGACTGGGGGCAGATGATGGCGGCGTCGATCCTGGCGCTGATCCCGGTCTGCATCTTCTTCGCCTTCCTGCAACGCTATCTCGTCACCGGCCTCACCGCCGGCGCGGTCAAAGGATAATCGATGGCTTCCGTCACGCTGCAAAACGTCGAGAAGGACTACGGTTCGCTGCGCATCCTGCACGGCGTCGACCTCGAGATCGCCGATGGCGAGTTCGTCGTGCTGGTCGGCCCGTCCGGCTGTGGCAAGTCGACCCTTTTGCGCATGATTGCCGGGCTGGAGGAGGTGTCGGGCGGCGAGATCCACATCGGCGATCGGCTGGTCAACGATGTCGCGCCGAAGGACCGCGATATTGCCATGGTGTTCCAGTCCTACGCGCTCTATCCGCACATGGATGTGTCGTCGAATATGGGCTTCAGCCTGCTGTTGAAGAAGGCGGAGAAGACGAGGATCGACGGCAGGGTAGGGGCGGCGGCAAAGCGGCTCGGCCTCGACAGTTTCCTCGGACGTCTGCCCAGGCAACTGTCCGGCGGCCAACGCCAGCGCGTCGCCATGGGCCGGGCCATCGTGCGTGATCCCAAAGTGTTCCTGTTCGACGAACCGCTCAGCAATCTCGACGCCAAATTGCGCGTGCATATGCGCGCCGAGATCAAGGCGCTGCACCAGCAGCTCAAGACCACATCAGTCTATGTCACCCACGACCAGATCGAAGCCATGACTATGGCCGACCGCATCGTCGTCATGCATGACGGTTACGTCCAGCAGGTCGGCCATCCGCTCGAACTCTACGATCGGCCGATCAACACCTTCGTCGCCGGCTTCATCGGCTCGCCCGGCATGAACTTTTTTCCGGCGACAGTGGCCAAGGGCGGCAAGGTGGACGCGGTGCTGGCCGACGGCCAGAAGCTGAGATTGCCTGATGGCTTGCCATTGAAGGATGGCGATGTGCTCACCGTCGGGCTACGGCCGGAGCACATCCAGCTTGCCGACGATGGTCCGCTCAGGGCAGAGGTCGAGGTGGTCGAGCCGCTCGGCCTGTCGACGCAGTTCTATGTCCGGCTCGCCAACCAGCTGGTTTGTGTCTTCGTCATGGGACGCAGCACTATCCGGCCTGGCGATAAGGTGCGGCTGTCTGCCGATCCGGCGGCGCTGCATCTGTTCGATCCCGCAAGCGGCAACCGCATCGGGTAATCCTATCGAAGGCTGCCCAGGCTGGCATACATGCCGGTGGTGCGGAACTGCGTCGGGTTGATGCCGTAGAGCCGGCGGAAGACTTTCGAGAAATAGTTGGCGTCCTCGAAGCCGCACAGGATGGCGACCTCCTTGACCGGCAGGAAATCGGCTTTGGTTAGCAGCTTCGCCGCCCGCTGCAGCCGCTGCTGCAGCACGAACTCGGCCGGCGGAACGCCTTCGCTCTCGGCGAAGCAGCGCGAGAAATGGGCGCGGCTGAGGCCGCTGATCTGGACGAGCTCGGCCACGGGCAAGGGCTTGTCGAGATTGGCGTTGATATGATCGATGACCGGCTGCATGACGCTCTGTTTCTCAGTGAAGGCGTGCGAGCCGAAGACATCGTCGTAAAGCGCCATCGCCGCCTCATAGGCGATTGCCGAAGCAGCGCCAGGCGAAGCGCCGCCCTTGATCAGGCGCAGGCTGCAATCGGCGAGATGATCGATCGTCTCCGGCTGCAGCCGAAACACCGGGCCGGAGACGCTGAGTATGGATTTGTGGACGCGCAGCGCCTCCTCGCCATTCATCGAGATCCAGAAATATTCCCAGCGGTCGCCCTTCTCCAGCCAGTAGCGATGGTTGTGTGGCACCAGCACCAGCAGCGTGTCGTTGGCCTGCAGGCGGTAGTTGCGGTTCTCGTAGCGCAGCTGGCCGGTGCCGCTGATCGTGTGCTGCAGCACGGTGAACGGCGTCTGGCCGCGCTTGCGCCCATCCCAGTCGTAAGTCACGCCCTCGCGTACTTCATAGCCGGTGCTGGTCGGCATGGCATGCAGGCGCTGGCGGCCGCGCGGCAGCGAAATGGTGCGCATCAACTGTCCGTTGGCGATCAGATCATGCAGCACAAAATTACCCTCGAAAGCATAATCGTTCTCTGGCCGCGCCCTGGAATAACGGCATAATCCAAATCCTGAGAACGCGAAAGACCCGCGGTCGAGGAGCGGGCGGGGAGGAGAACGAGCCGGAATTCCGGCTCGAATGGCATGCGCGCCAAGGCGGGCCGCCATTCCCTTTCCTGTTGCTCCTTACCCGGCATTCGAATGGATCGAGGTGAAGGTGATGAGTTTCAAAATCGCTATTATCGGCGCGGGCAGCGTCGGCTTCACCAAGAAGCTGTTCACCGACATTTTGTGCGTCCCGGAATTCAGCGACATCGAATTCGCGCTGACCGATCTCAGCGAACACAATCTGCAAATGATCAAGGCGATCCTCGACCGCATCGTCGAGGCCAACAAGCTGCCGACCAGGGTGACGGCGACGACCGACCGCCGCAAGGCGCTCGAAGGCGCGCGCTACGTCATCAGCTGCGTGCGGGTGGGCGGGCTCGAAGCCTATGCCGACGATATCCGCATTCCCTTGAAATACGGCATCGACCAGTGCGTCGGTGACACGATTTGCGCCGGGGGCATCCTCTACGGCCAGCGCAACATCCCGGTCATCCTCGACTTCTGCAAGGACATATTGGAGGTCGCCGAGCCAGGCGCCAAATTCCTCAACTATGCCAACCCGATGGCGATGAACACCTGGGCGGCGATCGAATATGGCAAGGTCGATACGGTCGGCCTCTGCCACGGTGTCCAGCACGGCGCCGAACAGATCGCCGAAGTGCTCGGCGCCAAGTCGCACAGCGAACTCGATTATGTCTGCTCCGGTATCAACCACCAGACCTGGTTCATCGATTTGCGGCTCAACGGCCGCAAGATCGGCAAGGACGAACTGGTGGCTGCCTTCGAGGCGCATCCGGTCTATTCGCAGCAGGAAAAGCTGCGCATCGACGTGCTGAAGCGCTTCGGCGTCTACTCCACCGAAAGCAACGGTCATCTCTCCGAATATCTGCCCTGGTATCGCAAGCGGCCGGACGAAATCACCCGCTGGATCGACATGTCCGACTGGATCCATGGCGAGACCGGCGGCTATCTTCGCTACTCCACGGAAACCCGCAACTGGTTCGAGACGGAATATCCGCAATTCCTCGAAGCGGCGTCGAAGCCGCTCGACGTATCGAAGCGCTCGAACGAGCATGCCAGCCATATTCTCGAAGCGCTGGAGACGAACCGCGTCTATCGCGGCCACTTCAACGTCAAGAACACCGGCATCATCACCAATCTGCCGCAGGACGCGATCATCGAATCACCCGGTTTCGTCGATCGCTTCGGCATCAACATGGCGTCAGGCATCACGCTGCCGGAAGCCTGCGCGGCCACCTGCATGGCTTCGATCAACGTTCAGCGCATGTCGGTGCATGCGGCTGTTACGGGCGACATTGACCTGCTCAAGCTCGCGGTGCTGCACGATCCGCTGGTGGGTGCGGTGTCGACGCCGGAAGAGGTCTGGCAGATGGTCGACGAGATGGTCGTCGCCCAGGCGCGTTGGCTGCCGCAATACGCCGATGCCGTGCCGGCCGCCAAGGAGCGGCTTTCGAAATCGATGGTGAAAACCCGCGACTGGGCGGGTGCGGCGCGGCGCAAAGTGCGCTCGATCGAGGAACTGCGCGCCGAAAAAACGGCTCTGAAACAGGCCGGCTGAGAATGCTGGCAGGCGGACAGCGGGAGGCCGGTTCGCCAATCAGCCGTCATGAATAGATGCGGGCAGCAGCAGACGTCGAAACATCTGGGAGGAACACAATGAGGAACTTTCGTGGAATTGGCATTCTCGCCGGGCGAAGAATTGGCATTCTCGCCGGGCGAAGAATTGGCATTCTCGCCGGGCTGGCGCTGAGCGTCTCGGCATCGGCGCTTGGCAGTGCATACGCGTCCGAGCCGACCACGCCGCCGGCGCCGGCGGCGTTTCCCGCCGAGGGCAAGATCAAATACGTCGCCCGCGATTCCATCCTGGAGTTCAAGGCGCTGCCCGAATATCACGAGCCCGAGTGGGTCACCGAGAAATACGTCAAGACTGGCAAGCTGCCGCCGGTCAAGGATCGCCTGCCGAAGGAGCCGCTGGTGTTCAAGACCGGCAACATGCCGGACGGCATCGGCGTTTATGGCGACACCATGCGCCACGTCATTGGCGGCCGGCCGGAAGGCTGGAATTATGGCGCCGGCCAGACCCAAGGATGGGGCGGCATCGACATCGGCCTTTCGGAATGCCTGACGCGCACCGCGCCTTTGTTCCAGGTCGAGGCCAAGGACACCGAGCCGCTGCCCAACCTCGCCAGGAGCTGGGACTGGTCGAAGGATGGCCACACGCTGACCATGCACCTGGTCGAAGGCGCCAAATGGTCTGACGGCGTTGCCTTCAATGCCGACGATGTCATGTTCTACTGGGACGATGAGGTCGTCGACCCCAATGTCTCGCCGTTGAACGGCGCCACAGCGGAAACCTTCGGTGTCGGCACGACGCTGAAGAAGGTCGACGATTACACCGTCGAGTGGACCTTCAAGGACGCTTTCCCCAAACAGTATCTCTACGCCATGGCCTATGGCACCTTCTGCCCCGGCCCAGCGCATATCCTCAAGCCGCAGCATCCGAAGTACTCGAAGAATACCTACGAGCAGTTCAAGAACGCGTTCCCGCCGGAATATATGAACATTCCGGTGATGGGCGCCTGGGTGCCGGTGGAGTATAGGCCTGACGACATCATCGTCTTGCGCCGCAATCCCTACTACTGGAAGGTCGACGAGAAGGGCAACCAGCTGCCCTATCTCAACGAACTGCACTACAAGCTGTCGACCTGGGCCGACCGCGACGTGCAGGCGGTGGCAGGGGCCGCCGACTTCTCCAACCTCGAGCAGCCGGAGAATTTCGTCGCTTCGCTGAAGCGAGCGGCGGACAAGGACGCGCCGGCCCGGCTCGCCTTTGGCCCGCGCCTGATCGGCTACAATCTGCGCATGAATTTTTCCGCCAATGGCTGGGGCAATCCCGACGAACGCGGCCAGGCGATCCGCGAGCTCAACCGCAATGAGGACTTCCGCAAGGGCATCACCATGGCGCTCGACCGCAAGGCGCTCGGCGACTCGCTGGTCAAGGGGCCGTTCACCGCCATCTACCCCGGTGGCTTTTCCTCGGGCACCAGCTTCTATGACCGCAACTCGACCGTCTACTATCCCTTCGACATCGAGGGCGCCAAGGCGGAACTGGCCAAGGCTGGTCTCAAGGATACGGATGGCGACGGCTTCGTGAACTTCCCGGCCGGGACCGCCGGCGGCAAGAATGTCGAGATCGTGATGCTGGTCAACAATGACTACGGCACTGACAAGAGCCTCGCCGAAGGCGTCGTCGGCCAGATGGAAAAGCTTGGCATCAGGGTCGTGCTCAACGGCCTCAACGGCACCCAGCGTGATGCCTCGCAATATTCCGGCCGCTTCGACTGGCTGATCAGGCGCAACGAGCAGGAGCTGACTTCCGTCGTGCAGAATACCGTGCAACTCGCGCCCGTCGGACCCAAGACCAGCTGGGATCACCGCGCGCCCGAAAGCGGCGTGGTCGACCTGATGCCGTTCGAAAAGGAGCTTGTCGACATCGTCAACAAGTTCGTCTCCTCGTCAGACAATGACGAGCGCGCCAGCCTGATGAAGACGTTCCAGAAGATCTCGACGGAGCATGTCTACAATATCGGACTGACCGAATATCCCGGCGCCCTGATCATCAACAAGCGCTTCTCCAACATCCCGCAGGGAACGCCGATCTTCATGTTCAACTGGGCCGAGGATTCGATCGTGCGCGAACGCGTCTTCGTCGCCGCCGACAAGCAGCAGAAATACGAACTCTTTCCCGACCAGCTTCCCGGCAAGCCCGGCGACAAGGGGCCGACGAACTGAGTTTCCTCCCCTGGCTGACGCCCGGCCGCGCTACGCGCGCGGCCGGGACGGAGTAAGGTCAGCGGCAACAGATTAGATCCAAGGAGGAGAAACGGTCCGATGCTGCGATTCCTGGCCATGCGCATAGCATCGGCGGTGCCGGTCATGGTCATCCTGAGCCTGGTCACCTTTGCCATCATCCAGGCGCCGCCGGGCGACTATGCCGACTATATCCGTTCGCAGCTCATCAACCAGGGCGGGGCGTCTTTTGCCGAAGCCGACGCGCAGGCGCAGGCCTATCGGGTCGAGCACGGCCTCGATAAACCGCTGCCCGTCCAGTACCTGAACTGGGTCGCCGGCATCATCACCCGCGGCGATTTCGGCTACAGCCTCTATTACAACAAGCCGGTCGCCGCCGTGGTCGGCGAGCGGCTGCCGCGCACGCTGCTGCTGGCATTGGTCTGCCATCTGCTGGCGTCGGTGCTCGGCATCACCTTCGGCATCTGGGCGGCGACCAGGCAATACACCTGGATTGACTCGGCGCTGTCGGCAATCTCCTTCCTCGGCATGACGGTGCCGCGCTTCCTGATGGCGCTGATCATCGTCTATCTCCTGGTCTTCCAGTTCAACGTGTCGGAGATCGGCAGCTTCTTCTCGCCGCAATATGGCGGCGCGCCGTGGTCGTGGGCGAAATTCGCCGACCTCGTCAAGCATGTCTGGCCGGTGGTGGCGATCGCCACCTTCGGCGGGCTCGCCTACAATATGCGCGTCATGCGCGGCAATCTGCTCGATACGCTGAACGCGCAATATGTCGAGACGGCCAAGGCCAAGGGCCTGACCGGCAGCGCCGTCGTCATGCGCCATGCCGTGCCCAACGCGCTGCACCCGCTCATCATGTATCAGGGCGTGGTGCTGCCCTACATGCTGACCGGCGAGATCGAGACGGCGATCATCTTTGCGCTGCCGACGGTCGGGCCGGCCATTGTCGGCTCGATGGCGGTCGGCGACGTCTATGTCACGGCGACCTTCATGATGGTGCTGTCGGCAACGCTGATCGTCGGCAACATCATCGCCGACATGCTGCTCGCGCTGCTCGATCCGCGCGTGCGCCAGTTCAGGGAGAGCTAGATGCTGGCGCGCGACCCATCCCCGCCGCCGCCACCGGCTGAAGCAACCGCGATTGCGACCCCGCGCGGCAATGAGAGCTATATGGCGCTGGTCTGGCGCCGGCTGAGGCGCTCCTGGACCGGCATGGCCGGGCTGATCCTGGTGGTGCTTCTGGTGCTGATGGCGCTGTTCGCCGATTTCTTCGCGCCGATGGACCCCAAGGTGACCGATGTCGCTTTCGCCCCGCCGCAAGTGATGAGTTTTCACGACAGAGACGGGAATTTCGTGCTCCAGCCGCGGGTCTATGCGCTGGCGGATTCTGCTGACCTCGACCCGGTCACCTTCCAGCCGGTCGTCGGGCCGGATTACGAGCATCCGCGCCTGCTCGGCTTCTTCGTCAAGGGCGCCGACTACCGGCTGCTTGGACTGATCCCCGCCAACCGGCATTTCTTCGCTTCGGCCGACGGCCAGCCGGTGCATTTTCTCGGCACCGACAAATTCGGCCGGGATGTGTTGTCGCGCGCCATCCAGGGCTCGCGCGTCTCGCTGATGATAGCGCTGACGGTGGTGTTCATCATCACCGTCATCGGCACCACGGTCGGCATGGTCTCGGGCTATTTCGGCGGCCGCTTCGACGTCTGGATGCAGCGCTTTGTCGAGCTGGTGCTCGCCTTCCCGCAATTGCCGCTCTATCTTGCGCTGACGACGCTGATCCCGGTGACCGCGCCGACCAACGTCTTCCTCGCCTTCGTCATCATCGTCATGTCGGCGCTGGGCTGGGCGCAGATGTCGCGCGAGGTGCGCGGCAAGACGCTGGCGCTGGCGCGGATCGACTATGTGCGCGCCGCCATGGCGGTCGGCGCCACCGACATGCGCATCATCATGCAGCACATTTTCCCCAATGTGATGAGCCACGTCATCGTCGCCGTGACGATCGCCATCCCGACGGTGGTGCTGCTCGAAGCCTTTCTCGGCTTCCTCGGCTTCGCGGTGAAGCCGCCGCTGATCTCGTGGGGGCTGATGCTGCAGGACACGGCTACCTATTCGGTCATCGGCACCTATCCGTGGATCCTGTCGCCGGTCGGCTTCGTGCTGATCACCGTCTTTGCCTTCAACGCGCTGGGCGACGGCCTGCGCGATGCCGTCGATCCTTATTGAGGTGGCCGGGATGACTGTAGCGCTCGCAGCCACCTTCGCACCAGCCGTCCGGTTCGACCATGCCGGCCGCCACGACCAACCCATCATCGATGCCCGCAACATCGAGGTCGCCTTCAAGGTCGAGCACGGCGTCGTCGACGCGGTGAAGGATGTCTCGTTCCAGCTCTATCGCGGGGAGACGATCGCCATCGTCGGCGAGTCCGGTTCCGGCAAGTCGGTGACGGCGCGCGCTGTCATGGGGCTCTTGTCGAAGCGGGCCACCGTGTCGCCGAACTCGACCATCGACTATTGCGAGCAGGACATACTGAAATTCCCCGAGAGCGCCCGGCGCAAGCTGCGCGGCAATCGCATCTCGATGATCTTCCAGGAGCCGATGAGCTCGCTCAACCCGATCTATACGGTCGGCAGTCAGATCGTCGAGGCGATCAGAGTGCATCGAAAGGTCAGCCGCAAGCAAGCCTGGGCGCGGGCGCTCGAGCTTTTGCGGCATGTCCAGATCCCCGAGCCGGAAGCGCGCATCAAACAGTATCCGCACCAGATGTCGGGCGGGCAGCGCCAGCGCGTGATGATCGCCATGGCGCTCGCCAACGACCCCGATGTGCTGATCGCCGACGAGCCGACGACGGCGCTCGACGTCACGGTGCAGGCGCAGATCCTCAATTTGATCCGCAATCTGCAAAAAGAACTCAGGATGGCGGTCATCCTGATCACCCACGACCTCACCGTGGTGCGGAAATTCTCGGACTATGTCTATGTCATGCAGCATGGCGAGATGTGCGAGCACAACGTTACCGAGCGGCTGTTCGCCGACCCGCAGCATGCCTATACCAAGCGGCTGCTCGCGTCCGAGCCGCACGGCAAGCCGCAGCCGCTGCCGGAAAACAGCGGCACCATCCTCGAGGCCCGCGATATGCGCGTCTGCTTCATGCTGCGCCATGGCAGCTTCCTGAAGCCGGACTGGCGCGAGCTGGTCGCCGTCGACGATCTTGGCCTGAAGCTTTGCCGCCACGAGACACTGGGGCTGGTCGGCGAATCCGGCTCCGGCAAGACCACCTTCGGTCTCGCCTTGCTCAAGCTCACCGAGGCCAAGCGCGGCGAGGTCAGCTTCGACGGCCAGCCGATCCACGGCCTGTCGCGCGCCGGGATGCGGCCGCTGCGCTCGCGCATGCAGGTCGTCTTCCAGGATCCGTTCTCCTCGCTCAACCCGCGCATGACGATCGGCCAGATCATCGAGGAAGGGCTGGTCGTCAACAGGATCGGCGCGACACGGCGCGAGCGGGTCGATCGGGTTCGCGACGCCCTGGTCAGCGCCGGCATGCCCGGCGATATCCTGTCGCGGTTCCCGCACGAATTTTCCGGCGGCCAGCGGCAGCGCATCGCCATTGCCCGAGCCATCGCGCTGGAGCCCGAATTCATCCTGCTCGATGAACCGACATCGGCGCTCGACCTTTCGGTGCAGGCGCAGATCATCGACTTGTTGCGCAAGCTGCAGGACGAACGCGGCCTTAGCTATCTCTTCATTTCGCACGACCTCAAGGTGGTGCGCGCGCTCTGCCATCGCGTCATCGTCATGCAGAACGGCAAGATCGTCGAACAGGGACCCGTCGACGAGGTCCTCACCCATCCCAAGACCGCCTACACCGAACGGCTCGTCAGGGCCGCCTTCGACGTGGCGTAGCAAAGTGCCGGAGGTTTAATAGTGGCAAGACATCCCAGGATCACCTTCATTGGCGCGGGTTCGACCGTGTTCATGAAGAACATTGTCGGTGACGTGCTGCAGCGGCCATCGCTGTCAGGCGCGACGATCGCGCTGATGGACATCAATCCGCAGCGGCTGGAAGAGAGCGCCATCGTCGTCAACAAGCTGATCGCGACGCTGGGCGTGAAGGCGAAGGCCGAGACCTATTCCGATCAACGCAAGGCGCTCGCCGGTGCCGACTTCGTCGTCGTCGCCTTCCAGATCGGCGGCTTTGAGCCCTGCACCGTCACCGATTTCGAGGTGCCGAAGAAATACGGCCTGCGCCAGACCATTGCCGACACGCTCGGCGTCGGCGGCATCATGCGCGGCCTCCGGACCGTGCCGCATCTGTGGAAGATCTGCGAGGACATGCTGGCCGTCTGCCCCGACGCGATCATGCTGCAATATGTCAACCCGATGGCGATCAACACCTGGGCGATCTCAGAGAAATACCCTGAGATCAAACAGGTAGGCCTCTGCCACTCGGTGCAGGGCACGGCGATGGAACTGGCGCACGATCTCGACATTCCCTACGACGAGATACGCTACCGCTCGGCCGGCATCAACCACATGGCCTTCTACCTGAAGTTCGAGCACCGGCAGCCGGATGGCTCTTACCGCAACCTCTATCCGGACCTGGTCCGCGCCTATCGCGAAGGCAGGGCGCCGAAGCCGGGCTGGAACCCGCGCTGCCCCAACAAGGTGCGCTACGAGATGCTGACGCGGCTCGGCTATTTCGTCACCGAAAGCTCCGAGCATTTCGCCGAATACACGCCCTATTTCATCAAGGAAGGCCGCCCCGACCTGATCGACAAGTTCGGCATTCCGCTCGACGAATATCCCAAGCGCTGCATCGAACAGATCGAGCGCTGGAAGGGCCAGGCCGAGGCCTATCGCTCGGCCGACCGCATCGAGGTCGAGCAATCGAAGGAATACGCGTCCTCGATCATGAACTCGGTGTGGACCGGGGAGCCTTCGGTGATCTACGGCAATGTCCGCAACAATGGCTGCATCACCTCGCTGCCGGACAATTGCGCCGCCGAGGTGCCGTGCCTGGTCGACGGCTCCGGCATCCAGCCGACCTATATTGGCGAGCTGCCGCCGCAACTCACCGCGTTGATACGCACCAACATCAATGTGCAGGAATTGACGGTGCAGGCGCTGATGACCGAAAACCGCGAGCACATCTACCACGCGGCGATGATGGATCCGCATACGGCCGCCGAACTCGATCTCGACCAGATCTGGGCGCTGGTCGATGAGTTGCTGGCGACACATGGCGACTGGCTGCCGGCCTGGGCGCGCGGGAGCGCCAAGGTCCGGGCCGCCTGAGCGCTGCTGCGGCGGTATCTACTCCACCGTCAGGCCTCCGGTGGCGCCGGCAACCGGTGGCGCAGTTCCTCGACCAGCACGCGCTCGTTCTCCGAATAGTCGATCGGAACGGCGACGAGATGGACGCCACCGCCGGCAAAAGCCTGTTCAAGCGTCGATTGTATTTCTGAGACGGCGCCGACCCTGGTTCCCTTGGCGCCATAGGCCTCGGCATATCTGACGAAATCGGGATTGCCGAAGGTCATGCCGAAATCGGGGAACTGGTCGACCGCCTGCTTCCAGCGGATCATGCCGAAAGCATTGTCCTCGATGATCAGCACGACGAGGTTGAGTTTCAGCCTGACGGCGGTTTCCAGTTCCTGGCTGTTCATCATGAAGCCGCCATCGCCGCAGATCGCCATGACGCGGCGGCCGGGATAGAGCATCGCGGCCGTCATCGCCGAGGGCAGGCCGGCGCCCATCGTGGCCAGGGCGTTGTCGAGCAGCAAAGTGTTGGCGACGCGCGTGCGGTAGTTGCGCGCAAACCAGATCTTGTACATGCCGTTGTCGAGCGCCAGGATGCCATCGGCCGGCATCACCGCGCGCACGTCATGCACCAGACGCTGCGGCGTGAAACGGTCTTCGGTGGCGCGGGCGGCAATGCGGCTCAAAATCCCTTCGCGCAGCGGCAGTAGCGCCTGCGCGTTGGGGATCTTGCCCTCGATCCGGTCGGCAAGCAGCCTGAGCGAAGCGCCGATGTCGCCGACCACTTCGGTCTGCGGGAAATAGACCTGCTCGACATTGGCCGGCTGGTAGCCGACATGGATCACCTTCGGTCCCTTGTCGCCCATAATGAAGGGCGGCTTCTCGATCGTGTCGTGGCCGATGGTGATGATGAGGTCGGCCTGCTCTATCGCCTCATGGACATAGTCGCGCTCGGACAGCGCGGCGGTGCCCATATAGAGCTCGGTTCCGCCGGGCACCGTGCCCTTGCCCATCTGCGTGGTGAAATAGGGGATGCCGGTTCTGATAACGAACTGGGCGAGGTCGGAGGTCGAGCGCGGCCGCGACGCGGCGGCGCCCAGCATCGCCAGCGGACGCTGCGCCTTGATGATCATCTCAGCGGCACGGTCGAGCGCCAGCGGGCTGGCCAGCGGAAGCTCGACCGGATGCGGCGGGATCAGCGCGACATCGTCGCACTCCTCGGCCGCGATGTCTTCGGGCAGTTCCAGATGCACCGGCCCCGGACGCTCCTCCTCGGCAATCCGAAACGCTTCGCGCACCACGGCGGGAATGGTCTTCGCCGAGATGATCTGACGTGACAGCTTGGTCAACGGCTTCATCGCGGCGACGATGTCGACGATCTGGAAGCGGGCCTGGCGCGACGAGCGGATGCCCTTCTGCCCGGTGATCATGATCATCGGCATGGCGCCGAGCAGCGCATAGGCGGCACCCGTCGTCAGGTTCAGGGCGCCGGGTCCCAGCGTGGTGATGCACACACCTGGCTTGCCGGTGAGCCTGCCATGGGTGGCGGCCATAAAGGCGGCTGCCTGCTCATGGCGGGTCAAAATCAGCTGGATCGACGATTTGCGGATAGATTCGACGACGTCCAGGTTTTCTTCGCCGGGAATGCCGAAGATGCGATCGACGCCCTCATTCTCGAGGGCGGCAACAAGCAGGTCAGAACCTTTGGGCACGAAGCATCTCCTGGGCAAAGCGGCGGCGAACCGCGTCGGGATATGATCAGACATAGTGCTGGCAAAGCCCTAGCGCGAGGCGCGGCCGCCGCCAATATCGCTCTGCCTTACAGATCCTTCCGTTTCCTGAATTGGCCGGGCGAGACGCCGGCGTGGCGGCTGAAGGCGGTGGAGAAGGCGGCTTCCGAGCTGTAGCCGACCGCCTCGGCGACTTGGCCCAGGCTCTTGCCCTCGTGCAGCAGCCGGCTGGCCTGCCGCATGCGGCAGCCGAAGAGATAGGCCATGGGCGCTTCGCCGACGAGATCGCGAAAGCGGGCGGCAAAGGTTGCCCTGGAGAGCCCGACCGCGCGTGCCAGGGTCTCGATCGTCCAGTCGTGGTCATAGGCTTCATGCAGGGTCGCGAGCGCTCTGGCGATCGCGGGGTCCTGCAATCCCCTCAGCCAACCTGGATTGTCCATGCTTTCCAGACCGGAGCGCAAGGCGCGCGTGACGATGGCCCCAGACAGGCGAGCCATGACTACGTCGCTGCCGGGACCTTCGTCGGTCGCTTCCACCAGCAAGGCCTCGACATAGCCACGCAGCCATTTGGGCAGACGGCCATTCGATCCCCGGATGTGAACGATGCGCGGCAGGCCGGCAAGTGCCGGATGGTCGGCGTCGCGAAAGGCGAAGGCGCCGCACAGGATGACGGTCTTTTCGCCCTCGCCGCCGCTGCGAATACGCCCGGCTGCGGTTTGGGTCGCCAGTTCGGCGGCGGGGACGTTCGCGCTTTTGAGCGCGCCGGGCGACCGCAGCACATGCGGATCGGCGCGCGGTGCAATGATCAGGTCGCCGGCATCGAGAGGCTCGACATCTTCCTCACCGAACACCGCCTCGCATCGCCCCTTGATGACGACGTGAATGCCGCGAAGCCCAGCCTGGCTGAACGAGATCGCCCAGGGCGCGGCCAGTTCGAGGCGCCGGTACCCGGCGGCTGCGAAGTGCAATTCGCGCATGAGGGTAGCCAGGAGGTCCACGCTTCGCTCCAGAAACAGACGATCGATATATCAATCCAGACGCTGTCGAATAGCGCGCCGGCCTTACTGGACCTAGCTATGCCCGACAGGCCGCTTGTCGGCGATAACGAAACTCAGGAGTTATTCATGCCGCCAATCGAGCTTTTTGTCGCGCAGCTTTGTCCCTATGCGCACCGTGTCAGGCTCGCCCTTGCCGAGAAAGGCCTGCAGGCGACGGAAATCGAAATCGATCTGCGCAACAAGCCGGCGTGGTTCCTGAAACTCACGCCGACGGGAAAGGTGCCGCTGCTGCGCCATCAGGGGCAATATGTCAGGGAGTCGTCGATCATCTGCGAATATCTCGATGATGCATTCCCCGAACGGCCGATTTTCCCCAGGGATGCTCAGGCCCGCGCTGAGGCGCGCATCTGGATCAGCTTCGCCGACACGCAGCTTTACGCCCGGACGGCAACCATGATGCACAGTTCCGACGCTATGGTTCATAAGCGGATCAAGGCCCAGCTTGCCGACGATCTGCGCTTTGTGGAACAGCATGCCTTCGCCCTGCGAGGGGCGGACGAACGGTTTTTGCTGGGCTCGGAATTCAGCGCCGCCGACATCGCCTTCTATCCCTGGTTCGAACAGCTGTGCGTGCTTGAGAAATATCTGGGCTTCGTCATGCCGACCGAATGCGAGCGCCTGCTGCGGTGGCAGGAAACGGTTGCCGCCAGGGAGGCGGTGCGGACCTGCGCCAGGTCGCCCGGCTTCTACCTGGAATCCTATGGCCCGCTTCTCGCGGCCTGAGACGAGCGGGCAAACGGAAAAAAATTCCTCACTATGGTGCTGCAAGGTCAGTCATTTGCTTCTTGCGGCAGGCGCAAGCCTGTAAATATGCGGTATGAAACCCCGCCGCGAGAGGTGAGAGAAACATGCCCAATCCAACCGTCGTCGGGTTTTCCGGCAATTTCACCAGGCCGTCCAAGACGCGTGGTTTTGTCGACCAGGTTGTCAGGGATATTGCGCGCCAGCATGGCCTGTCGGCGAGCACCTATGACATCGAAGACCTCGGCCCGTCGCTCGGCGCTGCCAAATGGGCGCGCGATCTCGACGGCCAGTCCCGGGCAGTCTTCGACAGCGTCGTCAATGCCGATGTGCTGGTGGTGGGGTCACCGACCTAAAAGGGCAGCTACACCGGCCTGTTCAAGCACTTCTTCGACCTCTTCGATCCCGCTTCCTTGCGCGGCAAGCCGGTGGTGCTGCTTGCCACCGGCGGCAACGATCGCCACGCGTTGATCGTCGAGCACCAGTTGCGGCCGCTGTTCGGCTTCTTCGAGGCGCTGACGCTGCCGACAGGGGTCTATGCCACGGACAAGGACTTTTCCGACGGCGTGCTGCGGGCCGAACCCATCCTGAAGCGCGTCGATCAGGTTGTCGGCGAGGTCGGGCTGGTGCTGGCCAATCGCTCGGCAGCCGGCGTTGCTGCCGGATAGAGCGAGGCGAGCGGGCCGCCTCCGGCTTTGCTCGGAGTGAATAAAATGGGAGCGATCCGGCTGAAAAACGCCAATGCCGGAAGGTTCCCGGTCATCCTGAGCGGCGATGACAAAGGGGTTTTGGCCAACTGCGAAATCCATCTCAGGCGGATTTCTCGCGACAACTAGTTCCTGTCCGCCGGCTTCGAACGCATCCTTGACACCGTCTCGCGCTCGGCGCGCTTGGAGCGCAGAGGCGGCAGGCCGCGGTCGATCAGGTCCATGTCCTCCAGCACCATGTCGCCCATGCGCTTGAAGGCGATGTCGAGCGCACCGGCGCGGTGGGCGGAGCGCAGGAAGCCGGGGATCGTGCGGACCGGATGGTCCTGCGCTAGCGGTTCTTCTGGGAAGACATCGCTGGCGGCGACGATGTGGCCGCTTTTCACCGCCGCCATCAGGGCAGGGAAGTCGACGACGCCGGCGCGGCTGAGCAGGATGAAGGCGGCGCCCTTGCGCATACTTGCAAAGGCCTCAGCGCCGAGGAAACCCTGGTTCTCCGAGGTCACCGAAGCGACGACGAAGACGAAATCGCTTGATGTCAGCACCTCGTCCAGCGAGGCCGGCTTGACCCCATTGTCGATCAGGATCGACGGCGGCAGCCAAGGGTCGAAGACCTTGGTGCGGGTGCGAAAACCCGACAGCAGCCGGTTCAGCGCACGGCCGAGATCGCCGAAGCCGATGATGCCGACATCGGCGCCGGACAGAAGCCGCGCCGTCAAATTGCCGTCACCGCCCCACAGCTCCTCGCCTTTGCGGAAGGCGAGGTCAGCATCGACGATGTTGCGGGCGAGGTTGAGCGCCATGGCGAGGCCAAGCTCGGCCACCGGCTCGGCGAAGACGAGGCCGGTGGTGACGACATGGATGCCGCGCACAAACAGCGTCTCATAGGGCATGTTGTTGATGAGGTTGGTCTCGACATTGAAGACGCAACGCAGCGCCTGCATCTGGTCCAAAGTCTCGGGCGAGATCGGCGGCTGGCCGATAATATAGCGGGCTTCGGCCAGCACGTCGGCGGGCAAGTTCGCCACGCCCTCGGCCGTCGTCTCGACGACGCGGTAATGCGCCTTGAGGCGCGCCAGCTGCGGTGGGGTGAAGATCAGGTCGAGCGTGCGTGGTTCCGGCGCGCTGATGACCAGCGGCAAGGCCTTGTTTGGCATGACGATTCCTCCCCGGCGCGATCCGCATCGCGTATTTTGCTTTGCACTTGTGGTAGTCCCAAAACCACTTGCCGCTTTCCGGCGGCATGTGCTTGAGGGGTAAAATACCCACCATCAAACGATTTACAACTCCGGGAGGGGCCGCCGATCGCGCGGCTCGAGCCTTGCCGGGTTTTGATGCGGGAATCCGTTGGCTCGCCAGGCAACGGCCCTGAGGGCTCCTTTCCTTCTCCCCCTGTGAGAGAAGGTGCAGTCAAAACGGATAGTGCTGCCCCGGATCCTCGATCGTCAGCCAGCGCAGGTCGGTGAACTCGGCGATCGAGGCCTTGCCGCCGAAGCGGCCGTAGCCTGAACCCTTGACGCCGCCGAACGGCATTTGCGCCTCGTCGCCGACGGTCGGGCCGTTGATGTGGCAGATACCGGCTTCGATGCGCGCGGCAACCGCCATGGCACGGCGGATGTCGCGGCTGAACACGGCCGAGGACAGGCCGTATTCGGTATCGTTGGCGACACATACCGCTTCGTCCTCGCCCTTGACGCGGATCACCGGCTTGACCGGGCCGAAGGATTCTTCCGAATAGACGCGCATCGCCGGCGTCACGTGGTCGAGCAATGTCGCCTCGACCACGGTTCCGGTGCGCTTGCCGCCGGCCACAAGCCTGGCGCCCTTGGCGACGGCGTCGGCAACCAGTTCTTCCATCTTGTCGGCGGCCTGGCTGCTGATCAGCGAACCGAGCACGACATGGCCGCGCGGGTCACCGGCAGGCAGCTGCGCCGCGCGGGCGGCGAGCTTGGCGACGAACTCGTCGGCGACCTTTTCATCGACGACCAGACGCTCGGTCGACATGCAGATCTGGCCCTGATGCATGTAGGCGCCGAAGGTCGCCGCATTGACCGCCGCATCGATGTCGGCATCGTCGAGCACGACCAGCGGCGCCTTGCCGCCGAGTTCGAGCAGCGCCGGCTTCAAGTGACGGCCGGCGAGTTCGGCAATGATTCTGCCGACCTTGGTCGAGCCGGTGAAGTTGACACGCCTGACTGCAGGGTGCGCGACCAGTGCCTCGACGATTGCCGCTGCGTCCTTGGGGTCATTGGTGACGACATTGATGACGCCCTTGGGCAGGCCGGCCTCGACCAGCACCTGGCCGATCAGCCGGTGTGTGCCTGGGCACATTTCCGAAGCTTTCAGCACAACCGTGTTGCCGCAGGCGATCGGCATGGCGATGGCACGGGTTCCGAGGATGACCGGTGCATTCCACGGCGCGATGCCGAGGCAGACGCCGGCCGGCTGGCGGATCGCCATGGCCAGCGTGCCGGGCTTGTCGGAGGGAATGACCTCGCCCGAAATCTGCGTCGTCATGGCGGCTGCCTCGCGCAGCATTTTGGCGGCGAGCATGACGTTGAAGCCGGCCCAGGGGCCGGTGGCGCCGGTTTCTTCCATCATCAATCTGGTGAATTCGCCGACCTTGGAGTCCATGACATCGGCCGCCTTGGACAGAAAAGCGCGGCGCTCGCCCGGTCCGGTCTTCGACCAGCTCTTGAAGGCGAGGGCCGCGGCTTCCACCGCGGCATTGGCGTCGGCGATGCTGGCTGCGGCAGCGCGGGTGGCCAGCTTGCCGGTGAACGGGTCCATGCGCTCGTAAGAGGCGGAGCCTGACGCATCCCTTTTGTCGCCGTCGATCAGAAGTCCGATGTCCATTGTTCTCTCCCTCGCTCGCCGTCGAGCGTCTTTTCTATCTATTATCGACCACGATCTGATCCGAACACCGGCTCCCACTTTTCGGGATCATGGTCTAGAAGCCGAGCACCTCGGCATTGATCGATGCTTCAAGCCCACCGTCAACCGGCACATTGGCGCCGTTGACCCAGCGTGCGCCGTCCGAGCACAGGAACAGCACGACAGGCGCGATGTCGCCCGAGGTTCCGGCGCGCCCGACCCTGGCGATGTCGCTGTCGACGCGGGCGTCACCCAGCACATTGCGGAACTGTTTGAGGATCGGCGTCTCGACCGGGCCGGGGCTCACTGCATTGACGCGGATGCCGCGGCTCCTGAACAGGTCCTGATGTGCGGCGCGCTGCGTCCACAACAGCAGCAGTTCCTTGGAAACGGAATAGCCTTCCTCGTTCTTCACCTGATGGTCGGCGACCACCTCCGCCACATCGGGAAAGCCTTCGATGCCGATCATCGATGCCGCGCGGTTGAGATTGGCGCGCCAGCCATAGCCGGCGATCGAGGCGACGTTGACCACGGCGCCGCCTTCACGAAGTCTTGGTGCGAGGCCTTCCGAGAGCGCGCGCAGGCCGTAGAAGTTGACGGTCAGTGTCGACACCGCACCGGTGTTGCCGGGGAGGCCGGCGACATTGCAGAGCGCATCGATGCGCTCCGGCAGGCGCCCGATGAGATCGACGACGCCGGCCTTGAACGAGATGTCGGCCTTGACGAAGAAGCCGACCGGTGCGGCAGGTTCACGCACGTCGACGCCGATCACGTCAGCGCCCAGTTGGCCGGCAAGTTCCGCGGTGCGGGCGCCGATACCGGACGCGACACCGGTGATGAGGATGGTCTTGCCGAACAGCATGGTCACGCCTTTTCACTATGTGTTGCGGTCTGTTGCGGCGAAGGCGTGGCGTCGCCATCTGCGGCGTTTGGCGGGAGCCTGACACGGTAGCCGACCGGCAGCAGGCGCAGGCCAAAGCGCTCCTCCAGCGTTCCCCACAGGCCGCGCGGCAGGAAGAGCGAGAACAGCACCGCCGTGGCGCCAAGGCCGATCAGATACCAGACGCCGGTGCCGCCGAACCAGGTCTCGATGAGGAAGAACAGCAGCGCACCCAGAATGGCGCCCTCGAAGGTGCCGATGCCGCCGACCAGCACCATGAAGATCATGTAGGCGGTCCACTGGACGTTGAAGTAGGTTTTCGGCTGGAAGGTGATCGACGTGGCCAACCACAGCGCGCCGGCCATGCCGATGCCGAAGGCGGCGAGCACGAAGAGCAGCCGCTTGGTTCCGGTGACGCGCACGCCGACCGATGCCGCGGCCTCCTCATTGTCCCTGATGGCGCGGATGGCCGCACCTGTGCTGCCACGCAGCAGGCTAAACAGGGTGGCGAGCAGCGCCGTCATCGCGGCCAACGCCAGCCAGTAGATCGTCGCCCGCCTGACGCCGGCGTCATAGACGTTGAGCGAGATCAGCGACGTCCCGGTCTCGCCTTGCACCAGCCGGTCGAGATTGACCAGGAGATGGGTGAGCGCCGCGATCACCCACATGCCGATGGCGAACTCGCCGTTCCTGAGCCGCAGCATGAACAGCGACATCGGCCAGGAGATCGCGCCGACAATGATCGCGGAGACGAACAGCGAAGCGAACGGGTTGAGGCCGGCATCGGCCAGGCGGATGGTGAAATAGGCGCCGAGGCCGAAGAACACTTGCTGTCCCACCGAAACCAGCCCGCCGAAGCCGGCCAGCGCGTTCCACATCGCCGCCAGGATCACATAGATGAACAAGGCGGTCACGCGGTCGACGGCGCCGGCCGAAAGGAAATGCGGCGCGACGCCAAGTAGCGCGATGATGACGACGACCGCAATCGCCGAGATGCGCGAGGCGGAGGTGCCGCGCTCGATAACGGGGGCGTTTAAAACCGCGCTCATGATGCTTTCCTCGCGGGCAGGCGCAGCAGGCCGCGCAGGCCGAGGCCGGAGGTGGAGAGCCGGATGAACAGCACGATCAGGAAGGCGACATGGCCGCCGATCAGAAAACCTTGCGGATGGATCTGCGCGCCGAGCGTCTGGGCGAGCGCCAGAACGATGCCGCCGACCAGCGTGCCCCATAGCGAACCGGCGCCGCCGATCACCGCCGCCTCGAAAGCGAACAGCAATTGAGGTGCGCCGGTATAGGGATCGAAGGTGGCGCGCATGCCGAGGAAGGCACCGGCAAGACCGACCGTGACCATGGCGATGGCGGCGGCGAGGGCGTTGGCGCGGCGCGCATCGACGCCGACGAGACCGGCCGTGTCGGGATCTTCCGACGTGGCGCGGATCGAGCGGCCAAGCCTGGTGTTGGTAAGGAACAGCTGCAGTCCGCCAAGCAATATGACGGCGGCGGCGAACATGATCACGGCAAGCTTGCCGACATAGATGCTGCCCGGCCATTCCCAGGAATCGTAGGAGAGGCTGCCGATATAGGGCGCCAGCGAACGTGTGTCGGCGCCGAACTGCTCGAACAGCGCATTGTCGATGACGATGGCGAGGCCGAACGTGGTCAGGATCGGCAGCAGCGCGCCTCCACGGGCGCTGCGCTCGAGCAGGAAGCGTTGCAGCGCCCAGCCGATGGCCGCCATCAGCGGCAGCACGATGAGCAGGCCGACGAAGGGCGAGATATGGAATTGCGAGGCGAGCCACCACAGCGCGTAGGCGGAAAACACGGCCAGGCTGCCATGCGCGAGGTTGATGATGCGCATCACCGAAAACATGAAGGAGAGGCCGCAGGCGATCAGCGCGTAGTAGCCGCCGAGCAGGATGCCCTGGACGATCTGGTTGCTCATGCCGGCACACTCCCGGCGCTTTTTCTGTGCAGGCCGAAATAGGCTTTCGTCACTTCATCGCGGGACATGCCCTTGCTCGGGCCTTCCAGCGCGACGCGTCCTTCGAGCATGCAGATGACCTTGTCCGAGACCGAGAGCGCGCGATTGAGGTCCTGTTCGACCAGGATGATCGTCGTGCCGGAGCTGATCAGCCCTTGCAGCGAAGCGTATACGCGATCGACCACCAGCGGCGACAGGCCGAGCGAGACCTCGTCGAGCAGCAGCAGCTCCGGATTGCTCATCAAAGCGCGGCCGATGGCGGTGGCCTGCTGCTCGCCACCGGAGAGATGCCCGGTCTTGGCGTGGCGGCGCGGCTTCAGATTGGGGAACGTGTCGAGCACTCGTTCCACGCTCCAGTCGCCGGGACGGCCGGCGGTTCTGCCAAGCAGGAGGTTCTCCTCGACCGTCATCTGCACGAACAGTTTTCGACCTTCCGGCACCAGCGCGACGCCCATGCCGACGCGCTTGTGCGAGGGAACGCCGGTGATATCGGCGCCATTCAGCAGCACGCGGCCGGCCGTCGGCTGGTGCGCGCCGGCGATCGCCCGCAGCAGCGTCGTCTTGCCGGCGCCGTTGGCGCCGACCAGCGCCAGCGTTTCGCCGCGCTCGATCGTAAAGCTCACACCGCGCACCGCCTGCAACAGGCCATGTCGGACGACCAGATTCTCGATTGCGAGCAGGCTCATTTCGGGCCTCCGCCGAGATAGGCGCGCACGACTTCCGGGTCGGCCATCACCGCTTGCGGCTCGCCATCGGCGATGATCTTGCCGGCGTCCATACAGATCAGCCGCTCTGCCACCTGCAGCAGGATGTGGACGATGTGCTCGATCCAGACGATGCCGATCTTGCGGCGGCGCAATTCCTTGATGGTATCGACAAGTTCGCTCGCCTCGCCATCGGTCAGTCCGCCGCCGATCTCGTCGAGCAGAAGCAGCGTAGGCCTTGCCGCGAGCGCGCGGGCAAGTTCCAGCCGCTTGCGGTCGAGCAGGCCGAGCGTTTCGGCGCGCCGGTTGGCCACGCCCATCATGCCGCACAGTTTCAGCGACTCCAGCGCCTCTTCATAGGCCTCGTCGCGGGCGAGACCGGCGCCATGCGACGCGGCAACAAAAACGTTCTCGAAGGTGGTCATGCCGCTGAACGGCTTGGGCACCTGGTGCGTGCGCACCAGGCCGAGACGACAGCGCGCTGTAGCCGGCATCGCGGTCACATCGCCACCCTTGAAGGCGACCGTGCCGGCGCTCGGCGGGAAGGCGCCTGATAAGATGCTGAGCAGCGTCGTCTTGCCGGCGCCGTTCGGGCCGACGATGCCGACGGCCTCATCGGCATTCATGGCGAAGTCGACATCGTCGAGCACCACCAGCGCGCCGAAGCGTTTCTGGATGCCGGCAGCGCGGAGGATCGCGGCGTTTGCTGAACCGTTCACGATGCGATCCCCGTAGCCGACCGTCAGCCGTTATACGGCTGGAGCTTGGCCTCGACCGGAACCTTCGGGTCGGTGGCGTTCTCGGTCACGACGTAGTCGAGCGGGAATTTGCCGCCTTCCTTGGCCGCCACCCATTGGGTGCCGATGATCGGGCCGGGAGAGACATTGGCGACCGGGCCGCTGGTGAAGTCGACCTTGCCGATCATGGTCTCGGTGTTGAGCGTGCTCAGCGCCTTGGCGACGGCCGCCTTGTCCTTGGCGTCGGTGCTTGCCTTCAGCGCCTCGAAGCCGGCGTCGAGCAGCGACATCGAGGCGCCGAGCTGCTGCGTCCATTGCTTGCCGCTGGCGGCCTCATAACCGTCGGCCAGTTCGGTCCCCGAAACGCCGGTCAGCGGCGACTTGTAGGGGAAGGCCTTGTGCCAGTACGCGGCGCTCGAAATCTTGTTGCCGAGATCGCCGAGCGCCTCGATGTCGGACGGGAACAGCCCGGTCTTGGCGACCTGGCAGATCTTGATCTGCTTGATCAGGCCTTGCTGCGCGGCCTGGCGCCAGAAGGCGGCGAAGTCCGGCGGGATCGGGAAGGAGTTGAAGATCTCGACGCCTTCCTGTTTGAACAGTGCGATCTGCGAGGAATAGTCGGTGGTGCCGGTCTCGTAGGCGCCGGGATCGACGATGGTGAAACCCTGCTTTGCCAGCAACGGCGCCAGATGGGTGCGGATGGCATTGCCGTCGGCGTCGTTGGGATACATGACGCCGACCTTCTTGTTGGTCTCGATCAGGCTCCATTGCGAGATGTAGGTCCGGAAGAACTCGTCGACGCCGAAGCCGAAATGATAGGTCCATTTGAACGGCGAGGGTTCGCCGGGCTTGGCGCCGCGGCCGAAATACCAGGCCTCCCACGGCATGACGGTGGAGAGGCAAGGCACGCCGGCGGCTTCGCAGGCGTCGGCGACCGGGTTGATCACCTCCGGCGTCGACACCGCCAGCATCAGGTCGACGGCCTGGTTGTTGATGAGGTCCTTGGCGAGCTGGCCGGCGCGCGACGGGTCGGATTGCGTGTCCTGGTCGATGATCTCGACACTGTATTTCTTGCCGCCGATGTCGAGGCCGTTGGCGAGCGCCTTGCGGGCGAGATCGAGCACATAGCCGTCGGTCTGGCCGAAGCCGGCGAGCGGCCCGGTGCGCGGGCTGACAAAGCCGACCTTCAGCGTGTCGGCGGCCTGCGCGAATGCCTGGCCGCGGCTGAGCGCAAGTGCCGCGCCGCCGGCGAGCGATGTGGCGATGAACTGGCGCCGCGAGACGCCGGATTTGCTTGAGGTCATGCTGGTATTCCTCCCTTTCCTGACGGCACCTGGAGGTCACCGCCGGCCTGCTCAAAATCGATGCCGCCCGTTCTTAAGATCGGAGATCGCCCCGGCATGCCTTGAGGCGGCAGCGGAACGCCGCCAATGCCGATAACGGCACGATTTCGATCCTCCCATCGTCACAGTGCCCTAGGTGTTTGGTTTGGTAAAATGATATTTTGCGGTGTTTCGTTAACCAACAGGTTATGGAAATACGGCTGAAGGCCCGCTCTGCGCCAGATTGGCGAAAGGTGCTCAGGCGTTCTGGCTGGCCGCCTCGCGAATGGTCTGCAGCAGGATGGTGAAGGCCGGCGAAGGCGCAGTGTCGGTCCGCATCGTCAGGCCGACGGGCCCTTTGGTTTCCTCGGTGTTGACGGGCAAGGCGACGAAGGCGCCGCTGGAGAGTTCGTTGGCGACGACGCCTGTCGATATGATCCAGACCGCATTGCTTTGGCGCAGGAAGGCACGGCCGAAGGAATCCGAGACGGTCTCGATCTCGGTCGCAGGCGCCGTCATGCCGTTGGTGATGAACAGGCGGTCGACGAACGGGCGGATGACCGACTCCCGCGTCGGCATCAGCACCGGGAATTCATCGAGCCGGGCGAAGATGTCCTGGCCCGGCTGCAGCAGCGGATGGCCGGCCCTCACCACGAACAGCACCGGTTCGGAATAGAGATGCTCGAAGAAGAAGCCGGTCATGTTTTCCGGCGCCGCAAGCCGGCCGACGACGAGATCGAGCGCACCGACGCGCAACTGTTCCAGCAGGACCGCGTTCTCGCCGGTGACGATCTTGATCGCAGCACCGGTATTTTCACTCAGGAACAGGCTTATGGCGCGTGGCATCACCTTGGCCGACACTGTCGGGAGCGCGCCGATGCGGATCGGATGCCGGTTGATGGCGCCGTCCTGGCGGACGGAATCGACGCCGCGCTTCAGTGCCGTGATCGCCGTGCCGGCATGGCCGAGAAAGATTTCGCCAAGCCGCGTCACCCTGATGCCGCGGCCGTCGCGTTCGACGACAGCGATGCCAAGCGCCTCCTCCAATTCGCGCAACGTCTTGGTCACGGCCGGTGGGCTGACATGGAGAAAGTCGGCCGCCCTCGCCACGCTGCCTTGCCGCGCTACCTCAAGGAATGCCTGCAGGTGACGGAACCTTATGCGGCTTTCGGACATGTTCTCATAACCTAGCAGTTAATGAAACGGCGTAAAATATCATTTTACCAAACCAAATGCCTTGTGCAATGTGAACACGGAGGATCGAAATCGTGCCATTCGTCAACATTGGCGGCATCACGCTGCACCATCGCCATATCAAGGCGAAGGGAAATGCGCGGCCGATCGTGTTCATCAATTCGCTGGGCACCGACTTCCGCATCTGGGACGAGGTGTTGTCCGAACTGGGTGGCGAAATGCCTGTGTTGGTCTACGACAAGCGCGGCCATGGCCTGTCCGACATTGGTGGCGTCAGCTCGATCGACGAGCATGTCGATGATCTGTCGGGTCTGATCGATCATTTCGAACTGAACAATGCGGTGTTGCTGTGCGGCCTGTCGGTGGGCGGCCTGATTGCGCAAGGGTTTTATGCCCGGCGCCCCGAAATCGTCGACGGCCTCATCCTGTGCGACACCGCCCACAAGATCGGCACGGCCGACAGCTGGAACACCCGCATCGAAACGGTCGAAAGCAAAGGCATCCAGGCCATCGCCGATGCCGTGCTCAAAATGTGGTTTACGCCTGCCTTCCACGCGGACCGTGTCGCCGAGCTCGACGGCTACTGGAACATGATGACCCGGCAAGCCGTCGCCGGCTATGTCGGCACCTGCGCCGCGGTGCGCGATGCCGATTTTACCGAGGCTGCGCAGGCGATCGCGGTGCCCACGCTTTGCGTCGTTGGCGACCAGGACGGCTCGACGCCGCCGGATCTCGTCCGCTGGCTGGCCGATCTGATCCCAGGCGCACATTTCGAAATCATTCGTGACGCCGCGCACATCCCTTGCGTCGAACAGCCCGAGGCGCTGACCACCCTGATCCGCGATTTCGTCGCGGCGCTTCCCCTGAGAAAGCAGACCCATGGATGAACTGCCCAAAAACGAAACCAGATACCGAACCGGGCTGACCGTCAGGCGCTCGGTGCTCGGCGACCCTCATGTCGATCGCAGCGAGGATGCCGTCACCGATTTCGACCGGCCGTTCCAGGAGCTGATCACCGAGGCAGCATGGGGCACTGTGTGGGCGCGTCCGGGCTTCAGCAGGCGCGAACGCTCGATCGTGACGCTGGCACTGCTGGCCGCCCTTGGCCATGATGAAGAGGTCGCCATGCATGTGCGCGCCACCGCCAACACCGGTGCGTCGCGCGACGATATCTGCGAAGCGTTCCTGCATGTCGCGATCTATGCCGGCGTGCCGGCGGCCAACCGCGCCTTCAGGATCGCCAAGGAGGTGTTTTCGGAAATGGACGGAAGCAGGGCTGGCCATGCCAGCTGATGCCGGCTCGAACCGCAGGCCCGAGACCGGCGCCTTCTTCCAGCGCGACCGCGGCTGGCACCCGCCGGCGCTGACGCCCGACTACAAGACTTCGGTGCTGCGCTCGCCGCAGAAGGCGCTGCTGGCCTTCGACAACACGGCGTCGGAGATCACCGGTCCGGTGTTCGGCCACGCCGTGCTGGGCGAACTCGACAATGACCTGATCCACAATTTTGCAAAGTCCGGCGAGAGCGCCATCGGCGAGCGTATCATCGTCTATGGCCGCGTGCTCGACGAGCGCGGCCAGGGCGTCTCCGGCGCGCTGCTCGAATTCTGGCAGGCCAATGCGGGCGGCCGCTACCGCCACAAGAAGGACGGCTATCTGGCGCCGCTCGATCCGAATTTCGGCGGCTGCGGCCGCACCATCACCGATGCCGATGGCGGCTATGCCTTTCGCACGGTGAAGCCAGGTCCCTATCCCTGGCCGAACGGGCCCAATGACTGGCGGCCGTCGCACATCCATTTCTCGGTGTTCGGCCACGGCTTCGCACAGCGGCTGATCACCCAGATGTATTTCGAGGGCGACCCGCTGATCTGGCGGTGCCCGATCGTGCGCGGTATCCGCGACAAGGCGGCGATTGAGACGCTGGTCGCCGCGCTCGACATGCAGGCGACGATCCCGTTCGACGCGCGCGCCTACAAGTTCGACATCGTGTTGCGCGGACGCCGCGCCTCGCTGTTCGAAAACCGTCCGGAGGGCAATTGATGGCGCAATCGCTGACCCGGCTGAAGGAGAGCCCGTCGCAGACCGCCGGGCCCTACGTGCATATCGGGCTGACGCCGAATTTCGGCGGTATCGGCGGCGTCTACCCGACAGACCTGGGCGCCACGATGCTCAACGACAACGCCAAGGGCGACCGCATCGGTTTGCGCATTCGCGTGCTCGACGGCACCGGCACGCCGCTCAGGGATGCGTTGATCGAGATCTGGCAAGCGGATGCCAATGGCTTCTACAATTCGCCGGCCGAATTGCGCGGCGATGCCGATCCGGATTTTCAGGGCTGGGGCCGTCAGCCGACCGACATGGAAACCGGCCTGTGCAGTTTTCAGACGATCAAGCCGGGACGCGTGCCGTATGGCGACGGCCGGCTGATGGCGCCGCATATCAGCCTGTGGATCGTCGCCCGCGGCATCAATATCGGCCTCCACACGCGGCTCTATTTCTCCGACGAGGCCAAGGCCAATGCCGAGGATCCGATCCTGGCCCGCATCGAGCACAAGGTGCGCGTGCCGACGCTGATCGCCGAGCGGCAAGGCGACGACTATATTTTCGACGTCCATCTCCAGGGGGAGAAGGAAACGGTCTTCTTCGACAGCTGACGGAGGAAACCAGCACATGACCGTATCGCCCTTCGACCATCCGCTGCTTTCCGGCCTGCTCGGCGACGAGGAGGCGGCTCGGCATTTTTCGGTGGATGGGGAAATCGCCGCCATGCTCGATTTCGAGCGCGCGCTGGCGCAAGCGGAAGCCGAAAGCGGGATTATCGGCACGGATGCCGCCGCGGCGATTATACCTGTCCTGTTGTCATACAAGCCGGACACCGCGCGGCTGCGGGCCGGTGTGGCGAAGGATGGCGTGATCGTGCCCGAACTGGTGCGCCAGTTGAAGGCAGCGGTCGGGGCGCCGCACGACGCCGGCGTGCATTTCGGCGCAACCAGCCAGGACGTCATCGACACTGGCCTGGTGCTTCGGCTGCGCCGGCTCATTGAACATCTCGACCTGCTGCTGACTGAAAACATTCTGCGGCTGGTGGGGCTGGAAGAACGTTTTGGCAGCCGTGCATTGACAGCGATGACGCGCATGCAGCCGGCGATCCCAATTCAGGCGTCGGACCGCGTGGCGGTGTGGCGCACGCCGCTGCAACGGCATCAGCAGAGATTGTCGGAGCAATCCAAGCGTCTGATCGTGGTGCAGTTTGGCGGCGCCGCCGGCACGCTGGAGAAGCTGGGCGACAAAGGACCTGCCGTGCGCGCGGCCCTTGCCGCAAAGCTCGGCCTTGGCGACGCGCCGCAATGGCACAGCCAGCGGGATGCGCTGGCCGAATTCGCCGGGCTGCTATCGCTCATCACCGGCAGTCTCGGCAAGTTCGGCCAGGACGTTGCGCTGATGGCGCAAGGTGGAACCGACATCAAGCTGTCCGGCGGCGGCGGCTCGTCGGCCATGCCGCACAAGCAGAACCCGGTGAAGGCGGAAGTGCTGGTGACGCTGGCGCGCTTCAACGCCACCCAGCTTTCCGGCATGCACCAGGCGCTGGTGCATGAGCAGGAGCGCTCCGGTGCTGCCTGGACGCTGGAATGGCTGCTCTTGCCGCAAATGGCGATAGCGACCGCGGCTGCGCTACGGCTCGCCGCCGAACTCGCCGGACAGATCGAAAGCCTGGGACACTGATGCGCACAAAGATCGTCATTGTCGGCTCCGGACCGTCCGGGCTGCTGCTTGGCCAGCTTCTCGGCACCATTGGCGTCGAGACGGTGATCCTCGAACGTTCGAGCCGGCAGCATGTGCTTGGCCGGGTGCGGGCAGGGGTGCTCGAACAAGGCACCGTCGAGTTGCTCGAAGAGGCGGGCGCAGCTGTAAGGCTGCATGCCGAGGGCCTGCTGCATGCCGGCATCTCGCTTGCGTTCGGCGGCGGCCTGCACCGGCTCGACCTCACGGCACTGACCGGCGGCAAGCATGTCACCGTCTATGGTCAGACCGAAGTGACGCACGATCTGATGGACAAGCGCGAGGCGGCCGGGCTGACCACCGTCTATGAGGCGGCCAACGTCGCGCTGCATGGTTTCGATGGCGAAGCGCCCTACGTCACCTACGACAAGGACGGCGTCAGCCATTGCATCGACTGCGACTTCATCGCCGGCTGCGACGGCTATCACGGCGTTAGCCGCAAATCGGCGCCTGGGCGGGCGCTGAAAACCTTCGAGCGGACCTATCCCTTCGGCTGGCTCGGCGTGCTGGCCGAAGTGCCGCCGGCCGATCACGAACTGGTCTACGCCAACCATGAGCGGGGCTTTGCGCTGTGCTCGATGCGGTCGACGCATCGCAGCCGCTACTATGTGCAGGTCCCGGCTGATGAACAGGTCGACGCCTGGAGCGACGGTCGCTTCTGGGACGAATTGCGCAGTCGCCTGCCGGAACAGACCGCAGCCGCGGTCGTTACCGGCCCGTCCTTCGAAAAATCAATCGCGCCGCTGCGCTCCTTCGTCGCCGAGCCGATGCGCTTCGGCCGGCTGTTCCTGGTCGGCGACGCCGCCCATATCGTGCCGCCGACGGGCGCCAAGGGGCTCAACCTCGCCGCCAGCGATGTGCGCTATCTCTTTGCTGGGCTTCGCGAATTCTATCTGGACAAATCACCAAGCGGGCTCGACGCTTATTCAGCCAAGGCGCTGGCCAGAGTGTGGAAGGCGGTGCGCTTCTCCTGGTGGATGACGACGATGCTGCACCGCTTTCCCGATACGGGCGAGTTCGGCCAGCGCATCCAGGAAGCCGAGCTCGACTATCTCGTGCATTCGCAAGCGGCGTCGACCGCGCTGGCTGAAAACTATGTCGGTTTGCCCTATTAAGGGCGGTGCAAACTCAAACCCGTTCGAGCGCCACGGCGATGCCCTGGCCGACGCCGATGCACATGGTGGCCAGCGCATAGCGGGCGCTGCGCTCGCGCAGTTCCAGTGCCGCGGTGCCAGTGATACGCGCGCCCGACATGCCCAAGGGATGACCAAGCGCGATGGCGCCGCCATTCGGATTAACGTGCTCCGCGTCCTCGGAGATGCCGAGTTGGCGGAGCACGGCGATGCCTTGGGAGGCGAAAGCTTCGTTGAGCTCGATGACATCGAATTGCTGCGGTGTCAGGCCGAGGCGGGCGCAGAGCTTTTGTGTCGCCGGGGCAGGGCCGATGCCCATGATGCGTGGCGCCACGCCGGCAGCAGCGCCGCCGAGGACGCGGGCGATCGGCGTCAGGCCGTATTTTTTCACAGCCGCTTCGGAGGCGATGATCAGCGCTGCCGCGCCGTCATTGACGCCGGACGCGTTGCCGGCGGTGACGGTGCCGCCCTGGCGGAACGGCGTCGGCAATTTGGCTAGCGACTCGACCGTGGTGCCGGCGCGGGGATGCTCATCCTTCGATACGATAATCGCATCGCCCTTTTTCTGTGGGATCGTCACCGGGGTAATCTCCTTCGCCAGCCGGCCATTGGCCTGTGCCGCGACGGCCTTGTCCTGGCTGCGCACGGCAAAGGCGTCCTGGTCGGCGCGCGACACTGAAAAATCCTCGGCGACGTTCTCGCCGGTCTCCGGCATGGAATCGACGCCATACTGTTTCTTCATCAGCGGGTTGATGAAACGCCAGCCGATGGTGGTGTCGTGGATCTCGGCATGGCGCGAAAAGGCGGTCTCGGCCTTGGGCATGACGAAGGGGGCGCGGCTCATCGATTCGACGCCGCCGGCGATCATCAACTCGGCTTCGCCCGCCTTGATGGCGCGGGCGGCGATGGTGAGCGCGTCCATGCCGGACCCGCAGAGGCGATTGACGGTCGAGCCTGACACTTCCTGCGGCAATCCGGCGAGCAGGAGCGACATGCGCGCGACATTGCGATTGTCCTCGCCGGCCTGGTTGGCGCAGCCATAGACGACGTCGTCGATGGCCTGCCAGTCGATGCCGGAATTGCGCTCGACCAGCGCCTTCAGCGGAATGGCGCCGAGATCGTCGGCCCGCACCGACGACAGCGAGCCGCCGAAACGGCCGATCGGGGTGCGGATGTAATCGCAGATGAATGCCTCGGTCATGTCATGCAGCCTTTTCTTTTCCGCTTCCCTCATGCGCCGCCTTGGTGCGGGCCTGCAGGTCACGCAATGTCGTCAGCTCGAGTTCCGTCGGCGCCGGCGTTTCGTCAAGCGCCTCGGCGAACTTTACGATCCAGCCGCAGCTGTCCTGCACCTGCTGCCGCGTCACGCCGGGATGCAGCGACACCACGGTGAATTCCTTGCTCATCGGGTCGGGCTTCCAGATGGCGAGGTCGGTGATCAGCAGCGTCGGTCCTGATGTCTCGATGCCTAGGCGCTGGCGGTGATCGCCCCCATCGCCATGGCCGAAGGAGGTGAAGAAGTCGATCTTCTCGACCATGCCGCGCTTGGACTGCGCCATGGTGATGTAGATCTCCTTCGACGAGGTGGCGATCTCCGGCGCGCCGCCGCCGCCGGGCAGGCGGGTCTTGGGATGCGCATAGTCGCCGATGATGGTGGTGTTGATGTTGCCGAACTTGTCGAGCTGGGCGGCACCGAGGAAACCGATCGAAATGCGGCCGCCCTGCAGCCAGTAACGAAACATCTCCGGCACCGAGACGGTCGTGACGGCGGTATCGCAAAGTTCGCCGTCACCGATCGACAGCGGCAAAACATCGGGCGCGGTGCCGATGGTGCCGCTTTCATAGATCAGCGTGATGTCGGGCGCATGCGTCAGTCGCGCGACGTTGCAGGCGGCCGACGGCGCGCCAATGCCGACGAAGCAGACATCGTCGTTTTTCAGGGCTCGGCTGGCGGCAATCGTCATCATCTCATTGGGAGTAAAGCCGCTCATGCCGCGCTCCTCAGATGCTTTACGCGGCCGGCGAAATCGTCCGCCGTGCGCTCAAGGACATTGGCCTGCATCCAGGTCTGGAATTTTTCACGGTCGGCGGCGATGTCGTCCCATTCGAGATAGGCGGCGTTGTCCCTGGCATAGTAGCCGTGCGTGTAGGAGGGATGCGAACCGCCTGATACCACCGAGATCGCAGCGATGGTCCAGCGCGGCAGCACGGTGAGGTTGGGATGCAGGTCGTCGAAATTGTCGACGACTTCCTCTACCGTCACCACGGCGCGCTTGGCCGCGAGCACCGCTTCCTTCTGGATGCCGATAATGCCTTCGACCAGCACATTGCCTTTTTTGTCGGCCTTCTGAGCGTGGATGAAGGTCACGTCCGGTCGGATGGAAGGAACGGCGGCAAGCACCTCGCCGGTGAACGGGCAGGTGACCGAGCGGATGTTGGGATTGACTGCCGCCAGCCCGGCGCCGCGATAGCCGCGGAACACCGCGCAAGGCAGGCCGGCAGCTCCCGCCTCGTAGGCGTTGGCCATGCCGGCATGGCTGTGCTCCTCGATCTCGATCGACCGGGGGAAGCCGTTCTCGATGGCGTCGCGGGCGCGGCGCAGCAGGCCGACGCCGGGATTGCCGACATAGGAGAAGATGATCTTCTTGGCCATGCCCATGCCGATCATCTGGTCGTAGATCAGGTCGGGGGTCATGCGGATGAGCGTCAGGTCGCGAAAGCCCTGGCGGATGGCCTCATGCGCCGCCGCCGTCGGGATCAGATGCGTGAAGCCTTCGAAGGCGACCGTATCGCCATCATGCAGGTTCTCAGCCACGGCCTGTTTGAGCGGCAGGAAATTGACCATCGCCAAGAACTCCGAAGTTCAAAAAGTTCGTATTGCGAACATTTGTTTTGTATGAGATATTTTTACATCGCGCCGCCGAGACGAGTCAAGGCGGCGCATTGTCTTGCGGAGGCCGCATGGAGGACGAGGCAACGACACGCGACCATGTCGGCTCGCTGGAGCGCGGCCTTGCAGTCATGGAGATACTGGCCCGGCATCCGGCCGGGATGACGCTGACCGAAATGGCGGAGGAGGCGGGGCTGACCCGCGCCGGCGCGCGTCGCTTCCTGCTGACGCTAACCGCGACCGGCTATGCCACGCAATCCGGCCGGCAGTTTTCGCTATCGCCGCGCCTGCTCACCATCGTGCGCTCCTGGCTCGGCGGCGCCTCGCTGTGGACATTCGCCGCACCCATCATGCGCGACGTGGCCGCCCAGTTCGACGAGGCCTGTAACGCGGCGGTGCTGTCGGGCGAGGAAGTCGTCTATGTCGCGCGCATTCCTGGCCGCCGCATCCTCAGCGTTTCGCTCGATGTCGGCACCAGGCTGCCGGCGCATTGCACCTCGATGGGGCGCGTCCTGCTTGCGGGGCTGGGCGCGGATGAGCTGAAGGCCTTGCTTGCAGAGGCGAGGATCGAACGGCGCACGCCGAAGACGATCACCAGCCGCGCCGCGCTGGCCAAGGCCATCGACGCGGCGAGGGCGGATGGCTTTGCCGTCGTCGATGAAGAGCTGGAACTTGGCCTGCGCTCGATAGCGGTGCCGATCTATGACCGCGCCGGCAAGACCGTGGCGGCGATCAACGTCTCGACGCAGTCGGCGCGGTTCTCCGTCGAGGCGATGGAGCGGGATATCCTGCCAGCGCTGCGGACGGCCAAGCAACGGATTGAGGAATTTTTCTTCGTGTGAGCGCAAGGCTAATCGCCTGAGGGAAGCGCTGCCCCCGCTCTGTCTCGGAGACGCGACGCCCTGCGCGGTTAGCGTCGCCATGCGAACAAACGATGCCCGGGGCACCTGAGCACAACGCATATGCGTGAATCCAAATATATCGTTGACGCCGCCCTTCAACTCCAATATCGAACAGGACTATACAGGTTTACTGAACAGGTACCCATATGAAGCGGCGCGCGGTTCAACTTTCTCCCGGCACGGGCAAGCCCGAGCAGATCGCCACCGTTCTCGAACATGAGATCCGCTCCGGCGTGCTTGGCTTCGGCGACCGCCTGCAAAGCGAGAACGAACTCGTCCAGCGCTTTTCCGTCAGCCGCAACACGGTCCGCAAGGGCCTCGAGGAGTTGTCCAGCCGTGGGCTGATCACGACCAAGGTCGGCATCGGCTCCTTCGTCACTTTCGACGGCAAGCCGGTCGATGACAGCATTGGCTGGTCGCGGGCGCTGGCCAATGCCGGCGCCAATGCCGAGACGCGGACGCTGCGGCTTGAAGTGATCGAGGATGCCGATCTTGCCGCGCTGCTTGGCATCGAAAGCCCGTTTTTCATCGCCGTCGACCGGGTGCGCACCAATGCCAGCGACGGCCATGCGATCTCCATCGAACGCAGCCGCCTGCCGCTGTCGCCCGAACTGGAGGACGTGCCGCTGCGCGGTCTGCGCGAAGGCTCGCTGCACCAGACGCTGCGCGGCGCCGGCCTCATCCCAGACCATGGCGAGGAATGGGTCGGCATCGAGATGCTGAATGCCGAAGACGCCGCCATTCTCGGCTGCCCGCAAGGCACGCCGTTCCTGCGCGGACGCCGGCTGACGCGTGCGGCTGACGACCGGCCGATCGAATATGTAACCAGCCTGCTCAACCCGGCGCATTTCGCGCTGCATATGAGGTTTTGAGCGATGCCGGACAGAACCAACGACACGCTCGATCGCGCCATGGGCGCGCTTGTCGGTGGGGCGCTCGGTGATGCGCTGGGCATGCCGACGCAGCTTCTGTCGCCGGCGCGGATCGCCGAGCTATACGGCCATGTCGAGGATTTCGTGGCGCCGTTTGCCGATCATCCGGTGTCGAAGGGGCTCGTTGCCGGCACCATCACCGACGATACCGAACAGGCGCTGCTGCTTGGTCGCATTCTCGTCGAGTCCGGCGACCGCTTCGATCATGCGCGCTGGGTGAACGCACTGCTCGACTGGGAGCGCGAGGTCAAGGCGCGCGGCAGCTATGACCTGCTGGGACCATCGACCAAGCGCGCCATCGACGCCATCAATGACGGCGTGCCGGCGGAAGAGGCGGGAAGCCGGGGCGACACCAATGGCGCGGCCATGCGCATCGCGCCGGTCGGCATCATGATGCCGCTGGAACCGCTCGACGCTTTTATCGCCAAGGTGGCGGAGACCTGCCGCGCGACGCACAACACCTCGATCGCCATTGCCACGGCTGCCGCCGTCGCCGCCGCCGTCAGCCGTGGCGTCGCCGGCGGCGACTGGCGTGCCGCTTCCGACAGCGCGGTAGCAGCCGCGCGGCGAGGCGCCAGGCTCGGACATTGGGTGACTGGTGGCGATATCGCCGCGCGTATCGCCTGGGCGCAGGAGCTCGTGCGCGGCAAGACCACGCGGGATGCGATCGGGCTCATCACCGATCTCGTCGGCACCGGTGTGGCCAGCCAGGAGTCCGTGCCGGCAGCTTTCGCCGTGCTTGAAGTCGCGCAGGGCGATCCCTGGCAAGCGGCAATCATCAGCGCCAATCTCGGCGGCGACACCGACACGATCGGCGCGATTGCCTCAGGCATGGCCGGCGCCTGCGTCGGCTTTTCGCAACTGCCGCAACAACACATTGCCGGGCTCGTCGGCATAGATATGGGGGAGGTGCGCTCGCTTGCCGAAGACCTCGTCGCGGCGCGCACGGCAAAGGCCAGCAAGGATGCCGCGGCATGAGTGGGCGTCTGGTCCATATCGGCAGCGCCGTCGTCGACTATGTCTACCGCATCGACGCCTTGCCGGCGCCGGGCTGCGAGAAGACCGCGTCGAGCTTTGCGCAGGTCGCCGGCGGCGGCTTCAACATGATGGTCGCGGCCAGCCGCACCGGCATGACGGTTGTGTTCGGCGGCCAGCTCGGCAGCGGACCGAATGGCGATTTCTTGCGCGCCGCGTTTGCGGCCGAAGGCATCATAACGCTGACGTCGCCATCGCCGGTCATGGACAGCGGCAATTGCGTCGCCATGATCTCCGGGGATGCCGAGCGCACCTTCGTGTCGTGGCCCGGTGCGGAGAGCTTTCTCAGCCTCGAGATGATGAGGCCCGTGGTGGTCGCGCCTGATGATTGGGTGTTCACGTCGGGCTATACGCTGAGCTATTCCGGCAGCCGCGACGCGCTGACCGACTGGATCGAGGCGCTGCCAGAAAACATTCCCTTCGTTTTCGATCCAACGCCGGTCATCGCGGATATCCCACGTCCCATCCTTTCGCGGGTGCTTGCCCGTACGACATGGCTGAGCTGCAACATGACGGAAGCGGTCGAGATCGCTGGGCAAGGCGATGTCGAGGCACTCGCCGCCCGGCTGCTCGCCGACCACTGCCCAAAGGCCGAAGGCGTCGTTATCCGCGCCGGCGCCAAGGGCTGTTTCGTGAGGTTGGTCAATGGCGAGACGCAGACCATTGCCGGCTTCAAGGTCGATGCCATCGACACCAATGGCGCCGGCGACACCCATATCGGCGGTTTCGTCAGTGCACTCTCGCGCGGCGTGCATCCCTTCGAGGCGGCGCGCTATGCCAATGCGGCGGCAGCACTTTCCGTCACCCGCCATGGCGGCTCATCGGCGCCGACCGACAGCGAGATCCAGACTTTCCTGAGCCAGGCCGCCACGGGCGAGCCGGGCCAGAACCAGAAGGCCCATCAGACAGCCTGACCCGCCAAGCGGGCAAACAAGAGAGGAACGAACATGCGCATGCCAAGACTGACTGCCCTGCTGACGGCGACCGCCGTCATCACCTCCGCGCTCACGCTGGCCGCCAGTGCCGCCGAAGTGCATGTGCTCAACTGGAAGGGCTACGGCGCTGACGAGCCGTGGGCGATCGAAGCCTTCGAAAAGGCGACCAGCAACAAGGTCGTCAACGACTTCTTCAATTCCGAACAGGAAATGCTGACCAAGATCCGCACCAATCCGGGCCTCTATGACGTGGTCATGATCAACGCCGCCTTCAACGATCAGGCGATGGCGGAAAAGCTGATCCAGCCGATCGATGTCTCGAAGCTGCCGAACTATGCCGACATCAGCAAGGACAAGGCGCAATCGCCGATGCTCGACCATGACGGCAAGGTCTATGGCGTGCCGTGGGTGTGGGGCCTGACGGCGCTGGCAATCAACGAAAAGTCCTTCGACAAGCCACCGACCTCGATCGCCGAAATGTGGGACCCAGCGCATAAGGGCCGGGTCGTCATTCGCGACGACGCTGTCGAAGCGGTGCAGTTCGGCGCCATCGCCACCGGTCAGAATAT
The DNA here is from genome assembly GCF_040318795.1 of Mesorhizobium sp. M1004. Taxonomy (NCBI): domain Bacteria; kingdom Pseudomonadati; phylum Pseudomonadota; class Alphaproteobacteria; order Hyphomicrobiales; family Phyllobacteriaceae; genus Mesorhizobium; species Mesorhizobium sp. M1004. The sequence continues at coordinate 216,493 of NZ_JAMYNB010000007.1, forward strand.
CAACGACATCAAGGATATGGAAGCGGTCAAGGCGAAGCTGACCTCGCTGATGCCGCAGATCAAGACGTTCTGGAGTTCGGAGAACGACTGGAACCAGATGGTCGCCTCCAACCAGATCGACATCGGCACCTATTGGAGCGGCTCGGCCGATCGCGCCAAGACCCACTTCAAGCTGCCGGTCTCGCTGGTCGTTCCGCAGGAAGGCGCCGTCGCCTGGCTCGACGCGTTCTCGATCCCGGTGGGCTCGAAGAATGTCGAAGGTGCGCAGGCCTTCATCAACTGGATGATCGATCCGAAATTCTATGTCGAATGGGTCACCAAGGTCGGCGCTCCGGTGTCGGCCAACACCAAGGCGGTGGAAGCGCTGCCTGAAGACTCCTTCAACCGCAAGGTGATGGGCGATCCCGAGGTGGCCAAGCGCATCCAGTTCCAGGCGCCGATCACCGACGCGCAGCGCGAGGCCTATCTGGCGCTGTGGCAGCAGCTCAAAGTCGACGTGAAGTAACGCTCACATCCGGACCAGCCGGCGGTTGGCGCCGGCTGGCCCTTCAATCCTGGGGAGGAGGGTATCATGGCGGTACAGGGTGCGGTCGCGTCGCGCAGCGGGCTGAGATCGGCCCTGCCGCTGCTGGCGCCGGCCTATCTCTGGCTGACGGTGGCGATCTTCCTGCCGCTCTCGGCCATGGTGTTCTTCTCCTTCATGACCGACCTGCCGCTGTCGGGAAAGCCGTGGGCCTTGACCCTTGGCAATTACGCCGCCTTCTTCTCGCAGAGCCTGTACCTGACGCTGCTGCTCGCTTCGCTGCGGCTCGGCCTCGAAGTGACTTTGTGGTGCGTCGTCATCGGTTATCCCGCAGCCTATGTGTTGGCCAAGGTGCTGAAGGGGCGCAGCCGCGAGGCGATCTTCCTGCTGGTCATCCTGCCGTTCTGGTCGAACGGGCTGGTGCGCATCTTCTCCTGGGCGATGGTGCTGCGCGAGGGCGGCATCCTCGACACGGCGCTCAACGCCGTGCTGCCGTTCAATATCAACATCGACCTGATGTATTCCTACCCCGCAGTCATCATCGGCCTGGTGCACTCCTACGTGCCCTACATGGTGCTGACCTGTTACCTCACTTTGCAGGCCATCGACGACTCGCTGATCGAGGCCGGACGTTCGCTGGGCGCCTCGCGGCTGCAGGTGCTGAAGCGGGTGATCATCCCGCTGTCTATGCCCGGCCTGGTGGCAGGTGCGGCACTGATCTTCGTGCCGGTCGTCGGCTCGTTCATGGAGCCGCGCATTCTCGGCGGCCGCACCGGCACGTTCTATGGCACGGTGATCGAGGACCAGTTCGTCGCCGTCTTCAACTGGCCGCTGGGGGCGGCGCTTTCCTTCATCCTGCTGGCGGTGGTGCTGGTGATCCTGGCGGTTGCCTCGCCGGTGCTGCGGAGGGCTGCTTGATGATGACGACCCGCATAATCGAAGGACTAGGCCGCTTCTACATCGGACTGCTGCTCGTCTTCCTCTATCTGCCGATCATCATCATGGCGCTGATGTCGTTCAACGTCTCGCCCTTCTACCAATTGCCGTTCGAATGGACGACGGAATGGTATGCCTCGCTCTGGCAGAACGACCAGCTGATCGCGGCGACCTGGAACAGCCTCGAGATCGCGGTCATCACCACGCTCATCTCAGTGGTGCTTGGCTCGGCCGCTTCGCTGGCGCTCTTCCGCTACGACTTCCGCGGCAAGAAAGTGCTGCAGGCGCTGCTGTTTCCGCCGATCGCCATTCCGTGGCTGATCACCGGCACGGCGATGCTGATCTTCTTCTTCGGCGTCGGCATTGGCCGCGGCCTGTTAGCCATCCTGCTCGGCCATGTGGCGCTGGCGCTGCCCTATGTCATCGTCGTCGTCTCGGCCCGGCTGCAGACTTTTGCACCGGAGCTGGAAGAGGCGGCGCGCTCGCTCGGCGCCAACCAGTGGCAGGTGACCGCGCGTGTGACGCTGCCGTGGATCATGCCCGGCGTCATTGCCGGCGGCTTGTTCGCATTTGCCGTGTCGTTCGACCAGTTTGTCGTCTCCTACTTCCTGGCGACGCCGGGGCAGACGACGCTGCCGGTCGAAATCTACGCCGCGATCCGCAAGGGGTTCACGCCCGAGATCAACGCGGTCTCGACCATCATCATTGTCGTGTCGATGGCGCTGATGCTGTTCACGGCGCGCTTCTTCAAATTCGGCGGAGAGAAATAATGGCCGGCGTGCAGGTATCGAACGTCTCCCGCAGTTTTGGCGCGCACAAGGCGCTGGACCACGTCTCCATCGATTTCGCCGATGGCGGTTTCTATGGGCTGCTTGGCCCCTCGGGCAGCGGCAAGACCACGCTGCTCAGGCAAATCGCCGGCTTCGACTTTCCCGACTCCGGCCGCATCGCCATTGGCGGCGAGAGCGTCGAACGGGTGCCGGTCGAAAAGCGGCGCATCGGCATGGTGTTCCAGAACTATGCGCTGTTTCCCAATATGAGCGTCGCCGATAATGTCGCCTTCGGCCTGTCGGTGCGCGGCGAAACGAAAGCGACGATCGCCACCGAAGTGCAGCGCGCGCTCGATCTGGTTCAGCTCGGCAAGCTCGGCGAGCGCCGGCCGCACCAGCTCTCCGGCGGCCAACGCCAGCGTGTGGCGCTGGCGCGCGCCATCGTCACCAAGCCGCGCGTGCTGTTGCTCGACGAGCCGCTCGGCGCGCTCGACAAGGCGCTGCGCGTCGACATGCAGATCGAGCTGAAGCGCATCCAGCGCGAGATCGGCATCACCACCATCTTCGTCACCCACGACCAGGAAGAGGCGCTGACGATGAGCGACCGCATCGGCATATTGCGGGACGGCAGGCTCGTGCAGGAAGGGCCGCCGGAGGAAATCTACGACCGGCCGAAGAGCGAATTCGCCGCCACCTTCCTTGGCGACGCAAACATTTTTCGCGGCGATGCGACCGGCAACGGCATCCGGCTGCCTGACGGCACGGCGATCGCCGCCGGGGTGGGTGATCGGCTTGCCGCCGGTACGAAGGCCAGCTGCGCCGTGCGTCCCGAACGCATTCGCATCGCCACCGATGCCGGGGTTGCGGATGCGGCCAATGCCAACGCTCTGAAGGGCCAGATCTCCAAGCGCATTTTCGCCGGCAACAACAGCACCTATTTCGTCGAGCGTGCCGGCCAGACGTTGAAAGTCATCGTCCAGAATACCGGCAGTGACCGGCTGGCCGAGGGCCAGAATGTAATGCTCAGCTGGTCGCCGGAAAGCACCGTGCTGATTGCCGCAAACTAGTTCGCACCGTCACCCCGGCATGGTTCTGATGGGAATTGATGGAGCGGACCTTGGCTGATGGGCCGGCCATGGCGTTATATCCTGTCGTCCAAGGGAGGAATGGATGGCAGGCCAGGGTTTCGAGCCGGATGTGAGGGTTCGCACCAGCGAATACCGGATCGGTTGCATCGGCGCCGGCATGATCATGGCCGAATGCCATCTTGCCGCCTATGCGCAGGCCGGTTTCCCAGTCGTCGCCATCGCCTCGCGCACCAAGACCAGCGCCGAGAAGGTGGCGAAGCGCTGGAGCATTGCGACCGTCCACGACACACCGGAACAGCTGATCGAGGATTCTGAGGTCGAGATCGTCGACCTTGCCTTTCCGCCCGACCAGCAGCCGGCGCTGATCCGCCATGCGCTGAAGCAGCCTCACATCAAGGCGATCCTGGCGCAGAAGCCACTGGCGCTGTCGGTCGATGAAGCCGTGAAGCTGCGCGACGAGGCAGCCAAGTCAGGCAAGATCCTCTCGGTCAACCAGAACATGCGCTACGACCAGTCGATGCGCGTCCTGAAGCAGATCATCGACAGCGGCGCGCTGGGCGACATCGTCTTTGCGCAGATCGACATGCATGCGATCCCGCACTGGCAGACTTTCCTTCAGGACTACGACCGGCTGACGCTCGCCAATATGAGCGTGCATCATCTGGACGTGCTGCGCTTCCTGTTCGGCGATCCCTCGGAAATCACCACGCTGACGCGCAAGGATCCGCGCACGACATTCGACCATTCAGACGGCATCACCGTCTCGACGCTGCGCTTTCCCTCCGGCGTGCTCGCCGTGTCGCTGGAGGATGTCTGGTCCGGACCGCGCCAGGAGGGCTATGAGGACGACCAGCACATCAACTGGCGCGTCGACGGCACCAAGGGTGTCGCCAAAGGCACGATCGGCTGGCCGAAAGGCGTGGCCTCGACGCTGACCTATGCGTCGACCAAGACGACCGGCGGCGAATGGGTCAGCCCGAGCTGGGACACGATGTGGTTCCCGCATGCCTTCATCGGCGTGATGGAGCAATTGCAGCATGCGGTGAAGACAGGCGCGCCGCCGGCGCTCTCCGTCGCCGATAACGTCAAGACAATGGCACTGGTCGAGGCGGGCTACCGCTCGATGGCGCAAGGCCGCACCGTCAAACTGTCCGAGATATCGATCGACTGAACATGCCGCCGAATAGTGTGGCGGCTGAATCGCTTACCGGGAGGAGTTCACATCATGATGCAGGCAGGTATCTTCACCGGCTATTTCCCCTATGAGCTGGCGGAGGCCGCCCGCCGCATCCGTGCACTCGGCTTCAACACAGTGCAGCTCGACATGCATTTCAGGGATGTCGATCTCACGGCCGGGCAGATCACCGGGGACAAGGCGAGGACAGTGCGCGACACGTTTCGCGACCACAATCTGCCGGTCTGCTGCATCTCGGGCTACACCAACATCATCCATCCCGACAAATCCGAGCGCGAGAAGCGCGTCGGCTATCTCAAGGAAATCATCCGCAATGCGCGCGACTTCGGCTCGCCCTACGTGATCTCGGAGACCGGCACCTACAACACCGAATCCGACTGGGTGCATCATCCCAAAAACAAGACCGAGGAAGGCTTCGAGGAATGCCGCAAGGTGATCTCGGATCTTGCCCAGACGGCTTACGACCATGGCGCGGTGTTCCTGCTCGAAACCTATGTCAACAATGTCGTCGGTTCGGTCGAGGAGACGGTCAAAATGTTCGCGCAGGTCGACCATCCGGGCCTCGGCCTGCTGATGGATCCGACCAATTATTTCGAGGCGCACAATATCGACCGCATGGACCAGGTGCTGAACCAGGTGTTCGACACGCTGGCCGACAAGATCCGCATCGCGCACGCCAAGGACGTCAAGCGCTCAGGCAGCGACAAGACCGAGAAGCATGCCGATATCGGCGACGCGGACGCGCATGAGGGGCTGACCTTCCGCGGCGTCGGCGAGATCGAGCTGCCGGCGCCCGGGCTGGGATCGCTGAATTACGATCTCTATCTGCAGCGGCTCAGTGAGAAGCACCCGAACATCCCTGTTATCATCGAGCATCTGACCGAGGACGACGTGCCGCGCGCAAAGACATTCCTCGACGGGAAATTCCGCGCCAACGGTCTCTAAGGGCAGGGCGAGACGGTGATGGCGACGGCCAAGACAAAGCGCGATTACGGCCTGGTCGGCGAAAGCACCCGCCGGGCGATCGAGACCGGGCTGGCCTCGGCCGAGTGGTATCACACCGACGTGCCGCGCAAGGCAATGAAGGAAATGATGCAGCGCTCCGACGGGCCGGCGATCCGCGATACGGTGATCTGGATCGCAGCCATCCTGGGCTCGGCCGCCGGCATCGTGTGGTTCTGGGGCACGTGGTGGGTGGTGCCGTTCCTGCTCGTCTATGGCGTGCTCTATGGATCGTCGAGCGATTCGCGCTGGCACGAATGCGGCCATGGCACCGCCTTCCGCACACGCTGGATGAACGATGCGATCTACGAAATCGCCAGCTTCATGGTGGTGCGCAATCCGGTGCAATGGCGCTGGAGCCATGCGCGGCATCACACCGACACGATCATCGTCGGCCGTGACGCCGAGATCGCGGTAATGCGGCCGCCAAATCTGGTCAAGGCGGCGCTTGCCTTCACCGGCATTCTCGATTTCCGTTATTCGCTGCCGATCCTGGCGCGCCAGGCGTTGGGCAAGCTGTCGGACGACGAAAAGAGCTACATTCCTGAGACCGAACAGGGCAAGGCCATCACGGCGGCGCGCTGGCATGTCGCCGTGTACGTTGCGACGATCGCCCTCGCGATCGCGCTGGGTTCATGGCTGCCGCTGGTGCTGATCGGCCTGCCGCGTTTTTATGGCAGCTGGCACATGGTTCTGACCGGCCTGCTGCAGCATATCGGGTTGGCCGACAATGTCGTCGACCACCGGCTGAACACGCGCACCGTCTACATGAACCCGGTCAGCCGCTTCATCTACTGGAACATGAATTACCACGTCGAGCATCACATGTTTCCGATGGTGCCCTACCATGCGCTGCCGAGGCTGCACGAGCTGGTCAAGCACGACCTGCCGGCGGCGAACCCGTCCATGTGGCATGCCTATCGCGAGGTCTGGCCGGTGCTGCTGAAGCAGCTGCGGTACGAGGATTATTTCCTCAAGCGCGAATTGCCGCCGACGGCGCGGCCCTATCGCGGTGAATTTCACGAGCTCGATATGTCGGCGGCGGCCGAGTAGCGAATAAACCACCCGCCTTCTATCCGGCCTGTTACGGGGCCGGTAAGGTGACCGGGAAAAGCAACCAGCCAACAGGGACATCCCGATGAGCCGAAAGAGACCGACCGTCGCCGATCTGCGCGCCATGAAGGGCAAGCGCCAGCTGACCATGCTGCGCGTCCTGACCATGGACGAGGCCGAGGCTGCCGAGCGGGCAGGGGTCGATATCGTCTCGGTGCCGCCCGAGCTGGTGCTCAACCCTGAGTATCGCGATGCGGCGCCCAGCCTGTTCACCATGCCGGGCGAGAATTTTTATGAGATCGGCACGGCGGACGATTTCCTGCGCTGGGCGTTCCGGCTCTACAAGGCCGGCGCCGACGCCGTTTATTGCAGCGCCGGTTTCGCCACCGTGAAGCGGCTCGCCGACGACGCGATCCCCGTCATCGGCCATGTCGGCCTCATTCCGTCCCGCGCCACCTGGACCGGCGGCTTCAAGGCCGTCGGCAAGACCGCCGACACCGCCATGCAGATTTTTGAGGCGGTCAAGCAGTATGAGGCCGTTGGAGCTCTCGGCGCCGAGATCGAAGTGGTGCCGATCGAGGTGGCGAAGGCGATCTCGGAACGGACCTCGCTGATCATGCTGTCGATGGGTGCGGGCACCGGCTGCGACGCGCAATATCTGTTTGCCGACGATATTCTTGGCCAGAACCGGGGCCACATGCCGCGCCATTCCAAGGTCTACCGCAACTTCGCCGCCGAGTACGATCGTCTGCAGGCGGAACGCGTCGCGGCGTTTTCCGAGTACGTTGCCGACGTCGATAGCGGCGCCTATCCGGAAGACAGGCATGTCGTGCGCATGGATCCGGCCGAGCTCAGCCTGTTCATGAAACGGGTGGACGCAAAGGGCTGACTACTCGGCCTCCTTGCCGATCATCGCTGCACCTTGCCATGTTCCGTCGGCGAGCATGGCATGGAGCACCTCGGCATCCGTTCCCAGCGGCCGGTCCTCTCTCAGCATCGCTACATGCGCGCGCACCGCGGTATGGACCGCTGCTGTGCCGGGCGCCAGCTTGAGACCGTCGCGCAGGTCCACGGCTTGCGCGGCGGCCATCAGTTCGAAGGCGATCAGCCGGCGCCACAGCGCGATCATCCCAGCGCATTTCGACACGGCAAGCGGCGTCTGCGTGGCGTGGTCCTCTACGCCTTCGGACACGGCCAGGAAATCCAGCATCACCGGATTGGCCTTGTGGCGGATGCTGGCCAGGATTGCCGTTGCCGTCTTTTGCAGCGGCACGAAACCGGCCGAGGCGCCGCCAACCGGCGACAGATATCTGGGCAGACCGTTGCGGCCGGAGCCGGCGAGCTGGATGAAGCGGGCAACGCTTGCCGCGGCACATTGCGCGATCGCCAGGCCGAGCGTCTCGAAGGCAAGCGCCAGCGATGCGGTGTGGAAATTGCCGGTCGACAGAACCAGCCCGTCATCGCCCAGCACCAGTGGATTGTCGGCGGCGGCATTGAGTTCGATCTCCAGCGCCAGCCGCGCCTGGTCGATCGCCTGGATCAATGCACCATGGATCGACGGCATGCAGCGGATCGACAGCGGGTCCTGCAGGGTGGTCGGCGCCGGCTCTTCGTCGCGGGCAAGCAGGTAGCGCAAGCCCTTGGCCGCGAGTTGCTGGCAGGCTGCCGGCCGCGCCAGATGCAGGCGCGGATCGAGGATGGTGCGGTTGGCGCCAAACCCTTCCATGGTCAGCGCGCCGGCCTGCTGCTGTTGCGCAAAGGCCGACAGCGCGTCGGCCAGTACCAACGCGCCAGTGCCGGCTGATACCGCCGAGGCGTTGATCAGCGACAGGCCGTCTTTCGGCGCCAGGCTGATCGGAGCCAACCGCGCCATCATCAACGCCTTGGCCGCCGGCATGCGCCGACCCTGATAGTCAGCTTCGCCGTCGCCGGTCAGCAGACGGGCGAGCGCCGCCATCAGCACGAGATCGCCGGCGCCGATCGAGCCCAACTGCGGCATTACCGGATGCACGCCTGCATTGAGCGCATCGACAAGGGCGGTGAAAGCCGCCGGCGAAATGCCGGAGCCGCCGACTGCCAGCATCGCTGCGCGCGCAAGCATGGTCGCCCGCACCGCCTCTTGGGGCAACGGTTCGCCGACAGCGCCGCTTCGCCCTTCCAGCAACTGGCGCTGGAAGGCGCTGGCATCGCCCTCGACCGATGTGCCGAGATTGGCGCCGAGCCCGGTGTTGAGCCCATAGATTTGCTGACCGGACGCGGCGACCTGATCGAGCACTTTTCGCGCTTTGTCGAGCCTCTCGATGACTGTCGGTTCAACCTCGACCTTGCGGCCGCCGCGGGCGACCGCCGCAACGTCCTCGACGCTGACGCCGGCGCCGGTGAGGACGAGCGCGCTCATGCGAAGCGCAGCCTCTGGCCGATGCCTTTATCAGCAGCCTTGGCCAGCATCGCCTTGCCCAGCGCAATGTCGGACAGCGACAGGCCGCGATGCCAGAACAGGATCGTCTCGTCGTCGCTCTGGCGTCCCGGCTTGAGACCGGCAGCGATCTGGCCGAGCTCGGCGTGCAGCGTCGCTTCGCTCAGCCGCCCGGTCTCGACATGGGCGCGCAGCGAGCCGAACTTGCCGCCTTTGCACTGGCCCCAGTCGTCGACGACCATTTTCTGCATGATGTCGGTCAATGACAGCTCCACCGCGCTCATCGTACCATAGGGCACGACCAGCGCACCGGGCTTGATCCATTCGGTCTTGAGCAGCGGCTGCGGCTCCGGCAGCCGCGAGGCCTCGACGACGATGTCGGCGCCCTTGATGCAGCTTTCCCAGTCGGCAACCGCGGTAACTTTCTTGCCGAGATCGGCCGAGAGTTTGGCGGCGAAGCCGTCGCGGCTTTCCGGGCGGCGCGAATGGACGCGGATCTCGTCGAAGTCGAAGAGATGGTCGAGCAGGCGCACATTCCAATAGGCGGTGCCGCGCGCGCCGATATGGGCCAGCACCTTGGAGTTCTTGCGCGCCAGATGTTTGGCGCCAATGGCGGTGACGGCGCCGGTGCGCATGTCGGTGATGACGGTGGCGTCGAGAATGGCGCGCGGCGTGCCGGTGCGCGGATCGAACAGATTGAGGATGCCGAATTCCGAGGGCAGGCCGTGCAGATAATTGTCGACATAATCGCCGACGATCTTCACGCCGGCCGTATCGAGCGGCGCGACGTAGCCGCGCAGCACATTGAAGTGGCCGTGGAAGGAGGGATCGGGCTCGAGATGGACGCGGGGCTCTATCACCGTCTGGCCATTGCCTTGCGCGATAAGCCCGGCTTCGACAGCGGCAATGATTTCGCCGTCGGTCATCTCCAGGGCTTCGATATCGAGGCCATTGAGGTAGTCGATATAGATAGGCTTCATGCAATGTCCTTGGCCGCCCGCCCATCCATAACAGGCTGCGAGCCGACACGGAAGTTTGTTGGATAAGCTCTGGACGGGGCCAGCCATATGCTGTTCAACGCGGTTCGCCATGACTGCCGTTCCCGACACCGAGGCCTCCGCCGTAACCGCCAGCAATGCGCGGCGCGTGGCGTTGATCGTTGCCATCGCCTTTTTCATGCAGCTGCTGGATTCGACGATCATCTCGACCTCGCTGCCGCAGATGGGACAATCCTTCGGCGTGCCGGCGGTGGCGATGAGCATCGGCATCACCGCCTATATGCTGACCATGGCAGTGTTCGTGCCGCTGTCGGGCTGGCTTGCCGACCGCTTCGGCGCGCGCAACATCTTCCTGCTGGCGATCGTACTGTTCACGCTGGCCTCGCTGGCCTGCGGCTTCTCGCAAAGTCTGCCTCAGTTCGTTGCCGCTCGCGTCGTGCAAGGCCTTGGCAGCGCGCTGATGACGCCGGTCGGGCGAATTCTGGTGCTGCGCAATGCGTCGAAATCGGAGCTGCTCAACGCCACGGCGCTGATCACCTGGCCGGCGTTGTTTGCGCCCGTGGTCGGGCCGGTGCTTGGCGGCTTCATCACAACCTATCTCTCCTGGCACTGGAATTTCTTCATCAACATCCCGCTTGGGCTCGTCGGGCTGGCGCTGGTCGCGCGCTTCATTCCGGGCGACCGCGCGGCCGATCCCAAGCCGCTGGATTGGCCGGGGTTTTTCCTCACGTCGCTGGGGCTCGCGCTGCTGCTCTACGGCCTTGAGCGCATCGCACATCCGGAAGACGGCGCCTTGCCCGCCGTGCTGCTGGTTGCCGCCGGCATCGTCATCGGCTGGCTGGCGGTGCGGCATCTCCGGCGCGCGCCGCATCCGCTGCTCGATCTCAGCGCGTTCAGGGTGCAGACCTTCGCCATCTCTACGCTTGCCGCCGGCACCATTTTTCGCGTGGCGATCAACGCCACGCCGTTCCTTTTGCCGCTGCTGTTTCAGGTCGGCTTTGGCCTTTCGCCGGTCGATGCCGGCTTGATGATCCTGGCCTACTTCCTCGGCAATCTCGGCATGAAGACGGTGACGACGCCGACGCTGCGACGCTTTGGTTTTCGCACGGTCATGGTCGTCAACGGCCTGATCGCCTCGGCCTCGATCATGGCCTGCGCGGCGATCTCGCCTGAAACGCCGCAGGCGCCAGTAGTGATGCTGATGCTGATCGCCGGCCTGACGCGCTCGATGCAGTTCACAGCGCTGAATACTCTGGCCTTCGCCGACATCGATGCCGCGCAGCGCAACTCGGCGGCGACTTTGTCGTCCATGCTGCAGCAGATATCGATGCTGTTCGGCGTGGCGGTGGCGGCTGCCATCCTCAACCTGTCGCAGATCGTCAGGGACCGGCCGGCGCTCGACCTCGTCGATTTTCGCATCGCCTTCCTGGTCATCGGCGCCATCGGGCTGGTGGCGGCGTTGCGGTTCCTCGTGCTGCCGCCCGGTGCAGGCGCCGAAGTTTCAGGCCACATGACCAGGACCTGAATTCGCGATTTTCGCCGCTCAGGCGGCAATTAATTCCGCCTTGTGCTTTCGCCTCAGAACGGCACCTTCGCGCATACACGCAATGGCGCAACGGAATGCCAAAAGCGCAGCCTTTTCCTAGGATTGCGCCAGTTCTAGCAATCGGTGCGTCCACTGGAAGATTATCACTGCCAACGGGCGTTCCGAGCGCGGATTCATTTGACGAAGCGGCGCCGAGCCGATTAGCTTTCTTCGGAAGGGGTGGCAGAGCTGCCATCGGGGCGAATGCAGACATGAACACGATTGGCTGGCCAAATGTCAGGAGCCTGAATCAGGAAGGCATTGTCTTTGCCATCGCCGTGGTGCTGTTCGTCGCCGCTGCCATTGGGCTGCCTGGTTTCATCGCTGCCAACAATCTCGTTGCCATCGTCCGCTCGGTGTCGGTGCTGGGCATTTTGGCGCTCGGCATGGCGGTCGTCATAATCGGCAGGGGCATCGACCTGTCGGCGGTGGCGATCATGGCGATGTCGGTCGCCTGGTATCTGCAATTGCTCAACGCCGGAACGCCTGATGGGCTCGCCTTCGCCTATGTGCTGGCAGGCGTGCTCGCCATCGGCCTGCTCAACGGTTTTCTCGTCGCCTATGCCGACGTGCCGGCGATCTTCGTGACGCTGGCGACCGGCTCCTTCGTCTTCGGCTATGTCCGCTCGCAACTGATCACACAGGATGCGGTGCCGGTGCCTCAGGGCCATTGGGTGGAGCTGCTCGGCGGCCTGCGTTTCCTCGACATTCCGATCGAAGTGTTCGTCTTCGCCGGGCTCGCCTTCCTGTTCTTCCTGTTCCTGCGCTACACCAAATGGGGCCGCTACATCTATTTCGCCGGCGACAATCCGGTCGCCGCGCGCAACATCGGCATTCCGGTGCGGCCAATGCTGGTGCTGCGTTATGTGGTTTCGGCCTTTGTCGCGCTGATCGCCGGCCTGCTCACGGCGGCAAGCCTGCATTCGATCAACACCCGCGTCGTCAACTCGACGCTGCTCTATGACATCGTGCTGGTGGCGGTGATCGGCGGCATCGGCCTTTCCGGCGGGCGGGGCGGGGTGCGCAATGTGCTGGTGGGCGCTGCACTGATCGGCATCCTGTCGAACGCGATGACCATCATCGACATTCCGCTGCTCTATCAAAACCTGATCAAGGCGGCGATCCTGCTCGGAGCCATCATCGTCGACGGCATCATCAATCCGCGTGACGAACAGACCGCGCAGCAGGGCGACATCTAAGGGGTACCCGACCGGGTCATGCCGACCGGCCGGCAATAAGTGAAAAACAGAGGATGTGACATGAAACTGATCAGAACACTGATGGCGGCCGCCACGGCGCTTGCCGCTACCGCCTTCGTCGCGCCGACCTTCGCCGCCGACGATCCGGGCCCGGCCGCATACGCGCAGGCGCTCAAGGGCAAGCGCGTCATGCTGGTGCCGCTGGCGATGGGCTTCGACCTTGCGCAGGGCTGGTCGCACTATCTGAAGACGGAAGTCGAGGCCTGGGGCGGCACCTTCGAAACACGCGATCCGAACTGGGTCGTCGATGCCGGTGCACAGGCGATCACCGACGCGATCTCGTCCGACACAAGGCCGGACGTGTTGATCATCCATGCGCCGGACCTCAACTCCTATTCCAAGCTGATGAAGAAGGCGCAGGCCGCCGGCACCTACGTCATACTGGTCGACAATCCCGCCAACTTCCCGGCCGACGCCTTTGTCGGCAGCGACTGGGACCGGCTCGGCCAACTCGAGGCCGAAGCGGCGATCAAGGGCTGCGGCGAGAATTCGTCGAAGAAGATCGGCCTTGTGCAGGGTGATCAGGCCAACTCGTCCAGTCTCTACCAGTATGCCGGCATCATGAAGGTGCTGGAGAAGCACCCCGACTTCAAAGTCGTGGCCAAGCCCGACTCCAACTGGGATCCGACGACGTCGCGCAACGTGACGACGACAATGCTGCAGCAGAACCCCGACATCTGCTCGATCATCGACTTCTGGGATGGTGACGCCACCGGCGCATCCGCCGCCATCCGCGACGCCAAGCTCGACGGCAAGGTCTTTTTGGTCACCACCGGCGGCGGCGAGAAGGCGGCCGATTGCGACAAATTGCAGGACGGAACTTACGGCGCCGTGGTGATGACCGATCTGGCTCGCCAGTCCGGCGACATGAACGCTATCATCAAGTTCCTGCTGCAGAGCGGCCAGCCGGCCGGCACGTCGCACACCTACATCTACACGCTGGAGAAGGCTACGACCAAGGCCGACCTCAAGCCCGACAGCTGCTGGGACCTGAAGGCGCTGCAGGGCGAAGCGGCGGCGAAGTAAGCCGCGCTTTTTCGACTGAAATAAACGAGGTGGCTGGACAATCCGGTCACCTCGTTCCCTCATGGAATAGCAGCCGCCGATGTCCTTTCGCGAACGCCTCCAGTCCTGGCGCTACAATCTCGTGCCCGACCATCTGGTCGGCGAAATCCTGACAAAACGCTGGACCGACAACGCCATTCCGTTCCTGGCGCTGGTGGCGACGCTCAGCGTGTTCGGCTCGATCATTCCCGGCTTCTTCAAGCTGACCTCGCTACAGGAATCGACCCGCCAGCTCGGCGAGTTCTCGATGGTGGTCACCGGCATGACGGTGGTGATGCTGGGCGGCGGCATCGATCTGTCCGTCGGTTCGATCTTCGCGCTGTCCTGCTTCTCCGCCGTCTATGTCTTCTTCATCCTCGAACAGTCTATCTGGCTGGCGCTGGCGGCATCGCTTGCCACCGGGCTCATCTTCGGCGCCGTCAACGGCTACCTCGTCGGCTATCTCAGGCTGCGCGCCTTTCTGACTACGCTGGTCACCTTCATTTTTGGCCGGGCGCTGTTCGATATTCTCGTCACCACCTATGCCGCAGACGTGCAGCTTTCCCAGGCGACATCCGATGTGCTCGACTTCATCGGCGACAGCACCTTCTGGGGGCTTTCGGTCTCGGTGTGGCTGGCGATCATTCTTGCCATCGTCACCCATATCGCGCTGACGCGCTCACGGCCGGGCTGGCATGTGCTGGCGGTCGGCGGATCCAGGCGCTCGGCGCACAATGCCGGCATTCGCGTGCGCCGCACCGTTTTCATGACCTATGTCTTTTCCGGCTTCTGCGCCTCGATCGGCGGCTTCCTGATCGCTTGCCGCCTGAGTGGGGCAGGGCCGGGCACCGGCCTCAACCTTGAGATCATGGCGCTGACGGCGGCGGTGGTCGGCGGCGTCAGCCTGGGTGGTGGCCGCGGCTCGGTCATCAAGGGGCTGATGGGCGCCATCATCGTGCTGACCATGACCAACGGGCTGATCCGGCTGGGCTATGGCACCGGCACCAACCAGATGGTGCTGGGCATCATGCTGGCGGTGGCGGTGACGATCGACATCCGCTGGCTGAAGAACCGCCATAAGGTGCTCAACGAAGTCTATGTCGCGCCGGTCTATCTCAAGATGGGCGAGACACAGTCTGCGGTGCCGGGCTCAGGCACGCCCTACGCGCTCGACAACCGGCTGTCGGCGGCCGACCATATCGGGCTCGGCGAGTTGGAAGGGCCGGAAGACGTCATCCTCGACCGCGACGATCACCTCTATTGCGGCACGCGCCATGGCGAGATCGTCCGCTTCTTCGCGCCGGACTATATGAAATCGGAGGTGTTTGCCCATATCGGCGGCTTTCCGCTGGGCCTGGCCTTCGACAAATCGGGCAATCTGATCAGCTGCGTCGGCGCCATGGGGCTCTATTCCGTCTCGCCGGATCGGGAAGTGAAGCGCCTGTCGGCCGAGACGTCGCGCTCCTGGACCTCGATCGTCGACGATGCGCGGCTGCGCGACCCCAATGATTGCGACATCGCGCCGGACGGGCGCATCTATTTCACTGACTCCACCAAGCGCTATGACGCCCACGATTGGGCACTGGACTCGATCGAGAACCGCGCCACCGGCCGGCTGCTGGTCTATGACCCGAAGGACGGTTCGACGAAGACACTGCTCGACGGCTACCGCTACACCAACGGTGTGTGCATGGCGCATGACGGCAAGTCGCTGTTCTTCGCTGAGAGCTGGGCCTGCCGCGTGCATCGCTACTGGCTGGAAGGGCCGAAGGCGGGCGCCGCCGAATGCGTCATCCGCGACATGCCGGGCTATCCCGACAACATCAACCGCGCCTCCGACGGCAATTACTGGATGGCATGGCTCGGCATGCGCACGCCGAGCTTCGACCTGTCGCTGCGCCATCCCGATATGCGCAAGCGCATGACGCGCCGGCTGCCGCAGGACGAGTGGCTGTTCCCCAACATCAACACCGGCGGCGTGGTGAAATTCAACGACAAGGGCGGCATTATCGAGGCGATGGGCGACCTCACCGGCGGCGCGCATCCGATGGTCACCTCGATGCGCGAGCACAAGGGTTTCCTGTTCGTCGGCGGCATCCTCAACAACCGCATCGGCCGCTACAAGATTGCGGGCGCGGACCCGACCTGGACCAGCTCCGCTTCTTATTGGGGAACGCAGCCATGATCCTCGATCCCATCTTGGACATGTTTCGCGGCAAGGCCGTCACCATCCCGCCGCTCGACGGCGCCTTCCGGCCCAACACGCGGCTCGATGATGCGCCGGTTTTTGCCGGACTGATCGAACCCGACAATCTGCTGGTTGCCGATGGCCGGCTGCTCGCTTCCAGCGGCAACGCCATCTATTCGCTTGCCGCAGAAGTGGAGCCGAAGGTTGTCGAGACCTTTCCTTCCCCCATCACTGCGCTGGCTCTATCACTGTCGGGAGAACTGACGGTCGGACTTGAGAGCGGCAAGCTGCTGGTCGCCGGCAAGGAGGTTTCGCTGCCGTCTGGCGTCAGCTGCATCACCGCGCTTGCCTATGCCGAGGACGACACGTTGTGGCTGGCCAATGGCTCGGCTGAGCATGCGCCGTCGCTATGGGCCGCCGACCTGATGAAGAAGGGCGCGTCCGGATCGCTTTGGAGGCGGGACGCAGCCGGCGGCGGGTTCCGCAAAGTGGCCGGCGAGATCGCCTTTCCCTATGGGCTCCATCCCACGGGGCGAGATGTGCTGGTCAGCGAAAGCTGGCGTCACCAGCTCGTTCGCTTCGATGGTGCAACCGGTAGCCGCTCGACCGTGCTGACGCATCTGCCCGGCTATCCCGCGCGCCTTGCGCCGGCCGGCGATGGCGGCGCGTGGCTGGCCCTGTTCGCGCCGCGCAACCGGCTGATCGAATTCGTGCTGCAGGAAACGCATTACCGGCGCGACATGATCGACCAAGTGCCGCCGGCCTATTGGATCGCGCCGGCGCTGGCCTCCAACCGCAGCTTCCTCGAACCGCTGCAATGTGGCGGCATCCGCACCATGGGCATCCACAAGCCCTGGTCGCCGAGCCGCTCCTACGGGCTGGTGGTGAAGCTCGACCGGACCATGCAGCCGCAATTCAGCCTGCACAGCCGCGCCGACGGCACGCGCCACGGCATTTGCAGCGTGGCGGAGAAGGACGGACTTCTATTCATCGCCTCCAGGGGCGGCGATTGCGTGCTCGACGCGGGAGGTTTCTGATGGAACCGATCGTGCGCCTGGAAAATGTCACCAAGAACTATCGCGGCGTGCCCGCGGTCAGACAAGTCAGCTTCGAACTGCGCAAGGGCGAAATCCACGCGCTGCTCGGCGAGAATGGCGCCGGAAAATCGACACTGACCAAGATCATTGCCGGCGTCGTCGACGCCACTTCCGGCAAGATGTTCCACAAAGGCCGCGAGATCGCCTACGCCTCGCCGCATGCGGCGCTCGAGGCCGGCATCGCCATGGTGTTCCAGGAGACCAGCCTGGTGCCGTCGATGACAGTGGCGCAGAACCTCTATCTCGGCACCGAAAAGTTTCTCAACCGGCTGCGCGGCACCTACATTTCGGCGCAACAGTTTTTGCAATCGCTGAACTTCCCGGTCGACCCGAACGCCATGGTGGCAACGCTCGGCGCGGCCAAGCGTCAGATGGTCGAGATCGCGCGCGCCGTTCACCACAATGCCGAGATTATCATCTTCGACGAGCCGACGGCGACGCTGACGCCGGAGGAGAAGCGGCACTTTTTCGCACTGATCCGGCGGCTGAAGGCGAACGGCGTCTCGATCGTCTTCATCAGCCATGCATTGGAAGAGGCGCTAATGATCGCCGACCGCATCACAATCCTGCGCGATGGCGAGTTGGTCATAACCGACGACACATCGGCCTTCGATCGCGACAAGATCGTCGCCGCCATGGTAGGGCGCACTTTGTCGGGACAGATCTACCGCCAGCGCGACGAGGCGAAGCTGCGCAAGGCCGGCAAGAAGGTGCTGTCGGTGCAGGACATTTCGATGAGCAATGTCGTGCGCAACACCTCCTTCTCGATCTTTCAGGGACAGATCACCGGCGTGTTCGGGCTGATCGGCTCGGGCCGCACCGAGACCTTCAAGATCGTGTCGGGCATCTACAAGCGCGATTTCCTGCGCGGCGGCGCCATCGAGCTGGACGACCGGCCGGTACGCTATCTCGTGCCGAGCGAAGCGGTCGCCGACGGCATCGTCTACGTCTCCGAGGACCGCAAAAGCGAGGGCATTTTCGAGACGATGGGCATTGCCGAGAATTTGTTCGGCGGGCTCCTGGCGGCGGGCCGCGAAAAGGCCTGGGTGATCAACCAGCAGGAGATGCGCACGCTTTCCGCAGAATGGACGAAGACGCTGAACATCAAGGCGATAAACGACAACGCCCGCGTGGTCGAGCTTTCCGGTGGCAACCAGCAGAAGGTGGTGATCGGCAAGGGGCTGGTGCAGCAGCCGCGCATCGTCATCTTCGACGAGCCGACGCGCGGCGTCGATGTCGGCGCCATCGCCGAGATCCACCAGATCATCAACCGGCTGGCCGATGAGGGGCTGGCGGTGGTGGTGATCTCGTCCTACCTGCCGGAAATCATGAACCTGTCGGATCGGATTCTGGTGTGCCGACAGGGGCGCATCGTGGAGGAGTTCTCGCCGGCGGAGGCGACGGAGGAGAAGATCATGTATGCGGCAGTGCACTAGGTTGCCGGTCGGTGTTTGACGGTGCGCATACGTCACCAATTGGCGAAGGCCTCAGCGCCTTCGTCATCCTCGGGTCTCCGCGACGGCGCTTCGCGCCTGCTTCGCCCGTGAATGACGAAGCTGAGATGCTTCGGCCAATCGCCATGGTTCTGTCAGCATCAAAAACTGAATCGGAATAGCCGGTTAGCCGCCCTTGCTCGAAACCTGATTCAACCACCTGATCCACCGATTCAACGAAAGGAAACGCCATGGCCGCCACAAAACTCCTCAGCGATGCCGAGGTCGAAAAAATCCCGGTTGCGAAGGCTGTGTTCGACGACATCCGCGCGACGCGCAAGTCGGACTTCGTCAACAATTTCTGGCGCGGGCTGGCCAACGATCCGGCCTTGCTGAAACGGACATGGGACCAGGTGAAAGTGGTGATGGCTACGGAAAGCGCCATCGATCCGCTGACCAAGGAGATGATCTACATCGCTGTGTCGACCGCCAATGGCTGTTCCTATTGCGTCCATTCGCATACGGCAGCTGCCCGCGCCAAAGGCTTGACCGATGCGCAGCATGGCGAGCTGGCGTCGATCATCGGGCTGGCCGGGCAGACCAACCATCTGGTGACTGCGATGCAGATTCCGGTCGATCCTGAGTTTGAAGTGAAGTGAGGGGCGGCTTTCGCTTCTCCCCTGTGGGAGAAGGGAAAGCGTGCGCTATGCCGGTCTGTAAACCTTCTCTGCTGTATTCCAAAAGATATCCGCTTCCGCCACCGGACCGTGCTTCGCCACGGCTGCACGATGCGCCTTGATCAGTTCGGCGTGGCTGGTCCAGAGCTTCTCTATCGGGAAGTTGGAGCCGAACATCAGGTGGTCAGCGCCCAGAATGTCGATCGCATTGTCGACGATGTAGGCAATCAACGCCGGATCGTTGCGGTGGGCGAAGGTGCCGAGGCCCGACAGCTTGGCGTAGAAGTTCGGCGCTGTTGATAGAGTACTCAGGCCGGCTTTCCAGGCCTCGGTGGTTTCCGGCTCCATGCCGGTCAGCATGCCGGCATGGGTGAGGATGAAGTTGATCTGCGGGTTCTCGCCGACCAGCGTCAGCCCGTCCTTCATCTGGGCAGGGAAAAGCTGCAGGTCGAAGGACAGGCCATAGTCTTTAAGCCGCGCGACATTGGCCCGCACCTTGGGGTCGATGACCTGATCGGCCGAGGCAGCGAAGCGGAAGGCCGGCGTCTCGTGCCAATGCAGCTGCATGCGCACGCCGCGCAGCAGCGGGTACTTTTTCAATCGATCGATCTGGGGCCGGACATCGTCGACAGTCATATCGGTATAGCCGACGATAGCGTGCGGCCAGCCGGTCTCGTCGGCAGTCTTCTGCAGGAAGGCGACTTCTTTTTCGAAATCCTCCTTGGCCCAGTTGGTCTGGACATAGACGGCCTTCTCGACACCTGCGCCTTGCTGATCGGCGAGAAATTCCTCGATCGGATAGTCGCGGCGAATCGGCTCGTAGGGGCCAAAAATGCGCGGCACCATCGGGCCGACCAGCCAGGGCTGATCCTGCTGGCGCCAGATGTGGAAATGCGCGTCGATGGCTTTCTGCATCACGATACCCTTTTCCAGATTGCCGACGCCGCCGGGGCAGGGCGGGCGAGCGACAGGATGAAATCGGTGAGGCTCCCGGGCGACGAGCCGTCGATGAGATCGTCGAGATCAGGCAGGATGGCGCGGAGTGCTGCCGTGGCGGGAAGGAAACGCGGGTCACCGGCCAGCGGTGTGGCCAGCGACAGGCGAAAGGCGCGGGCGCTCAGGCGGCGTATCGCGGTCTCGAGATCGGCATGGTCGCCGCGCTCCAGCGCGTCCGACAGGATGATCACAGCGGCACCGCGCGTGAAGGCCGAGAACCGCGGCACCGAGAGGAAGGCGAGCAGGGTCGGTCCCATGCGCGTGCCGCCGTCCCAGTCGTCTACGAGTGCCGCCGCTCGGGCGAGAGCCTGGTCGCGATCGCGGATACGCAGTGCGGACGTGATTCGGGTGAGCTGCGTGCCGAAGGTGAAGATTTCGGCACGGTCAGCACCTTGTACGGCGGCGTGCGCCAATTTGAGATAATCCGATGTGTGCAGCTTCATCGAGCCGGAGACGTCGATGAGGATCAGCAGTTTGCGCGGCACCGTCTGGCGGCGGCGGAGCTGCGGCGAGGGGATATCGCCATCGGCGCTGACGATTTCCCTGAGCGAGCGGCGCAGGTCGAGCTTGCCGCGCGAATGGGTGCGCACGGTGCGGAATGAGCGGCGCGCGGGGAGGGCAGCCGACAGCTTGCGGCGAAAGGCGGTCAGCCTGTCATCGTCGCGCTGAAAATCGCGCGTGCTCAGTTGCTCCAGGCCCGACGACAGCTCGCCGCCTTTCTCCTGGCGCGTCGTCTGTTTCTCCTCCTGGCGCGTGCCGTGATCGTCTTTGATGCGGGTTTCCTCGTCTTCCTCGCCTTCGATCGAGGGTTGGCCATCGCCATGGAAGTGATTGCGAAAATGCGCCTCGAATTCGCCGCGGCGATCGGGCGGGGGGGCAAGCGTTGCGAGCGCCGCCTCGCGGATGTCGGCCATGGAGCGCGGGCCGAGCAGGGTTATGGCCTGCATGAAGCTGCAGACCTGCTCGGGGGCGACGGCAAAGGCGTGGCGGCGCAGCAGCCGGGCGAAGTCGAGGAAGGGCGCGGAGGCGAGAGGAAGGGTTCCCTGACGCATCATTCCTTCGCGCCCCCCTCTGTCCTGCCAGCGTTGCAGAGTGCCCAGGTGAGGCCACCTCGCTGTGAACGAGCTGTTGACCTCACACGTCACCCCAGCGCCTCCTCGACGATGGCACCAAGCTCCGGCGCGATCGCGGACAAATCCTCCTCGTCCTTGATCAGCACGCCGATGGCGCGGCGGAAGGCTTGCGGCCATGGGCTGCCGCCTTTCTCCAGTATGGTGGCGGCGTTGGCCCATTCGACGGCCTCGGAGATGCCGGGCGGCTTGGCCAGTGGCCGCGCGCGGATCGACTGCACGGCATTCGCCACGGCGCGCGCGGTGGTCTCGGCGACATCGCCGGCGCGCAGCATGATGATGGCGGCTTCGCGCTCGGCGTCGGGATAGCCGATCCAGTGATAGACGCAACGCCGACGCAGCGCCTCCGCCAGTTCGCGGGTTCGGTTCGAGGTCAGGATGACGATCGGCTGCGCCTCGGCGCGGATCGTGCCGCGCTCAGGGATGCTGATCTGGAAGTCGGAGAGGAATTCGAGAAGCAGCGCTTCGAATTCGTGGTCGGAGCGGTCGATCTCGTCGACCAGCAGCACGCGCTGCTCCGGCGCCCGCAGCACCTGCAGCAATGGCCGCGCGATCAGAAAGCGGTCGTCATAGATGTCGATCTCATGCTCGCCGGCATGGCGGATGGCGAGCAGCTGGCGCTGGTAGTTCCATTCGTAGAGCGCGTGTGCTGCGTCGATGCCTTCATAGCATTGCAGCCGCACCAGATCGCGGCCAAGCAGTTGCGCGATCGCCTTCGCAGCTTCGGTCTTGCCAACGCCGGGCGCGCCTTCCAGCAGCAGCGGCTTGCCGAGCCGTATGGCCAGGAAGATGGCGGTGGCCAGGCTGTCGTCGGCGAGGTAGCGCGATCCAGCGAGGTGGCGTGCCACCGCCTCCGGCGAGGTCGCGACAGTCTCGGCATTCGGCTCCTGCATGTCGTCCTCAGTTCGCCGCTTGCGCCTTCAGCGCGCGCAATATGCGCTCCGGTGTGATCGGCAGCGTGTCGATGCGCACGCCGACGGCGTCGAAGACGGCATTGGCAACCGCGGGGATCTGCGGGTTCGCGCACATTTCGCCTGGTCCTTTGGCACCGTAAGGACCATCCGCCGACGGCCGCTCCAGCACGATGATCTCGGTTTGGGCGAGATCGCCCGGTCCCGGCATCAGATACTGGTTGAAGTCGGTGCCGCCATGGTCGCGGTTGGGATAATAGGGCTCGGTCGTTTCGTAGAGCGCGTGGCTGATGCCCATCCAGGAACCGCCGACCAGTTGCTGCTCGACCATTTTCGGGTTCAGCGCGCGGCCGATCTCAAAGACGTTCTTGACGGTCAGCACCGTAACCTCGCCCGTCTCGTCATCGACCTCGACCTCGGCCACCGTGCAGGCATGGGCGTAGCAGGTCGACGGCTTCATCGCGCCGGTCTCTTTCTCCGGATAGGAGCGCGGGATCAGGAACATGCCGCGGCCTGAGATCGAGCGGCCACGCTTGAAATGAGCCGACAGCGCGACATCGAAGATCGAGATCGACTTTTGCGGCGCGCCCTTGACCAGAATGTTGCCCTCGCCATCAGTTTCGAGATCGGAGGCGTTCACCTCCAGCTCTTCCGCCGCCACTTCCAGCATCACCTGGCGCGCTTCCTTGGCCGCCTGGATGACGGCGTTGCCGGCGCGGTGGGTGCCGCGCGAGGCGAAGGTGCCCATGCAGTGCGGACCGGTGTCGGTGTCGGCGGTGTCGATGGTAACCCGGTCCGTCGGCACGCCGATGGTCTCGGCGCAGATCTGCGCCATGATCTGCTTCAAGCCCTGACCGAGATCGACGCTGGAAAGCGTCACCATGAAATTGCCGGTCGGCGTCGAATGCACCAGCGCCTGCGTCGGGTCGCCGCCAAGGTTCATGCCCGTCGGATAGTTGATCGCGGCGACGCCGCGTCCGCGCCTTAGCGCCATCTCAAGCTCCCTTCTTGTAGGAGGACATCGCCATATACTTCTCCGCCACAGGCCAGTTGGCGGCGCGCGACGCCTCCTGCATGCACTCGATCAGCGCCGCTCCTTCGGTCGGCTGGCGATGCGCCTTCATGTCGCCATCGCGATAGGCGTTGATGAAGCGGAATTCGAGCGGGTCCATGCCGATCAGCCGCGCCAGCTTGTCCATCTGCACCTCAAGCGCGAAGTCGCCGATGGTGACGCCGAAGCCGCGCATCGCGGAGGAGGGGGTGCGGTTGGTGTAGACGCAGTAGGTGTCGATCCAGACATTGGGAATGGTGTAGGGGCCGGGATAGTGCGCCGCTCCCTTCTGCGCGCCATAAGGCGAGTGGCGCGAATAGGCGCCGGCATCGGTGTAGCCGGTCACCTTGCGAGCCACGATGCGGCCATCGTTCATCACGCCGTCCTTGATGATTATCTTTTCGGCCGCTCGGGGTGACGAGATCTGCATCTCCTCCTCGCGGCTGTAGATGAAGGAGACGGGACGTCCTGTGAGCTTGGCGCCAAGAATGGCGATCGGCTCGACGATGACGTCGACCTTGCCGCCAAAGCCGCCGCCGACGGTGCCGCCGACGAAATGCAGTTTGGAGCCGGGCATCTGCAGGATGATCGAGGCGTTGTCGAGGGTGAAGAACATCGCCTGGGTGTTGGTGTAGCAGGTGAAGCGATCATTGCCTTCCGGCACCACGACGCAACCGGTGGTCTCGGTCGGCGCATGCTCGATCGGCGAGGATTGATAACTCTGTTCCAGGATGTGGTCGGCGCCGGCGAAGCCCGCCTCGACATCGCCGAAGCGCACCTTGCGGCATTCGCCGCTGTCGTAGAGGTAATAGTTCTGGCCGTGATATTCATTGACCAAAGGCGCGCCGGGCTTCAGCGCTTCTTCCATGTCGAAGACGGCCGGCAGCACCTCGTAGTCGACCTTGACCTTGGCTGCCGCTTCCTGAGCCGCACGCTCGGTCTCGGCCAGCACCGCCACCACCGCCTCGCCCTTCCAGCGTACCTTGCCGTCGGCCAGCACCGTCTCGTCTTCCGGTCCGACCTGGATCAGGATCAGGATGGTGTAGACATTGTGCGGCACATCCCTGGCAGTAAGGATTTTCATCACACCCGGATGCTTTTCTGCTTCGGAGGTGTCGATGGAGCGGATGCGGGCGTGGTGATGCGGGCTGCGGACCATCTTCAGGTGCAGTATGCCAGGAAAATTGCGGTCGGCGAAATAGGCGGTCTTGCCCGTCACATGTCCCGGCGAATCCAGCCGCGGCCGCCCATGGCCGATCTCGTGCAGGCCGTCCTTGCGCTGATCGGCGAAATAGTTTTTGCGCAGTTCCATTCTTTTGGTCCTTAGGCCGCGTTCTGCGAATTGGCTCGGGCCGCCGTCAGCACCGCCTGGATGATCGGCTCGTAGCCGGTGCAGCGGCAGATATTGCCGGACAGCGCCTCGATCACGTCCTCGCGGCTCGGATTGGGGGTATGGTCGAGCAGCACCTTGGCGGCCATGATCATGCCCGGCGTGCAGAAGCCGCATTGCGTGGCGAAGGCGTCCAGGAAGGCACGCTGCAGCGGATGCAGGACGCCGGCCTCAGCGAGGCCCGATGTGGTGCGGATGTCGGCGCCGCTGCAGGTCTCGGCCAGGGTCAGGCAAGAGAGCCGGAGTTCGCCGTCGATGATCACCGAGCAGGCGCCGCAGGTGCCCTGGTGGCAGCCGCCCTTGGGCGAGGTGTCGCCGATCTTGTCGCGCAGCGCGTGCAGCAGTGTCGTGCCGCTGTCGACAAATTCGGCCTTCTCCGAGCCGTTGAGCGTGAACTGAACCGGAACCTTTGCCATGTTTTCCTCCCAGCGCGCCTGCCCGATTGATCGGACAGACGCGCGCCCCCCAAGCGGTGGTTAAGTAAGCAGCAGCCGGCCGAGATGGACCGGGAGAACCTCGGCGCGATACCAGGCGCTGGCGATCGGATCGGTGATTGGCGAAGTGCCTTCACCGGCTGCAGCCAGCGCCGCTGCGATGCCGCCCTGGTCAAGCCTGCTGCCGATCAGTGCCTTTTCCGCAGCGCGGGCGCGCATCGGCCGGTCTGCCATGCAGCCGAGCGCGATCCGCGCCGAGGAGACAGTGCCGTCGCCGGCCTGTTCGAGAACGGCGGCGATGCTGAGCACCGAGACGCCCTTCGGCTTGACCCGCGACACTTTCAGAAAGCGGAAATTCTCAGCCTTCGGCAGTGCGAAGGCGACTGACGTGACGATGGCGCGGCTGCCGTCCCGCTTGGCCAGGAAATCCTCGATAGGCAATTCCCCATCATCGGTGCCAACCGTCGCATCCAGCGCCAGCAGGGCGACAGCGAAATCACCGTAGGGCGCGGGTGCGAACAGATTGCCGCCGACAGTCGCCATATTGCGGATTGCCGGGCCGCCGACGGCGCGTGCGGCCTTGGACAGCGCCGCAAGCTCCGGATGGCGGGCGATAGCCGCCATCGTCACCGAAGCGCCTATGCGGACCTTGCCGCCGGCAACAGTGATCCCGGAAAGGGTCGGATCGGTCGAGCGGACAAGGCCGGAGACGGAGATATCGCCTTCATTGGCGGCGCGCACGACCAGTGTGCCGCCGCCGAGATAGCGGGTGCCGGGCGCCTTCAGCGCCGCGTTGGCATCCCTGACGGCCGAAAAGGTCTGGAGGGCAAGCGCCATGGCAGTCTCCCCTGACTCAGCTCTGGCCAGAAAAATGGCTCTTCAACGCATTGAAGCCACCCTGGAAGACATTGGCGGCCATGCCGGCGGCGATCTTGTCGGCCTCGTCGGGTGCCGCGTCGAAGCTCGCGGTCCATTCGGCATAGGTGCGGTCGCCGTCTGTCACGCGGCGCAATTGCAGCGTCGCCTTGTGATTGGTCAGCGGTTGCGGCGTTTCGAGGATCGAATAGCTGACGCGGAAATCCGCATCCGAGAAGTCGAGCAGTTTTTCGCGGATACGCGCGCCGCTGGCGAGCTCGAAACTACGCACGCAGCCGATGGTTTCGGCGCTCTTGCCGTCTTCGATATGGCTCTTGACCATGCGCGGATGCCAGCCCGGCAGGCCGTTGAAGTCGCGGATGCGCGCCCAGACCTTTTCGACCGGCGCGTCGATGACGCTGGAGACGGTGACTTCAGCCATATGATCATTCCCCTACGAATTCGATACGCTGCAGGGTAGGGCGGCGGCCGGCGCTGCGCTTATCAATGGGTCTTGCGGCCCTATCAAGGAGTCTGAAAAACGAGCGGCTTGGCTCAGGCCATAGCCCGCGCCGCCTCGCGGTAAAGCGTCGGCGGCACGCCGACATGGTCGCGGAAGAAGCGCGAGAAATTGCCCTGGGTGGTGAAGCCGAGATTGCAGGCGACCGAGATCAGCGGCTCCTGCGACCACTGCAACTGCCGCACGGCTTCCTCCATGCGCAGCGTGTTCCAGTAGACGTTGGGCGTCAGATTGGTCTGTTCCTTGAACAAAGCGAAGAAATGCGGCCGCGACAGGCCGACGCTGCGGGCGACGTCGTCGAACGAAATGCGCTCGCAGACATTGGCCTTCATCAGCTGGATCGCCTTGCGGACGCGGAAATCCTGCATGGTGTTGACGCGGATGCGCGTCTCCTGCGGCGCCGAGGCGTCGGCGGCGTCGAGCACGCTATCGATGAAGCGCTCGATCTCGTAATTGGCGACGTCGTCGATGCTTTCATTATCGCTCAAATGATCGAGCAGGTTGGCGGCGGCCTGGTGCAGCCATGGTTCGAGCGTGATCGCAGCCTGTGCAAACAACGGCGCCGACGAAGGCAGGTCGCGGCGCCGGCGCGCCCAATCCGGATCGATGTAGAAGGCGAGGAACAGGCCGGGCCTGCCGTTGTGCGACAGAATGTGGCTGTGTGGCTGGTAGGAATTGATGCCGGCGGCGGTGCCGGGACCCAGCGGCACCGTCTCGCGGCCGACGGTCATCTCGCCGGCCGTGCCCTCCAGCCAGATGATGATGTGGGCCTCGACATGCGCATGGGTGACGAAGTCGCTGGCGACATTCAGGACAGAAACATGTCCGAACCGGCCCCAATAGAGCCTGATCGCGTCCGTCATGGGTTATACCTCCCGCAGACGACTGGCCTCCCTTCGCCTGCAACGGGATTGTGCGGCTGAGTTCGGGCTCGCGTCAAGGCGCGGGGCGAAAGCCGCTGTGTGCTGCCGGCCGTAGTGGTGGATTTTCAGACTGAGCGATAGGGTTTCCCGTCAAACCGAAGCCGTCATGCCGCCGTCGACATAAAGCGTATGGCCGTTGACGAAGGACGAGGCGTCGGAGGCGAGGAACACGGCGGCGCCGATCAGTTCGTCGACATACCCCCAGCGGCCGGCCGGCGTGCGCTTTTCCAGCCAGGCGGAGAATTCCTGGTTGTCGACCAGCGCCTGGTTCATCTCGGTGCGGAAATAGCCGGGGGCGATGGCATTGATCTGCAAGCCGTATTTCGCCCAGTCGGTGCACATGCCACGTGTCAAATTGCGGATTGCGCCCTTGGTGGCCGTATAGGGCGCGATGTTGGGCCGGGCGAGTTCGCTCTGCACCGAGCCGATGTTGATGATCTTGCCCTTGCCGCGCGCGATCATATTGCGGGCGACCGCCTTGCCGGCATGGAAGGCGCCGGAGACATTGGTCTTGAACAGCCGCTCCCACTGCTCCTCGGGAAAGTCCTCGAGCGGAGCGCGGAACTGCACGCCGGCATTGTTGATCAGGATGTCGATGGCGCCGATCTCGGCCTCGATGCGGGCGACATCGGCATCGACCGCGCGAAAATCCGTCACGTCGAAGGTCGAGGGGTGCGCTTTGAAGCCGGCGTCGCGCAAGCCGGCGACAGCACCGGCAACCTTGCCGGCATCGCGGCCGTTGAGCACGACACTTGCGCCATGCTCGGCAAGGCCGCGCGCCAGCGCCAGGCCGATGCCCTGGCCGGAGCCGGTGATCAGCGCCAGCCGGCCGTTGAGCTCGAACAGGGATTTCGATGTCAAGGCAACGGTTTCCAGCCGAAAGGTTCAGTCCAAAAACATTCAGTCATTGCGCCTGAAGTTGCGGATCCGGTCGAACAGCACCGCGAGCAGGATGGCGCCGCCGATGAACACGCCTTGCCAGAAAGCATTGATGCCGAGCAGACCAAGGCTGTTGCGGATCACTTCGATGAGCGCGGCACCGACAATGGCGCCGAAGGCGGTGCCGACGCCGCCGGCGAGATTGGCGCCGCCAATGACCGTGGCGGCGATGACCTGCAGTTCCATGCCGGTTCCGAGATTGGTGGTGACGGCGCCCAGCCATCCGGTCTGGATGATGCCGGCAATGCCCGCCGCCAGCGCCGAGATCATATAGACGGCGACCTTGATCTGCTTGACGGGAACGCCGGTCAGCGTCGCCGCGTGCTCATTGCCGCCAATGGCGAAGATGTGGCGGCCAAACTTGGTCCAGCGCAGCGTGAAGCCGGTGATCAGCGCCAAAAGGATCATGTAGAGCACCGGATTGGCGATGCCGAACACCCAGGCACCGCCGCCCAGCGCCAGAAGCTTGTCGTGATCCGGGCCGAACTGGAAGACGACGGTGTTGTTGGAGGCGACCATGGCGAGGCTGCGGGCAATCGACAGCATACCGAGCGTCACCACGAAGGGTGGAAAGCCGAGATAGGCGATCATGATGCCGTTGAAGGCGCCTATGGCGAGCGCGGTGGCGATCGAGGCGAGGATGCCGACCTCGATGGAGTAGCCGGCATGCATGGTGACGGCCAGCACCATCGACGACAGGCAGAGCACCGAACCGACCGACAGGTCGATGCCACCTGTGATGATGACGAAGGTCATGCCGAGCGCGATGATGGCGACGAAGGTGATGTTGCGGGTGATGTTGTAAAGGTTCTTCGACGTGGCGAAGGCGTCGGTGGCAAAAGACAGGAACAGGCAGGCCAGGATGACCGCGATCACCACCCAGAAGGTCTGGCTGGCAAACAGTCTTGCCGGCAAGGATTGCTGCTTTTGTTCGATCGGCTGGTCAATTGTCAGTGCCATCGTCGACCTTCATGTGCTGTGCGTGGTGAAATTCGCTGAGATCAAACCTGTTCGATGGCGCCGGTGATCAGCCCGGTGACTTCCTCGGGCGAACTTGACGCAATCGTCTTGTCGGCGACCTTGCGGCCGCGCCGCATGACGATGACGCGGTCGGCGACGGTGAACACGTCAGGCATGCGGTGGCTGATCAGCACCACTGCGATACCCTGGTCGCGCAAATGGCGGATCAGGTTCAGCACTTCGGCGACCTGGCGCACCGAGATCGCGGCCGTCGGTTCGTCCATCAACACGATCTTGGCCTGCGACAGCATGGTGCGCGCGATCGCTACCGCCTGACGCTGGCCGCCCGACATCTGCTTGACCAGGTCGCGCGGACGGGTCTCGGACTTCAACTCGGCGAAGAGCTGGCCGGCGCGCTTGTACATGGCGGCATAGTCGAGGATGCGTAAAGGGCCGACGCCGCGGCGCAATTCACGGCCGAGATAGACATTGGCGGCAGCGGTCAGATTGTTGCACAGCGCCAGGTCCTGGTGGACGATCTCGATGCCGTGCTGGCGAGCTTCCGCCGGCTTGTGCAGGATCAACTCCTTGCCGTCCATGCGCATGACGCCATGGCTGGGGCGGAAATTGCCGGCGATCATCTTGACCAGCGTCGACTTGCCGGCGCCGTTGTCGCCCATCAGGCCGACCACCTGTCCGGGCTCGATCGACAGCGATACGTCGTTGACCGCCTGGATGGCGCCGAAATGCCTCGAGATATTGGTGAGTTCGAGAACCGCCACCAGTCTTTGCCTCCCCGTGTTTTGCGACCCGCTGCTGTTCCCGGCGTGAATGCCGGCGCTGCTTTGGCCCCGCTCTCCCCATCTCCTCCCGGAAACAGCGTCAGCGTTCTTTTACGCAAAAGCCGGCGCTCGTCAATCAATTGTCGGACGAATTGAAGCCTTGGTTATCCAAAAATCCGTTTTGTAGGACAAATAGCATTGACGTTGGCCGCAAGCCGATATTAGCTAAGCGTCGGAGGAGATTATGCCGATGCCGCTGGCGATTAGCCGGGCGGAATCGGCAGAGGTTTATCGGTCGAGGTTGCGGCGCCACCCATGTGTTGAGCCGGGCCAATGCCGCATCTGGAAATGCTTATCGATCTGTCTTGGCGACACGAGTGCTCGTGAAACGAACCTCGGTCATCAAGCATCCGGTCGATCTGTGTGGCGGGCACGCCGTGTCCGTCTGTTTCAAGGGAGGACTGACATGAGGAAAACACTTTTGCTCGCCGCCGTCGCCGCCATGGCGCTGGGCGCCGGGCCGGCTTTGGCCAAGAAACAGCTCGTCATCGTGGTGAAGGGTCTCGACAATCCATTCTTCGAAGCCATCCACCAGGGTTGCGAGAAATGGAACAAGGAAAATGCCAGCTCGGAATATGAATGCTTCTACACCGGCCCGGCGTCGACCTCCGACGAGGCCGGCGAGGCGCAGATCGTTCAGGACATGCTGAGCAAGGCCGACACGGTGGCAATGGCGATTTCGCCATCCAACGCGCCGCTGATCGCTCAGACGATCAAGACCGCCAATCCGACGATCCCGATCATGACGCTCGACGCCGATCTCAGCAAGGAAGATGCCGCGCTGCGCAAGACCTATCTCGGCACCGACAATTATTTGATGGGTCACAAGATCGGCGAGTACATCAAGAAGGGCAAGCCGAACGGCGGCACGATCTGTACCATCGAAGGCAATCCCGCGGCCGACAACATCCTGCGCCGCGCGCAGGGCATGCGTGACGCGCTGTCGGGCAAGGAAGGCCTGGCGGCACTTGCCGGCGAAGGCGGCTGGACCGAAGTCGCCGGTTGCCCGGTGTTCACCAATGACGACGGCGCCAAGGGCGTGCAGGCGATGACCGACATCCTCGCCGCCAATCCCAAGCTCGACGCCTTCGGCATCATGGGCGGCTGGCCGCTGTTTGGCGCACCGCAGCCCTATCGTGACCTGTTCGGGCCGCTCAAGGACCGGATCGCCAGCAACGACTTCGTCATTGGCGCCGCCGATACGATCGGCGATGAAGTGGCGATCGCCCGTGACGGCCTTGTGACCGCTCTGGTCGGCCAGCGGCCGTTCGAAATGGGCTACAAGGCACCATCGGTGATGATCGATCTGGTCGAAGGCAAGCCCGTCGCCGATCCGGTGTTCACCGGCCTCGACGAATGCACCAAGGACACGGTCGACATCTGCATCCAGAAGTAGGTTCTCGATTTCGGGGCGCCCTTTGACGGGCGTCCCGTCTCTTCCCGAACGGACGCAACGGTTGGGGCAGCAGGCTCCGGCTTTGACGCGTCTGTAGTTTGGATTTTTCGGCAACGAGATCGGCGCGCCGTGCAGGTTCGGACCAGTCCGGACGCAGACGGCCGACGCATTGGAACGTGAATGCCGGACGAGAAATCAAAGAAGCGAGCCGAGCGGGCCAAGGCACAAGCCAGCCGCGGTCCGGCTGTCATGCGCAGGGCCGGTGCCGCGCATTTTCCGGGAGCGAGCGTCCATGTCTCGCTGGCCGGTGAGATCGGCCTCAGAATCGTGCGTGGCGACTATCCGCCCGGCACCATTCTGCCCAACGAGGCCAAATGGGCCGAGACCTTCGATGTCAGTCGTTCGGCGGTGCGCGAAGCCATCAAGATGCTGATGGCCAAAAGCCTGCTGGCTTCACGGCCCAAGATCGGCAGTTGGGTCGAGCCCAGGGAACGCTGGAACTTGCTCGACCGCGATGTGCTGGCCTGGTACGCGACCGGGCCGGACCGGGAGGCCTTCCTGCGCACGGTGCAGGAGTTCCGTCATATCATCGAGCCGGAAGCGTCGGCCTTTGCCGCGACGCGGCGCAACGACGAGCAGATGGCCGAGATCAGCCAGGCCTGTCGTGAGATGGGCGAGGCTCTGAACCTGCAGGAGCGTATCCGCGCCGATACGCGTTTTCACCTCGCCATATTGCGCGCCTCGGGCAACGATCTGCTGGTGCCACTTGGCGTTCTGATCGAGTCGGCGCTCGATCATCTCTTTGTCTTCGTCACACGCGAGACCAGCGATCAGCGGCGGGCGCAGGCGCTGCATGAGGCGATCGAGAAGAACATCCGCCTGCAGCGCCCTGCGGCCGCGCGCAATGCGGTGCACAAACTGCTCGCCAACACCGACGATGTTATCGGCCGGTCGAGGCGCTGACACAGGCTTTTCGCCACCTCAAATCGTCTGCTTCTTGCCATCCTTGCTGGGCATCAGGTCGACGCCGTTGACCTTGCCGATATATGTCGCCAGCATCGGCACGAATTGCTCGGCCGGGCCAGTGGTATGGGCACCGGCGAAGGAGTTCTTGGTGGCGTTGCCGAGCGGGTTGGCGATGCCGGCCGCACCCGCCATCGATTCCAGATAGGTCAGGTCCTTGAAGGCGTTGGCGATGGTGAATTTATGCGCGTCGCGGTCGCCCTCCAGCGTCCAGCGCATGAAGGTCTGGTAGAAGCCGCAATCCATGCGGCCGTTGCGGATGACGCTGTCGAAACGCGGTGGCGAGATGCCGACCTTTTCGGCCAGCGCCAGCGCCTCGGAATAGATCGCGGCATAGCCCAGCGAGATGAAGTTGTTGAGCAGCTTCATGCGGTGGCCGTCACCGGTATCGCCAATATGGACGATGCGCCCGGCCCAGGTCTCGATGACCGGCTTCACACGGGCAAACAGCGCGTCGGGCGCGCCGACCATGGCGTCGAGCGTGCCTTCCCAGGCTTCCTTCGGGGTGCGGCTGAGCGGTGCATCGACGAAGTCGACGCCGATCTCCTTCAGTTCCGCCGCCAGCGCCACGGTCGAGACCGGATCGGCGGTCGAGCAGTCGACGACGACCGAACCCTTCTTCAAGCCCTCCTTGAGGCCGCCGGGGCCGCGGATGATGGCTTCCACTTCGCGCGAGCCGGTGACGCAGATGAAGACGATGTCGGACGCCGCCGCCACGTCGCGCGAAGTCGCCGCCTCCTTGGCGCCCCGGCCAATCAGGTCCTCCGCCGGCTTGCGGTTCTTGCGGCCGAGGAAGGTCAGGCCATAGCCCTTGTCGACGATGTTCTTGGCAATGCCGTGCCCCATCAGGCCAAGGCCGATAAAGCCGATCTTTTCGCTCGCGGCGGTCGTGGTCATGTCTTGAAGTCCTGTTGCGATGATTGATAGTGGGCGCCGCCGTCTGGCGGGCGAGGGTGGTTGCGGAATGCCATATTGTCTGACAATACACGGAAATCCTAGGCATTGGAGACGAAAATGACGAAGCGGATCATGTTCACCGGCGGCAGCGGCAAGGCCGGTCGCCATGTCGTGCAATATCTGGTCGAACAGGGCTGCCAGGTGCTCAACATCGACACTAAGCCGCTCGACAATCCCAAGGTGCGCACGCTGATCACCGACATCACCGACAGCGGTCAGGTGTTCAACGCGCTGTCGAGCTATATGGGCCTGCATGAATTCGACCCGTCGCTGCGGCCGCAGCCGGTCGATGCCGTGGTGCATTTCGCCGCGATACCGCGCATCATGATCACGACCGACAATGAGGTGTTCCGCATCAATGCGATGGGCACCTACAACGTCATCGAGGCGGCGGTGAAGCTTGGCATCCCCAAGGTGGTGATCGCGTCCAGCGAGACCACCTACGGCGTGGTGTTCGCCAATGAACCGCGCGACCCCAAATATTTTCCCCTCGATGAAGAATACGACGTCGATCCGATGGACAGCTATGCTCTGTCCAAGGTCGTCAACGAGCACACGGCGCGCGCCTTTGCGCAGCGCAACGGCACCGATATCTATGCGTTGCGCATCGGCAACGTCATCGAGCCGCACGAATATTCGCTGTTTCCGAAGTGGTTTGCCGATCCGGGCTTTCGCAAGCGCATCGCCTGGAGCTATGTCGACGCGCGCGATCTCGGCCAGATCGCGCTGCGCGCCGTTGAAACGGACGGGCTCGGCTTCCAGGTGTTCAACGCCGCCAATGACGACACCTCGTCCGACCTGCCGACAGCGGAACTGTTGAAGCGGTTTTATCCCGACGTGCCGGTCAAGACGAAGCTCGGCGAATATGAAACGCTGCTTTCCAACCGCAAGGCCAGGGACATGCTCGGCTTCCGTCCCGAGCACAGCTGGCGCAAATACGTCAAATAGGACTGGCAAATTGGGCTTTGGGGCAAGGTTGTAACCTGATCTGTGCACAGGCGCAGGCTTTGCCGTCTGCGCCCGGCACTCTGCTTGACAGCTTTCGAAATCCGGACTTTGTGGACGCATGAGGGACGGAAAGCCGAATAAGGGAACGAAGCCTGAAAAGGGGGCATCCGCCGAGCGCCCGGCGGCCCTTCGCCGGGCTGACGCGACCCGGATGCCCGGCACCAGCGTGCATGCGTCACTGGCCAGCGAAATCGGGCTTCGGATCGTGCGCGGCGACTATCCGCCGGGCACCATCCTGCCCAATGAAGCCAAATGGTCCGAAACCTTCAACGTCAGCCGCTCGGCGGTGCGTGAGGCGATCAAGATGCTGATGGCCAAAAGCCTTCTGGCATCGCGCCCCAAGATCGGCAGCTGGGTGGAGCCCAGGGAGCGCTGGAACCTGCTCGATCGCGATGTGCTCGCCTGGTACGCGACCGCGCCCGACCGTGAGGTGTTCCTGAAGACGGTGCAGGAATTCCGCCATATCATCGAGCCGGAAGCGACTGCCTTCGCCGCCATGCGACGCACCGAAGAGCAGATGGCCGAGATCAGCCAGGCCTGCCGCGAGATGGGCGAGGCGCCGAGCCTGCAGGAGCGCACGCGCGCCGATACGCGTTTCCATCTGGCCATCCTGCGCGCCTCCGGCAACGATCTGCTGGTGCCGCTCGGCGTGCTGATCGAATCCGCCTTCGATCATCTGTTCACCTATACGACGCGCGAACTCGACGATCTGCAGCATGCACAGCAACTGCACGAGGCGATCGAGAAGGCCATCCGCCTGCAGCGGCCGGAGGCGGCCCGCAACGCGGTGCGCAAGCTGCTCGCCAATACCGACGGCGTCATCAACACCCGGTAGGATATGCTGATATTCAGGTGAGGCCGGCCTGCAAACGCCGGCTTTCTGCGCTTCCGGTGCTCACTTACTTAAGTACGCTCCGCTCCGGTTCTCGAAATCCAACGTTTTCGGCGCGGCCTGACCTGAATCTCAACACATCCTGCGAGCGCTCAGCCGGCCTGCGAAGTGGCCAGGTGCTGCCTGGTCAGCGCGACCAGCAGCGCCTGGTCGCGGGCGGCGTGCTCGGGGCGGTTGACCACCTCGTCGCCATTGACGATCGCACCCCAGAAGCCGCGCAGTTCCTCGACGAAGGCTTCGCCGTAGCCGGCACGCAGATCCCTTGTCGACAGTGTGTGGCCGTCCGAGGTCTTCACAGTCAGCCGGGTCGGATGATGGTTGAGCCAGGGCGAGGGGAATTCGAGCTCAAGGCTGGCATCGTCGAAGAAGAGCGTGATGCGTTCCTTGTAGTCGGCGAGCTTCGGCACGGTGAGATGCGTCATCGTCCACAGCGCCTGGCCGTCGAGCAGTTTTACCGCGCCCTGGCCGCCATCGCCATTGGCGAAGATCTGCGCGCCGACAACCTCGCCCTCCGGCACGCTGAGCGCGTCGAGCAGGCCGTGCACGGCATTCACATCGTGAATCAAGGCGGAGCTGTAAGCGCCGGTAAACCCACGGAAAGCCAGATCGGTCATGGGCTGGCCGATGGCGCGCTCGACCTGTTGTTTCTGCCTGGCTTGCGCGGCGGCAATCAGCTCCTCGGGAATGTCGTTGCCGCGCTTGTAGCGCTGGTGGGCGATGAACGGCCAGGCATCGGGATCGTTGACCTCGACCGAGACGGACCGCAACGTCTTTGCCGTGCCGGGCAGCGAGGCCAGCGCCAGCCGGTAGCTCGGATCGAAGCGCTTCATATAGCCGACCTGCATGACCTTGCCGGCCTTGTCGCGCGCGGCGATGATCTCGGCGATTTCCGCCGGGGAATAGCAGAGCGGCTTTTCGCAGAAGACATGCAGGCCGCGCCCGAGTGCGGCCAGTACCTGCTCGTGATGCAGCGGGTCGGGCGAGCCGATGACGACGGCGTCGAGCTTCTGGCCGAACAGTTGCTCCGGCGTTTCGAAATTGGCGATGCCGTGAATTTCGCTGACATATTCCCGCGAAATCCTTGACGGGTCGGCAACGCCGACCAGTTCGAACAGGTCGCCGAGCCGCAACAGGTTTGGAATATGCTCGACCTGCGAAATCATGCCGGCGCCGATGACGCCGACGCGTATCCTGCTCATGCTGTTAATACTCTCTGCAAAAGTGTTCCAGGCTCAGGGTGCGGCGGCCGGCCGGTTGCCGATCTGCGCCAACAGCCCGGCAATCTCAGCTTCCACCGCCTTCAAATCCTCGCCGCCCGACATGATGGAAATCACCTCGTCGCGCGAGATCTCGGACTTGGCGTATGTACCGCGATTGCGGCCGCGGTTGAGCAGCGTGAAAGTGTCACCGACAGGGTAGGCGTGGTGGATGTTGTGGCTGATGAAGATCACGGCCAGGCCGCGCATGCGCGCCTCGATGATGAATTTCAGCACCATCGCCGCCTGATGCACGCCGAGCGCCGAGGTCGGTTCGTCCAAAATCAGCACCTTGGCGCCGAAATGCACGGCGCGTGCGATCGCCACCGACTGGCGCTCGCCGCCCGACAGCGTGCCGACGGCCTGCGTCGGGTCGCGCACGTCGATGCCGATATCGGCCATCGCCTGGCGGGCAATTGTGTTGGCGCGCTCCTTGTCGAAGCGCGAGAAGGGCAGGCGGCTTCTGGTCGGCTCGCGGCCGAGGAAGAAGTTGCGCGTGATCGACATCAGCGAGATCATGCCGAGGTCCTGGAAGACCGTCGCGACGCCGAGGTCCTGCGCGTCGCGCGGGCTGCGGAACGTGACGGGCTTGCCGTCGACGAAAATCTCGCCCTTGGTCGGCCGGTGCACGCCCGACAGAACCTTGATCAGCGTCGACTTGCCGGCGCCGTTGTCGCCCAGCAAGCAGTGCACCTCGCCGGGATAGACCTTGATGTCGATATCCTGCAGCGCGCGCACCGAGCCGAAATTGACCGATACACCACGCAATTCCATGGCTGGCTGGATGGCCGGGGATGGGTTTGGATAGGTCATTTGCCACCTCCGCGTCCGAGCGCCTTGAGGCGGATGTAGTTGTTGACGAGCACGGCCATCAAGATGACGATGCCGAGGAAGACCTTGAACCAGTCGGTGTCGATGCCGGTGTAGAAGATGCCCATCTGCACCAGGCCGAAGATCAGCGCGCCGAACAGCACGCCATAGACGGTGCCGTAGCCGCCGGTGAGCAGCACGCCGCCGATGACCGCGGCGATGATCGCCTCGAATTCCTTGAGCAGGCCGCGCGTGGTGTCGGCGGAGCCGGCCTCCATCACCTGGATGGTGGCAAGCAAGGTCGCGGCACAGGCGGTGTAGATGAACAGCGCGATCTTAACCCGGTCGACCGGCACGCCGACATTGCGGGCGGCATTGAGGTCGCCGCCGGTGGCGAAGATCCAGTTGCCGTATTTGGTCTGGGTCAAGACATAGCCGGCAAGCGCTGTCAGTCCGAGCCACCAGACGATCGACATCGGAATGCCGACGACGAAGGGAATGCCGTCGGTGCGGGTGGCGATCCAACCTTGCGTGCCCATCCATTGGAAGAAGCCAGTCAGGAGATGGCCGTTGAACAGGCCCGCGGTTGCCGGGTCCGGCGCGCCGTCGAGGATGTAGGGGATCTGCGTGCGGCCGGTGACGGCGCGGGTGATGCCGATCGACAGGCCGCGCAGGATGTAGAGCGACGCCAGCGTCACGATGAAGGAGGGCAGGCGGGTCTTCACAACGATCAGGCCGTTGACGTAGCCGGTGAGGATGGCGACAGCGAAGGCGCAGGCGATGCCGCCCCACAGCGGCAAGCCCCAATATTTCACCGTCAGTCCGATGACGACGCCGGCGAAGCCGACCATCGAGCCGACGGAGAGATCGAACTCGCCGGCGATGATGAGAAGGGCTGCGGCCGTGGCGATGATGCCGAGTTCGGCTGCCAGCGTCAGGAAGGTCATCGACCCCTGTAGCGAATAGAGGTTCGACGCACCCGGCAGCAGGGCGAAGATGATGACGGTGGCGATGAGGCCGCCGGCGGCACCGGCTTCGGGCCGGCGCAGCCATTGCGTCAGCCGGCCGGTGCTGGCCAGCCGCTCGTCAGTGCCGGCAGCCCGTTTCGACGTCATGCCGAAACGGTCCTTGCCCAGTACCCCGGGGGCCGGCGCTTCTGGAGGTATCGCCTTGTCTTCCACAACAGCCATTAGGCTCCCCAATCGCTCACTTCGCAATCTCGACCAGAGACGGGGAGCGCATGGCGGCTCCCCGATCCGTTTTGGTCTTGCCTTAGCGGATGCCGTCCTTGGCGAGCGCCAGGATCGCCTTGGCCTTATCGGGCGAGTCGATGAACAGCGGACCGGTGTAGGCGTTGTTCTGCGGCCAGAAGCCATGTGTGGCATGCTCGACCAGATAGATCACCGGCAGGTATCCCATCAGATATTGCTGGGCGTCCATGCCGAAGCCCATTTCGCCGGCGACGACGGAATCCAGGACTTCGGGGCTGATGTCGAAGGTGTAGAGCTTGATCTTGCCGAACAATTCCTTCTGCCGGAAGAACGGGATCAGCGGATTGGCGGCAGTGGCGCCGAGCGCGAAGACGGCCTGGGTGTCGGGATGCGCCGACAGATAGGCCTCGGTGCGGCGCTGGATGTCGGCCGGATCGGGCGACACGGTAAGCACTTCGGTGCCGCCGCCTGACGGCTTCAGCCCATCATTCAACCCCTGGCAGCGCTGGTCGAGGCTGACATTGCCGACCTCGTGGTTGATGCAGACGACTTTGAGCGTGCCTTCCTTGGCCAGCCGCTCGCCGGCCTTCTTGCCGGAATCATATTCGGAGACTGTGCCGACGTAGAGAGAGGTGCCGAGTTCGGCGCCTTCCTTCTCGCCGGAATCCAGGACGACCATCGGAATATTGGCGGCAAGGCCGGCCTTGACCGATTTACCAAGCGCATTGGCGTCGGCAATGGAGACGGCGATGCCGTCTGGATTGGTGGCGATGGCCGCGTCGAGCAGGCGGGCCTGCTCGACCACGTCGAACACTTGCGGCGCATAATATTCGACCTTGGCGCCGGTCAGCGCCGCCGCATCGTCGACGCCGCGCTTGACCACCGACCAGTAGGGATCGGAGGCCGAGCCATGCACCACGAAGGTGATGCGGACATCCTTGGGATCCTTCAGGCCGGCCGCTTGCACGACGCCCGCCAGCATACTCATCGAGACAAGCGCGCCGAGCGCCAGTTTCAGAACAGTCTTCATGTCATTCTCCCATTGTCGTTGCAGTTCCAATTCCCTCTTTGCGCCTCGGCCGACGGATCGGCTTACGGCGCTGACCGGGTGGCCGCTTTGCGGGCCTTTGCCGGTGTCGATGCCCCGAGCCGTGCACGAAGCTCCTCGCGCAGCGGCTTCATGCCGATGATGTCGATGTCCTGCGCGCCGAGCCAGTCGCGGAAAGCCTGGTCGCGGAAGAGTTCGTATTCCTCGGTGCGGATATAGGCGGAGCGCGGCTCGATGAGTTCCAACTCGCCCGGCGCGTTGAAGTGCAGGCAAAAGAAGGTCAGGCCTTCGCGCACCCCTTCGACCAATGCCCTGTAGGCGGGCCCTATCGGCTTGGAGCGTGGACGGCCCCAGGTCGTCTGAATGGCGGCGTCGAAGATGACAAAGCCCTTGGCCCGGGCTTCAGTGACGCCGCGCTGGAACGCCGCTTCGGTGACGCCAACCAGATTGTCGTTGGGCGAATAGGCCGACAGCGTTTTGGTCAACAGCACCGGCAAGCGATATTCCAGGCCGAGCTTGATGTAGACGTCGCAAAACTCGGGCGACAGCGCTGCCCCCATATGGGCGTCAAGATGAGTGACGTCGATGCCGGCGCGGTAGGCGGTGTCGATCTGGGCGCGAAGCTCGGTTTCCACCGCTTGCGGTGCTGCCTTGCGGCGGGTGGTCGCGACATCGGGCCAGAAATAGCCGAACTCGTCCGTCAGGCCGGCCGCGCGCGACGGCGACGTCAGCGGCCGCCATTTGTAGTGCTGCTTTTCGCTGTTCAGCGTCAGGTGGACGCCGAGATCGAGCCGGGGATCGGCGGCTGCCGCTTCGGCCATCTCAGGGAACCATGGGCACGGCACCATCACGGCGCCGGAGCTGCAGGCGCCCAGTGCGGTCAGTTCGAGGAAGGCGCTGTTGGCGCCATGGCACATGCCGACATCGTCTTCATGCAGGACGAGCTGTCGCGTCATGGACGGCCACCGTCTTGCCGGCCACCATCTTGCCGGCCACCATCTTGCCGGCACCCCGGTTTCGAGGGTCTTCCAAAGTGTGTCCCGTGCTGCATGGAACCGACCGTTTGCCCAACTGGACGCGATGGAACGCCCAATGCGGGCTTTCCGACAGGGCCACTTCAGCGAATTCGGATGGGTACGATTTTTCCGCGGGCCTGCATTCTGGAATGTCGATTTCATTCGATATGCCCACAGTCGGCGCTAAACGCCGCTCCGACGTGAGCAGGATGGCTTGGTCCGATCGCAGCGGAGTGGTTCTTTCAAACAGCGGCCGCAGGCGTACTGCTTTCATACCATCAGCGATGTGGAGACTTGCCATGTACACTGCCGGCGAAGAAGAGATCGAAGCCATTGCCAGGGTGATCCGCTCGGGTGCGCTGTTTCGCTATGGCGAGAACAGCGAGTGCAACCGCTTCGAGGCCCGCTATGCCAGGCATCTCGGCGTCGAGCATTTTGCGCTGGCCGCCAGCGGCACCTATGGGCTCGCCGCCGGCCTGATCGGCCTCGGCATCGGCCCGGGCGATGAGGTGCTGGTGCCGGCGCACACCTATATGGCGACCGCCACAGCAGTGCTGTCGGTCGGCGCCATTCCGGTCATTGTCGATATCGACGAGAGCCTGACCATCGACCCGGCCGCTCTGCGCGACGCCGTCGGCCCGGGCACCAAGGCGGTCATCCCGGTACATATGTGGGGTGCGGCCTGCAACATGAACGCCATCATGGACATCGCTAAAAAACGCGGTCTGCTCGTGCTGGAAGATGTCTGCCAGGGCATTGGCGGCGGCTATGAGGGCAAGAAGCTCGGCTCCATCGGCCATGCCGGCGCCTACTCCTTCAACTACTTCAAGAACATCACGTCGGGCGAGGGCGGCGGCATCGCCACCAGCGATCCGAAAGTGGCCGAGCGCGCGCGCTGCGCCATCGACCCCTGCCACTTCTACTGGCAGGGCCGCAGCGACAGCATCAAGCCGTTCGCCGGCATCGGCGCGCGCGCCTCGGAATTGATGGGTGCAATGCTCAATGTCCAGCTCGACCGTCTCGACGGCATCATCGAGGCGATGCGGGCGGAGAAGAAGAAGGTGCTGGCCGGCACGCGCCATCTCGGCAATCTCGGTCTGACGCCGTCGCCGATGAACAGCCCCGACGACGATTGCGCGGCGCAGGTGATGTATCTGCTGCCCAGCGAACAGGCGGCGCAGACTTTTTCGAAGACCATTCCGAGCGTCATTGCCGGCAAGACCGGCCGCCACAATTTCACTCAGTGGGACCAGGTGCTGATGCATGAGGGCGCGCATCATCCGGCGCTCAATCCGTACACGCTGCCGGAAAACAAGGGCCTGCGGCTGACCTATGCCGACGATCTCGGCAAGGGTTCTCTCGACATCCTCAACCGCACGGTGATGATCGCGACGAATCCGGCGCATGGCGACGCCGACATCGACGACATGGTCCATAACATCGATGCGGCGGCCCGTGTGGCGCTGGAGAATGCCTCGCTGGACGATGTCGAGGTGCGCAAGGCAGCGCCCGTCGATCTGCAGAAATTCGATAGTGTGAATTGAAGCGCTCAGCGCTGGATCGGCCTATTGCCGGTCCAGCCGCATGAAGGCAGCGCGCAACGCCAGCACCGCGCGCAGGATCTGGCGTTCGTCCATCGCGGCATAGCCGAGCAGCAGGCCGTGTTCCGGCTCGCTCGAATGGTAGTTGATCGAGATGCCCTGCACGTCGAGGCCCTCCTTGACGGCGGCGGCGACGACGTCGCTGTCCTTGTAGGGTCGGATAAAACTGGCCAGCAGCTGCATGCCGGAATCGTTCTCGGTCACAGTCAGCCATTCGGCCAGATGCTCCTGGCACAGCTTGACGAAATTGGCTTGCCGGCGCGCATAAAGGCGGCGCATGCGTTTCAGATGCGTGGCGAAATAGCCTTGCGTGATGAAGTCGTTGACCGTCGCCTGCAGGATCAGCGGCGCGAACTGGCCGGTGATCGAGACGGCGCGGTCGAAGGGGACCGACAGTTCGCGCGGCACGATGAGATAGCCGATGCGGAGCGCCGGGATCAGCGTCTTGCCGAAGGAGCCGATATAGACGACCCGGTCGGCGTGATCGAGGCCGCGCAGCGCCGGTACCGGCCGGCCACGGTACCGGTACTCGCCGTCATAATCATCCTCGACGATCCAGGCGCCGTGGCGCTCGGCAATGTCGAGCAGTTGCAGCCGCTCCTCGATGCGCATGATGGTGCCGAACGGCCACTGGCAGGATGGCGTCACATAGATCAGCCGCGGCGGCGGCAGCTCTGGGTCTGCGAGATGCCAACCGTGGCGATCGACCTTCAAGGGCGCGAGCTGCGCGCCGCTGGCGAGAAAGGCGCTCTTGGCGCCGAGATAGCCGGGCTCCTCCATCCAGACATGGTCGCCTTCGTCCATCAGCACGCGCGAAGCGAGGTCGAGTGCTGCCTGCGCGCCGGTGACGATGATGACCTGGTCGGCGGTGCAGTTGATGCCGCGCGACAGGCTGATGGTCGACGCAATGGCCTGGCGCAGACCGGGATGGCCGGCAAAGGAGATATAGCCGAGCAAGTTCTCGTCGCGGCTGCGTGCGTTGCGCACCAGAAGGCTCGACCAGATGGTGAAGGGGAAGGACGCGGTTTCCGGCACGCCGGGATGGAAGTTGATGACACCGGCATTGCGCGGCGGCTGCGGGCCGTTGACGATGGTCTGACCGCGCCGCGAGAGCTTTTGCGGAGCGGCAAGCCCGGCGCGCAGCGCGGCCGGCGGGCGTTTCTGCTGGATCGGCGCCACCCAGGTGCCGGACCCGGCGCGCGCCTCTATAAACCCTTCGGCGAGCAGCTGGTCGTAGGCGGCGATCACCGTGTTTCGGCCGACCTTGAGATCCTCGGCCAGCGAGCGTGTCGATGGTAGCAGCGTGTTCTGCTGGATCTGGCCGTCGAGGATGAAGCGCCGCAGGGCGCCATAGATCTGTCGGTGCATCGGTTCGTCCGAGCCGCGGTCGACCGACATGATGTCGAGGGAAAGGCGCATGTGGTCGGCCAAGCTAGTCTCCGACGAGCCTGGCTGCGCGCGCGATCTTTTCTTCGTTAAGCAGGCAAACGGTCTCGAGCACCAGCCGTCTGGTTGCGGGACGGACCTCACGGCTGTTCTTCAGCGCGCGGTGAACGGTTGCCGCGCCGAGTTCCGCCTTCTCGGCGATCTCACGGATGGTGCAAAGCCGTTCCATGCCGAGTGCCGCCTCGAATGCCATGTCGCTCCTCCATCCGCATCAAGGCATGCCTCGTCGCCAGCCTCAAGCTTGAAACGCCGGGCCGGCAACTCGGGGGCAAAAATTTCGATGCCAAGAACTGTGCGATCCGCGCCGCCAAGGGAGGGCGGCGGCGCGGATCGCCGGGCGCTTTCGCGTCGCTACCCCTACCGAGGCGCGCGCCCAACCGGCCCAACCACCAGCCCCCCGGCGGTGGTTAGGCCAAGTCTCGTATCGCGACGTCGAACCCGGCCGCGCAGGCCGATTTGAGAAGCGAAGCGTAACCTTTCGTGGCATAGGTCAAGGGGTGTGCCTTGGCCGGATCCTGCTCGGCCTCGACGACGATCCAGCCTTCGAAGCCGCGCTTGGCCAGCGGCTTCAACAGCGACAGGAAATCGACGGAACCGTCGCCGGGCACAGTGAAGATTCCTTCCATCACTGCCGCCATGAAACTCATGTCCTCGCGCCGTGCCTTCTCCAGCACGGCCGCGCGGACGTCCTTGCAATGGAAATGCACGATGCGGTCGAGATGCCGGTTCAGGAGGGAGGCCGGGTCGCCGCCTGAGAACAGACAATGGCCGGTATCGAACAGCAGGCCGACGCTCTTGCCGGTTGCGGCTATCAGCCTGTCGACCTCGTCATCGCTCTCGACGATGGTGCCCATATGGTGATGGAAAGCCATGCCGACGCCGAAGGCAGCCATGCGGTCGGCGAGTTCGGTCAGCTTCTCGCCATAGGCGGTCCATTCGCCGTCAGCGAGGCGCGGACGCTGTGAGATCGGCGCGAAAATGCCGTCATGACGGCCGCGCGAGGTGTCGGCATAGACGACGACCTTGGCGCCGAGGTCGCGCAGCAGGGTCAGATGCGAGGTGAGGG
Organism: Mesorhizobium sp. M1004; assembly: GCF_040318795.1. NCBI lineage: Bacteria > Pseudomonadati > Pseudomonadota > Alphaproteobacteria > Hyphomicrobiales > Phyllobacteriaceae > Mesorhizobium > Mesorhizobium sp. M1004. The sequence continues at coordinate 261,438 of NZ_JAMYNB010000007.1, forward strand.
CGGCGAATTCCTCGTCGACCGTGCGGTCCAGAATGCGGCCGTCATACCAGCCGGAGACGAGCTCCAGTCCGTAAGAAGACAGGATCGGTCCAAGCTCGTCGCTTCGCCTGGGGAATTTGCCGCCGAGTTCGGTGCCGCGATAGCCGGCCTGCCTGGTTTCCGACAGGCATGTCGCGAGCGGCGTATCGCCGCCGAGTGCGGGAACATCGTCATTGCTCCAGGTGATGGGATTGATGCCGATCTTGACCGTCATGCCGCTACTTCAAAGGGCTCGGGGAAACACAAAGCCGAGGCCGGCAAACTGAGGGGAAAGAGGACCTGTCACTAGGTCCAGTTGAGGTGAATTTGGTAGAGCCAATCGGGAGCGCTAAAGCGCGTCCCGTTTGAACGGACTAAGTCGACGCGCTTAGGTCTTTGCATGTCGTTGTCTCAAAACCGGCGCCACTTTTGAGCGACATGCATTAATCCTGCTGCGGCCTTCCGAAGGCCGCGCGCAGTTCGTCCTTGGCGTCCTCGAGCACTTTCCGGCGCGCCTGCGGCAGGTTCTTGCCGGCGCGGTTGATGTAGAAATTCAGCATCGACATGGCCGACTGAAACGGCTCGGCCTTGCGGCGGTCGCTGTGCTCGGCCGAGCGCTTGAGCGAGGCCGCGATCTTCCTGGCGTCGTCGGCTTCGAAGATGTGGTCCTCGAGGTCCATCGCATCGCTGTGCTCGGTCACCTCGGCCGACCATTTCTTTTTCGCGGTCATGACAAACTCCTTCCTGTCGCAAAAACTCGGGCAGGCCGCCGCCGGTTCCCGAGAAAGTCGCCGGGCCGCTGGAGCCACGGATCATGGCCCTGTGGCGCTGCCCGTCGCGGTGAATGCGCCGATAGTGGCGACACAACGGTCGACTTCCCAGGACCGTAGACAGGAAACGCCTTGACCCCGATCGTCGCCAATCAGGCGGATAGCCCCGGCATCGACAGCAGCTACGCCTGGATGCGGCTTGCCATCTCCATGCTGCTGGCGACGATCGGTGCAGTCGGCATGTGGGCCGTCGTCGTCGTGCTGCCGGCCGTGCAGGCCGAGTTCGGCGTTGACCGCGCCGCGGCATCGATGCCCTACACCGCAACCATGGTCGGCTTCGCCGCCGGCAATGTGCTGGTTGGCCGCGCGGTCGATCGCATGGGGTATTGGATCCCGGCACTGCTATCCTCGGTGGCTCTCGCCGCCGGCCTGCTGCTCGCCGCGCTGTCGACCTCTATCCTGCAATTCACCCTTGCCCAGGGCGTGCTGATTGGTGTCGGCACATCGGTGATCTTCGGGCCGCTGATCGCCGACATCTCGCACTGGTTCAACCATCGGCGCGGCGTCGCCGTCACGGCGGCGGCTGCTGGCAACTATCTCGCCGGAGCGCTCTGGCCAACCATCATGCCGACACTGATCAAGGCGGAAGGCTGGCGCTTCACCTATGCCGGCATCGGTGTCTTCTGCCTGGTCACCATGGTGCCACTGGTGCTGTTGTTGCGGCGCGCTGCTCCGACGGCGGCTGCCGCCGGTTCGCCCGGAAGCCGGCCAGTGCAGTCGATTTCGCTGTCGCCGGCGGCGTTACAGGTGCTGCTGATCGTTGCCGGTCTCGGCTGCTGCGTGGCGATGTCGATGCCGCAGGTGCACATCGTCGCCTATTGCATGGATCTTGGCTACGGCATTGCGCATGGCGCCGACATGCTGTCGATCATGATGGCGGCGGGCGTCGTCAGCCGGCTTGCCTCCGGCTTTGTCGCCGACCGCATCGGCGGCGTGAAAACCCTGCTTATCGGTTCCGTGCTGCAATGCCTGTCGCTTTTGTTTTACATCCCGTTCGACGGGCTTGCCTCGCTCTATGTGGTGTCGCTGGTGTTCGGCCTGTCGCAAGGCGGCATCGTGCCTTGCTATGCCATCATCGTGCGCGAATACCTGCCCGCCAAGGAGGCCGGCCAGCGTATCGGCATCGTCATGATGGCGACCATCTTCGGCATGGCGATCGGTGGCTGGATGTCGGGCTGGATCTACGACCTGACTGGCTCTTACGCCGCCGCGTTCCTCAACGGGATCGCGTGGAACTTGCTGAACATAGTGGCCATCGGGCTGCTGCTGTGGAAAGCAAAACGCAGTGCTGCCCTGATGGCTTAGGAAGGCAGGATTGCCCTGTTGCTTGACAAGGGCGATTGGCTGCGCGACGCCAGCAGGCGAGTGGGTGCGGCAGCAGCCGGTTGGCATGGTGGCAGTGGAAAAGCTGGACATGGTTTCGCAAGGGCGCAGCGGCCGGGGCCCGGCACGTGGAGGATGTCCATGACCAAGCCGCGCTCGCGTCGTGGGGGCGGCCGCCCGACCCTATCAGATGTGGCGCGCAAGGCCGGCGTCGGCGCCATCACCGTGTCGCGGGCGCTGCGCGAACCGGAACGCGTCAGCCAAGATCTGCGGCGCCAGATCCAGGCCGCCGTCGACGAACTCGGTTATGTCCCGGATCCCAATGCACGGGCGCTGGCCTCGGCGCGCGCCGATGTGTTCGGCGTGCTGGTGCCGTCGCTGACCAACAACGTCTTCGCAGAAGTGGTGCGCGGCATCTATGACAGCCTGTCGGACGGCCCGTTCCGCGTCCAGCTCGGCAACACCCATTATTCCGGCCTCGAGGAGGAGCGCCTGCTGCAGGTGTTCGCACCGCAGCGCCCGGCGGCGCTGATCGTGGCCGGCATCGACCAGACGCCGACCTCGCGAAAGCTGCTGGAGAGCGCGGGCTGCCCGGTGGTGCAGGTGATGGAGACCGGGCCCGATCCGGTCGACATGCTGGTCGGCTTCTCGCATTTCGACGGCGGCCGCACCGCGACCGAGCATCTGATCGAGGCGGGCTACCGGCGGATCGGCTTCATCGGCGCACGCATGGACCCGCGCTCGCAGCGGCGGCTTGCCGGCTATCGCGCGGCAATGGAGAAGGCCGGCCTGTTCGACCCGCGGCTGGTCACCACCACGCCGCTACTGTCCAGCGTGACGCTCGGCCGCGAGCTGCTTCGCGATGCGCTGGCCAAGATGCCGGCGCTCGACGGCGTCTTCTGCAACAATGACGACATCGCGCTCGGCGTTTTGTTCGAATGCCATAGCGCCGCGCTCAACGTGCCGAAAACAATCGGCATTGTCGGCTTCAACGACCTCGAAATGATGCAGGCGGCGTTCCCGCCGCTCACCAGTATCCGCACCCCTCGCTATGAAATCGGCCGTCGGTCTGTCGCCATGGCGCTGGCGGCGATCGCAGGACGAAGGCCTGAGCAGCGGGTCGTCGATCTTGGTTTCGAACTCAAGCCCCGCGAGAGCACCGCACGCTGAACACGCTTTGGCCGGCCTCAGCAAATGGTGCTTTACACAACGTCATGGTAGCGCTACCATTTTCGTCGGGCAGACGTTTTGATGAAAGGCCGCCCCTGTTTATTATACATAAGCAACAGCTCATGCTTGTTTATTATGTATAATATGCTAGTTTCGTTTCTCGCCTGTGAAGCGGCGAGGGGGAGGGGATCGGGCCGGCTTCGGCCCTTGAGACGTGGCGCCGGCCAGGCTGGAGGGCCTTCGGCAGGCGTGGAAACACACCACGACAAACAGCATCAAATAAACAAGCAGCAGCAAACAAAACTACAACTGGGAGGAATATCGATGATCAAGTCACTTGTTGGTGGCATCGTTGCCGCCACTGCATTCGTCATGCTGAGTTCGTCGGCCATGGCCGACCCGGAAGTTGTCAAGGGCCCGTCGGCTGAGCCGGATTGCTTTGCGCCCTGGGCGGCCGATACGCAGTTCTTCAAGTTCCCCAAGAAAGACGGCCCATACCGCATCGCGCTCGCCAATGGCTATATCGCCAACACCTGGCGCATCCAGATGGTGCAGACCGCCAAGGCCTATGCGGCCCAGCCGGAGGTCGCCGCTAAACTGAAGGAATTCAAGGTCGTCTCGACCGGCGAGGACGTGCCGGCTCAGATTTCGGCGATCAACAACTTCATCGATTCCGGCTATGACGCGATCGTCGTCAACGCCCAGAACCCGACCGCTTTCGGGCCGGTCATCAAGCGCGCCAAGGAAGCTGGCGTCATCCTCGTCGCCTTCGACAATATTCTCGATACCAAGGACGCCATCAACGTCAATGTCGACCAGAAGGGCCTTGGCGAATTGTGGGGCAAATGGCTGGTCGGCCATGTGCCGAATGGCGGCAAGGTGCTCGAAGTGCGCGGCGTTGCCGGAACTTCCGTGGACACCGACCGTCACAACGGCATCCATGAAGCGCTCGATGCCTCCGGCAAGAAATGGGACGTCACCGAGGTGGTCGGCAAATGGGACGACGGCGTGGCGCAGAAAGCCACGGCCGACGCCATTGCCACCAACGGCCCGTTCGACGGCATCACCGGGCAAGGCGGCGACACCGGCATCGTGCAGGCGATGATCGATGCCAAGCATGCTTTCGTGCCGTTCGGCGGCGAGACCGAGAACGGTTTCCGCAAGTTCTGCGCGGCACATGCCGGCGACGGGCTGAAATGCTCATCGGCCGGCACCGGTCCGGCGCAGGTCGCGGTCGCCATCAAGACGGCGATTGCCGCGCTCGAAGGCAACGTTGTGCCGCAAGCGGTGAAGCTGCCGCTGGCGATCGTCGAGGATCCGAACTTCAAGGCCGGTCAGGATTTCTTCCCCGACCAGTCCGACAATTTCTTCGTCGGCAATTCCTTCCCGACCTGCGGCATCAATTTCACCGCGCAGGAAATTATGGGCCAGACCAAAGCTGACCAATAGGGGCTGACCAATAGGCGGCATATCCGGCGCCGCGGGATCTCCGCGGCGCCGGCCACTCGATATCCCTTGAAGTCAAACTGCCTCGGGAGGGCCGATGGACGGTGCGGTTCCGCTCTTCCGGATGGAAGGCATATCCAAGCGCTATGGTGGTGTGCGGGCGCTGGAAAAGGCCGAGCTTTCGGTCTCGTCCGGTAGCATCCACGCCATTCTCGGCGAAAACGGCGCCGGCAAATCGACGCTGATCAAGGTCATGGCGGGCGTCGTCGCGCCCGACGAAGGCCGCATGATGCTGAACGGCAGCGAGGTGACGTTCGCCTCGCCTGCTGCTGCAAACAAGTCCGGCATCGTCTGCATCTTCCAGGAGCTGTCGCTGGTTCCCGAACTCAGCGTTGCCGACAACATCGTCATCTCCGATCCGCCGAAGCGTTTCGGCATGATCGACCGCAAGGCGCAGCGCCGCATTGCCGAGGATGCGCTGGCACGCGCAGGTGCGGCCGATATCCATCCATTGGCGCTGGTCAAGGATCTTCCGCTTTCAAGAAGACAGATGGTCGAGATCGCCAAGGCATTGGCCAGGAAGCCGCGCATCCTGATCCTCGACGAGGCGACCTCGGCGCTGACCGCGACGGACGTCGCCAGGATATTCAGCGTGCTCAAGCGGTTGCGCTCGGAAGGGCTGGCGCTGCTTTACATTTCGCACCGCATGAACGAGATCGCCGAGCTTGCCGACCACTGCACGGTGTTTCGCAACGGCCGCAATGTCGCCAGCTACAAGGCAGGCACAAAGAGCGACAACGAAGTCGTCGAACTGATGATCGGGCGCGAATACAGCCATATTTTCCCGCCCAAACCCGCGCGCACCGCAGCCGCCGCCGTTCCTGTGCTGGAGGCGCGCAAGCTGTCCTGGACGGACCGGCTGGACAATGTCTCGCTGACGGTCGGGGCAGGCGAGGTCGTCGGCCTTGGCGGCCTGGACGGCCAGGGCCAGCGCGAATTGCTGCTTGCCTTTTTCGGTGTGCTGCGCGGCCTCGGCGGCCAGATCCTTATCGACGGCAAGCCTGTTTCGATCGCCAGCCCCCAAGCGGCGCGCGACGACCGCATCGGCATGGCGCTGATCCCGGAGGACCGCAAGACCGAAGGCCTGATGCTGCCGATGACGGTGCGCGAGAACCTGTCCTTTGCCGCCCTAGACCGGCTGTCCAAGGCCGGCATCATCGACCGCGCCGCCGAACAGCGGCTGATCGACGACATGGTCGGGCTGCTGGCGATCAAGACGGCCGGCCTCGACATTCCGGTCGGTGCGCTGTCGGGGGGCAACCAGCAGAAGGTGGTCATCGCCAAATGGCTGATGCGACAGCCGCGTATCATCCTGCTCAACGATCCGACGCGCGGCATCGATGTCGGCACCAAGCAGGAACTCTATCAACTGATGCGCAAGCTGGCGGATGCGGGGGCGGCGATCCTGTTCTATTCGACCGACTATGACGAACTGATCGGCTGCTGCGACCGCGTGCTGGTGCTCTATGACGGCGCGGTCAAGCGCGAGCTGGTCGGGGCCGAGATCACCGAGCGGGCGCTCATTGCAAGCGCGCTCAACATCCACGGCGATGACGGCGGCGCGAGAGACGATGCCGGCGCAAGACAGGGAGCGGACGCGTGAAAGAGTGGCGCTACTGGCTGGCCGAGCAGCGCGGAACACTGATGGCACTCGGCATATTCATTGTCATGTTCGTCATCTACACCTCGAACCATCCGGCGGGCTTCACCGCCAATGTCGTGCAGACGGCGTCCAACAAGGGCGTGCTGCTCGCCTTCGTCGCCATGGCGCAGACACTGGTCGTGATCACCGCCGGCATCGACCTCTCCGTCGGCATGATCTTCACGCTGACCAATTGCCTCGCCTCCTGGGTGGTCATCGGCACCGGCCTTGAGACCGCTTTCGGCGTCATCGCCGTGCTCGGCACCGGGCTCCTGTGCGGGGCGATCAACGGCGCCATCGTCATCTACGGCCGCCTGCAGCCGATCGTCGCCACGATCGCCACGGGTGCGGTCTATTTCGGCATCGCGCTGCTGCTCAGGCCGTTTCCCGGCGGTTCGGTCAACGAAGGTCTCGCCGACGCGCTGACCGGACGCCTGTTGGGCGTGGTGCCGGCGAGCCTGGTCGTGCTGCTCGCCGTCGTGCTCGTGGTCTGGGTACCGTTCAGCCGCTCGGTGCTCGGGCGCGCGGCCTATGCGGCCGGATCCTCGGAGACGGCGGCCTACATGTCCGGTGTGCCGATAAGGCGCGGCAAGTTCGCTGCCTACGCGCTCGCAGGCCTGTTGGCCGCGATCGGCGGACTGTTCCTGACCTTCTTCACCTATACGGGCGATGCAGCCTACGCCAGCGGCAACGCCTATACGCTGTTTTCGATCGCCGCGGTGGTGCTGGGCGGCGTCTCGCTGTTCGGCGGCAAGGGCAGCGCCATGGGCGCCATCTTCGGCGCGCTGGCCTTTCGCACCATCGGCGACCTGTTGTTCGTGTTCGATTTCGATCCGCTATGGCAGCCGCTGTTCCAGGGCGTTATCCTGCTGGTCGCGGTCAGCCTTGGCGCGTTTGCGCTGTTTCGGGTCCGCAACCGGCTGGAGTGGTTCCTGTGAGCGAAACGACATTGGGCGGTATCGCCGGCCGCGTGCCGAAATTCATCCGCCGCGCCGATCCGGCGGTGCTGACGGCCTTCGCCTGCATCGTGCTGTTGCTGTTCCTAGGCAGCCTCTATTCCAGGAGCTTTCTGTCGCCTGAATATCTCTTGCAGCAGCTCAAGGTGGCCTCGTTCCTCGGCGTCATCGCCACAGGCATGATGCTGGTCATCCTGCTAGGCCAAATAGACCTGTCGGTGCCGTGGGCGGTGGCGGCGGGCGCGATGATGGCGTGTGCGGCTGCCGCCTATGGCCCGATCGGTGTGGCGCTGGCCATCCCGTTCGGCATCTTTTGCGGGGTGCTGATCGGCATCGTCAACGGCTTTGGCGTCGCCTATCTGCGCATACCCTCGATGATCATCACGCTCGCCACCAACGCTGTCGCGCAAGGGCTCATGGTCGTTTATACCGGCGGCTACTCGCCACAGGATTCGGCCACCGGCGCCATGCGCTATCTTGCGACAGGTTTTACCATTCCTGGCGTGCCTAACGCCGTCATCATCTGGGCGCTGATTGGCGCTGCGATGGTGTTCGTGCTGTCCCGCACCAGCTTCGGCCGCACCGTCTACGGCATCGGCAACCGCGAGCGTGCCGCCTATCTCTCCGGCATCGATACAAGGCGCGTGGTGATGATCGCCTTCGCTATCTCAGGCGGGCTGTCCGCCTTTGGCGGAGTGCTTCTCGCCGGCTATGCCTCCAAGGCGGCGCAATCGATGGGCGATGCCTATCTCCTGCCGTCGATCGCCGCCGTGGTTCTGGGCGGCACCTCGATCCTGGGTGGCCGCGGCTCCTATCTCGGCACCGTCGCCGGTGTCATCCTGATCACGCTCCTGCAGTCCATCCTTTCGGTCATGCAGATGCCGGAGGCGGGGCGGCAGATCGTCTATGGCCTGGTCATCGTTGCCATGCTCCTGCTCTACGGCCGCGCGCCGGCAAGCCGCTGACCGTGGACGAAAAGACCGCAAAGGCGCCAATGGGCGCTACCGGCTCAGTGCCTCGGGCCATTGTGGTGATGGGCGTCGCCGGCTGCGGAAAATCGGCTGTCGGCAAAGCATTGGCAGCAGAGGAAGGGGCCGTCTTTGTCGAAGGCGACAGGCTGCACCCACCCGAAAACGTCGCCCGCATGGCGAGCGGCGAGCCGCTCACAGATCAACTGCGTGAGGGCTGGCTCGATGCCATCGGCGAGCGGATCGCCGACCTGACCGGCAGCGGCCAAAGCGTGGTTGCCGCCTGCTCGGCGCTGAAGCGCAGCTACCGCGATCGTCTGCGTGGCTTCCGCCGGGATATCGATTTCATCTATCTGAAGATCGATCCCGCAACCGCCAAGCAGCGTGTCGCCAACCGCAAGGGCCATTTCATGCCGGCAAGCCTGGTCGAAAGCCAGTTCGCCATCCTCGAGCCGCCTGGCGCCGACGAGCGGGCGCTGACGGCCGACGCCACACTTCCAGTGGCTGAGATCGTCACCGCCGTTGCCAGCCTGCTGGCCGGCGCAAAATCATGAACCACCCTCGTCGGGCAAGGCGGTTTCCGGCCGTTCGGTGAACCGGTCGGCGCCGGACCAGACCATCATTTGCTCGGGATAGAGTTTCAGCGCCTCCAGCAAGCGGTCGCGCTTGAGCAATATGTACTCGGCCTGCAGCGCCATGTTCTTGGCGCCGGCTCTGGCCGCGCGCTCGCCGGCCTCTGCCGGGGCCGGCACCAGTTCGGGACTTAGGACGGCGCGGTATTGGCGGAACGGATCGGTCTCGAAGGTCGACATGGAAAACAGCGCCGCCTTGCCTCTGGCAGCGAAATTCGTCGGCGCCGAAGCCAGGTGGGTCCAGCCGCTCTCGCCAAGGCCGACTTCGGTGAATGTCGAGCCGGCATGCACCGTGTTGGTCACCAACACCACGCCGTTGCTGCCAAGGATCTTCTGGATCCGGCCGGTGACCTGGTAGGCGTCGCTGCGGTCGAACACGATCCGGCTTTTCAGGAAACGGTTCTCGACCCGAACCATCGGCGGGTTCAGGAAGCGCAAGCCGAAGGTCGAATCGGATATGCCGTGAGCCCTGACGCTGAGCTGGTGTGTCTCGATGCCGGCTTCATGGAGAGCGCGTTTGCCGATGATGGTCTGGGTCGTGAACTGATCGCACCAGATGATAGCGCCGTGGCCGCGCTTCAGCGCCGCTTGCAGGCCTTCCAGGCCCTCCAGCCGGATATCAGGTGACCAGCGGCGGCCGATGAGATGCGCGGCAAGTAGCAAACGCCGGCGGTGGTTGGCGCAGAGCAAGGCCCTGAACTGCCTTTGCGCATCGATGCCATTGCCGAGCACGGCGCGCGTCGCGGCGGCGTAGCGCACGAAATCCTTGCGGATATGGCGCTTGAGGCGCAGCCCCGATACGCGGCTGCAGATCGCGGCCCACCAATTGACCGGTAGCAATGCCGCGACCCCGAGATAAAAGGCGGCCAGCAGCAGCTCGCGGAGATCCCTGTTGTTGAAGGTGCGCAACTTGCCGGCGCGGACCTGCTTGCGGCTGAAGAAGCGAACATTCTCGGCGCGTTCGGGCACCAGGATGTCGGCGATGATTTCCGTATGATAAATGACGGCGGAAGATGGTGTCCGGTCGGCTTTCCGGGATTTTCCCAACCACGGCAGCCTCATCCGATCGGTGTCCACCTGTTCTTGCGTGCGTCCGGAAATCGTTTTACTGCGTCTGCCACGGGCGCGCAATCGGCGCCGGCAAGGCCATGGTGAACGCCATTCAGGGTTCGAACTTGAAACAGGCCCTATTGGTAGCACTTCCCCAACTGGCGCCCTGGCGGCCGGCTGCGGTGGCGCTGATGGCGCCGGACCGGCCATCCCTGAGCTTTGCCGGCCTCGCCAATCTTGTCGACAAGCTCTGCGGCGATCTCGCCAGGCGTGGCGTTGCCCGCGGCACGGCCGTCGGCATCGTCTTGCCCAACGGCCCGGAAATGGCGGCCTGTTTCCTGGCGGTCTCGGCGTTGGCGACGGCGGCGCCGCTCAATCCGGCTTACGGCGAAGACGAATTCCGCTTCTATCTCGGCGATCTCGATGTGAAGCTGCTGCTGTGCGGACAAGGCATGGGCGATGCCGCGCGCAACGCCGCAAAGGGGCTCGGCATTGCGGTGCTCGACGTCGTCGTGACTGACGGCGCCAAGGCCGGCGAGTTTCTGCTGGCGGGCGACGCCGAGGTGGAGGCTGCCAGCGAGGCTCGCCTCGACGATATGCAGTTCAACGGACCCGACGATTTCGCGCTTGTCCTGCACACATCGGGAACCACGGCGCGACCGAAGATCGTCGGCTTGCGGCAGCGCAATCTGCAGGCATCGATGGCCAACATCGCCAGCACCCTGGCGCTGTCGGCAAACGATATGTGTCTCAACGTGATGCCGCTGTTCCACATTCACGGGCTGATGGCGGCGCTCAGCGCACAGCTGGCAGTCGGCGGCGCTGTTGTCTGCACGCCGGGCTTCAACCCGCTCAAATTCTACGGCTGGCTGGGCGATTTCCGGCCGAGCTGGTACAGCGCGGTGCCGACCATGCATCAGGCGATCCTGGCGCGCGCCGCCCGCAATGGCGAAACCATCGCGGCTGCGCGGCTGCGCTTCATCCGCTCGTCTTCGGCAGCGCTTCCCGACACCGTGTTCCGCGACCTCGAGCGCGTCTTCGGCTGTCCGGTGGTCGAGGCCTATGGCATGACCGAGGCGGCGCACCAGATGACATCCAACGGCCTGCCGCCGGCACGCCGCAAGCCAGGCTCGGTCGGCCTGCCTGCGGGTCCGCAGGTGACGATCCTGGACGACAAGGGGACGATCCTGCCGGCGGGTGAAAAGGGCGAGATCGCGGTGCGCGGCGCCAACATCCATGATGGCTACCTCGACAATCCGGTGGCCAATGAAGCTGCCTTCAGCGATGGCTGGTTCCGCACCGGCGACCAGGGCCTCATCGACGAGGATGGCGATCTGAAGATCACCGGGCGGCTGAAGGAGATCATCAATCGCGGCGGCGAAAAGATCTCGCCGCTCGAGGTCGACAATGTGCTGCTCGATCATCCGCTGGTGGCGCAGGCGGTGACCTTCGCCGTGCCGCACGCCATGCTCGGCGAAGAGGTGGGTGCGGCCATCGTGCTGGCCGAGGGCGCCACCGCCGATGCCGAGCAGATACGCGATTTCGCGCGCAGCCGGATCGTCGAGTTCAAGGTGCCGCGCCACATCCTGTTTCTCCAGGAGATACCCAAGGGTCCCACCGGCAAAATCCAGCGCGTCGGCCTGGCCGGCAAGCTCGGCCTGGTCTGAGGACTCTCATTTCAGCATGATCTTGTCCGAAAACCGGTTCGCACTTTTCGGGACCATGCTCTAATTTAGATCTGCGATGTCAGCTCGACCGGAAAATCATCATTGTCGGCGTCGCGCATGGCGGCGAGGCTGCGATTGTCCAGCACTTCGGCGATCGCCTGGCGCACTTCCAGCATCATGTGCCGGACTTGGCAGGTCGCCTCGTCGCAATCCTCGCAGCGCTGGTATTGCGTGCGGCTGGCGCAGGGTATGGGAGCGAGCGGGCCGTCCAGCACGCGCACGGCGTGGCCGATCTTGATTTCGGAAGCCGGCCGGGCGAGGCGATAACCGCCTTCCTTGCCCTTGCGACTGAGGACGAAACCGGCATTGCGCAGCTCGCCCAGAATGGCATCCAGGAATTTCTTCGGGATGTTGTTGGCGATCGCGATGTCGTTGACGAATGCAAGCTGGCCGACCGGCAGGCCGGAAAGATGCACGAGGGCCTTGAGGCCGTATTTGCCTTTTTTGGTAAGCATGCCCGCTTCAGTTCATGAAAACCCCAACCACCCGCATCTGGCGGTTGTTTGTGTGCAAATCATGACGTTTCGCCTGAACAACCCGGTTTCGCGTAGAACAAGCCGCCCGATTGCACGTTGGGCACAAAGGCGTTGATTCTTTGTAACGTTTTTCACCGATCGCGACAGATTCCGCCTGAAGCCGTTTGTCGGCGCGCGAAAACGAAGAAGGCGGCAAAGCGCCGGCTTTCTTGTGAGGTGAGGTCGAACGCTGCTGATATCAGCGGCTGCCATAGGTCTGGTCGAGCAGACCGCCGGCGGCGAAGTGCTCCTTCTGTACCTTGTCCCAGCCGCCGAAGACGTCTTCCACAGTCAGCAGGCGGACATCGGGGAAGTCGGCCTTGTATTTTGCCGCGACTTCAGCGTTGCGGGCGCGCAGGCCATTTTCAGCCGCGATGGTCTGGCCCTCGGGCGTGTAGAGGAAATCGAGATAGGTCTTGGCGAGGTCACGGCTGCCGTGCTCGTCGGCGACCTTGTCGACGATCGCCACCGGGAATTCGGCGAGCAGGCTGACCGTTGGCGTGACCTGTTCGAACTTGTCGTTGCCATACTCCTTGCGGATACCGCGCGTTTCCGACTCGAAGGTGATCAGCACGTCGCCGATCTCGCGTTGCACGAAGGTGGTGGTGGCGGCGCGCCCGCCGGTGTCGAAGATCGGCACGTTGTTGAACAGCTTGGTGACGAACTCCTTCACCTTGGCGTCGTCGCCCTTGAAGGCTTCCTTGGCGTAGGCGGTTGCGGCCAGATAGGTGTAGCGCGCATTGCCCGAGGTCTTGGGGTTGGGGAAGATCACCTGCACGTCGTCGCGCACGAGGTCGTTCCAGTTCTTGATGTGCTTGGGGTTGCCCGCGCGGACGAGAAAGGATGGGAGCGAATAGAAGGGCGAGGCGTTGTCGGGGAAATCCTTCTGCCAGTCGGCGGAGACGAGGCCTTTCTTGACCAGAAAGTCGATGTCGGTGACCTGGTTGAAGGTGACGACATCGGCGCCGAGGCCTTCGGCAATGGCGCGCGCCTGCGCCGAGGTGCCGGCGTGCGACTGGTCGACGGTGACGCCCGGATGGCCGGCGACGAAAGCCTTGTTCACCTGCGCGAACAATTCGCGGCCGACATCATAGGAAGCGTTGAGCAATTTGTCGGCCGACCAGGCCTGCGAACAGGCGAGGATCAGGCCGGCGACAGTGGCGACGCTGAGGAAAAATCGCTTCATGAACACAGGCTCCGATGTGCAATGCGTTGCCAGAACATAGCCGGGCCGGAGGGTGTACTGCGAGGCACACGGGGCAGACGTATGGCGTTGCAGCGAAAAAGAAATCGCTGAAGCAGGTTATCGGCGAAATTTCATTCCAGCCGAAATGCCGATGCGTTGGGGTTTTCTGTGGTTTGCAATTCGAGGCCGAGTGGCATATACAAATGGCATATACAAGTGGAACAGACAGGGGAGGCTGCCATGCCGCAGCACCGTCACTCAATACCACCCCCCAGGGAGGCGAAGTTGTTTCGCAACAACCGCAGTCAGGCGGTTCGCATCCCTGTCGAATTCGAGCTGCCTGGCGAGAAGGTCCTGATCAGCCGCGATGGCGACCGGCTGATCATCGAGCCGGTCCGTCAACCAGGCCTCACCGCCTTGCTCACCCAATGGGCGAAAGAGCCGCCGCTTGGTCCTGAAGACGACTTTCCCGAGATCCATGATGCGCCCGTGGGGCCTGAGGATATCTTTTGATGCGGTTCATGCTGGACACCAACATTCTCAGCGACATGATCCGAAACCCTACCGGCAAGGCTGCCAGTGCGGCGGTTCGCGCGGGAGACGGTGCCCTGTGCACCAGCATCGTTGTCGCCTCGGAGCTGCGTTATGGCTGCGCCCGCAAGAGATCGGCCAAGCTGCTCGCCAAGGTCGAGCAATTGCTCGCCGAGGTTCCTGTGTTGCCGCTCGATGTGCCGATGGATAACGAATACGGAGCACTTCGTGCCGAGCTGGAGGCCAGAGGCCAGCCAATCGGCCACAATGATCTTTTCATTGCTGCCCATGCCTGTGTGTTGGGGACGACACTGGTGACGGCCAACACCGCTGAGTTCCGTCGGATCAAGGGCCTGACGGTCGAGAACTGGCTGGAGTAGCGCCGGATCGATGTCTATGCCGCCGGGAAAAGCTTCCAGCGCCTCGGCCTGAACGCCACCCGGCTCTTCTGCGCCGCAGGATGGTCCACAGGCAGTTCGATCTCGACGCGCTGGCGCTCGCCGCCGATTTCCAGTTCGACGCGTCTTGTGCCGGCGACGCGGCGGCTGGCGGCGACCGTGCCGGCGATGCAGCCGCTGCAGCCGTCGAGCAGTTCGATATCGTGCGGGCGGAAGTACAGCGTCGCATCGCCCTCGGGTGCGTGCGGCGCCGACACGCCGATCGGACGGTCGGCGAGCCAGATCTCGCCATTCTCAACCTTGACCGGCAGCATGCTCGATTCGCCGATGAAGGAGTAGACGAAGGGCGAGTTCGGCGTGTCGTAGATCTCGTCGGCGGAGCCGACCTGCTCGATGCGCCCCTGGCTCATCACCACGACGCGGTCGGCAAGCTCGAGCGCCTCTTCCTGGTCGTGGGTGACGAAGACGGTGGTGTGGCCGGTACGGTCATGGATCTCGCGCAGCCAGCGGCGCAGTTCCCGGCGCACCTGCGCATCGAGCGCGCCGAACGGCTCGTCGAGCAACAGCACCTTGGGCTCGATGGCCATGGCCCGGGCGAGCGCCACGCGCTGGCGCTGGCCACCCGAAAGTTGCGCCGGATAGCGCTTTTCCAGGCCGGAAAGCTGAACGAGATCGAGCAGTTCGGAGGCGCGTCGGCGGATTTCGGCCGCCGGTGGTCGCGACGGTCCATGCCGCACCTTGAGGCCGAAGCCGATATTGTCGGCGACCGTCATGTGCCGGAAGAGCGCATAGTGCTGGAAGACGAAGCCGACATTGCGCTCCTGGATCGAGCGGTGCGAGGCGTCCTCGTCGCCGAAGAAGATCTTTCCGCGCGTCGGCCGCTCCAGGCCGGCGATAAGCCTCAGCAGCGTCGTCTTGCCGGAGCCGGATGGCCCAAGCAGCGCGATCAGCTCACCCGATTTGATGTCAAGCGATACGTCATGGAGGGCCGGAAACCGGTCAAACTCCTTGCGTACGTTGGCAACGCGAACTTCCATCAAATGTCCCTTTTTAGTGGATGCATGTCGTTATCCCAAAACCGCTTCACACTTTTGGGCGACATGCATCTAATGTCCGCGCGTCGCGGCGATCTCGGCGCCGTAGCGCATCTCAAGAAGTGTTTTCAAGACCAGCGTGACCAGCGCCAGGCCGGCAAGCAGCGAAGCGACGGCAAAAGCGCCGACGGCGTTGTACTCGTTGTAGAGGATTTCGACATGCAACGGCATGGTGTTGGTCAGCCCGCGTATGTGGCCCGACACGACCGACACCGCGCCGAATTCGCCCATCGAGCGGGCGTTGCACAGAAGCACGCCGTAGAGCAATCCCCATTTGACGTTGGGCAGCGTCACGTACCAAAAGGTCTGCCAGCCATTGGCGCCCAGAGAGAGCGCGGCTTCCTCGTCGCCGTTGCCCTGTTCCTGCATCAGCGGGATCAGTTCGCGGGCAACGAAGGGGAAGGTGACGAAGATGGTCGCGAGCACGATGCCGGGCACGGCGAACAAGATCTGGATGCCGTGCGCCTTCAGCCATTCACCGAACAGTCCCTGAGCGCCAAACAAAAGCACATAGACCAGGCCGGAAATGACCGGCGAGACCGAGAAGGGCAGGTCGATCAGCGTGGTCAGAAAAGCCTTGCCCTTGAACTCGAACTTGGCGATCGCCCAGGCAGCCGAAATGCCGAAGACGACGTTAAGCGGAACGGCGATCACCGCCACCAGCAGCGTCAGCCGGATCGCCGAGCGCGTATCGGGATTGGAGAGCGATTCCGTGTAGGCGCCAATGCCTTTCGCCAGCGCCTCGTGGAAGACGATGATCAGCGGCAGCAGCAGGAAGATGGCGAGGAAGGCGAAGGCCACCGCCATCAGCAGCAGCCGCACCGGCCGGCTTTCGGTCACCGCCGCCGACCGGCTCTCGTGATGCGGTTCGTAGGATTTGATCTCGGGGTCAGCCATAGCGCTTGCGACTCCATGACTGCGCCAGGTTGATGACCAGCAGCATCACGAACGACAGCAAAAGCATGATCGCCGCGATCGCGGTGGCCGCCGGATAATTGTACTCCTCGAGCCGGATGACGATCAGAAGCGGTGCGATCTCCGACTTGTAGGGAAGGTTGCCGGCGATGAAGATGACCGAGCCGTATTCGCCGACGCCGCGCGCGAAGGCGAGTGAGAAGCCGGTGATGATGGCCGGCGCCAGGCCGGGAAACAGGATGCGGGTGATGATCTGGAAGCGGTTGGCGCCGAGCGTCGCGGCGGCTTCCTCCACTTCCTTGTCGATCTCTTCCATGATCGGCTGCACCGTGCGCACGACAAACGGCAGGCCGATGAAGACAAGCGCCACGACAATGCCGAGCGGCGTGTAGGCGACCTTGATGCCGAGCGGCGCCAGGAGATGGCCGATCCAGCCATTGGGCGCATAAAGAGTGGTCAGCGCAATGCCCGCGACCGCGGTCGGCAGCGCGAAAGGCAGGTCGACCATGGCGTCGACGACGCGGCGGCCGGGGAAGCGGTAGCGCACCAGCACCCAGGCGACGAGCGTGCCGAAGACGACGTTGACGGCGGCTGCGATGAAGGCTGTGCCGAAGCTGATTTCGAGTGCGTTGATGGTCCGGCGGTCGGTGGCGATCGCCCAGAAATCGGTCCAGCCGAGGGCTGCCGAGCGCCAGATCAGGCCCGACAGGGGGATGAGGATGATGAGCGTGAGGTAGGCAAGCGAGAAGCCGAGCGTCAATCCGAAACCCGGAATGACACTCGGCTGTCTGAATCGCCACCCCGCCTTGGCGGGTGCTATGGTCATGTCGTCCTGATCTAAATCCTACTGGGCCGGCTTGTAGATCTGGTCGAATATACCACCATCGCCGAAATGATAAGGCTGTGCCTTCTTCCAGCCGCCAAAAAGCGGATCGTCGATGGAGATCAGCTTGATTTCGGGCGTCTTCGGAATGTCAGCCGCATCCACCAGCTCGGGCTTGGCCGGACGATAGTGGTTCTTGGCGATGATCGTCTGGGCTTCCTTGGAATAGAGCCAGCCGAGATAGGCTTCGGCGACCTTGCGGGTGCCCTTGGCATCGACATTGGCGTCGACGATCGCAACCGGCGGCTCGGCCAGGATCGAGGTCGGGGGATAGACGATCTCGAAATTGTCGGCTCCGAATTCATTGAGCGCCAGATAGGCGTCGTTTTCCCAGCCGATCAGCACGTCCCCGATGCCCTTTTGCGCGAAGGTGACCGTCGAGCCGCGCGCACCGGTGTCGAGCACCGGAGCATTGGCGTAGAGCTTGCCGACGAATTCCTTGTTCTTGGCCTCGTCGCCGCCATCATTGGCGTTGGCATAGGCCCAGGCGGCAAGGTAGTTCCAGCGGGCGCCACCCGACGTCTTCGGGTTCGGCGTGATCACCTGGACACCGTCCTTGACCAGATCGCTCCAGTCGTGGATGCCCTTCGGGTTGCCCTTGCGGACCAGGAAGATGATGGTCGAGGTGTAAGGCGCCGAATTGTTCTCGAACTTCTTGCGCCAGTCCGGGTTGATCTTCTTCGACTTGGTGACGATGGCGTTGATGTCGCCTTCGAGCGCCAGCGTGACCACATCGGCATCGAGGCCGTCGATCACGGCGCGGGCCTGGG
This sequence comes from Mesorhizobium sp. M1004, assembly GCF_040318795.1. Lineage (NCBI taxonomy): Bacteria > Pseudomonadati > Pseudomonadota > Alphaproteobacteria > Hyphomicrobiales > Phyllobacteriaceae > Mesorhizobium > Mesorhizobium sp. M1004. The sequence goes on from NZ_JAMYNB010000007.1 coordinate 279,552, forward strand.
CGCCCGATCCGCCGTGCGATTGCTGGATGGTGACCGTCTCGCCGGTCTCGGCCTTCCAGTGTGCGACGAAGGCTTCGTCATAGGCCTTGTAGAGTTCGCGTGTCGGGTCGTAGGACACGTTCAGAATGGTCGTATCGGCAAACGCGAAACCGAGCGTGCCGAACTGGATCGATGTGGCGACCAGTGCGCCGAGCAGTTTCTTGAAATGAGGTTTGGTCATTCCCGCCTCCGTTGATGACGGCTGAACTCTATCGAATTGATAGAAATTAGATGCATTCAACGTTGCCTTTTTTGTCCACTCGAAGGAAATTTTCGCCGATATTGGGTTTCGCAAGGAAATATTTTCCTCATATTGGTCTAACCCAAATCCGGCCGGTTTGACGCTATCTAGGAGCTGACACCGCAGAAGCAAGGCCGAGCGAGGGAAGGCTCGGTGTAGCACCGGGCGGTTCAGCCCGTAGTGATGGGAAAATCGAAGCGCAGCTTTGGAAACGGCTCATCCCGAAGCGTGTAGTGCCACCACTCTCGCGCATAGTTCTTGAAGCCGCCGGCGCGCATGGCGTCGAGCAGCCTTTTGCGGTTTGCCGCCGCTTCTGCCGCCAATGGGCGATGTGCGGTTTCGCTTGCCGGGTCGAAACAGTCGAAGCTGGTGCCGAAATCGAGCGTGCCGGCGCCGGCCGCGCCGCAAGCGGCGGATGACTTGTTCTTGCCGTCGCTGCGGGCGATGGCGATATCGACGGTCGAGCCGCGCGAATGGGTGGACAATTCGCCGATATAGCCCTTGGCGATGAGGTCGCCGCGCTGCACCTGAGGGTACCATTGCGGATCGGGCGGGCCGCCCTCTCTGGTCCATTTGCCCATGTCGGCAACGGCGCGGGCCGGGCGGTAGCAGTCGAAGACGACCAGCGTCAGGCCATCGGCGGCGAGCGCTTTCTGCACGCCGGACAGCGCTTGCGCAGCTTGCTTCGTGAGGATGCAGATTGGGGCGTCGTAGCCATCGGCCTTGCGATGCAGGAAATTTTCCAGGCCGGCATAGCGGATGTCCTGGCGGATCGAGGGATCGACATCGGCCAGGCGGACAAAGCCAGCGGGCAGGGGATCGGCGGAGGCGGGGGAGTAAGTCGAAACGAACATGGATACGGCTAAGGCCAATCCTCGATGCAAGCGCTTCGGCACACCCCCCTCTGGCCTGCCGGCCATCTCCCCCGCAAGGGGGGAGATCAGATGTCGCTGCGGCTTTCGCCAATTTTCAACGTTGCTGAATGAGCGCGGCGCCGAAGCTGCCAATCTCCCTCCTTGCGGGGGAGATGGCCGGCAGGCCAGAGGGGGGTGCCTCGCGCCGGGTCTCGGGCGAAGAAGCCCAATCCCCTGAATCGCTTGGCGCCATCTATTCAACGAACACCTTCACGCTTGCCGCGCGTCCCACGGCGTCGATGACGGTGAGCGTCGAATAGCCGGCGCCGTCGGGCAGCCAGGTCGCGGTGCGGCGGCGGTCGATGCCGACGAGCGGCTTGCCATTGGCCAGCCAGCGGAACGGCGCGCGGCCGCCTTGCAGTTTCAGCACCAGCGGCGAGGCCTCGGCGGAATTGGTGGCGAGATCGACGCGGGCGCCGTTGGGCGGGAAAATGATCGTTGGCGCCGGTTCCGTCGGGCCTGCCTGCACCAGTCCGTCGGCGCCGGCGCCGAAGCGCGCCAATGTCACCGGCAGGTCTTCGCGCCTGGCCTTGACGACGCCGGCCGGCTGGCTGGGCAACGGGACGGCGGTGAGGCCTGAACGGACGAAGCCCTCGAACAGGATGGGGGCGGCCGAGACATAGCCGGACAGGCCGGGCACCGCACCGGCATCGGCGCGGCCGACCCACACACCCAGCACGTAGCGGCCGTCGAAGCCGACCGACCAGGCATCGCGATAGCCGTAGGACGTGCCGGTCTTGTAGGCGATGCCGCGCTGCAAGGCGCCCTCGGGCGGCTTCACGCCCGACAATATGTCGGTGATCTGCCAGTTCGCCTGGGCGTCGAGGATGGTGGCGGTGGTGCGCTCGGAATTGGCCGGCTCGGTGCCGTCATGCAGCGTGTTTGCCTTCCCGCCATTGGCGAGGCCGGTATAGAGCTGGACGAGATCGCGCAGCGTCACGCCGACGCCTCCGAGGCCGATGGCGAGGCCCGGCGCCTCGTTGACCGGCAGCACCGGGCTGACGCCGGCCTGGCGGAAGCGCGCCATCAGCCGTGCAGGGCCGACAGAGTCGAGCACGCGGATTGCCGGCACGTTGAGCGACAGCTGCAGCGCCTGGCGGATCGAGACATCCCCCTGATAGCCCATGTCGAAATTCTTCGGCCGGTAGCCGCCGAAATCGACCGGGCTGTCCTCGATCAGCATTTCCTGGGCCACCAGCCCCTGCTCGAAGGCGAGGCCATAGATGAACGGCTTCAGCGTAGAACCGGGCGAACGCACGATCTTGGTCATGTCGATCCAGCCGGAGCGGCTGGCGTCGAAGAAATCGGCCGAACCGACTTCGCCAAGAATGTCCCCGGTGCGGGCATCGGCCATCACCATGGCGACGGAGAGGCGCGGCCCAAGTTTGATCGCGGCATCGCGCGCCACCTGTTCCAGCCCTTGCTGGACGCTTTTGCGGATCGTCAGCTGCAGCGGCTTGCCGGGGACGGCCTTGGGCAGCATGGCGTAGGCGGCGTGCGGCGCCAGCGCCGGCAATTTGCGGCGCAGGCCCGGGACGTCGTCGAGGGCGGCGCGCGCGGCCTCGCGCTCGCCAAGCAGGCCTGCCGAAACCATGCGGGTCAGCACGCGGTCGCGGGCGGCATGAGCGATGGTGAGATTGCGGTCGGGCCGGCGCTTTTCCGGCAATTGCGGCAAGGCGACGAGCAGTGCTGCTTCCGAGACCGTCAGCCGCTTCGGCTCTTTGCCGAAATAGGCGAGCGAGGCGGCACGCACGCCTTCGAGATTGCCGCCATAGGGCGCCAAGGTCAGGTAGCGCTCGAGGATCTCCTGCTTGGACAGCCGCCGCTCGATCTGGATGGCACGCAGCATCTGCTTGATTTTCGAGCCGAGGCTGCGGCTTTCGCGGGGCTCGATCAGCCGGGCAAGCTGCATCGACAAAGTCGAGCCGCCGGAGACGATATGGCCCCTGGTGACGAACTGGCCGGCGGCGCGCGCCAGCGCCAGCATATCGACGCCATCATGGTCCCAGAAGCGCTTGTCTTCATAGGTGACCAGCATATCGACGAACTGCTTGTCGACCTGATTGAGATGAGTGTCGAGCCGCCAGTAACCGTCCGGCGTGGCGAAGGCGCGCAACAGCTGGCCGTCACGATCCTGGACTTCGGTGGAGACGGTGAGTTTTTCGGGCAGTGGCGGCGGGAAAGCGCGGTCGAGTTCCCAGAGAAAAGCGGCAGCGATCGCCGCAAAGCCGACGAGGGAGGCGGCGGCGATGCCTGTTCGACGGAGAAATTTTCTGGAGAGCATGGTGGTGCCCTTCATCCGCCTGCCGGCTCCTTCTCTCCGCATAGCGGGGAGAAGGAGATGGTCGCGGACATCGGCGTGTTCATCTTCGTCAAGGCGCCTTACGGCGCCTTGATCTCCATCATGCCGGTGGCGGTGCGGGCCGAATATTGCGGCCGGTACATGTCCTCCACCGTGGCTGCCGGATGGGCGTAGGTGCCCGGCGTTACCGCACGCACGACGTAGGCCAGCATGATGTTGCGGTCGCCATCGCCGTCATTGGGATTGAATGCCGCGACGAAACGGTCGTCGCGGAATTCGAGATGGGCTGCGTCCGTTTGCGCCAGCCAGGTGAAGTTCGACAATTGGGCGCTGGAGACAAGGCCCGGATTGTCGATCTCGAAGCCGGCCGGCAACAGGTCGGTGATCAGCAGGCGCGAAGGCCAGCGGTTCTGCTCGTAAACCTTGAGCACGACCACGTAGCGTTCGTTCTGCGTCGCCTCGGTGACGTTGGCTTCGGTGCCATCGAGCTTGTAGTAGGTGCGGTCGATGGTGAAGCCGTCGCCGCCGGCCGGCAAGGGCTCTACCGGCGAGGCGACCGTGGTGACGACCGCCTGCAGCGGCGTGGCGCCGGTGTTGGCGATGGTCAGCGGGCTGTCGGCAATGTCGGTGCCGCCGAGGTGGTTGGAATATCCACCTGCATGCGGCGCGCCGTTGACCGAGAGCGTGATCGAGTCGTTGCCCGACTTCAGCGCGCGGGCCGCCAGAAGCATCCAGGACTCGTCCTGCGTGCTGGTCCAGCGGGCATCGGCGCGTTCCCTTGCCACCAGCCGGATCAGCTCCGGCACGATGGTCGGCGCCGGCTTCGATTCGGCGGCGAGCGCCAGGATCGCGGCGCCATCACGCAGCCGCGAGCCATAGTCGGACCGGTAGTAGTCGTATTCGGTGGTCGACTTGGCCAGCTGCAGCGCCGTCTGGAAGGTTGCTTCCGAACGCTGCGCGTCGCCGTAGAGCGCCAGGCTCGCCGCCAACTGGGCGACGGCCATCGGGCTCGAGAAGGCTTCGAGCTTGGTGTCGGCGTAGTAGCGCAGATCGCCGACCGAGGCCTTCTTGTTGCGGGCCAGAACATAGAGCGCGTAGGCGATTTCGCTGCCGCGATCCTGGACGTCCTGGTCGTAACCGATCGAGTTTTGCAGATTGCTCAGCGCCTGGCTCATCGCCAGGGCCGGCACGTCGTAGTTCTGCTCGCGCGCCCGGGTCAGAAAGTCGGTGACGTACGAGTCGAGCCACAAATCGCCGGAGCCCGGACCCCACAGGCCGAAGCTGCCGGCCGAAGCCTGGTAGCTCAGCACCTTGTAGATGGCCGCCTGGACGCGGTCGTGCAGTTCGGGATCGCTTTGCATGCCGACGCCGGACGCCAGATCGTTGACGTAGAGAAGCGGCATGGCGCGGCTGGTGGTCTGCTCGGCGCAACCATAGGGGTAGCGGTCGAGCGTCATCAGCAGCGACGGCACGTCGAAGGCGGCAGCCTGCGAAACGCCGACGCTGATCGAGGCGCCGTCGAGCAGGCTTGCCGCGAGCAGCTCCTTGTCGACGCGCAGCGAGCCGCCATTGCCCTTGAGGTCGACGACCAGACGGGTGGTGACCGGCAATTGCGCCGGACGCACCGGAACATACAGCGTCTGCTCGACGGCGGTGCCGTCGCCATGGGCGAGCTTGATGGTGATCGAGGCATTGCCCGCCGTCTGTGCAATCAGCGGCACGGTCAGCGTCTGGCGCTTGCCCTTGGCGAGAGTCAGCTTTTCGGGCAAGGGCTTGTCGCCGGTCGAGAGGTCGCCGGTCGTGGCGATCGACAGGGCATAGTCGCCCTCCGGACCGTCGGTGTCGGCGACGTCGAGCCGCATGATCGCTGCATCTCCAGGCGCCAGGAAGCGGGGCAGGCCGGCAGTGATCACCACCGGATCGCGCACGATGACATCGGTCGTGGCATGGCCGACGGCCTCCTTGGTCCAGGCGACGGCCATGACGCGCACGGTGCCGTTGAACTGCGGGATGTCGAAGTCGATCCTCGCCTTGCCGTCGGCGTCGAGCTGGACCGGGCCGGAGAAGAAGGCGACCAGCTTTTCGGTCGGCGGACTGCCTTGCGGCTGCATCGAGGCGCCGTCGCCGCCGGTCCTGAGCTTGCCGCTGGTGCCGAGCGAGCCGTCGATGAGACGGCCATAGATGTCGCGGACTTCGAGCCCGAGCATGCGCTGGCCGAAATACCAGCCCTCCGGATCCGGCGCCTTGTAGTTGGTGAGGTTCAAAATGCCGACATCGACGGCAGCGACCGTGACATAGGCATTGCTGCCCGGCGCTACGCCGGCGACCGAAACCGGGATCGACAGCTGCTGGCGCGGCATCGTCTTGTCCGGCGGCGTCAGGGTAACCGCGAGCTTTTTCGAGCCCGGGTCGACCGTCAGCCATTTTACGCCGATGGCGCGCGCCGGCATGCGGGTTTCCTGCGCATCGCCGGGCCGGAGCAGGGTTGCGGTGATGTAGGCGCCGGCGCCCCAGTCGTCACCGACCGGGATGTCGACCGTGCTGCCGCCGGCCGGCACGGTTGCCGTGACGGTCTTGAGCAGCTTGTCGGCGCCGATGGTGACCAGCAGTTCGCCGGCAAAATGCGGCGACACCTTCAGCTTGGCCACGTCGCCGACGGCATAGCTGTCCTTGTCGAGAGCGATCTCGAGCCCATCAGGCGTTTCGGTGGAGGTCGAGGAGACATACCAGCCGGCGTCGAACTCATAGCTGGTCGCCGGGCCCTCGGGATCGGCAGTCTCGATCTCGAGCCGGTACTGGCCCCAGTCGACCGGCATCGTCACGGTCGCCTCGGCATCGGCGCTGAGATCGACCTGGCCGTTGGCGATCGACTTGGTGAAGGTGACCGGTTCGTAGTTCCACGAGTTGTTGTTGCGGTACCACTGGTAATTGCGTTCGACCTTGACCAGCGACCACTGCGCGCCCTTCAGCGTCTCGCGCTTGCCGTCGGGGTCGACCGCGATGAGGCTGAACTTGGCGGTGCCGCCCTGCGGCACCTCATTGTCGGCGAAATCCGGACGAATGCCGATCATGTGGCCTTGCGGGCGGATGCCGATGTTGAGCGAGCGTTCGATGGCGCGGCCGCCGGTTTCACGCATGCGAACCGTGACCTTGGCGTCGACCAGCTTGGTGGTCGCGGGCAACTGGTCGACCGTGACCGGGAAGGTCGCCTTGCCGTCGTCGCCGACCACCGGCAGACCGGTGAACGGGGTGACCGAAGGCTCGGCCGACTGCTCGTCGGCAAGGCCGAACGAATAGCCGGCGAAACGGTCCCAGTCGCGCGCCGTCGACAGCGTCAGCTCGCCTTCGAGCGCGAGGCCGGCGGCCGGCGCGCCATAGAGGAAGCGGCCGTCAATGTCGATGTTGGCGGTTTCGCCCTGGGCGATCTCCTGCTTGTCGGACTTCATGTCGAACTCGATGCGATCCGGCACGAAGTCTTCGACCAGGAACATCTGGCTGGAAACGGCCGCCTGCTTGGGATCGGTATAGATCGACACCGTCCAGGTGCCGCGCATGGCGTTGGCTTCCAGCGGCAGGTCGACGGCATAGCCGCCGGCCGAGACGCCATCGGCAACGATGCGGCGGTTCTCGACGCCGTCGGGACGGGTGAAGATGAAGGTCAGCGGCAGGTTTTCCACCGCTTTGGAGGCGCCGTCGCGGGCAAGGGCTGCGACATGCACATCCTCGCCGGCGCGGTAGATGCCGCGTTCGGTCCAGGCATAGACATCGAGCGCGCCCGGTGCGGCGCGTCCGGCGACGCCGCGATCGGACAAATCGAAGCCGGCGCGGCCCATGTCGAGGAAGACGAAATCGTTGTCGCCCTGCTTGGCCATCAGAACGGCCGGCACCATGCCGCCGTCGCCGCGCGTCAGGCCGGGCTTGAAGACAGCATGGCCTTCGGCGTCCGACGTGGCTGTGCCGAGGATTTCATTGTTCCTGGCCAGCAGCGTCAGTTCGGCGCCGGCGATCGGCTTGGCGGTTCCGAGCGAGCGGGCAAAGACATTGAGGCCATCCTGGCCGGTATAGGTCGACAGGCCGATGTCGGAGACGACGAACCACTGCGTGGCAAGCGAATTGTAATTGTCCTCGTCATTCTCGTTTACCGCTTGCGCGGTCAGCACGTAGACGCCGGGCTTGCGCTGCGGCAAGGCTTCGTCGACCGGGAACGACGTCGTGACGTCCTTGTTGAGGTCGTTGGCGATATCGAGCTGGCCCTGCCAGACCGGCTCACCCATCTGGTCGGAAATGCTGGAGATATCATAGCCGTCGAGCTGCTTCAGGAACTGATAGCCGGACAGAAGCTGCGCCAGCGAACGATCGCCGATGCGGTAGAGCTTCATCTGTGCGGCATTCATGTTGACGGTGACGACCGGGATGCCGCGGCGGGCGCCGGCGGGCAGCACGAAGCTGTCGCCGGTGAAGCGGGCGGACGGCGCGCGGTCCTGCACATAGATCGACAGTACGACCGGAGCGGCGGTGACCTCGCCAATGGCGGCCGGCAGACCGGCGCGGAAGGTCACTTCGTAATGTTGGCCGTGCTCCAGGCCTTCGACGCAGATCTGCTTGTCCTTGGCCTCGACGCCCTTGGGCGGCTGGTTGTCGACGGTGACGAACTGGGCGTAGTCGACGCCGGTCTTGACCAGCTCCTCGGAAAACTGCGCGCAAATGCGCGGCGCGCTGGTGTCGGCGTCGATCGAGTGATCGATGACGCGGAAGCCCTTGCGGGCCTTGAGATCCTCATATTCGGCCTTGACCGCCGGCGAACTGACCAGCGCGAGGCTGGCTTCATAAGCCTGCAGGGCTGGACGGTAGAGATCGCGGCGGTCGAGGCCGTTGCCGAGCAGCGCCAGCACTTCGGCGCGGGTCTTGGTGGTGCGCAGCAATTTGTAGGCGTTGATGGCGGCGGAGGTGCCTTTGACCGGAAGATTGTAGGATTCGGAGGTGCCGCTGGCCGGCTGTATGGCAAGCGTTTCACGCGCCAGACCGAGCCAAAGCTGGCCGTCGTCAGGCAGGACCGAGACCGCGGCCTCGTATTTGTTCATGGCCTGGCCATGGTCGCCGGTCAGTGCAGCCTGTTCGGCGGCGGCGCGGAGTGATTCCAGCCCGTCGGTCGGCTTGTCATAGGCCGGATCGGTCAGCTTGTTGCGGTATTGCTGGGCCTGGTCGGCCATCCAGTTGGGGAAGAAGGCGAGTTCCGGCGGGGCGCCGATATCGGGGTCGCCATCGACATTGACGACCTTGCCCGCGACCGCGCCGCTGAAGGGTTTCAACTGGTTATAGTCGGATTTTAGGAAGCACCATTTGGCCTTGTTGTTGTAAGTAAAGGCGCGGCAGGCGGGGTCGCCGAGGCATGTCGTCTTGCACTGATCGAGGCTGACATTCTGGTCCGATCTGAGATCGAAGCCGAAATAGTCGGAATTATTTGAGGTCACCACCCGGCGGGCTTCGGCCGCTTGCGCTACAGACCCCCAGGCGAAAACGAGAAGAATTAAGATCGACAGACCACGAGCCGCCGCGCGCATCGCCATAACACCCTCCAGACACTGCTACGTCCGCGGCATGTTCAAGCTTCAGTCAAGCTTGTCAACACGAGGACGGGCAGGTTTCCGCCCGCCAACGGTTCCCAAACCGGCCAATGACCGGTATGCCGATAGTTCATCCACGGGAAAGGGATCACGCTTTCTTGCGAAAACGCAGAAGGTGTGAATTCCAAGCCCTGCCTATTTCAGACAATTGGATTGTGGCCCCTTTACGAGCGCTTCAAAACTTCATTCCAATTTTAGTTTTGTAACCTAGGTTGTCCTGATGCCGGCGTATGAAGCGCAGATGTCGAAGGTAAGTGCGCCACGGCGCACGCTTTCGCGCGCGCTGATTGTGGCGTTGGCGTGCTCGAGCGTGCTCGTTGCCGAATCGGGGTCGGCGGCCGCCTTCGAGCTCTTCGGCATCAAATTGTGGGGCTCTTCGAATGACGAGGACGCCGATATCGTCGACCCGCTGCGCTATGCGGTGACCATCGAAGCGCCCGATGCCGACAAGGACTTGGTCAAGAAGCTCGAAAACGCCTCGTCGCTGAAATCCGACGAGGACCGCCCGGTTTCCGGCTCGCTCGGCCTTTTGGCAAAGGCGCGTAGCGACCGCGAACAGCTGGTCGCCGCGCTTTATGCCGACGCCCGTTATGAAGGCGTCGTCACTATCACCATCCAGGGCAAGGCGCTCGACGATTTGCCGCCCGATGCCGAATTTACGGGTCCGCAGCCGATCCCGGTGGTGATCAGCATCTCGAGCGGGCCCAAATTCACGCTCGGCAATATTCGGCTGGAGGGCGATGCCGCCGGGCTGGCGAGCGCCGATTTCGGCCTGATAGCCGGCGGCGATGCCGGCTCGGGCGCCGTGCTCAAGGCCGAGGCGCTGATCGTGCGGGCGCTGAAGCAGGAGGGCCGGCCGCTGGCCCGGATCACCGACAGGCAGGTCGTGGCCGAGCACACCACCTCGACGCTCGACGTGACGCTGACGGTGGCCGCCGGGCCGGTTGCCGGTTATGGCGACACCACCGTCGATGGCACCGAGAAGGTCAATCGCGAGTTCACCGAATATATGACCGGGCTGAAACGCGGCCGGCAATATTCGCCCGACGAGATCGACGATGCCCGCGACCGGCTGCTGAGGCTCGAAGTGTTCAACAGCGTGACGCTGAAGGAAGCCGACAGTCTCGACGCCGACGGCAACATTCCGATCGGCGTTCAGGTCAGCGAGCGCAAACCACGCTATTTCGGCGTTGGCGGCACTTTCTCCAACACCGAAGGGCTAGGCCTGGAAGGCTATTGGGGCCACCGAAATCTGTTCGGCCGGGCCGAAAAGCTGCGCATCGAGGGCAAGATCAGCGGCATCGGCAGCAACGATCTCAGCGAGCTCAACTACAATGCCGGCATCATGTTCGAGAAGCCGGGCGTGGTCGGGCCGGCCTCGAAATTCATCGCCAGCGTCAAGACCGTCCTCGAACATCCCGATGCCTACGACCATTTCTCGGTCAAGGGCAGCACCGGCCTGTCCTATGAGATCGACAAGAAGCAGACGGTTTCGGCTGAAATCGCGCTGGACTATTCCAGGATCACCGACGCCTTCGGCAAGCACAAATACCTGATCGCCAGCATTCCGCTGCAATATGTCTATGACAACAGGGACAACCGGCTCAATCCGACCAGCGGCTTCAGGGTTCTGGCCTATGCCGAACCGAGCTACGACATTCTGAGCGGCGCCGCCTTCCTCAAGCTCAGGGGCGAGGGGTCGGCCTATCAGTCGCTCGACACGGCCTCGAAATTCGTGCTTGCCGAACGCGTCGCGCTGGGTTCGATCGTCGGCACCGGCCTTCAGAACGTTCCAGCCGACAGGCGCTTCTATTCCGGCGGTGGCGGCTCGGTGCGGGGCTATGCCTATCAGGGCATCGGACCGAAGGACATCGACAATCAGCCGATCGGCGGGCTCTCCTTCTTCGAAACATCGGTCGAAATGCGCATTGCGCTGACCGACACGATCGGCATCGTGCCGTTCGTCGACGCCGGCACTGTCTCGACCACAGCGACGCCGGACTTTTCCGACGTGAAGGTCGGCGCGGGCGTTGGCCTGCGCTACATCACGCCGTTCGGGCCGCTGCGCATCGACGCCGCCGTGCCGCTCAACCGCGACCGTGGCGACCCGCGTTTCGGCATCTATGCCGGGATCGGACAGGCGTTCTGACGATGAAGATTTTGAAACGCATCCTTCGCCTGTTTTTCTACACGCTGCTGATCGTGGCGGCGGCGGGCATCGGCGCGCTGGTCGTGCTGACCAAGACCGAGCGCGGCCGCGAAAATCTCGCCGGCATCATCTCTGACATGGCCTCGTCAAGGGACAGCAAAGTCACGGTCAGCGGCATTAACGGTATCTGGTCCGGCGCGCTGACGGTCGACCATGTCGTGCTGGAAGACCGCGAGGGCGCCTGGCTGGTGGCCCGCAAGGTGGCCATCGACTGGTCGCCGCTGGCGCTGCTGTCGAAGAATTTCAGCGCCGACCGCATAGCGGCCGAACGGATAGAATTGGCACGGCTGCCTGTGGCGAGCACCGAGCCGAGCAAGAGCGGGTCGGGCGGCCTGCCGGTTTCGCTTGATATCAGAGCGATCGATTTGCCGGAGATCGCGCTCGGCCAGCAACTTGCCGGCAGCGGCATTGCCGAACTTGCGGCCAAGGGATCGGCCAAGGTCGATGCGTCGCCACTGGCGATCCAGACGGTGCTCAACGTTACCCGCCATGACGGCAAGCAAGGCAATGTCGACGCCAACATCCACTTCGCGCCGGATGAAAACAAGCTCGACCTCGATCTCAAGGCTTCCGAGCCGGCCGGCGGCATCATCGCCAACCTGCTCAAGCTACCCGGCGCGCCGCCGGTCAACATCGTCGTCTCGGGCACCGGGCCGCTGGCCAACTGGAGCGGCATCGGCACCTTCATGGTCGACGGTCAGATCGTTACCCAGCTCACCGGCCGGCACCAGCTCACCGACAAGGGCAACCGGATCGAGGCCAAGGGCGACGGTTCGTTCGAAGGCTTCCTCCCGGAACGGTTCAAGTCGCTGTTTGCCGGCAAGACCAGCTTCGACCTAGCCGGCACCGCGACCGCGGCCGGCGGCGTCGACATCGAGCGCGCTGCGATCGAGAGCGACGCAGTTCATGGTACCGCTGCCGGCATGGTCGACCCCAACGGCGCCAGCGACCTTTCGGTCGAACTCGTGGTCAAAGCCAAGCCGGTCACGGTCAATGCCGGTACCCAGGCGCAGCCGATCATGGTGGCCATCAACAATGTGACCGCGCGCGCCTTCGGTGACGGCAAGGCGCCGATGATTGACGCCAGCGCTTCGCTCGTCTCGGTGGTTGCGGGCGGTTCTCAGGTGAACAATCTCGATGCGCGGATCCATTCCGACGGTTTCGACATCGAGAACCGCAGCGGCCCGGTCAGCGTGTCGCTGGCGGCGGCCGGGCTGAAGACCGACGTCGCGACGCTGGCCCCGCTGGTCACCGGCAAGCTGACGGCCTCTCTTTCCGGCTCGATCAGCAAGGATGAGATCTCGCTCGATGAGGGTACGCTGCGCAGCGATGCGCTCAATGCCGGGCTGACGGCCAAGGTGGCGCTGGCCGACCTCGCCATGACGCTCAAGATGAATGCCGATGCGGTGTCGACGGCGCTGCCGCCGCAGATCAGTTCACTGCTTGGCGAACGGGTCAAATTCTCGGCGACCGCGACGCGCGATCCGCAGGGCTCTTTCGCCGCCAACTCGATCGAACTCACTTCCGGTTCGCTGAGCGCCAGCGGCACCGCCAGCGCGCAAGGCAGCGATATCCAGGCCGACATCAAGGGCAAGCTCGGCGACGTCTCGGTGCTGTCTTCGCTGGTCGGCGTGCCGATCGCCGGCGGGGTCGATTTCGCGCTGACGGCAAGCGGCGCGCGCAACGCACCGGATTTCTCGGTTTCGGCCGACAGTGCCAGCTTGACGGCCTCCGGCCGCACCGTCAAGGACATCAAGCTGACCGCATCGGGCAAGGCCGACATTGTGAGCCCGGCCGCAGATGTCTCGCTGACCGGCGCGGTCGACGAACAGCCGCTCGCCATCAAGGCGGCGCTGGTGACGAGCGATGGCAAGCGCTCCATCAAGGGGCTCAGCGTAGCGCTGGGCGACAACAAGGTGTCGGGCGACCTCACGCTCGATGAAAAATTCCTGCCGCTGGGGACGCTGACGATCTCCGCCCCCGATATCGCGCCGCTGGCGTCGCTGGCCGGGCAGACGGCGGCCGGCGATATCGGCGGCACCGTGGTGTTCGCCAAAGACGGCGAGGCTCCCACTGTCACCATCAATGCAGCCAGCGTGTCGATCGCGCGCGGTGATGTGGCAGCCAAGGCAGTCACCGTCAGCGCACTGATCGCCAACTATCTCAACAGCCCTGCGATCTCCGGCACGATCAAGGCCGAGAGCGTGACCTCGGGAACGACCGTCGTCAGTGGCATCGGCGTCGACCTCAAGCGTGACGGCGACTGGACGAATTTCACCGGCGGCGCAACCATATCAGGCATTCCGGCGACAGCTGCCGGGCGGGCGAAGATTGCCGGGGGCGCGACCAGCGTCGAGATCGCGTCCGGCGAGGCGACGGTGCGCGGCATCAAGGTGGCGATCGCCGAGCCGTCGAGCCTGACCATTGCCGATGGCATAACCAACATTCAAAGGCTGGTAGTCGATCTCGGCGGCGGCTCGGTGACGCTGTCGGGCACGGTGGGCCAGACGCTCGATCTGGCGGCGACCTTCTCGGCGCTGCCGGCTGCGCTTGCCAATGGCTTTTCGCCCGGCCTCGATGCCGCGGGCACGCTCGACGGCACGGCGCAAATCACCGGGCCGTCAGCAAATCCCGACATTCGCTTTAATGCAAAACTGGCTGGCGCCGAGACCAGCCAGACCCGTCAGGCCGGGCTCGGACCGCTCGATGTCGATGCGGCCGGCAGCTATTCGACGGCCGGCGGCGTCGTGCTGGATCAGGCGACGCTGTCGGGCCAAAAAATCTCCGGCAAGGCCGCCGGCACCGTCAACCCGAACGGCGCCAGCGATTTCGCGCTCGATCTGACATCGTCCGGTCCGAGCCTGCCGTTGACGCTGGGCAGCGCGGAAAGCCCGATCAAGCTCGAATTGCAGGCGCTGTCGGTGAAGGCGGCCGGGCAGGCTGCGCAAGCCAAGCTCGACATCTCGGCGGTACTGCCTTCGGTGGCGACGGATGACGCCAAGGTCGAGGGCATTGCGCTTGCGCTGCATTCCGATGCATTTGATCTGAGAAGCCGCACCGGTCCGATCTCGGGCACGGTGACGGCGGACAAGATCGGTCTGGACAATCCGACCATCGCACCGCTGATCGCCGGCAAAGTCACCGCCAAGGTCGCGGGCAGCCTGGCGGCCGATGCGATCACCATCGACAGCGGCTCGGTGCAGGGCGATGCGCTGGGCAGCGCCTTCAATGGCCGTGTCGGCTTTGCCGATGGAGCAATCGACCTCAACCTCAACGCCGACGTGCTGTCGGCGGCGTTGCCGGCGGCGGCGCGCAGCGTGCTGGCAGAGCGCACGCAGCTCAGCGCCACGCTGAAGCGGGATGCCAATGGCAATGTCAGCGCCAATCCGGTCACGCTGGCGTCGGGCGCACTGACCGCGGACGGTCAGGCCAGCCTCGCCGACAACAAGCTTAGCGCAAATATCAAGGGTGCACTGGCCGACATCTCGCTGTTGTCGAAAGATGCCAAAGGCGCGATCAGCTTTGCACTCAACGCGCAGGGGCCCAGCCTGGCCCCGGATCTGTCGCTGACGGTCAGCAGCGACCGGCTTCTCGTGGCGGAACGCGAAATCACCGGGTTGAAGCTGACCGCCACCGGCAAGGCCGATGCCGCCAATCCGGCGGCCAATGTGCAACTGACCGGCAATGTTGCTGGGCAGGCGCTGCAAGGCAGCGCGGTGCTGGCGACGGCGGACGGCAAGAGCGCCATCAACGGCCTGCTGCTGTCGCTCGGCAAGAACAAGATTTCCGGCGACCTTGCGCTCGACGAGGCTTTCGTGCCGGTCGGCACCATCGCGCTCGACCTGCCGGATATCGGGCCCCTGGCGGCGCTGGCGCTGGAAAAGGCCGAAGGCGACGTGCGCGGCACCATCGCCTTCTCAAAGACCGCGGATGGCCCGAACGTCGCCGTCAAGGCTGCGACCGCTTCGATTACGCGCGGCGACCTGCAGGCGAAGACGGTGTCGATCGATGCGCTGGTCGCCAACTATCTCGCCGCGCCGGTCATCTCGGGCAAAATTCGCGCCGACAGCGTCATTTCCGGCGGCACCGCCATCAGCGGCATCGATGTCGATTTGAAGCGCGACGGCGACTGGACCGGGTTTTCCGGCGGCGCCACCGTCAAGGGCATTCCGGCGAAGGCTGCGGGCAGGATAAAGGTGGCTGGCGGCACCACCACCATCGAACTCGCTTCCGGCCAGGCCACGGTGCAGGGCATCAAGGCGGCCATCGCCCAGGCCTCGACCGTCAGCATCGCCAACGGCACAACGACGCTGGACAAGCTGGTGCTCAATCTCGGTGGCGGCACGGCGACGGTGACCGGCAAGGTCGGGCAGGCACTCGACATCAGTGCCGCGCTGTCGAAGGTGCCGGCTTCGCTGGCCAACAGTTTTTCGCCGGGCCTCCAGGCCGCCGGTTCGATTTCAGGGACTGTGAAGGTGACGGGCGCGTTGGGCAATCCGGCTGTCGCCTTCGATATCGATGCCGGCGGGGTGCAGACCTCGCAGACGCGCAGCGCCGGTCTTGGCGGCATGAATATCTCTTCGTCGGGAACATTTGCCGGCAAGAAGCTCACCTTCAACGCCGACATCAGCGACGGCGCCGGGCTTGGCCTCAAGGGCGGCGGTACGGTGACGACGGCCGGCACACCAGCGCTGGTGCTCGACTTCAACGGCAAGGTGCCATTTTCCTTCCTGGCCGCCAAGCTTGCGGCGCAAGGCCTGTCGCTCAGCGGCACCGCCAACGTCAATATCCAGATGCGCGGCCCGGCGGCGTCGCCGGTGATCGGCGGCACGGTCAGCACGTCGGGCGCCCGCCTGGTCGACGCGCGCTCCGGCCTTGCCGTCAACGACATTGCCGCCGACATTTCGATCGGCAACGGCGTTGCCCGGATCAACCGGCTGACCGGCACGCTGTCGACACGCGGCAGCCTGTCGGCCTCCGGCACCCTCGGCATCAATCCGGCGCAAGGTTTCCCAGCCGATTTGTCTATCAAGCTGGTTGACGGCCGCTATACCGACGGCAGGGTGGTGACAGCCAATCTCGGCGGCGACCTGACCATCAAGGGGCCGCTCACCTCGGCGCCGGTGATTTCGGGCACCGTCAATCTGGCCAAGACCGTCATCACCGTTCCCGATAAGCTGCCGGGCTCGCTGGCAGCGCTCGGTGTCAAGCACAAGAACGCGCCCGCCTCCGTGCGGGCGCAGGACAAGGCCTTGCGACCGGCGGCGGCCAGCGGTGGTGGCGGCAGTGGGCTTGTCCTCGACGTCACGGTCAATGCGCCGAACCAGATCTTCATCCAGGGCAGGGGCGTCGATGCCGAGTTCGGCGGTTCGCTGAGGCTGACCGGCCCGGCGGCTTCGCCGCAGGCGGTCGGCACCTTCACCTTGCAGCGTGGGCGGCTGTCGATCCTCGGCAAGCGGCTGACCTTTACCGAAGGCACGGTCGGCTTTTCGGGCTCGCTGGTGCCCTACCTCAACTTGACCGCGACATCGACCACGACCAGCGCCACCGTCACCATCGTCGTCTCGGGCGAAGCGACCAATCCGAAATTCGACTTCTCATCGGTGCCGGCGCTGCCCGAGGACGAGGTGCTGGCGCAGCTGATTTTCGGCCGCTCTATGTCGAACCTGTCGCCGCTGCAGATCGCGCAGCTGGCCGAGGCCGCCGGCCAACTGGCCGGCGTCGGCGGCTCGACCTCGCTGCTCGAAAACCTGCGCAGTGCAATCGGCGTCGACGACCTGGATGTGACCACCGATGACCAGGGCGGCACCGCCGTGTCGGCGGGCAAGTACCTCAATGACCGCACCTATGTGACGATCCAGAAAGGCGACAGGCCAGGGTCGGGCAAGGCGACGATCGACCTCAATGTCGGACGCGGCGTCAAGCTGCGCGGCGAGGCCAATGATGGCGGCGAGGCCAAGGGCGGCATATTCTACGAAAAGGAATATTGAGTTCCTGGCCCTTACCGCCACCGGAACTGGCGCTGTCTCAACCCGCCCAAATGTATCAATTACTCGCCTAAGCAGATTCCGGCGGAATCTGGGCGCGCTAGCACTTTTGCGCCAAGTCTGTCGTTATCACGCGAACCGCTCCCTTTTCAAAGTTGCACATTCCCTAACAGGTTCCGTAGCCATGCCGTCTTTGACATCACGGCAGGGATGCGGAATGTTAAAAGGCGGAAAGCCAACAATGGGAGTTAAGGTATGACAAATTACAAGAGTAATGGCGATCGCGTTCCCGATCACATCCTGGCCATGGCCGAAGAAGCCAAGGCAGGCAAAGTCGATCGCCGCGAGTTCCTCGCCATGGCGAGCGTGTTCGGCGCGTCGACTGCGATGGCCTACGGCATGCTCGGCGTAGCCGTGCCGACCCAAGCCAGGGCCGAAGAGGTGCAGGGCAAGAAGGGCGGCATCCTTAAAGTCGCGCAATGGGTCAAGGATCCCAAGGATCCGCGCAAGGCCGACTGGTCGGAAATCGCCAATGCCGAGCGTCAGGCGCTTGAGCCGCTGGTCAAGTACACCAGCGAATACACGTTCCGCCCGTACCTTCTGGAGAGCTGGGAGGTCAACGACGACGCCACCGAGTACACGTTGCATGTGCGCAAGGGTGTGACCTGGTCGAATGGCGATGCCTTCACCGCCGATGACGTCATCTTCAATCTCAAGCGCTGGGCCGACAAGAAGGCCGAGGGCAATTCCATGCCTGGCCGTCTCGGCACGCTGGTCAAGGACGACAAGCTCGACGAAAGCGCCGTGACCAAGGTTGACGACCACACCGTCAAGCTGAAGCTCGGCAAGGCTGACATCGCGCTCATTCCGAACATGTGCGACTATCCCGGCCTCATCGTGCACAAGAGCTTCGACGAGAAGGGCGGCGACTTCAAAGCCTGCCCGATCGGTACCGGCCCGTTCGAGCTCGTCTCCTACGATGTCGGCCAGAAGGTGGTCTACAAGCGCCGCGAGGACAACAAGTGGTGGGACGGCGAGGTGTTCCTCGACGGCATCGAATTCGTCGACTACGGCACCGATCCGGCAGCCATGGTCAGTGCCTTCGAGGCCGGCGAAGTCCATACCAATTTCGAGACCTCGGCCGACTATGTGTCAATCCTCGACGGACTGGACCTGGTCAAGTCCGAAATCGTCACCGCGTCGACCATCGTGTGCCGCACCAACATCAACAACAAGCCTTACGGCGACCAGAAGGTACGCAACGCGCTGCAACTCGCGGTCGACAACAATGTCGTCCTGCAGCTTGGCTACGGAAATGCCGGCACGGTGGCTGAAAACCACCATGTCTGCCAAATCCACCCGGAATATTACGAGCTGCCCAAAGTCGCTCGCGATCCGGCCAAGGCCAAGGCGCTGATGGCGGAAGCCGGCCAGGCCGACTTCGAGCATGAGCTGATCACGGTCGACGAAGACTGGCACAAGAATACCGGCGACGCCATCGCCGCGCAGATGCGCGACGCCGGCCTCAAGGTAAAGCGCACGGTGCTGCCGGGCTCGACGTTCTGGAACGACTGGACCAAGTACCCGCTGTCGATGACCAACTGGAACATGCGCCCGCTCGGCGTTCAGGTTCTGGCGATCGGCTATCGCACTGGCGAGGCGTGGAACGAGTCGGCCTATTCCAACCCCGAATGGGATGCCAAGCTCAATGCAGCATTGGCCGTCGCCGATGCGGCCAAGCGCAAGGAAATGATGAAGGACATCGAGCAGATCCTGCAGGATTCCGGCATCATGATCCAGCCATACTGGCGCAAGCTCTACAGCCACTCGGTCAAGGCGGTGCAGAATTACAAGATGCATCCGACCTTCGAGCGCGACTACGGCAAGGTCTGGCTCGACCAGGCGTGATTGGAACGTCAGGGAAGGGGCGCTTCGCTCCTTCCCGTCACGCCTCGCATGGCCCAGAACCGGAAGCCGCCGCAGCAAAAAGTTGCGGACTCTCCTGAAAGACCGTTCAATAAAACTGGGTTGATTGCATCCGAGTGCCGATTTGACGGCCAACTCTGCCGGCAACGGCAAAGCTGGTTTTTCGAACTGGCTCCAACCCCAACCAGACCGGCAGGGGACCGCCATGCTTTCTTTCGTAATCCGGCGTCTCGGCACCATGGCATTGACGATGCTGTGCCTGACGATGATCGTCTTCTTCCTGATCAACCTCGAGCCGAATTTGAAGAAGCTGGCGATCAGCCAGACCGAAATGCACACATCGGCCGAACAGCTCGAAAGCTGGCTGGTCAACCATGGCTACCGGCAGAACTTCTTCGTGCGCTACGGGCAATGGCTGGGCGTCGTCCCGAAGCAACCGGTGACCGATCCGGCGACCGGCAAGCCGACGCAGCGTTTCTCCTTCTGCAACGATCCGCTGGAGCCGAAATTCTCCGGCATCCTGGAAGGTGATTTCGGCTGCTCGACCAAGTTCAAAACCTCCGTTGCGTCAAAGCTCTTCCCCGCACTCGCCGCCACCGGTATCCTGATGCTCTGCGTGCTGTTGGTGATGGTGCCGATTTCGCTGCTGATCGGCATCCTGGCCGGCATGCGCGAGGGCTCGCGAACGGACCGAACGCTGTCCGTCGCATCGATCGCGTCGACGGCGACGCCAGAATATGTGTCGGGCGTCATCTTCACCGTCATCTTCGCCTCCTGGCTCGGCTGGCTGAACGGTTCGGCCGCCTCGGCAAGCCAGGGCATCACCTTCTACAATTTCACCCTGCCGGTGATGACGCTGGCGATCTACGGCATCGGCTACATCGCCCGCATGACACGCGCCTCGATGGTCGAGGTGATGACGCAGCAATATATCCGCACCGCCCGGCTGAAAGGGCTTTCCTTCGGCAGCGTCGTCGTCAAGCACGCGCTGCGCAATGCGCTGATTGCGCCGTTCACCGTCATCATGCTGCAATTTCCCTGGCTGCTTACCGGCGTCGTCATCGTCGAGGTGATGTTCCGCTACCAGGGCTTTGGCTACACGCTGGTCGAGGCCGCCGGCAACAACGACATCGATCTGCTGCTTGGCTGTTCACTGGTCTCGGTGTTCATCGTGCTGATCACGCAGCTCATCTCGGATGTCGGCTACGCGTTCCTCAATCCGCGTATCAGAGTTCAATAGGGGGCTGGGGCAGATGCAGGTCGAATATATCGGTGCCTTCAATGTCGTGCTCGGCGTGATTGGGCGTTTCTGGCCGGTCTGGTTAGGGCTTGCCCTGGTGATGGGGGCGAGCTTCACCTACAAGAAAAGGCTCGGCCTCTACGGCCAGTTGTTCGATAGCGGCGTCGGCATAGTCGGTGTCGGCATCTGCCTGTTCTGGCTGTTCACGGCAATCTTCGCGTCGACCGTCGCGCCCTTCGATCCGCTCGCCCAGGTCCCGATCATGAAGGATGCGCTGCCGGGCGCGCTCGAGCCGGTATCGAAACTCATCTACTATTTCGGCGGCGACAAGCTCGCCCGCGACGTCTTTTCGCGCATGGTCTATGGCAGCCAGATCGTGCTGATCATCGCGCCGGCGGCGACCGGTTTCGCGCTGATGGTCGGCATCACGCTCGGTCTGCCCGCCGGTTACTATGGCGGCCGGATCGACACCGTGCTGTCGTTCCTGGCCAATCTGGTGCTGGCCTTCCCGGTGATCCTGCTGTTTTACCTGCTGGTGACGCCGGGCATCATGGATACGCCGATCCCCTACGCCATGGCCGGGCTGTTCTTCCTGTTCCCGATCATCTTCTTTTCGGTGCTGTTCTGGACCCGCTACAAGAACCGGCCGGACCGCCTCTATATATTGCTCGGGCTGACGCTGATCATCGGCGGCTGGGTCTATGCCGGCCTGGTGTTCGACGCCGATCCGTTCAAGATCATCCACATCGATCCCAACCAGCTCAACATCTTCGTGGCGGTGGTGTTCGCCTCCAGCCCCGGCGTATTCCGCATCGTGCGCGGCCTGGTGATGGACATCAAGACGCGCGACTATGTGGCGGCGGCGCAGACGCGCGGTGAATCGCCCTGGTACATCATGCTGTGGGAGATCCTGCCCAATGCGCGCGGACCGCTGATCGTCGATGCCTGCCTGCGCATCGGCTACACCACGATCCTGCTCGGCACGCTCGGCTATTTCGGGCTGGGCCTGGCGCCGGAGAGCCCGGATTGGGGCACCGCGATCAAGGACGCCAGCCGCCTGCTGCGCTCATTCATCCACCCGGCGCTGCCGCCGACGATCGCGCTGATGTCGTTCGTGCTGGGCTTGAACCTGCTTGCCGACTCGCTGCGCGAACAATCGATGAAAGACTGATCTGCGGGTTTCGGCGCCGCGAGCATGAAAATAGGATTGGAGCGACCCATGAATGAGGCAGTTCGAAATCCCGGCAACCCGACCCTTGGGCCAAGCGCTGCGCCGATCATCGAGATCGAGAACCTGTCGATCTCCTTCTTCACCCGCAAGGGTGAGATCCCTGCCGTCATGGACTTTTCCTGCACGGTGATGCCGGGCGAAGCCATGGGCATCGTCGGCGAGTCCGGCTGCGGCAAGTCGACCGTGTCGCTCGGCATCATGCGCGACCTCTCCAACATCGGAAAGATCGTCGGCGGCAAGATCAAGTTCCAGGGCAAGGACATGGGCGAGCTGTCCGACGAGGAGTTGCGCTCCATCCGCGGCAACAAGATCGCCATGATCTACCAGGAGCCGATGGCGAGCCTCAATCCGGCGATGAAGGTCGGCCAGCAATTGATGGAAGTGCCGCTGATCCACGACAAGGTGTCGAAGGAAGAGGCTTACAAAAGGGCGCTCGAAATGGTGCGCTCGGTGAGATTGCCCGATCCCGAACGGATGATGCGTTCCTATCCGCACCAGCTGTCCGGTGGCCAGCAGCAGCGCATCGTCATTGCCATGGCGCTGCTGTCGAAACCGGCGCTGCTTCTGCTCGACGAGCCGACGACGGCGCTCGACGTGACGGTGGAGGCCGGCATCGTCGAACTGGTCAAGGGGCTGGGCGAGAAGTTCGGCACGTCGATGATCTTCGTGTCGCACAATCTCGGCCTCATCCTCGAGACCTGCGACCGCATCACGGTGATGTATTCGGGCGAAGCGGTCGAGACCGGCAAGATCAAGGACGTCTTCGACCGGATGCGCCATCCCTATACGCAAGGGCTGTTCCGTTCGATCCCGCTGCCGGGCGCCGACAAGAATTCGCGGCCGCTGATCTCTATCCCCGGCCAGTTGCCGCTGCCGCATGAGCGGCCCAAGGGCTGCAATTTCGGGCCGCGCTGCCACCATTTCGTCGAGGGCGTCTGCAATGCCGCCGAAATCCCGATGATCGAGGTCGCCGGTCACGAAGGGCATTTCTCGCGCTGCGTGCGCTTCAACGAGATCGACTGGGAAGCGCTGCCGCCCGGCGCCAAGAAGGTCAATGAGAAGGTCGTGCCCGGCGCCCCGGTGCTCAAGATCGAGGATTTGAGAAAATACTACAAGGTCGGCGGCAGCGAAGTGTTCGGCTCCAGCGAAGGCCGCGTGGTCAAGGCCAATGAGACGATCTCGTTCATGGCGCGCGAATCCGAGACCGTCGCCATTGTCGGCGAGTCCGGCTGCGGAAAGTCGACACTGGCCAAGGTCCTGCTGGGGCTGGAGACGGCAAGTGCCGGCACAGTGACGCTGGGCAACAAGGAGATCCAGTCGACCGGCATCGAGAAGCGCAGCGTCGAAACGGTGTCGTCGATCCAGATGGTGTTCCAGAACCCGTTCGATACACTCAATCCCAGCCACTCCGTCGGTTCGCAGATCATCCGCACGCTGGAAAAATTCAAAGTCGGCAACAATGTCGCCGAGCGGCGCAAGCGCATGCTGGAGCTGCTCGACCTGGTGAAGCTGCCGCGGGCCTTCGAGACGCGCAAGCCGCGTCAGCTCTCAGGCGGCCAGAAGCAGCGCATCGGCGTGGCGCGTGCCTTTGCCGGCGATGCCAAGGTGGTGGTGGCCGACGAGCCGGTGTCGGCACTCGACGTCTCGGTGCAGGCGGCGGTGACCGAGCTGCTGATGGACATCCAGCGCAAGAACAAGACGACGATGCTGTTCATCAGCCACGATCTGTCCGTCGTGCGCTACATCGCCGACCGGGTCGTCGTCATGTATCTCGGCTACATCGTCGAGCAGGGCACGACCGACCAGATCTTCGCGCCACCCTATCACCCCTACACAGAGGCGCTGCTGTCGGCTATCCCGATCGCCGACACCAGCGTGGTCAAACGGCACATCGTGCTCGAAGGCGATATCCCGTCGGCGATGAACCCGCCGAGCGGCTGCCCGTTCCAGACGCGCTGCGGCTACAAGAGGCTGGTGCCGGACAATCTGTGCGAGACCAAGGTGCCGCCGGTGAAGCATCTCGGCGATGGCCATATGAGCCTGTGCTGGCTGTCGGACGATGTGCTGGCGACGATGGAGCCGGTGATCAAGTTCGACAGGGAACACGCAGCGCATGAGGGCGTGCCGGAAGACGCACCGGATGGGATCGGCCCCGGTTTCGCCGGCGAACCGCCGAAGCGCCCGCATGGCAAGAAGCCGAGCTGACCAGCCATAGAGGCAATGCCGCTCGTTGGCGCATTGCCGCAGCGTCGCCATAGCTCAAGGAACGACAGGCTACGTTCGCTTGAATATTGCTGTCCATTGCTTTATGTGATGCGTGATGTTTGATGCGCGATAGGGAGCATATTGTGAGAACCACACTTGCAATCGATGACGATGTCCTACTTGCGGCCAAGGCCATGGCGCGACAGCAGGATCGCAGCGTTGGCGATGTCATTTCCGATCTGGCTCGCCGCTCACTGCGCAGGCCACCGACCGGCGGTGAACGCAACGGCATCCCCTTGCTTGCATCGCGGCCCGACGGCCCGATGGTCGATCTCGAAATGGTCAATGCGCTTCGCGACGAATTGCCGTGACCTTCCTGCTCGACGTCAATGTCTTGATTGCGTTGATCGATCCGGCTCACGTCGCGCATGAAGATGCCCATCGGTGGTTTCAATCCACCGGGCATTTATCATGGGCAACATGTCCCATTACCGAGAATGGCGTCATCAGGATTGTAAGCAACCCGAAATACCCCAATTCTCCGGGTTCGCCCGCCGTGGTGGCGCAGATTGTCGGCAAGCTGCATGCCCTTTCAGGACATCAGTTCTGGCCTGACGAGATCAGCCTTGTCGGTTCCAACGACATCGATGCAGCCAGGATCCTCACCCCGGCACAGGTAACGGATAGCTATCTGTTGGGACTCGCCAAGGCGCGTGACGGCCAATTGGCGACGTTTGACCGAAAGCTGTCGACGGCAGCGGTAAAGGGAGGGAGGTCGATCCTCCACCTGATCCCAAGCGAATGAATGGCTGAGTTCTGCTTCGATCGCAAACTGCGTGGCTGCAAGACCGCTTGGCAACGTCAGCTGCCGCATTGCTGCAGCTGTTCGGCATAGTCGCGGGCCATCTTTTCGGTCGCCCTGGCATAGCCCTGCACGCCGGCATCGCCACGGTTGCCGCGGCCGTAGGCGGTCCAGCCGAGATAGTAGGCGAGATAGAGATTGTAGGTGTCGTTGCGGGCGACGCCGAACGTGTCTGATGTCTTGGAATGATACCAGCCGACGAAATCGACGGCATCGGCAAACTTGGTCCGCCGCGCCGCCCAGCTGCCGGTTTCGCTCTGATATTGCGACCAGGTGCCGTCGAGCGCCTGCGAGAAACCGGTGGCCGACGAGGCATGTTTCCACGGAATGAAGCCGAGCAGTTTGGTACGCGGCGGCCTGGCATTGCTCTTGAAACCGGATTCCTTGCGCACCGTCGCCATCAGCACGGGGACGGGGACGCCGTATTTCTGCGAGGCGCGCTCGGCGGCCGACTGCCAGTTGTCGAACCAGCCGTCGTTCTGGTCGAAGACGGCGCAGACATCGTTGATATGGTTGGGCGGCGTCGCGCAGGCCGGCAAAGCCAGCAGCACGCCAACCGCTACAATTTTACTCAAACTCGAACTACGCATTGGAAAACGAATAGGCCGAAATCATAAAAGGAATCTTGCGGCGTTTCTTAACGGCTTGCCGGCCTGGCTGCGCTCAGTGGGCCTGTATCATTATTCCGACCTTTCGCGTCGCCTTTATCTCCGTCAGAATTCAAAAATGCCGCCTTGGCTAAAATCACGTCCGCGAAGGGCGGATTTCTGACAGCGATGTCCGGATGCCGGCGCTCTGATGCCAGGCATGAATGAACCAAGACGCAAGCGCGGCGCGGAGCGAACCAGCAACCGGGGGCCCGCCGCCATCCCGCAACTTCCACTGCGGCGGGTGACCAATCCCTATCCGCCGATGGCGATGCTCTCAGTCGACCAGGTCGAAACGATCCACCAGGCGTCGATGCATATTCTGGAAAATTTCGGCATCGAGGTGATGTCTCAGCGGGCGCTGGCGCTGTTCGAGAAGGCGGGCGCAAAAGTCGACCATGCGACCGCGAATGTCCGCATCGACCGGGGCCTTGTCGCCGAGGCGCTGAAGACCACGCAGTCCAGCTATCGGCTGACGCCGCGCAACCCCGCCAACACCATTCATCTCGGCGGCAACACGATCAATTTCACCCTCGTCGCCGGGCCGCCCAATGTGCACGACATGGAGCGCGGCCGGCGCGCTGGAAACTTGCACGACTATGCCGATCTGACCCGGCTGGCGCAGCATTTCAACTGCATCCACATGCTCGGCAACCAGGTCTGCGCGCCGGTGGAACTGCCGGCCAACACCAGGCACATGGATACCTATTTCACCAACCTGACGCTGACCGACAAATCGTTCCATGTCTCGGCGATCGGACGAGGCCGGGCGCTGGACGGCATCGAGATGATGGCAATCGCGCGCGGGCTGACGCTGGACGAGATGCGCGATGATCCCGGCATTGCCACCATCACCTCGGTCAACTCGCCGCGGCGTTTCGACGAGATGATGGCCGAAGGGCTGATGACCATGGCTGAGTTCGGCCAGTCGGTGGCGGTGACGCCGTTCACGCTGATGGGCGCGATGAGCCCGGTGACGCTCGCCGGCGCCCTGGCGCAGCAGAATGCCGAGGCGCTGTTCGGCGTGGTGCTGACGCAACTGGTGCGCCCCGGCGCGCCGGTGATGTACGGCGCCTTCACCTCCAACGTCGACATGAAGTCGGGCGCGCCGGCCTTCGGAACGCCGGAGAACACCAAGGCCAACATCGCCTCGGGGCAATTGGCGCGGCGCTACAATCTGCCCTACCGCACGACACCGGGGTCGGCATCGAATGCGGCGGACGCGCAAGGCGCCTACGAGACGCTGATGGCGCTGTGGGGCGCTGTGCTCGGCCACGGCAACCTCGTCTATCATGCCGCCGGCTGGCAGGAGGGCGGGCTGACGGCATCGTTCGAAAAGCTCATCATTGATGTCGAGATGATCCAGCACATGATGGAGTTCTTGCGCCCGATCGTCGTCGACGAGGCGGAGCTTGCGGTCGAGGCGCTGGGCGCGGTGCCGACCGGCGGCCATTTCTTCGGCGAACCGCACACGCTGGAACGCTATGCCACCGCCTTCTACCAGCCGATACTGTCCAACTGGCAGAATTACGAGGCATGGCAGGAGGCCGGCGGCCTCGACACCACGGCGCGCGCGACGCGGCTGTGGAAGAAGGCGCTGGAAGACTATGTCGAGCCGGTGATGGACATCGCCGTGCGCGAGGCGCTGGAGGCATACATGGCCAGGCGCAAGGAAGCGATCGGGCAGGGCGAGCCATGACTTTTTCAACATCGGCGCGCGGCGCTGCCTTTCTGATTCACCTTATCTCCTCAACTCATTGATAACAGAGCAAAACTCATGAAATCGCATGCAAAGGTCGTGGTCATTGGCGGTGGCGTCGTCGGGTGCTCCGTGCTGTTCCATCTGGCGCGTCATGGCTGGACGGATGTCGTGCTTTTGGAGCGCGACGAGCTGACCTCCGGCTCGACCTGGCATGCGGCCGGCGGCATGCACACGATCAATGGCGACCCCAACGTCGCCAAGCTGCAGAAATACACGATCTCGCTCTACAAGGAGATCGAGGAGCTGTCGGGACAGGCGACCGGCGTACATCTGACCGGCGGCGTGCTTCTGGCGGCAACCGAGGCGCGGCTCGACTGGCTGCGCGGCGTCGTCGCCAAGGGGCGTTACCTCGGCATCGACCTCGAGGAGATATCGGCCAATGAAGCGGCCGAGCTGATGCCGCTGCTCGACCCGAAACAATTCGTCGGCGCCGTCCGCAACAAGGAGGACGGCCATCTCGATCCCTCTGGCGTTACGCATGCCTATGCCAAGGCCGCGCGGAAACTGGGCGCCGAGGTCGAGCGCTTCACCAAGGTCGAGGACATTGTGCGCCGGCCCGACGGCATGTGGCGCGTCATCACCAACAAGGGCGAAGTGGTGGCCGAGCATGTCGTCAATGCCGGCGGGTTATGGGCGCGCGAGGTCGGCCGCATGGTCGGGCTGGAGCTGCCGGTGCTGGCAATGGAGCACATGTACCTGATCACCGAGGATATGCCCGAGGTGGCGGCGTGGAACGCCAAGACCGGGACCGAGATCATCCATGCCGTCGATTTCGATGGCGAGCTTTACCTGCGCCAGGAGCGCGGCGGCATGCTGATGGGCACCTATGAGAAGGCCAACAAGGTGTGGTCCGAGTTCCAGACGCCTTGGGATTTCGGCCATGAACTGCTGGAGCCGGACATCGACCGCATCGCGCCGTCGCTCGAAGTCGGCTTCAGGCATTTCCCGGCCTTCGAGAGGACCGGCATCAAGCAGATCATCAACGGGCCCTTCACCTTCGCGCCGGATGGCAATCCGCTGGTCGGGCCGGTGCGCGGCCTTCCGGGCTTCTGGGTCGCCTGCGGCGTCATGGCGGGCTTTTCACAAGGCGGCGGCGTCGGGCTGGCGCTGTCCAACTGGATGATCGAGGGCGATCCCGGCGCCGACATCTGGGCCATGGATGTGGCGCGCTACGGCGACTGGGCGACGATGGCCTACACCAACGCCAAGGTGCGCGAGAATTATTCGCGCCGCTTCTCGATCCGCTTTCCCAATGAGGAGCTGCCCGCCGGGCGGCAACTGAAGACGACGCCGATCTACGATTTGCTGTCGGCCAAGGGCGCGCAATGGGGTGTGTCCTATGGGCTGGAAGTGCCGCTGTGGTATGCGCCCGAGGGCGTCAGGGACGAGTTCTCGTGGCGGCGTTCCAGCGATTTTTCCCATGTCGCCAATGAGGTCGCGACGGTTCGTGAGAGCGTCGGCCTGGCGGAGATTTCGAACTTCGCCAAATACAAGGTGACGGGCGAGGGGGCGGCCGCTTGGCTCGACCGGATCTTTGCCTGCAAGTTGCCCAAGCCAGGCCGCATGACGCTGGCGCCGATGTTGAAGGACGACGGCAAGCTCATCGGCGATTTCACGCTGGCCAGTATCGGTGCCCCCAATTCCAACGGGACCGAGTGGTTCATCGCCGGCTCCGGCATTGCCGAGCAATATCATATGCGCTGGTTCGAGGCGCATTTACCTGCGGATAGCTCAGTGCGCATAGAGGCGCTGGGGCAGAGGCTGACCGGCCTCGCCATTGCGGGGCCTAAGGCGAGGGAGGTGCTGGCAAAGGCCAGCCGCGCGGATGTCGCCAACACTGCATTCCCGTTCATGGCGGTCGCGAAAATGGACATCGGCACGGCGCCGTGCCTGGTCGGCCACGTCAGCTACACCGGCGATCTCGGCTACGAGATCTGGGTGGCGCCGGAATATCAGCGCGCTGCCTTCCAGGCGTTGATGGCGGCAGGCGAGGAATTCGGCCTCGGCCTGTTCGGCTCGCGCGCGCTCAATGCGCTGCGGCTGGAGAAAAACTACGGCTCATGGGCGCGCGAATACCGGCCGATCTACGGGCCGCTGGAGGCCGGGCTCGACCGTTTCGTCGCCTATGGCAAGGATGCCGATTTCATCGGTAAAACCGGCGCTCTTGCCGAGCGCAAGCAGGGCGGCAAGCTCAGGCTGCGCACATTTATCCTCGATGCCGACGATGCCGATGTCATCGGCGACGAGCCGATCTGGTACGATGGCGCGGTGCGCGGCTGGGTAACGTCGGGCGGCTATGCGCATCACTCGAAGAAATCCGTCGCCATCGGCTATGTGCCGAAGGAGATCGCAGACAAGAGCGACGGCTTCGAAATCGAACTTTTGGGCAAGCGCCACGCGGCGCGCGTTCAGGCAGCGCCGCTCTTTGACGCGAACTTCGAGCGAATGCGCGCCTGAAGCGCTTCGGCTTCGCCGAGGCGCTTCAGATTCTTGTTTTGTGCAAGTCGTTTTTTGTGCAAGTCGTTATCCCAAACCGCTGCGCACTTTTGGGCGACATGCATCAGGCGCGTCAGGGGCTGCGGCGGTTGTCGAGCGCGAAAGCGCCGGCGCCGGCAAACACCAGATAGAGGAAGATGAAGCAGAAGGAGATCGCCGCATCGCCGCCATTGTTGACCGGGAAGAAGTCGCGCGGGTAGTGCCCCATGAAATAGGCGATGGCCATCTCGCCGGCCAGCAGGAACGCGACCGGGCGGGTGAACAGACCGAGCGCCAGCAGGATGCCACCGGCGAACTCCAGGATGCCTGCCGTCACCGTCAGGCCGGTAAGAGCGTGAGGCTCGGCGCTGACCGGAAAATTGAACAGTTTCTGCGAGCCATGCTCGATGAACTGCAGGGCTGTGATGATGCGCAGGAGGCCGAGTGCCTGCGGCTGAAATCTGGCGAGACCGTCAAAAAGCTTCATCTAAACTCCATTTTTCCAACCATGTGGCCCGGCCATAAATCATCACCCGGCGCTGGACCATTCACTTCCCATGGCCTGTCATCAACAATCGGTGATGCAATTATTTCCAGTCTGACTTCGAAATTTGCTCTCGTTATGGTTGCATACATCTCGTTGAGGTTGTATATCTGCGTGTAGACACTCCAAACCAGACGGGTTCCTTCGCCATGAAAAAAGTCGCCATCAGCCTGTTCGCAATCCTCGCAAGCACCAGTTTCGCCATGGCCGCTGATGCTGGCTGCGATGCCTTCAAATGGCCGGTGACACGCGAGCAGGAACTGTTTCCGGCAGCGCCCGCCGCGCAGTCCGGTGCCTCTCTTGCTTTCGGCGAAGCCGCGGATATGGCGCTGGAGCCGGTCGATGCGGTCAGCTTCACGGTCTCACCGCAACGCGCGCCGGCAGCCGGCACGTTCGGCGCGACGGCAAACGTGGCCGTGCCAACGGAAGGAGAGCTCCAGATCAGCCTGTCCGATGAGGCCTGGGTCGACGTCATTCAGGATGGCCAGGCCGTGAAATCAGCCGGTTTCAGCGGCGTGAAGACCTGCCCCGGCATCCGCAAGAGCGTGCGCTTCAAGCTGACGCCTGGCGCGGCCACGATCCAGCTCAGCGGCGCCAGGAAAGAGAACCTCAAGGTTGCGGTGCTGGCGCCAGAGTGACCGCGCCCCGACGCGCCTCTCATCGGGGCGGCGCGATGAGAGCAGTTCCGTGCAGGCGAGTACCGGAGGGGATCAGCGGCCCGGCGCGATCAGCGCGAAATAAGCGCCTTGCGGATCGGTGAACTGGGCAATCCATTGGCCGGTCTGAACCGGCATCGGACCCATGACGATCTTGCCGCCATTGTCGGTGACGCGTTTGGCGGCTGCGTCGATGGCATCGACATTGAAGTAGAACAGCCACGCCGGCACCGGCAGCTGTTGTGGCTTGTTCATGATGCCGCCGCCGGATTCAGGGCCGGCCGAGAAGGTCTGATAGATGCCCATCTCGCCGATGTCCATGCTACCGGCATCGGTCCAGCCGAACTGGCTGGAGTAGAAATCGAAGGCCTTCTGGCGGTCGGACGCATAAAGCTCGTGCCAGCCGACATGGCCCGGCGTCGTTGCCGGAAGGACGGGCTGGTCGGGGCCATTGGGCTGCAGGAACATGAAGGCGGCGCCTTGCGGGTCGGCGACGACGGAGAAGCGGCCGACGCCGGGAATGTCGTCGGGTTCGCGGTGAACAGCCCCGCCGGCGGCTTTCAGTGCCTCGGTCGAGGCATCGGTATCGCTGGTGTGGATATAGCCGAACCAGGCCGGCTTCAGACCCGTCCTGGCTGCTTCCTCGGGCAGGGTCATCAGCCCGCCGACGCCACGCTCGGCGGAGTTCACCACGATATAGCGCGGCATGCCGGGCGCCTTGTCGAAGGGCTCGGCCCGCCAGCCGACCACGCTGGTGTAGAACGCTTGCGCCGCATCGAGGTCGCTGGTCATCAACTCGTACCAGAAGAAGGGCATTGGGGATCTCGGCATTCTCGGTCTCCTCACCTATGCATAGATCGTCGTCCGATCCATCAAAGGACGTTTTCAGCGACGCGAATCCGACAGCGAACCGGAGAAAATTCAACGGCTGCGTTGACACATCGTTCCGCACTTCGCCCCACCGACGCCTTGCACGTGCGGCGGTTTTCGACTTTCCTTGGGCAAACGAGGGGTAGTCGTTTCATGCGCCTTATGTCGCTCACGCCTGAGCTTGTGTCACTGTGTCATCGCGAAGAGGTCGATCCCGGACCCGACTGCAGTTGGACGCAGCTGAACGATGAGGATTTTCGCACGCTTGCCTTACGGCTCTCCGACGAAGCCGATGCGGGGCCGTTATGGGTGTTCGCCTATGGCTCGCTGATCTGGAAGCCGGCTTTCGAGCCCGTCGAACGCCAGCGCGCCACTGCGTTTGGCTGGCATCGCTCCTTCTGCCTCGACATGGTGCGCTGGCGCGGCAGCGTCGCGCAGCCGGGGCTGATGATGGCGCTCGAACGCGGCGGCCGATGCGACGGCGTCATCTACCGCCTGCCCGACGGCGACAAGCCGCAGCAGATCGAAAGATTGTTGCGGCGCGAGATCGACGACCATGAGAGTGTCAGCTCGGTCCGGTGGGTTCCCGTGCGCACGGAGCAGGGCCGGATACGGGCGCTCGGCTTCTGGGTCGGGGTGACGGGCAGGGGAACCTCGCTTGGGCAGCCGCTAGATCGGGTGGCGCGGGTGTTGGCGCGGGCCTGCGGCCATGTCGGCTCGGGTGCGGAATATCTCTACAACACCGTCAGCCACCTCGAGGAATTCGGCATCCGCGACCGCAATCTGTGGCGGCTGCAGCAACTGGTTGCCGACGAGATCAGGTCGATTCATGGCGGCCCCTCAGATGCCAGCCTACAGCTGGCACCTTCGTAGCGAACAGCCACCAATCTTGGCCTGTGCCGGAGCGTATGCGGTTTCAAGGCGTTTCGCTCCTCGGGTGATCAGATCCAAGAAGGAGTGGCTTCACGAGCAATGACCTCAACCGTGCATTCGAGACTGAGCAGCAGAAAATGCGTACAGTCTACTGTCGGGCCAAGTGTCGATCGCAACCAATGCGAGTTCTCCACTCGCAGGATCGGCCACCTGTAGGAGGCTTGCCTGCCAGATCCAATCAATGGGATCGAGGTGTCCGCACGGATTTTGGTCAGTCCCAGCATGTCATCATGGGCAGCCAGGGCTACTACCCCTTGAAAATCGATCTTGAGAGTTCGTTCCGATGTCCCGAAGTCGCCTTCGACGGTCAGCTCAAAGTTATTGTCGTTATTGTCGGATTTTAGACGCCACACCTGACAGGCAGCCAGAGGTAAATCTCCCACGGGCTCCCACCGGTGAGCCGTCTCCCTATCATCGGTCATCGTCTTCTCCGTTGAATGAAAGCCGCGCATCGTGCTCAAGCGCCCTATCATTTCGCGCTGGCCTGGAACAGCTTGCCGCGACTTGGAGCTTGTCGCGCTCCCCTCTTTGAGGACGCAACCGTCACTCATAACATGAGCAACTAAATCATATTATCAGCTAGTCTTTTCAGCGGCTTGGGTCGAAAATTGACCAATTGATAAAAAAATAAAACGTGCTAGCCTTTCCCAAAACGAAAACATGGGGAACTGACGATGCCAGAAGGCCAGTTCAAGGACGGCATTGCCGGCGGCCGGCTTGCCGCCGACCAGTACGCCGAGAATTTTTCCGACCTGCATCCGCCGCTCGATCACCACGAGGCGCTGGTCGAATCAGACCGCTGCTATTTCTGTTACGATGCGCCGTGCATGAATGCGTGCCCGACCTCGATCGACATTCCCCTGTTCATCCGCCAGATATCGACCGGCAACCCGATCGGTTCGGCCAAGACGATTTTCGACCAGAACATATTGGGTGGCATGTGCGCCCGCGTCTGCCCGACCGAGACGCTGTGCGAAGAGGTCTGCGTGCGCGAGGTGGCGGAAGGCAAGCCGGTGCAGATCGGCCGCCTGCAACGCTACGCCACCGATGTCGCCATGGCCGAGCACAAGCAGTTTTATCCGCGCGCTGAATCGACCGGCAAGTCGGTCGCCGTCGTGGGCGCCGGACCGGCCGGTCTTGCCGCGGCCCACCGGCTCGCCCGCCAGGGCCATGACGTCACCATTCTGGAAGCCCGCCCGAAGGCCGGCGGCCTCAATGAATATGGCATCGCCGCCTACAAGAGCATCGACAATTTCGCCCAGGCCGAGGTCGACTATGTCATGGGGATCGGCGGCATCGATATCCATAACGGCAAGGCGCTCGGCCGCGACTACCAGCTGTCGGACCTGATCCTGAATTACGATGCCGTCTTCCTCGGCATGGGGCTAGGCGGCGTGAATGCGTTGCGCGCGGATGGCGAGGACGCCGATGGCGTTGTCAATGCGGTCGAGTTCATCGCCGGGCTACGCCAGGCCAGCGATCTCGCGAGCCTGCCGGTCGGCCGGCGCGTCGTCGTCATCGGCGGCGGCATGACGGCGATCGATGCCGCGGTGCAGTCGAAGCTGCTCGGCGCCGAGGAGGTGACGATCTGCTACCGGCGCGGCCAGGAGCACATGAACGCCTCCGAGTTCGAGCAGGATCTGGCCGCGGCCAACGGCGTCACCATCCGCCACTGGCTGCAGCCGAAGCGGGTCATCGCCGAGGCTGGCAAAGTGTCGGGCATCGAGCTCGAATACACCGCTATGAACGGGGACAGGCTTGCCGGCACGGGCGAGACGCTGACGCTTACCGCCGACCAGGTGTTCAAGGCCATCGGCCAGAGCTTTGTGCCGGCCGCGCTTAATGGAAGCGGCGCCTCGATCGATCTTGAAGCCGGCCGCATCAAGGTCGATGCGGAAGGCCGCACCTCGCTCGCCAATGTCTGGGCCGGCGGCGACTGCATCTTCGGCGGCGACGATTTGACGGTCTCGGCCGTCGCGCAAGGCCGCGACGCGGCGGAGAGCATCAACCGGGCACTGGCTGGAGGAAGCTGGAATGCCTAACGTCGTCAAGTTCGTTGGAGCTTTAAGCACGAGCCTGTTGCTGTTTTCTGCCAACGCCTCGGCGGCTCATCGTGTGACCAGATATTTTGATCAACCGGACGTTCGCGCAGGGGAGGCGTTCTCTCCTATGCTTGGGTGCGGGAACGAGGAGCTCATCTCTGGAGGTTACGCGCTTGATATCCCGCCGGCCAACCCTACTGCGTTGGTTGTATCGGCAAGTTATCCGTTTAGCGACCATGTGTGGCAGGTCGTCGTCCGAAACGATTCGAGTGAGCCTGTAGCAGTTCAGATGACTCTTGTTGTGATCTGTAGCTAGCGGAGAGAGTTATGACCGACATCCGCAACAATTTCGTCGGCATCAAATCGCCCAATCCGTTCTGGTTGGCCTCGGTAAAGCCGACCCGCTTGATCAACCGGGCACTGCGATGATCGCGCCGATCCTCGCTGCCGTCATCGGCACCGCGGCAATGCCGGCGGCTTCACCGGACTATTGGCTCTATACGCAATGGTGTGACGCGAAGGGTGAAGAGCGGATGTCCGTCGAGGCATCCGGTGTCGGCTTCAGCGAGCACACGATCTGCCAATGGACATCCGGGCCGCCAAGCGGCGATCATGTTGAGACAAGGATTTCATGCGCCAGCGTCTATCTCAACGGGGACGAGACCGTGCGCATGGATGAAAAAATGGTCGGGCTGGAAGCGCGCAAGGGCGATCCGGACCAGATCACGGTAACGGTCGAAGGTGAACCGCCATCGGTTTTTCTTCGATGCGAGGAATGATCCGATAGGCAACGCTTTAAGGTGGCGGTAAGCCCGCCACGGCCAGAGGAGAAAGACCCATGGCAGACATCCGCAACAATTTCGTCGGCATCAAATCGCCCAATCCGTTCTGGCTGGCTTCGGCGCCGCCGACCGACAAGGCCTACAATGTCATCCGCGCCTTCAAGGCGGGCTGGGGCGGCGTCGTGTGGAAGACGCTGGGCGAAGAAGGTCCGCCGGTGGTCAACGTCAACGGCCCGCGTTATGGCGCGATTTGGGGGGCCGACCGGCGCCTGCTCGGCCTCAACAATATCGAGCTGATCACCGACCGCGATTTGCAGGTCAATCTGCGCGAGATCAAACAGGTCAAGAAGGACTGGCCCGACCGCGCCATCGTCGTCTCACTGATGGTGCCATGCGTCGAGGAAAGCTGGAAGGCGATCCTGCCGGTGGTCGAGGAGACCGAAGCCGACGGCATCGAGCTCAATTTCGGCTGCCCGCACGGCATGTCGGAACGCGGCATGGGCGCGGCTGTCGGCCAGGTGCCTGAATACATCGAAATGGTAGTGCGCTGGTGCAAGGCCAACACCCGCATGCCTGTCATCACCAAGCTGACGCCGAATATCACAGATGTGCGCAAGCCGGCGCGCGCCGCACTCTCCGGCGGAACCGACGCGGTGTCGCTGATCAACACCATCAACTCGATCACCGGCGTCGACCTCGACAGTTTCGCGCCGCAGCCGACCATCGACGGCAAGGGCTCGCATGGCGGCTATTGCGGCCCGGCGGTGAAGCCGATCGCCATGAACATGGTGGCCGAGATCGCCCGCGATCCGGAAACGCGCGGCCTGCCGATCTCCGGCATTGGCGGCATCACCACCTGGCGCGATGCGGCTGAATTCATGGCGCTCGGCGCCGGCAATGTGCAGGTGTGCACGGCGGCGATGACATACGGCTTCAAGATCGTGCAGGAGATGATCGCCGGTCTCGAAAACTGGATGGACGAGAAAGGCCACGCCTCGCTCAACGACATTGTCGGCCGCGCCACGCCCAACGTTACCGACTGGCAGTATCTCAACCTCAATTACATCGCCAAGGCGCGTATCGACCAGGACGCCTGCATCAAATGCGGCCGCTGCCACATCGCCTGCGAGGACACTTCGCACCAGGCAATCACCAACATGGTCGACGGCGTCAGGCATTTCGAGGTGATCGAGGCCGAATGCGTCGGCTGCAATCTGTGCGTCAATGTCTGCCCGGTCGAGAACTGCATCACCATGGAGCCGCTGGCCGCCGGCGTGATGGACCAGCGCACCGGCAAGCCGGTGTCGCCGGTCTATGCCAACTGGACGACGCACCCGAACAACCCGATGGCCAAGGTGGCTGCGGAGTAGGGAACGGGTCGAAGAAAAAAGCGGCGCTTTCGAGCGCCGTTTTTCATTTTCCAATTGCAGATAAAATTTATCTAGGATAAAAGATATCCATGAATAGGAGCGCAACATCGTGAAACTGGGCGAGGGTGTAGAAGCGGCCATCCATTGCGCGGCCACACTGGCCAGCGTGGAGGGCAACAGCACGATACCGGGTGCTGCTTTGGCAGAGTCCTTCGGCCTGTCGCCGAGCTATCTGCTGAAACATCTGAACCAGCTGACTGCTGCGCGCATCCTGGAATCGGTGCCGGGACCGGCGGGCGGCTACCGGCTGGCGCGTCCGGCCGAGCGCATCACGCTGCTCGATATCGTGCTTGCGGTCGAGGGTCGCGAGCCGGCCTTCCGCTGCGGCGAGATCCGCCAGCGCGGCCCGGTCAAGATCGATGCTTCGGCCTATGTGAAGCCGTGCGGCATCAATGCCGCGATGCTGAAAGCCGAGCGTGCCTATCGTGCCGCTCTCGCGGAAACCCGGTTGTCCGACATCGTGGCTGACTACAAGGCCGAAGGCGATCCGCGATCGTTTGCCGCCAGCTGTGCCTTTGTGGCGCGCCATCAGCGGCCGCAGAAACCCGCTTCGACCAAACAGATTTAATCCCCCGCAAACAGATGTGAAAGGAAAGACGATGAAACAGAGACTGCAATTCTTCGCCAAGGCGCCTGAGATCATGAAAGCCGTGTCGGCGCTCAACAAGGCGGTCGACGAATGCGGGCTTGAAGTGAGCCTGCTGCATTTGATCAAGCTCCGCGCCTCGCAGATCAATGGCTGCTCCTACTGCGTCGAGATGCATAGCCGCGAGGCGAGGCGCGATGGCGAAACCGAGACACGGCTCTATCTGGTTTCGGCCTGGAAGGAATCGCCGCTGTTTTCCGAGCGCGAACGCGCGGCGCTTGCTTGGACCGAGGCAACGACCCTGATCGCCAACAATGGCGTTTCGGACGAACTCTATGCCCGCACGCTAGAGCACTTCTCGGAAGAGGAACTGGTCAAGCTGTCGGTCGCGATCGGCATGATCAACACCTGGAACCGGCTCTGCATCCCGTTCCACGCCATTCACCCGATGCCGGCTGCCAAAGCAGCCTGACCGTCCGGTTAGTCATGGAGCGCCGTGGAAAGGGCGGCGCTCCACCTGTTTCATGCTTAAGTACGGGGAAGATTTCATGCCTGTCGATTTGCCTTCGACCTTTTTGTTTCTCGGCCGCCTGTTGCTCGGCGGCGCCTTCGTTTGCGCCGGCCTGCGCAATGTTCAGAACGAGACCTTCCTGACAGGGCTGATGACCGCGCGCGGCGTGCCGCAGGCGAGATTGGCGTTGTGGGCCGGCATCGTCCTGCAGACCATTGCCGGCGCGCTGTTGATGGCCGGCCTGTGGACTGCGACCGCCTGCGCCGTGCTGCTGCTGTTTCTCATCGTCGCCACGCCGATGTTCCACAATTTCTGGGACCATCAGGGCCCGGACCGGGCGTCGCGCATCAACGGTTTCGTAGGCAACGTCGCACTGGCCGGAGGCCTTCTCACGCTGATCGCGCAGTCGCTGTAAGGTCACGCCGCGTAGCGCAGGCCGCCGTCGCAGGTCAGCACCTGGCCGGTCATGAAGCCGTTGGAGACTAGAAAGGCGATTGCGCCGGCGACGTCTTCGGCGCGGCCGATCCTGCCCACCGGGGTTTTGCCGGCATATTCGCTGAACACCGCCTGCCGCTGGTCTTCGGCCAGGAAATCCCACCACGGCGTGTCGATGACGCCGGGCGCCACGACATTGACGCGCAGCGGCTTCAGTTCGACCGCCAGGATCGGCACCACCGTCAACAGCATGCCGTTGACGGCGGCAATGCCAGCCACGCCGGGCGCCGACAATTGTGCCGACACCGCCGAGATGAAAGTGACCGATCCCGATCTGTTGAGCGTCGGCAAGGCAGCCTGCAGGCAGGACAGCTGCGGCCTGACTTTCTCGTCGACGCCGCCGGCGATGTCTGAGAGATCGAGGGTTTCGAACGGCCCAAGTCCCTTGCCGCCGCTGGCAGCCAGCACGAGGTGATCGAACGGTCCGAG
The DNA here is from genome assembly GCF_040318795.1 of Mesorhizobium sp. M1004. Classification (NCBI taxonomy): domain Bacteria; kingdom Pseudomonadati; phylum Pseudomonadota; class Alphaproteobacteria; order Hyphomicrobiales; family Phyllobacteriaceae; genus Mesorhizobium; species Mesorhizobium sp. M1004. The sequence goes on from NZ_JAMYNB010000007.1 coordinate 318,494, forward strand.
TTCCCCAAAGAAATGGCGGACTTCATCCGGCTTCGAAGCATCGAAGGCAGCTTTTTCGGCGGCGCCGCCGAGGCTCTTCCAGGCGCTGGTGAGCTTGTCCTGGCTTCGTCCGGTGATGGTCACCTTCATGCCTGGGCCCAGCAGTTTTCGCGCCGTTGCGAGGCCGATGCCGGATGAGCCGCCGATGACGACCGTGTGTTCGATCTTGCCGGTCATGAATGCTGTTCCTTCGATTTTGCGGAGACTTGGCCGACGAAGTCGAGGCTCAGGGTTCGCAATTGCTGTCTGGCCTTGGCGTCATAGGCTTGTGCTTCGGCGCGGGATTCCTTTAGGCCATCGAAATAGAGGCCACTGCGGCCCTCCAGGGCGGGCGATGTCGCGAGGTTGAGAATGGCGTCGGCGCCGGTCTCGACCGAGCTCCATGGCGTCACGCCGGCTTGGCGGACCATGGTGGTGTTCATGTAGCTCGCTGGATGCAGAGCGTTGACGGTGACGCCGCTGCCTTTCAACTCTCCGGCCAGGTCGATGGTGAACAGGATCTGCGCCAGCTTGCTCTGGCAATAGGCGCGCACGCCGTCATAGGAACGTGTCAGCATGACATCGCCGAAATCGATCGCCTGCTGGCCGGCCGAAGCGACGTTGATGATGCGCGCCGGCGAACTCGCCTTGAGCAGCGGCAGCAGTTCCGAGGTCAGCAGGAAACCGGCGAGATAGTTGACCGCAAAGCGCAGTTCGAAGCCGTCGGCGCTGAGCTGTCGCTTGGCGCCGGCCGTGCCGATGCCGGCATTGTTGATGAGGATGTCGAGCCGGTCGGTTTTTGCGCGTACGGCCTCGGCAAGGCGGCGGACCTCGGCTAGCGAGGCGAGGTTGGCGGCGAGGAACTCGGCCTTGCCGCCGGCGGATTCGATTTCTGCGACGGTTGCCTTGCCGCGAGCCGCGTCACGGCCATGCACCAGCACGCGCGCGCCGCCGGCGCCCAGCCTTTGCGCGACGACACGGCCGACGCCGTCGGTCGAACCGGTGATGAGGATTGTCTTGTCTTTCAGATCCATATTCAGAGCCTCCATCTCTCTGGATGGAAGATGGGGCGCCTGACCCAGCCCAAACAGTTCAAACTTTATCCTGGTATCAATACTGCTATAATAGCTCTCATGGATGCCCCCACGCACTCCGCTGAAGACAGCCGCCGGCGCGAGCTTGGCGCCTTCCTGCGCTCGCGCCGCGAAAGATTGACGCCGTCCGCCACCGGCATCGCGACCGGCCTGCGGAGACGCACGCCAGGCTTGCGTCGCGAGGAAGTGGCGATGATCGCCGGCGTCGGCACCACCTGGTACACATGGCTAGAGCAGGGGCGCGAGGTCAGACCCTCGGTGGAGGTGCTAGCGGCGCTCAGCGAAGCGCTGCGCCTCGACGCCGTTGAAAGGCGGCATCTGTTCATCCTGGCAGGCCGCCAGCAACCGGAGAACCGCGTGGCTGCGCCGGAAAAGGTCGATGGCCCGCTAATGCATATGCTGGAGAGCCTGGTGCTGCAGCCGGCCTATGTCGTCGGGCGGCGCTGGGATGTGCTGGCCTGGAATCCGGCGGCGGTAGCGGTGTTCGGTGATTATGGCCTGCTAGAGGGCGACGCCCGCAACATCGTCCACATGGTGTTCACCAATCCGCATCACCGGCGCCTGCTGGTTGACTGGGAGCAATTGGCGCGCACCGTGCTGGCCTCGTTCCGGGCGGAAAGCGCCCGCTATGTGGGCGATGCGGATTTCGAGCGGCTGATCGTGCTTATGACGCGCTCAAGTCCGGAGTTTCGCGACTGGTGGCCGCAACGCGACGTGGCACGCCGATTGTCGGGGGTGAAACATGTCCGACATCCGAGCGCCGGCGCCATGACGTTCGAGCATATGAGCCTGTCGATCGACGACGGCTCGGACATGAAGCTGATCGTCTACACGCCGCTGGCCGAACAGAATTCGATCGAGAAGCTGCAGAATTTGCTTGAGGCGATGTCGGCGGAGCGCCGCAGCGCCTGACGCCCAAGGTCAGCCCTTCGGCTTCAGCCCATCAATGAACAACTGCTCCAGAAACCGCGCCGCATCCTCGAAGCGGCCGTCGCCGCCGCGATCGGGCCCAAGCACCGCGCGGACCTGGACATCGAAATCGGCATAGTGCTGCGTCGTCGCCCAGATCGAAAAGATCAGGTGCCAGGGATCGGTGCGGGCGATTTTTCCTGCGCGCATCCAGCCCTTGATGACGTTGGCCTTCTCGTCGACCAGCGTTTTCAGCTCACCCGCCAGCAGCGGCATGATGCGCGGCGCGCCTTGCAGGATCTCGTTGGCGAACAGCCGGCTTTCCCTGGGAAAATCACGCGCCATTTCGAGCTTGCGCCGGATGTAGCTCCTGAGCTCGGTCAGGGGGTCGCCGATGTCGTCGAGTTCACGTAGCGGCGCCAGCCACGTCGCCAGCAGCCGCTCCATCAGCGTTTCGTGGATGTCTTCCTTGCGGCGGAAATAGTAGAGCAGGTTCGGCTTCGACATCCCGGCGGCCTCGGCGATCTGGTCGATGGTCGAACCGCGAAAGCCGTTGGCGGAGAAGACTTCGAGGGCTGCCTCCAGGATCAGTTCGCGCTTTTCCTGCTGGATGCGGGTGCGGCGAGGGGCTGAGCCTTCCATGGCGCCGCTCACCCCTGCAAGCCTTGGCCGCAGGGTTCATCTGGACCAATTCTCTGGACCAGTTTTTCTCTTACCCGTGGAGCGCACTTCGCAGGCCGCATTTCCGCTAGTAATCCCTTGACCGCCGACAGGGCGGTGCTAACGTTTGTCCAATCGGTCAAAAATTTGCGTAGCATGAAAACGCAGCAAAGACCAAGCTTTGGAAAGACCAAGCGTTAGCCGCACCGAAACAGGTTACAAGGGGAAGTCTTGGTCATGTCCAACCGGCTGAAAGTCACGCCGAACGATCTCAGCGCATTCTGGATGCCGTTCACGGCAAACCGGCAGTTCAAACAGGCGCCGCGCATGTTCGTGTCCGCCAAGGACATGCACTACACCACCAGCGACGGCCGCAAGGTGCTCGACGGCACCGCCGGCCTCTGGTGCGTCAATGCCGGCCATTGCCGTCCCAAGATCACCGAGGCGATCCAGCACCAGGCGGCCGAACTCGACTATGCGCCGGCCTTCCAGATGGGCCACCCCATCGTGTTCGAGCTGGCCAACCGCCTGGTCGATCTCGCGCCCAAGGGCATGGACCATGTCTTCTTTACCAATTCCGGTTCGGAATCGGTCGAAACGGCGCTGAAGATGGCGATCGCCTATCACCGTGTGAAGGGCGAGGGCGCGCGCACCCGCCTGATCGGCCGCGAACGCGGCTATCACGGCGTCAATTTCGGCGGTATCTCGGTCGGCGGCATCGTCACCAACCGCAAGATGTTCGGCACGCTGCTCGGCGGCGTCGACCACATGCCGCACACGCATCTGCCGGAAAAGAACGCCTTCTCCAAGGGCGTGCCGGAATATGGCGCGGAACTCGCCAACGAGCTGGAGCGCATCGTTGCCCTGCATGACGCCTCGACCATCGCCGCCGTCATCGTCGAACCGGTCGCCGGCTCCACCGGCGTCATCCTGCCGCCGAAGGGCTATCTGCAGAAACTGCGCGAAATCTGCACCAAGCACGGCATCCTCTTGATCTTCGACGAGGTTATCACCGGTTTCGGCCGTCTCGGCGCGCCGTTCGCAGCGGATTATTTCGGCGTCACGCCCGACATCATGACCACCGCCAAGGGCGTCTCCAACGGCGTCATCCCGATGGGCGCGGTGTTCGTGAAGAAGGAAATCCACGACGCCTTCATGACCGGCCCCGAGCACATGATCGAGTTCTTCCACGGCTACACCTATTCGGGCAATCCGATTGCGTGCGCCGCGGCACTCGGCACGCTCGACACCTACAAGGAAGAGGGCCTGCTGACCCGCGGCGAGGAACTGGCGCCCTACTGGGAAGATGCGCTGCATTCGCTGAAGGACGAGCCGCATGTCATCGACATCAGGAATATCGGCCTGATCGGCGCGATCGAACTGGCGCCGATCGCCGGCAGCCCGACCAAGCGGGCCTTCTCGGCCTTCGTCAAGGCGTTCGAGCGCGGCGCGCTGATCCGCACCACCGGCGACATCATCGCGCTGTCGCCGCCACTGATCATCAGCAAGGGCCAGATCAACGAATTGATCGACCATGTCAGAGAAGTGCTGAGGGCGATCGATTGACAAACCGGGCGCGGATAGCCCTCCCCCTCGAGGGGAGGGTGGCCGCGAAGCGGTCGGGTGGGGTCGGTGCGACCGGACGCCGACCTGCTCTTTTGTTCCAAGGCCGCTCCTGATGCCCCGTACCCGCGTGAGCTTCGAAATGCGCCAGAAGGCGCGAGCGCTTCGAGTTCACGCGACCAAGGGAGAATCGCTGCTGTGGTATGAACTGCGGGACCTGAAATCAGCCGGCATCAAGTTTCGCCGTCAGTGCCCGATTGGGCCGTACATCGTGGATTTTGCCTGCTTGGCGGTGAAGCTGATCGTTGAGGTCGATGGCGACATGCACGAACACGACAGGGGTAGGCGGCACGATGCCGTTCGCGATGCTTATCTGCGATCGCTCGGATTTGAAGTCTTCCGTGTTGACGAGCCCGATGTCATAAACAGCGCTTGGCACGTCGCGCAGGTGGTCAAAGAGAAGGTCGCGCGCGTCGCGGGCGACCCCACCCGACCGCTTCGCGGCCACCCTCCCCTCGAGGGGGAGGGGGACGCCGCCGCCCCGCAACCGATGAGGTTTTAGAGCATGGCCGCCCCAGGCGAGAATCTGCGAATCAATTCAGACCGTTTGTGGGATTCCATCATGGAGATGGCGAAGATCGGCCCCGGTATTGCCGGCGGCAACAATCGCCAGACCGTGACCGACGAGGACGGCGAGGGACGGCATCTGTTCAAGCGCTGGTGCGAGGCGGCCGGGCTCGAAATGGGGCTCGACGAAATGGGCACCATGTTTGCCCGCCGGGAAGGCGCTGATCCCAGCCTGCCGCCGGTTTATGTCGGCAGCCACCTCGACACGCAGCCGACCGGCGGCAAATATGACGGCGTGCTCGGCGTGCTCGGCGGGCTGGAGATCATCCGCTCGCTTAACGATCTCGGCATCCAGACCAGGCATCCGATCGTCGTTACCAACTGGACCAATGAGGAAGGCTCGCGCTTTGCCCCGGCGATGATGGCGTCCGGCGTGTTCGCCGGTGTGCTCGATCAGGCGGACGTGTATCAGCACACTGATAAACAGGGCAGGAAATTTGGCGAGGAGCTGGAGCGCATCGGCTGGAAAGGCACCGAGAAGGTCGGCGGTCGCAAGATCCACGCCTTCTTCGAACTGCATATTGAGCAGGGGCCGATCCTCGAGGACGAAGGCATCGACATTGGCGTCGTCACCCACGGCCAGGGCCTGAAATGGCTGCAGGTAACGCTGACCGGCAAGGAGGCGCATACCGGCTCGACCCCGATGCCCAAGCGCCGTAATGCCGGTCTAGGCATGGCGCGCGTGGTCGAACTGGTGCACGAGATCGCCATGGACTACCAGCCCGACGCCGTCGGCGCGGTCGGCCACATGGAGGTGTTTCCGAACTCGCGCAACATCATCGCCGGGCGCACCGTCTTCACCATCGACATCCGTTCGCCCGAGAAGGAAGTGCTGGACGCGATGGATGGGCGCATACGCGAAGGCATCGACACGATCTGTGAGGCGCTCGACATCCAGTACAAGGTCGAGCAGGTCGGCGCTTTCGATCCGGTCACCTTCGATGCCGGCTGCGTCAAGGCGATCCGCGACGCCGCCGATCGGCTCGGCTATTCCCACCGCAACATCGTCTCCGGCGCCGGCCACGACGCCTGCTGGATCAACCGAGTTGCGCCGACCGCCATGGTGATGTGCCCCTGCGTTGACGGGTTGTCACACAACGAGGCTGAGGAAATCACCAAGGAATGGGCCGGCGCCGGCGCCAACGTGCTGTTCCATGCGGTGGTAGAGACAGCGGGGATCGTGGCGTGAACTAAGATCTGTATTCAAAACGACGCTCACAAGAAGCGCGAAGAGAACAAGGGAACACGACAATGACCAAAGTTATCCGAAACGGCACCATCGTCACCGCCGACCGAACCTGGAAGGCGGATGTGCTGATGCAGCACGGCAAGATCGTCGCCATCGGCTCGAACCTGCATGGCGACCATGAGTTCGACGCCAGCGGCTGTTACGTCATGCCGGGCGGCATCGATCCGCACACCCATCTCGAAATGCCGTTCATGGGCACCTATTCGGCCGACGATTTCGAGTCCGGGACGCGTGCGGCCCTTTCCGGTGGCACCACGATGGTGGTCGATTTCTGCCTGCCGGCGCCGCAGCAATCGCTGCTGGAAGCGTTGCAGATGTGGGACAACAAGACCTCGAAGGCTGCCTGCGACTACTCCTTCCACATGGCGATCACCTGGTGGGGCAAGCAGGTGTTCGACGAGATGGCCACCGTCGTCGACAGAGGCATTACCTCGTTCAAGCATTTCATGGCCTACAAGGGCGCGCTGATGGTGGACGACGACGAGATGTACGCGTCGTTCCAGCGCTGCGCCGATCTCGGCGCGCTGCCGCTTGTTCATGCCGAGAATGGCGACGTGGTTGCGGCGCTGTCGCAAAAGCTGCTCGCCGCCGGCAATAATGGCCCCGAGGGACACGCCTATTCGCGGCCGCCGGAAGTGGAGGGCGAGGCGACCAACCGCGCCATCATGATCGCCGACATGGCCGGCGTGCCGCTCTATGTCGTGCATGTGTCCTGCGAGCAGAGCCACGAAGCCATCCGCCGCGCCCGCCAGAAGGGCATTCGGGTTTTCGGCGAGCCGCTGATCCAGCATCTGACGCTGGATGAAAGCGAGTATTTCGACAAGGATTGGGACCATGCGGCGCGCCGCGTCATGAGTCCGCCCTTCCGCAACAAGCTGCACCAGGATTCGCTGTGGGCCGGCCTGCAGGCGGGATCGCTGCAGGTGGTGGCGACCGACCACTGCGCCTTCACCACCAAGCAGAAGCGCAACGGCCTCGGCGATTTCACCAAGATCCCGAACGGCACTGGCGGGCTTGAAGACCGCTTGCCCGTGCTGTGGACGACGGGCGTCAACACCGGGCGGCTGACGATGAACGAGTTCGTCGCGGTGACTTCGACCAACATCGCCAAGATCCTCAACATGTATCCTAGGAAGGGCGCCATCGTCGAAGGCGCGGACGCCGACATCGTGGTGTGGGACCCCAGCGCCAAGAAGACCATCACCTCGAAGAAGCAGCAATCGGTGATCGACTACAACGTCTTCGAAGGTTTTGAGGTGACCGGCCTGCCGCGCTTCGTCTTTTCGCGCGGCGAATTGTCGGTCGAGGAAGCGGAGGTCAAGGCCAAGCCCGGCCATGGCGAATTCGTCGCCCGCGAGCCGAACGCGGCGGTCAACCGGGCTCTGTCGACCTGGAAGGACATTACCGCGCCGCGCAAGGTGGAACGCACCGGCATTCCGGCGACAGGCGTTTGACGTTGCGGAGCCCGGGGGCGCTCATTTCACTGGTCGTGGCGATGGTGGTCGCTGGTCCGGCAACAGGGGCCGAGAGGCTGGCCGGCTCCTGGGGCAACGATGCCGGCTGTGTCTTTGCAAAGGCCGGTTTTCAGGGCCGGGACGATTATATCGTGCTGACCGCCGAAGGCATCGAGACCTATGGCAGCGGCTGCCGGTTCGCGCAGCAATTGACGTGGGCGCCGGGCACGCAATCGCTTGATGCGACCTGTTCCGCCGAAGGCGAGGCGGGGACGACGGCTGAAACCGTTGTGGTCACCAACAAGGGCGAGGGTGGGTTCTTCGTGACCATTCCCGGTCTTGAAGAAATGGGGCCGTTGCAACCGTGTTCGTGACGTTGGAGCTGGGGGAATGAGCGCGCGCGGTTTGGGGCCGTCTGTTGCGATGATAGTCGTTCTGGCTGCGGGTCAGGCCCTTGCGGCAGGCATCGACCTGACGAAACCCTATGGGGACAAATATGGCTGCATCAACCGCAATGGCCAGGAAGTCGCCGCCGATCGGATGCTGCTTTTGACCGACGAGGCATTGGTCACCGCCGCCAGCGCCTGCACCTTCACGGACAAGCAGGCGCAGGCTGATGGGTCGCTGGTGGTGACGGCAACATGCGAGGCGGAAGGCGAAGAAGGACAGGAGCCGACCAAATTCACCATCAAGCGCAGCGCCAAGAACGCCAAGAAGCTGACGGTCGCCGACGACGACGGCAATGTCATGGGCGAAGTGGCGCGGTGCAAATGACGGCAGTCCCGTCAGCGTCAGGCCACCAGCGCATCCAGTTCCGGCAACAGGACGACGCTTTCCTGTTCATTGGGATCGGTGCGGGCGATGACGGCCGAGGACGGGGCGTTGCTCAGATTGGCCGGCAGATGCGGTACGCCGGCCGGGATGTAGAAGAGGTCGCCGGCCTTGACGACGATGTGGTTCTCGAGCCTGTCGCCATACCATGTGTGGACCTCGCCCGAGAGCACATAGATCGCCGTCTCATGGCTTTCATGCAGATGCGCCTTGGCGCGGGCGCCAGGCGGCAGGGTGAGCAGATGCATGCAGATGCCGGACGAGCCGACCGTCTCGGCTGCAATGCCGGCAAAATAGGTCAATCCCTGCTTGCCTTCATAAGTGCTTTCAGGACGGATAAGGTGACAAGTGGGTTTGGGCGACATCGGCAAGGCTCCGGGCGTCGATTGGGTGGGATTGGACGAGTGGAAAGCAACATCAACGCGAATGCAACGGCATTTCATCCTGGGCGGCTGCGAGAGGCAGGCAGCAAGCGATGACGGGACAATCGCCAGCCGTCGTCTCGGCAAGCAGACTTGGCCTTACCTTTCAGACCAATGACGGTCCGGTAGAGGCGCTCTCCAATGTCGACCTGACCATCGGCAAGGGCGAGTTCGTCTCCTTCATCGGCCCATCGGGCTGCGGCAAGACCACCTTGCTGCGCGTCATCGCCGATCTGGAAAAACCGACATCGGGCACGATCTCGGTCAACGGCATGACGCCGGAACAGGCGCGCGAGAAACGCGCTTATGGCTACGTCTTCCAGGCGGCAGCCCTTTTCCCGTGGCGCACGATCGAGCGTAACGTGGCGCTGCCGCTGGAGATCATCGGCCTTTCGAGAGCGGAGCAGGCCGAGCGCATCAAGCGCACGATGGAGCTCGTCAACCTCTCCGGCTTCGAGAAGAAATACCCCTGGCAGCTTTCCGGCGGCATGCAGCAGCGCGCTTCGATCGCCCGCGCGCTCGCCTTCGACGCCGACCTGTTGCTGATGGACGAGCCCTTCGGCGCGCTGGACGAGATCGTGCGCGACCATCTCAATGAACAGCTTCTGGAATTGTGGGCGCGCACCAACAAGACGATCTGCTTCGTCACCCATTCCATCCCCGAGGCGGTGTATCTGTCAACGCGCATCGTCGTCATGTCGCCGCGCCCAGGTCGGGTTACCGACATCATCGAATCGACGCTGCCAAAGGAGCGGCCACTGGACATCCGCGAGACGCCGGAATTTTTGGCGATCGCGGCCCGCGTGCGCGATGGCTTGAGGGCAGGGCACAGCTATGATGATTGAGGGGGCGAACGACCGGCTGGCTCCTCTCCCC